>JBJEFM010000165.1:0-39569 GCA_051874035.1 Bacillus sp. (in: firmicutes)
TGCTTATTCGGTAATGTTATAAATCGCTGTGAGGCAGTTGCCTGTTGTTGTCCCAATAGATGAAACAGGTGCAAGCCCTTTCTTTATTCATTTTCCCAAGGGCGCAATAAATCATACCCGGCGGAATACTTGCCCATAAATCCGTTTGGCCTTCATTGAATAGGGAGCAAAGCTTTATATGTATTTGTAAAGTTTTTTTGCGTTATTATCTTTTGGATAGTATTCAAATATATAAATGAGAAAAAGCATTCGCAAAAGCGAATGCTTAAATTGAGAATATGAGAATGCAAATGAGAAAATATTATGCTTTTTGAATAACTTCTTTCGGCACTTCTAATCCGAGGCCTTGGGCGATTCTTGTACCGTATTCAGGGTCTGCTTTATAGAAATGGATGATTTGGCGAAGTTTGATTTCTTCGAGCTGCACAGGTTTCATCGAGCCGACAATATTATCGACCAGGCGAGTGCGTTCCTCTTCAGTCATCAGGCGGTATAGGTCGCCGGCTTGTGTGTAATGGTCATGATGATCATAAGAAACACTGTCCGCCACTCCTGTGACTTGCAGCGTCGGGCGTTTGTATTCAGGCGTTTCTTCGGGACCGCTGAAGCTGTTCGGCTCGTAATAAACAGAACCGCCTCCGTTATTATCAGGGCGCATCGCACCATCGCGCTGATAATTGCTGAATGGGCATTTCGGACGGTTGATCGGCAAGGCGTTATGGTTGGCTCCCACGCGGTAGCGATGTGCATCCGCATAAGCGAACAGCCGGCCTTGAAGCATTTTATCAGGCGATATATCGATACCGGGCACGAGTGTGCCAGGAGAGAACGTTGCTTGTTCTACTTCGGCAAAGTAGTTCTCTGGATTGCGGTCGAGAACCATGCGGCCGACTTCAATTAACGGATAATCTTTTTGTGACCAGACTTTCGTTACATCGAAAGGATCAAAACGGTATTGATCCGCATCTTCAAATGGCATGATTTGAACACATAATTTCCAAGATGGGGAATCCCCTTTTTCGATTGCGTTGAACAAATCTTCTGTATGGTAATCCGGATTCGAGCCGGCAAGTTGTTCAGCCAGCTTCACATCAAGATTTCTGATGCCTTGTTCCGTTTTGAAGTGATATTTAATCCATACACCCTCGCCTTCAGCATTTACCCATTGATACGTATGGCTGCCAAAACCGTGCATGTGTCGGAATGTCGCCGGGATACCGCGGTCGGACATTAGAATCGTTACTTGATGGAGCGATTCCGGGGACAGTGACCAGAAATCCCATACCGCTGTCGGGTTTTTCAAATGTGTTTTCGGATCTCTTTTTTGAGTATGAATAAAATCAGGAAACTTGATGGCGTCGCGAATGAAGAAGACGGGCGTATTATTTCCGACTAAATCGTAATTGCCTTCCTCCGTATAGAATTTCACAGCAAAGCCCCGCGGGTCGCGAACTGTATCGGAAGAGCCGTTTTCTCCGGCTACTGTCGAGAAACGAATGAATAATGGAGTTCGTTTGCCGACTTCGGATAGGAATGCCGCTTTTGTATATTTCGTTACATCATTTGTCACTTCAAAGTAGCCATGCGCCCCAGCTCCTTTAGCATGGACAACGCGCTCGGGAACGCGCTCCCGGTTGAAATGGGCGAGTTTCTCAAGCAAATGGACGTCTTGAATAAGTGTAGGTCCTCTCGATCCTGCTGTCATGGAATTTTGGTTATCTCCAACAGGCGCTCCCCAGCTCGTAGTTAGACGATTATTACTCATATAAATAAATCCCCCTTGTTTATAATTATTATAAAGTAATAATAAATAAAATATATGTAAAAATCAACACTTATTTATAATTATTATAAATAAGTGTTTGCCGTCGATTTAAAATTATATGTAAAAGTGCATGGCAATAGGATAAAAAATGAAAAAAACTTCCTCAAAAACTGATTGAGGAAGTTTTCTTCTTATGCATTATGAGACGTTGAGCGGTGTGCTCCGGCTTTTTTCTTGAAAGGCCAGAAGCTCCATCTGCCAAGTAGAACGATAATTGCCGGAACGAGCATCGAGCGGACAATGAAGGTATCGATTAAGATGCCCAATGCGACGATGAAGCCGAATGTGAATAATTCCATGATCGGCTGAGTTGTCAGAACAGCGAAGGTTGCTGCCAGAATCAGGCCGGCCGATGAAATAACGCCTCCTGTAAATTCAACACCCCGTTGGACAGCTTCTTTAATGGAGAAATGTCCGACTTCTTCTTGGATGCGTGATACTAACATGATGTTGTAATCGACGCCCAGTGCCACTAAGAATACAAATGTATATAGTGGTATTCTCGAACTGATCGCATCCACGCCGAAGATATTCTCAAGTAGGAATGTCCCAAGACCGAGTGCCGAGAAGAACGATAACAGAATGGTGCCCATCATGTATATTGGAGCGATAACTGAACGGGTCAGAAGTCCGAGCATTACAGTGATGAAGATGCTTACAAGTGTTACGACGACAGCCGTATCGCGATCATTCGCCCGGTCGATATCGGTTTGCAGCGCTGTTTCGCCTGAATAATATAGTGAAAAATCTGTATCGCTATCTTTCAAAATTTGTTTCGTATTGTCTTGGAGGCTGCTCATCGCATCCATTGCTTCTAAGGAGTATGGATTGTCAATCAAAGTCATCCGCAGCTTGGCGGCCTCTCCATTCTCGGATAAGACACTTGAAAGATCTCTTTGGATTGCATCCGAAGAAGGGGTTACTTGTTCTACTCCTTCTTGTTTCTCGAGTTCTGCTACTAAGGCGGACAATTGTCCCGCTTCAATGCCGGTTTCAGAGGTCACAAGAACCGTTGTCGGCGCTAAATCGCCTGGTGAGAATTTCTCTTCAAGAATTTCAAAGCCTTGGCGCGATTCCAAATCGTCCGGGAAGGACTTCAATAGGTTGAATGAATATTGAATATTGGCGATATTGGCGGCGAATACCAACATGATGATAGTAATGGCTGCCGCTACGATTCCCGGACGTTTAATGACAAAGGAACCTAACTTGCCCCAAACGGTAGTTTTTTGTTTTTTCGCTTTTTCAGGTTTCGGGATAAATGGCCAGAACGCCACTTTGCCGAATAATGTAAATAGAACAGGAACAAGTGTCAGACCGCCGATCATGATAATGAACATGGCAATCGAGAACACTGGTGCGAAGTTGCGGTATGCCGCATCCGATGCAAAGAACAGGATGAGAACAGAAATGATAACGGTAGCCCCGCTGAAGAAAATCGGCTCAGCGACATGGATCATGGCGTTTCTCATACTTGCATACTTATCATGACCTTGTTTAAGTTCTTCACGGAATCGCGCGAATACGAATAATGAATAATCCGTAATGGCTGCGAATAGAAGAATGGACATAATGGAAAGTGTCTGGGAATCGAGAAAAACCCCGGCACTTCCAGCCAGGCCGAGAACTTTATCGACGACCTGATAAACGATGCCGCATGCCAATAATGGGATAATCGCCAATAATGGTGAACGGTATATGATTACAAGCAGCACGAGAATCAAAGCGACTGTTGAAAGAATCAGTACAAAGTCGGCGTTTTCAAACAATTTTGTCGCATCCGAAGCTATGGCCGCAGGCCCTGTCATATAGTAACTCACTGAATCAGGAACGATTTCTTTGGCTTCTTTCTCAATGTGTTCAATCGCTTCTGCCATTTCCTTCGATTCTAAACCAGACTGTAGGGTGACGGGCAACGAAATGGTCGTGCCGTCTTCGGAAACCATCGCATTCAATGCTTGCGGAGGAAGTTGATACAATGGCAGAATCTCCTTAACAGATTCAATATCAGCATCTTCAATCGCTTTACTTGCATTGGCTATGCTTTGCAGTTCCTGTGCCGTCAGCTTCTTATCAGAAGTGAATAGAAGAATGGCTGGTGTACTTTCGTCGTTTTTGAAATACTGGTCCATTTGTTTTTGTGCTTGTTCGTATTGAGAATCTTCAGGTAATCCGCTGCCTTCCTTGAGAGATATTTCATCTCTTGCTCCTGGTGCGAATACGGTCAACAGGATTGCTAGAAGCAGCCAAATCGAAAGTGTGATCCCTACGCCCCGTTTTGTACGCGATAACTTTGCTACACTTTTAAACATGAATGAAGCCCCCTTGTTTTTTTCGACACTTGTGTCGGTTATCATAAAAAAAAGATGCAGTCTCCATTTGTACATACTTCTTCTTATAATAGTTACTAAAAGTATTGCACATCAAAAGAAAAAGCGTCAATTATTCTGTACCGACGCCGTTTAAAAGGAAGTCCATCATTTCATTCAAACGTTCTTCTTCCGTTTGTTGCCTGAAATTCGGGATTTGGATTAAGTTGAATAGAACATAGGATATAAATATATCGTTCATATCCTTGCGTATATACCCTTTTGCTTTTGCTTCACGGATGAGTTCAAGGCTGATTGTATACAGCTTTTTGGAAAGGTCCTTGACAGGCTTGGTAAGGGCTGCCCCGTTCTTTTGCTCTTCTATCTGTGTAAGTATAAGAACCACTTGTTGAACATGGGAATATTTCAAGAAAATCCGCAGGTATGCCTTCAATTTCTCTTCAATATCATCTATCTTCATGACCCGCTTGCAATCTTCAACCCGCTCATAAGCGAATGTATGTATATAGGCAATAATCAATTCATCTTTATTCGCATAATATTCGTATATGGTACTGCGCCCCACGCCTAATCGCTCTGAAAGCAAACGGAAATGAAAAGCATCATAGCCCTTCTCTAATAGCAGTTTCTCTGTTTCAGCCATTAACTCATGGTGTTCAATTCTTTTTTTTCGCGCCATCCGCATGAATCCTTTCATTCATTATTACATTCATTATGACATGATTTCTTTCGCCTCACAATTAACTCAATTGAAAATACCTTTACTGCATATAAGTTATAAGGAGAAGTTGCTATAATAGGATAATAGAAGAAATAACTGTGGAAGAATCGGAAGTTAGAGGTGCAATATATGCGGGAAGTGAAACAACAAGTAGAACAATTGTTTAGGGATTTTCCGGATGATGAGGAAACGAAGGCGAGGAAACAGGCATTTGAAAAGGAATATGTCAAATTACTTGCGCATCAAATGAAAATGGAAAAGCGTAATTATATGAAAAAAATCCATTTCGGTTATTCTGTCTGTGGAAGTACACTGATTATCTTATTTTTCTTGTTCATCAATATGTACTATTCACCAAACGTTATCTGGTTCGTGTATCCTACATTCGTTGTCTTGTGGTGGCCTTTGACGATGTATTTCTATGTGTATAAAGCTAAATAATAGATAATAATGGATAGATGTGATACATTACAAGCAAACTATATAAAAAGGTTTTCTAGGGTTCCGTAGTTTGTCAAACTAGCCTGGTCCGAGAGAAAACTCATTGCATCTGCAATGCCACGGAAGGATAAAAGCCTGGGAGATTAGTTATATGCTATTCTCTTAGGCTTTTTTGCGTGGAAAGGAGGAAATTATATGAATAAGGAATGGATGAAAGTATTTATCGCGGCCTTTTTTGAAGTTTTCTGGGTGATTGGATTAAAGCATGCCGATAGTTTTTGGGAATGGTCGGGGACTTTACTTTGTATAGCGGTCAGTTTTTATTTGATGATCATGGCCGGAAAGGGGCTGCCGGTCGGCACGGTTTATGCTGTTTTCGTCGGACTTGGGACAGCGGGCACGGTACTTTCGGAAGTGATTTTTTTCGGAGAGCCAATCAATGCGTTGAAACTCGTGTTAATCGTTGTGCTATTGGCGGGAGTTATAGGATTGAAGCTTGTTACAGTTGAAGAGAAAGGGGAGGGGGCATAATGGCTTGGTTATATTTAGTGCTAGCCGGCTTATTTGAAATGATGGGTGTAGTCATGATCAATCGCTTTCACGATCAGAAAACAAAGTCTTCGCTGCTGTTTATGCTCTTGGCTTTTGCGGGAAGTTTTCTGTTCCTGGCGATGGCGATGGCGGACCTCCCGATGGGGACGGCTTATGCGATATGGACAGGCATAGGCGCATCCGGCGGCGCTATTCTCGGGATGATCTTTTATAATGAGCCTAAGAATTGGCAGCGTTTATTATTTATTTTTATGATATTGGGGGCAGCGGTAGGATTGAAGATAGTATCTTAATGAGAAAACAATCGCCATATGGTGGTTGTTTTCTTCTTTGTTTATATTCTCCAACAGCTTCTCCAAGTCTTTAGCGAGGACAAATACTTCAAATCCGTCTGCCTGTTTTCGCAATTGTGCCGGATGGGCGTCCTTAGCGGAAAGAAGCTGTATCGGAAGAGCTTGAGATGCTTTTTCGAATGGGAATTTTATTTAACGAGTTTACTAAGGTATAAAAGTGGGAATAAAGGAAATTGGTAGATTTCATCAAGGCAGTATAGCGATTTAGTGAAGTCCGTTCTTTTTTCTAGTAAAAGCGATATAAACCGAAAAGAGGTAAATGTTAAATTTAGTAGTTGAGTTTTTTCGTATTTATTGAGATTATAGTTCGGCAATAAAAAATAAGAGGTGAACAAATGAGAAGGAAAGCGCAAGTATTGATGATCGTCGGAGTTATTCTTTTTTCTCTTTTTTCCTGGCATCCAGAATCGTCTAAGGCGGCTGCCCATCAATTCGCTACAGTAAACGCAGATACGCTTTATATACGTTCCAATCCAAGTAAGAATGCCTCCATCATAGGAACATTACATAGCAATCAGCAAGTAAAGAAGTTGGGTATATACAATGGTTGGAGTAAAGTGGCGTATGGAACAATTGTCGGATGGGTTTCTTCCGAGTATTTAAAGCCATTGCACTTGAAAGGCTATACGACTGCTTCGACGTTGAATTTACGTAGTCAGGCGGATGAAACGAGCGCGAGAGTTGGAAAGATTCAACGAGGATCCAAGGTAACAATCGTATCGGAAAATGAAGGTTGGTATCACGTCCAATATGGCAATCTGAGCGGTTGGGTTTCGAAAGACTATGTAACTACCCAAGAATCCGATGTGCAAGATTCATTGGATAATAGCCATAGCCGGGAAGCAGTTGCTCCAACAACAAAATATGTGCAGCCGACAACAGTCAATGTACGTTCGAAAGCTTCTACGGCAAGTACAATTATCGATGTTTTACATAAGAATGACCAGGTTGCTGTCATAGAAGAAGACGGCAATTGGTCGAAAGTACAATTAGCAAACGGCCAAGGATGGATCGCCAGCCAGTATTTGGCCCTTAACCAAGTCAGTGTTGCCGGGCAGACCCAAAAGCCGACGGGGGAACAAGTGACGCTGGGCTCAAATGCGAACTTAAGAACGGGACCTAGTACCCGATATGCCGTCGTCGCAAAGGGACAAGCAGGTATGTCTTATCCAGTCATTATGCGGAGCGGCGATTGGATGCAAGTACAGCTGCCCGACGGTTCAGCAGCCTGGGTAGCTGGTTGGTTGACATCAGCGGGAAATACCGCCGGCCAGAAAGCCTCCGAAGCCGGCATTCAAGGGAAAACAATCGTATTGGATGCGGGCCATGGAGGGAAAGACCCTGGGAAAATCGGGGCTTTCTATAATGAGAAAGATTTAACGCTATCAACGGCTTTAGCGGTAGCAGCTAGGCTGCAGGCAGCGGGAGCCCATGTCGTATTCACAAGGGCTACAGATATCTATCTTCCTTTAGAGGAGCGGGTTCGTATAAGCCATATCGCAAATGCCGATGCTTTCGTCAGCTTGCATTATAATTCCGCTTTAGAGACGAGCCGAGGGATCATGTCCTTTTATTATTCCGAATCGAAAGACCGTGCACTGGCTCAGTATATCCAGCAAGGGCTGGCGGACAGTACGGCTTTGAATGATGCGGGTGTGCATTTCGGGGATTTCCTTGTCAGCAGGCAAAACAGCAATCCGGCCGTTTTGATAGAATTAGGCTTCTTATCGAATCCGGCAGAAGAACAGGTTGTCGGTACTGTCTCTTATAGGGAGCAGGTAGCTAAGGGCATAACGCAAGGAATCATGAATTATTTTAAAGAATAAAAATGAAGCGATTACGAAGCGATCCATTGGGCCGTTTTCGTAATCGTTTTCTATTATTAGATTCGCAATCTTTGAAAGCCCGCATATTTTCATGGTGAAAACAAATGTTAGTAAAGATGGTTTCGGAGGCTATAGGCATATAAAAAAATGAAAGTGCGGGAATTATTGGCCGATGAAAATGTATCCAAGCGAGCTTTCTCGGTTGTGATTTTTGTGTCATAAAGTATAATTGTAAGGTATTATAGTTATGAAAGATTAACATTCCCTATAATAAGGAGAATACGCTGTGCAACCAGTAAAACTTAGAACATCCAGGATAGACTATACATTAGTCTTATTATTGTTTCTTCTATTCTTAAGCAGTTGTTTGGCGATTTACAGTGCTCAAATGACTGGGCAGTATGGAGAGAACTTCTTATTTAAACAAATCGTTTGGTACGGAACAGGCGTTATTATTATACTGGCTGTCATCCGATTGGATTCCGACCAGCTCAGAAAAATTTCATGGTATGCTTACGGCTTTGGAAATGCGCTGCTTGCTTTTTTGATTGTGGCTCCTTCTAGTATAGCCCCTGTCATAAACGGTGCGAAAAGCTGGTACAAGCTGCCGGGGATCGGTTCCTTGCAGCCGTCGGAGTTCATGAAGGTATTCCTCATTGTCGCATTGGCGAATGTCGTAGCGACGCATCATGAGAAGAATCCGCTCAAGACTGTAAAGAGTGATTTCTGGCTATTGATTAAGCTGGGAATGGTTACGGCTTTGCCATTGGCATTCGTCATGAAGCAGCCTGACCTTGGGACAGCCCTTGTTATGCTTGCCATTCTGGCCGGTGTTGTTTTCGTATCAGGCATTACATGGAAGATATTGTTGCCGATTTTCGCAGGCGGGGCCACTATCGCAGCCACTATTATGTTCT
Source organism: Bacillus sp. (in: firmicutes) (assembly GCA_051874035.1). Classification (GTDB taxonomy): domain Bacteria; phylum Bacillota; class Bacilli; order Bacillales; family DSM-1321; genus Bacillus_AD. The sequence goes on from JBJEFM010000165.1 coordinate 8,966, forward strand.
TCGTCCTGAAGGCGCCCGAAGTGCTGGAGAAATATTTGGGTGTCAAGCAGTACCAATTCGGTCGCATCTATTCTTGGCTGGATCCCTATAATTATGAAAGCTCATCGGGATTCCATCTGATACGTTCGCTATTGGCCATAGGATCCGGCGAAACAACAGGAAAGGGAATCGGCAATCGAGAGGTTTATTTGCCGGAAAGTCAAACCGACTTTATCTTTAGCGTAATCGGCGAGGAGTTCGGTTTTGTCGGGACAAGCATTGTCGTGAGTCTGTTCTTCTTATTGATCTACCACATCATGCGGATCGCGATGGGAACAAAGAATTCATTCTATACCTACATTTGTGTAGGGGTAATTAGTATGATCACATTCCACGTCTTCCAAAATATCGGTATGACAATCGGGATTCTGCCTATCACAGGTATTCCCTTGCCGTTCATTAGCTATGGAGGAAGTTCGCTGTGGGGCAATATGCTCGCCATGGGCGTCGTCTTCAGTATCGGCTACCATTACAAGAAGTATATGTTCTCTTCGGAAAAATAAAGGAAAAGCTATGTCATGGGCATGGCTTTTTCTTAATTGAAGAATAAAATAATCCAGTTATGGATTATACATATTAGCTTATGCGCGCATACAATGTAGAGCGGGGAAAACCGTTCTATATCAAGGGCAGGAATAATTTCTGTAAAAATAAACAAAAAATGTAATCGTTTTATATTGCGGAATTTTCTAAAATCTCTTATTATTATATATAAAGATTGTTGTTGATATTTTTTTTGACAGAAAAATGAATGATTGTTCATTCAAAATCGTACAAAGGGGGACATTAAGTTGGTACGAAACATTAAGAAAGCAGCGGTATTGGGATCGGGAGTAATGGGAGCTGGCATTGCTGCACATCTTGCCAATGTAGGCATTCCTACATTGCTGCTGGACATTGTTCCACGTGAGTTGACTGAAGGAGAGAAACAACAAGGCCTTACACTGGATGATGCGCAGGTAAGAAATCGCATCAGTACGGCAAATCTACAAAAATTATTGAAACAAAAGCCAGCACCGCTTGCCGTTAAGAAGAACATGGCTCTTCTGGAAGCCGGCAACTTCGAAGACGATATGAACCGTTTGGCGGACGTTGATTGGATTATCGAAGTGGTTGTCGAGAATTTAGATATTAAGAAACAAGTATTCGCGCAAGTGGATCAATATAGACGAGTTGGAAGCATCGTCAGCTCCAATACATCAGGTATATCTGTTGAAGCGATGGTGGAAGGGCGCTCCGATGATTTCAAAAAGCATTTCTTAGGAACACACTTTTTCAATCCTCCCCGTTATTTGAAATTGTTGGAAGTCATTCCGACTCAGTATACAGACCCGGACGTTTTATCATTTATGAAAACATTCGGCGAAGATGTGCTTGGCAAGGGCGTCGTGGAAGCGAAGGATACACCGAATTTTATTGCAAACCGTATCGGAACGTACGGATTACTTGTAACAGTGCAAGAAATGTTAAAAGGCGGCTACAGTGTCGGGGAAGTGGACTCTGTGACAGGGCCTCTCATTGGGAGACCGTCAAGTGCCACATTCAGAACATTAGATGTAGTTGGTTTGGATACGTTCGCCCATGTTGCGAAGAACGTTTATGACCAGGTGGATGGCGAAGAGCAAAAAGTATTCGAATTGCCGGCATTCATGTCAAAAATGTTAGAGAATGGCTGGTTCGGGGCGAAATCCGGACAAGGATTTTTCGTGAAAAAGGGCAAAGAAATCCTGGAATTAAATCCTGAAAGCTTGGAATATGAGGCACGGAAAAAACTAAAAGCGCCTTCTGTTGAACTGAGCAAGCAAGAAAAAGGATTAGCGAATAAGTTGAAGACATTACTGTATAGTGACGATCGTGCCGGAACTTTATTATGGAATATCACTGTGCCTTCCCTTATCTATTCCGCTGAGCTTCTTGGCACAATCGCCGATGATATTGTGGCAATCGACCAAGCGATGAAATGGGGCTTCGGCTGGCAGCAAGGCCCATTTGAATTATGGGATGCGCTCGGTGTTGCCAAATCGGTAGAACGAATGAAACAAGAAGGCCGCGAAGTGCCGGAATGGATCGATGGAATGCTTGCGAGCGGCGTGGAATCTTTCTACAAAGAGGAAGATGGAAATGTATTCTTCTACCATAAAGGTGAATATAAGCAAATAGAAGAGAACCCTAAAGTAATCAATATTAAGCGGTTGAAGAAGAAAAAAGGCGTTATCAAGAAAAATGCAGGAGCAAGCCTGATTGATATGGGCGATGGCGTTGCACTATTGGAATTCCATTCCCCGAACAACGCAATCGGTTTTGACATCATCCACATGATCAATTTTGCGATTGATGAGGTGGAGAAGAATTATAAAGGATTAGTAATTGGAAACCAAGGCAAGAATTTCTGTGTCGGCGCTAATCTAGCGATGATTCTGATGGAAGTCCAAGATGATAACATTTTTGAAGTGGAGATGGTTGTTCGTCAATTCCAGCAAGCGATGATGCGTATCAAATATAGCGCAAAACCTGTTGTGGCGGCGCCATTCGGCATGACGCTCGGCGGAGGAACAGAAGTTTGCCTGCCGGCTGCCCGTATTCAGGCTTCCCCGGAAGCATATATGGGCCTAGTTGAAGCGGGTGTCGGCCTCATTCCAGGCGGAGGCGGCAATAAAGAGCTGTATATCAAGCATTTGGAGAGCCTGCCTAATGGAGTGGAAATCGACTTGCAATTAGTGGCTAATAAAGTGTTTGAAAGCATTGCAATGGCGAAAGTATCGTCGTCAGGCCAAGAAGCCAGAGAGAATAATATATTAAGTATTCAGGATGCTGTCAGTGTCAATGGCGACCATTTACTGTATGATGCGAAACAAGCGGTAATCGCACTTGATAAACAAGGCTACAAGCCGCCTGTGCGCAAGAAAATCCCTGTTGTCGGAGAAACAGGCTATGCGACATTATTGCTTGGCGCCCAAACAATGAAATTATCAGGCTATATTTCGGAGCATGATATGAAGATTGCCGAGAAGCTTGCATATGTAATCGCTGGAGGCAGAGTGCCGTATGGAACGGAAGTGGATGAGCAATATTTGCTTGATTTAGAGCTTGAAGCATTTATTAGTCTAGTGCAACAGCCTAAGTCCCAGGCCAGAATGCAGCACATGCTTGTTAAAGGGAAACCGTTACGTAATTAATGGATCAATTCATAAAAGAACAGGGGGATCTAGCGTGAGAGAAGCGGTGATTGTAGCTGGTGCGAGAACGCCAGTAGGAAAAGCGAAAAAAGGAACACTTGCACATGTACGGCCTGATGATTTAGGTGCTTTAGTAGTGAAGGAAACGTTGAAGCGCGCAGGCAATTATGAAGGGAACATCGATGATTTAATCATTGGATGTGCGATGCCGGAAGCAGAACAAGGCTTGAATATGGCTAGGAATATCGGGGCATTGGCCGGACTGCCGCATACGGTTCCGGCAATCACGGTGAACCGCTATTGTTCCAGTGGATTGCAAACAATCGCATATGGCGCTGAAAGAATTATGCTCGGTGCCAGTGATACAGTAATCGCCGGCGGGGCGGAATCTATGAGTCTAGTACCAATGATGGGGCATGTTGTCCGTCCAAATGTAAAATTAGCGGAAAGCGCACCGGAATATTATATGGGCATGGGCCATACGGCGGAAGAAGTAGCCAAGAAATATGGCATTTCAAGGGAAGATCAAGATGCTTTCGCTGTCAGAAGCCACCAGAAAGCGGCAGCGGCCATTGCGGCCGGCAAATTCACCGATGAGATTGTTCCGGTTGAAGTGATCAATCGTTTTGTAGGCAAAGATAATAAATTGCAGGAAAGTAAAAAGTTATTCTCAGTGGATGAAGGGGTACGGCCGGATTCAAGTGTGGCAGGCTTAGCTAAACTAAGACCGGCATTCTCCGTTACCGGTTCCGTAACAGCGGGCAACTCTTCCCAAACAAGTGACGGAGCAGCTGCTGTGATGGTTATGGACAGCGAAAAAGCAAGTTCGCTGGGGTTACAGCCGATGGGGAGATTCCGTTCTTTTGCAGTAGCGGGTGTTCCACCGGAAATCATGGGGATCGGACCAGTGGCAGCTATCCCTAAAGCATTAAAAATCGCGGGTCTGGAGCTATCCGATATCGGTTTGTTTGAATTGAATGAAGCGTTTGCTTCTCAATCGATTCAAGTAATCCGCGAATTAGGCATAGATGAAGAGAAAGTCAATGTGAATGGGGGAGCGATTGCGCTCGGGCATCCGCTTGGATGTTCAGGTGCGAAGTTGACACTGACGCTTCTTCATGAAATGAAGCGCAGAAACCAGCAATTCGGTGTAGTGACAATGTGTATCGGAGGCGGCATGGGCGCTGCCGGCGTATTTGAATTACTGGCATAATATTTTGGATTTTCATAATTAAGGGGAGGTTTTTAGCATGTCTGAATCAACAAAATCATTTATTAAAGGTGGAAGTTTCATAATTGAAGATTTAGAGGCGGAGCAGCTTTTAACGCCTGAAGATTTTAGCGATGAGCAAAAAATGATCGCTAAAACTACAGAAGACTTCGTTGTAAATGAAGTGACTCCTGAAATTGATAAATTGGAAGAGCATCAATTCGATATTACAGTCCGCTTATTGAAAGAAGCTGGGGAACTGGGTCTTCTTGGCGCCGATGTGCCGGAGGAATACGGCGGCTTGGGGCTTGATAAAGTAAGTTCCGCTTTAATTACAGAGAAAATGGCACGTGCAGGCGGCTTCTCCTTATCTCACGGGGCCCATGTTGGAATCGGATCTTTGCCAATCGTCCTATTCGGAAATGAAGAGCAAAAGCAGAAGTATCTTCCTTCATTGGCTACAGGCGAAAAGCTTGCGGCTTATTGCTTAACGGAGCCGAGCTCGGGATCTGATGCACTAAGCGCTAAGACAGTGGCGAAGTTAAACAGCGAGGGCACTCATTATGTGTTGAATGGCGAGAAGCAATGGATCACGAACGCTGGATTCGCTGATGTATTTGTGGTCTATGCGAAGATTGACGGCGAGAAATTCTCCGCTTTCATCGTTGAAAGAGATTTCCCGGGCGTATCTACAGGACCGGAAGAAAAGAAAATGGGCATTAAGAGTTCGTCAACTCGTACGGTTATCTTAGAAGATGCGCTTGTTCCGAAAGAAAACCTGTTAGGTGAAGAAGGGAGAGGGCATGTGATCGCATTCAATATCTTGAATATTGGCCGCTATAAATTAGGTGTGGGTACAGTCGGCGGCTCTAAGCGCGCATTTGAATTAGCTGTACAATATACGAATCAGCGCCAGCAATTCAAAACGCCGATTTCTTCATTCAATCTAACAAGAGAAAAATTCGCGACAATGGCTTCAAAAATCTATGCGGCTGAAAGCTCTGTCTACCGCACAATAGGCCTATATGAAGATAACATGGGCCAATTATCAACAGAAGAAGCGAAAAATCCAAAAGCAGTCGCAGCATCGATTGCGGAATACGCGATTGAATGTTCATTGAATAAATTCTTCGCTTCGGAAGTATTGGATTATGTGGTGGACGAAGGCGTTCAACTTCATGGCGGAAATGGCTTCATGGCCGAGTATGAAATTGAAAGAGCATACCGCGATTCTCGTATTAACCGTATCTTCGAAGGTACGAATGAAATCAATCGTTTATTAGTGCCGGGTACATTGGTGCGTAAAGCGATGAAAGGCGAACTGCCGCTATTCCAAAAAGCGATGGAACTTCAAGGCGAATTGATGTCGATGATGCCTGAAGAGCCTGGCGACGAGCCTTTAGCGCAAGAGAAGTATCTTGTGAAGAACGCGAAGAAAATGGGCTTATTGATTGCAGGTCTTGCGGCGCAAAAATTCGGAGCTGCATTAGAGAAAGAGCAAGAAATCTTATCTAATATAGCGGATATCGTATCATTGGCATATGCTATGGAATCTGTGGTGGTCCGCACAGAGAAAGCAATCGGTAAAACGGGCCTTGATCAAAACAAACAGAAACTGCTTTATACACAAATTTTTTGCCAAGAATCATTCAATGAAATTGAGCAACATGCGAAAGAAACATTGCTTGCGGCAGAAGAAGGCGACAACCTGCGCATGATGATGTCAGCATTGCGCAAGTTTACCCGCTATACACCGGTCAATGTAATCGGCAAAAAGCGTGAAGCGGCAGCTGCGCTTGTAGAAGCTGAAAAATATTTCGTTTGATTTGTAAGTAGAAGACCGGCCGGCTACCCCTTCATCTACTCTAATTTTGGAGATGGAGGGGTATTTGTGTGAAAGAATATAAAAATAGTAAAGATGAATTTTGATATTCTGCGAAAAGCCTGCTATTCTATGTGTAAGAAGGGCAAATAGAAACTTTGTGCTTTCTATGGCGACAAGGTATCCTAAAGAAAGGTGATGAATATGGGATTGGCATTTTATTCTTACCCTAAGTGCGGCACATGCAGAAATGCGAAGAAGTGGTTAGAAACAAATGGCCTGGCATTTCAAGAGATACATATAGTAGAGAACCCGCCGTCGGTGGCGGAATTGCAAGACTTACATGCGAAAAGTGGATTGGAATTGAAAAAATTCTTTAATACAAGCGGCCGGAAATATCGCGAGTTAGGTCTGAAGGACCGGTTGAAAACAGCTTCTGAAGATGAGATGTTTGAATTGCTGGCATCTGATGGAATGCTTATAAAGCGCCCCATCGTAACGGATGGAACGAAGGTGACGGTCGGATTTAAAGAAGAGCAGTTCGAGCAAATGTGGCTATAGCCATATAATCGATATAAGGGGCGGAATATTTCATTGGCGCCGTATAGCGCTTCATGATGAAAGTTTCGTTTTATCCCGTTTAACAGGTACTAAGACTCCCACTTCCACGCAACAGTGAGAGCGCAGATGTGTAAGTGGGAGATCAAGTACCTGTAACAACTAAGGTTGGTTCATCTAATGATAGGTGGGAGATGAAGGAAAACTCCCACCTATCAAAGATTCACTTTATAAATAACATACGATCAACTATAGGAGGAATTATGATGGCAATCCCAAAAGATTATCGTTATTCAGAAGAGCATGAATGGGTGAAAGTGGAAGGAGATAAAGCGAGAATCGGCATCACGGATTTCGCGCAAGCGGAGCTTGGCGATATCGTATTCGTGGAGCTTCCGGAAGTGGGGGATACACTTACGGTGAATGAGCCGTTCGGTAGCGTCGAGTCTGTTAAAACGGTTTCAGAGCTTTATGCACCTATCAGCGGAACAGTCGTGGAAGTGAATGAAGAGCTAAGTGACAGCCCTGAATTCGTTAATGAATCAGCCTATGAAAAAGCTTGGATGGTTGTAGTGGAGCTTTCAGATGCTTCAGAAGCCGAGAAGCTGATGGATGCAGAGCAATATGAAGCAATGACGAAAGAAGATTGATTTAAAACGACATAGAGGCCGTCCGCAATATGGACAGGCCTCTTTTTTTATCCGTTTAACAGGCATAAGCCTCCCCCGCTCGTAAGAAAGGTGGATAGATATTAATCCTGAAATAGGTTATCTTATTTCTAAGATAGATTATGGACAAGGGTGATGATTGTGGAATTCTTGGAAATGGAGAAAGTGATAATCGTTGAAGGAACTTCTGATAAGAAAAAGGTACAAAAAGTATTGAAGGAAGAAGTGGAAATTCTATGCACCAACGGCACGATTTCATTTCAAAAGATGGATGCCTTTGTGGATGAATTATATGATAAAGAGGTCTATATCATGGTCGATCAAGATGAATCAGGCGAGAAACTGCGCAAACAATTCAAGCGTGAAATGCCCGGGGCAAAGCATCTTTATATAGATAAAGCATATAGGGAGGTCGCATCGGCCCCCAATTACCATATTGCGACTGTTTTGCTCAGCGCTAATTTCGCGGTGCATACCCAATTTTTGAATAAAGGATGAAAGAACAATATGAAAGAGTGGAACGGGGAAGAAATAACAGAACGAATTACATCCGGAGATTCGCTGTGCCTATATTTATATACGCCTATATGCGGTACATGCCAAGTGGCATCCAAGATGTTGGCGGTGGTGCAAGAAATAGTTCCGTCTGTGGAGCTTGGAAAGAGCGATGTGAATTATGTGCGTGAACTTGCAGAAGCCTATCAAGTGGAAAGTGTGCCTTGTTTATTGATCTTCCAAGCCGGCGATCTGCGCGAGAAGATATATGCTTTCAAGTCAGTGCCCTATTTACTGGAGAAGTTCAAGGAACTATGAGGGATAAGCAGAAGGATTATGCGAGAAATCGACATCTCCTTTAGAAAGTTGTCGAGCAATTAATAAAGGTATACTCCCGTAAATGTTGTATCTCTTACAGTAAGAGAATCGCAAAGGGAGTGGTGTGGTTGGAGAGAGTCTTGCAGGAGATGTTAATGAATTTGGAGGATAGAAGACAGCTACAGGTTTTATTAAAGAAAGCCCATACGATGGTTGTCTTCTCGACAGGAGTGAAGAAGTGGCATTTATTCTTATCGACATCGGGCTCGCATACAAACTATACAGAGAAAGGAACGCATCGGATCCACCTGTTCGGAACGAAAGAATCGATTCAGGAAATCATCCGCGGTGAAGCATCCATCCGCCAATTGCAGAAGCTGAATAAGATACAAGTACAGGGGAATTATCGTCAGATTCTCCTGATTGAAGCCATCTTTTTGCTTAGCCGTGCCAATCAAGCTGTGTAAAGTTTTTGCAATGTTCGATAAATTAGTTGACGCACTTCGGTATCGGTGGTATATTCCAATAAAGCCGATAAATTTTATATGTTTTAAAGCAACCTTATCAAGAGAGGCGGAGGGAATTGGCCCTATGAAGTCCGGCAACCGGTAATGTTTACACGGTGCTAAATCCAGCAGAGCAAGCTTGTTCTGTAAAGATAAGAAGTGATAGCCGGTTATAAGCTCCTTCTTATCGAGGGAGCTTTTTTGATTGTGAAAATATTTATTTTATATGGGAGTGGGAAAAAGATGAGCAATAATGAAACAAACTATCGTTTTGAAACGCTGAGCATCCATGGCGGTATTCAGATTGATCCGGCGACAGGAGCGCGTTCAACACCAATTTATCAAAGCAATGCATATGTGTTTAATAATACAGACCATGCGGCCAATCTGTTCGGCCTGAAAGAGAATGGTTATATTTATTCGCGCATTCATAACCCTACTGCATCTGTATTCGAAGAAAGAGTGGCTCTTCTGGAAGGCGGCGTCGGCGCCTTGTCCGTTGCAAGCGGCATGGCGGCGATCACATTGGCGATCCTGAATATTGCCGGTGCCGGCGATGAAATCGTAGCCGCTTCAACATTATACGGAGGGACATTCAACTTATTCGCTAATACATTGCCGAAATACGGCATCAAGGTCCATCTTGTTTCTCCGGAAGATCCGGAGAACTTCAGAGCTGCCATCAATGAGAAGACGAAAGCTGTGTTCGCTGAAACAATCGGAAATCCTAGCCTGCATGTCCTGGATATCGAAAAAGTAGCTGCAATCGCCCATGAAAATGGCATTCCATTAATCATAGACAATACATTCGCCACTCCTTATCTATGCAAGCCAATCGAGTATGGAGCCGATATTGTTGTCCATTCCGCGACGAAATGGCTGCTTGGGAATGGGACGACATTAGGGGGCATTATTGTCGATGGCGGCAAGTTCGATTGGAATTCACCCAAGTTTCCAGGTTTGACGACACCCGACCCAAGCTATAATAACTTGGTGTATACAGAAGCGGCCGGTGCTGCCGCCTATATTATTAAAGCGCGTGTTCAATTACTGAGAGACCTCGGACCGGCACTTAGCTCATTCAGTGCTTATCAATTCACTTTAGGTTTAGAGACGCTGCACGTACGTATGAAGGAGCATATCGCCAATACCCGGCGGGTGGTCGAATATTTAAAAGCGCACCCGGCTGTGAAATGGGTATTATACCCGGGCGATCAAGACCATCAAGATTATGAGCTTGCTAAGAAATACTTGCCGAGAGGTGCCGGCTCTGTTGTGGTATTCGGTATTGAGGGCGGCCGTGAAGCCGGTGCTAAACTGATTAATAACGTCCAGTTATGGAGTCATGTGGCGAATGTGGGAGATGCCAAGAGCCTAATCATCCATCCTGCAAGCACTACGCATCAACAGCTTAGTGAGGAAGAATTAACGTTATCCGGCGTATCCGAGGACCTGGTCCGCCTATCTGTCGGAATCGAACATATTGATGATATTATAACGGATTTAGAGAATGCTATTGAAATAGCGACAGGTACGACATCGCATCAATCAGCGTATCTATAAGAAGAGAAAGTTGGCGCATTCATTGAAAACCGCCTTTTATTTTCAGAATTCGATTGACAGTCCCATCTTATTAATGATAAAATCGCTTTACTAAAATATTTATTTGAACGTGAAATTAAATACTGCGCTAAAGCTCTTATCAAGAGAGGTGGAGGGATGTGCCCTTTGAAGCCCGGCAACCGTCAAATGTACATTTGAAATGGTGCCAATTCACACAAAGTATAAATTACTTTGATAGATGAGAGAAAGGTCCTATAAACAATCATGCCTTTCTGCTCATCCACGCAGAAAGGTTTTTTGTTTGGAATGCGTTGGAAATAAATATTTGTCCCCCATTTTTAAGGACAAAGAGGTGATTGGTCATGATAAAAATCAATAAAGTGACAAAGCTCTTCTCGCAAGGGCTGAAAGATAAATTAAAAGCTGTCGATTCTGTTTCAATTGATATTGAAGCAGGTGAAATATTTGGCGTAATCGGTTATAGCGGCGCGGGGAAAAGTACATTAATCCGTATGCTGAACGGCTTAGAGGTGCCGACAGAAGGAACCGTTACAGTAGGAGACCGAGAAATATCGGCGATCAAAGGTGCGAAGCTTAGAGCGGCCCGGCATGAGATCGGCATGATATTTCAACATTTCAATCTATTATGGTCACGGACGGTGCGGGAGAATATCGCTTTTCCGCTTGAAATAGCAGGCGTACCGAAGCAACAGCGCCTTAAGCGAGTGGATGAACTGATTGCGCTTGTCGGCTTAGAGGGCAGAGAAAATGCGTATCCTTCCCAACTGAGCGGCGGACAGAAGCAAAGGGTCGGAATTGCGCGTGCGTTAGCAAATAACCCGAAAGTGCTGCTTTGCGATGAAGCAACTTCAGCGCTTGATCCACAGACAACAGACAGCATTTTGGAGTTATTGGTGGATATTAATAAGAAGTTTAATTTAACGATTGTATTGATTACGCATGAAATGCATGTCATCCAGAAGATCTGCCATCGCGTAGCTGTTATGGAGAAAGGACGCGTTGTGGAATTAGGCGATGTATTGGATGTCTTCAAGAACCCGCAGCAGGATATTACAAAGCGTTTTGTGCAACAGCTGACGGATCCTGAGGAAACAACGGAAGCAATCGATCATTTACTGCAGAAGTACCCGACAGGGCACGTTGTGAAGCTGACATTCGTCGGAGATGATGCCGAGAAGCCTGTTGTCAGCGACTTAATCCGCCAGTTCGATTTTACAATCAGCATCATTCAAGGGAAGATACAGCAAACACAAAAAGGTTCATATGGCACATTGTTTCTTCATATAGATGGAAATGCATCGCAACTTAAGCAGGCGATCGACTTCTTGAATCAACGCAGTGTCGGTGTGGAGGTGATCGCGAATGTTTGAGCAATACTTTCCTAATGTAGATTGGGATGTTATGTGGGAAGCTACTTATGAAACATTATATATGACAGGCATTTCAGTTATCGCTGTTTTTATCTTCGGTGTGTTGCTGGGCTTAGTCTTATTCCTGACATCAAAAGGGAATCTGTGGCAGAATAAGTTTGTTTATACGATTGTAGGAGCATACGTGAATATTTTCCGTAGTATTCCTTTCATTATATTGATTGTCTTATTGATTCCATTTACGAAATTGATTATGGGAACAATGATCGGTGAGAAGGCGGCATTGCCGGCTTTAATCATCGGAACGGCGCCATTCTATGCGCGCATGGTCGAAATCGCCCTTCGTGAAATCGATAAAGGTGTTATTGAAGCGGCGAAAGCGATGGGTGCGAAGACAAGTACAATCATCTTCAAAGTGCTTATACCTGAATCGTTGCCGGCAATCATCTCAGGCATCACAGTAACGACGATTGCTTTGGTAGGTTCCACTGCTATGGCGGGTGTAATCGGTGCGGGCGGACTTGGTAATATTGCTTACTTGGAAGGTTTTCAACGAGGCCGCGATGATGTGACGCTGATGGCGACAATCATCATTTTGATCATTGTATTCGCTATCCAGTTCATTGGTGATTTTGCAACTTCTAAAGTTGATAAAAGATAATAATCAGATTTTGTGTAAAGCATGTGAGAAATAGCGCTGCTATACAAGTCAGAAGGAAAGAGGGAAAAGGAATGAAGAAGTTTAGTTTATTTTTAGTTCTAGCACTTTCATTATTATTGGCTTTAACAGCATGTGGATCTGACGACAAGTCAGGCGAAAGCAAAGAAGAAACGAAGAAATTAACTGTAGGCGCATCTAATGTACCTCATGCTGAAATCTTAAAACAGGCAGAACCGATCCTTGAAGAAAAAGGGATTGAGTTAAAAATCGTTACGTACAATGATTATGTAATGCCGAACAAAGCGTTGGAAGAAGGCGAGCTTGATGCGAATTACTTCCAGCATATCCCTTATTTGGAGCTGCAGATTAAAGAAAACGGTTATGATTTCGTTAATGCCGGCGGCGTACACATTGAGCCGATCGCTGTCTACTCGAAGAAATACAAAAGCTTGGATGAACTGCCTAAAGGCGCGACAATCATCATGAGCAGCTCTGTCGCTGACCATGGCCGCGTATTATCTTTACTTGAAGCAAACGGTCTTATTAAGCTGAAAGACGGCATCGATAAAACAGCTGCAACACAAAAAGATATCGTAGAGAACAAAAAAGAATTGAAATTCAAAACGGATATCGAACCGGCGTTATTACCGCAAGTATTCAACAATGGTGAAGGCGATGCAGTTGTGATCAACTCCAATTTCGCGATTGATGCAGGCTTAAATCCAATTGAAGATTCTATCGCTATCGAAGGTTCAGAGTCTCCGTATGTTAATATCGTAGCTGTAAAAAAAGGCGATGAAAATAATGAGAACATCAAAACATTGCTTGATGTACTTCACTCTAAAGAGATTCAAGATTTTATTAAAGAAGAATACAAAGGGGCAGTCGTTCCTGTATCTGAATAAATGTTACAAGGCCCGGACTAAAGAGTCCGGGCTTTTTTTGATGCACTTTTGCTGATTAGGGAGGATATCGAAGGAATTGTAGGAATAGTCGAACCGTTTTCTGATTATATGGCTTCAGCAGGATTAATTGCTGAATATAAGGGTATATACCATTTGAGTGGGCAACTGAACGTATGGTAACCTAAATAACGAATAAGGTACTTCTTTGGAGAAGTGCCGAAATATGAAAGGATTGGTTCATTATTAACTCAAATGAGTTGGATTTGACGGTGACTAGTGAGATGGAAAAGGCTTTGCAACTTTCGCACGGTGTAGGCTATACGGAGTACAGCCAGAATTTAGACGTGAGAATGAAAGTGGAACAGCGAAGAGAAAAAAGCTATCAACGGGAAGCTCAAATCTTGAATGAATACAGTCGGAGGGTATTTAAATAAGTAAATGGAAAGCCAGTGTATGATTACGCTGGCTTTTTCAAATGAAAAAATGTGTATATAATAGATAGAAGTGGCTGTTTTTCAATGCTTATAATTACTATTTGAATATCTGTCCCATAAAGAGTAATTTGATAGTAGGAGCATTGACAATCCAGAGGGCGGGATAATAAATTGGATTATGGTATCGGAGGGGAAATGATCGATTTGTTTTCCACTATTCGTATAGGGGAAAATAATGATTATTAGTTGATTCTACTTTTCATTTGTTATAAGATTGTAATGAGAATAAATTGAGAATGAGTTTCGCGAAAATAAAAAAGTATACAAGAATTTGTTGGAGGTATAAATATATGGCGTCTTCTACATTAAAAATTAAGGACTTACACGTTTCAATAGAGGATAAAGAAATTCTAAAAGGCGTTAACCTTGAAGTCAAAGGCGGAGAAATCCACGCAATCATGGGACCGAATGGTACAGGTAAATCTACTTTATCATCTGCAATCATGGGGCACCCTAAATATGAAGTAACAAGCGGAAGCATCACATTAGATGATGAAGATGTATTAGAAATGGAAGTGGATGAGCGTGCAAAAGCCGGCTTATTCCTTGCTATGCAATATCCAAGTGAAATTGCCGGTGTTACAAACGCTGACTTCTTACGTTCTGCTATTAATGCACGTCGTGAAGAAGGAAACGAACTTTCAATCATGAAGTTCATCCGTCAATTGGATTCAAAAATGGAATTCTTAGAAATGGATCCAGATATGGCTCAACGTTATTTAAATGAAGGCTTCTCAGGCGGGGAGAAGAAACGTAACGAAATTCTTCAATTAATGATGATCGAACCAAAAATCGCAATCCTTGATGAAATTGACTCCGGTCTAGATATCGATGCGTTAAAAGTAGTATCTAAAGGTATCAACGAAATGCGCGGAGAAGACTTTGGCTGCATTATGATCACTCACTACCAACGTCTATTAAATTACATCACTCCTGACTTTGTACACGTAATGATGCAAGGTCGTATCGTAAAATCCGGCGGTCCTGAGCTTGCACAGCGCCTTGAGGCTGAAGGTTACGATTGGATTAAACAAGAACTAGGTATTGAGGACGAAACTGAAGGCCAAGAAGCGTAAGGTTAGGAGGATTTCAATGACTACTGAATTAAAATTATCATTTGGGAAAGAAGCCATACAGTCTTTCTCAAAGCAAAATAATGAACCAAGTTGGTTATTGGAGCTAAGAGGAAAAGCATTCGAAACAATGGCTTCTCTTCCATTGCCAAAAGCGGACAAAACAAAAATCGATAAATGGAATTTCACTGATTTTCCGAAGCATACAACTGTGAGCGAAGTATTCTCTTCTGTAGAGGAGCTTCCTGATGAAGTTAAATCATTAGTTGATACGGATGTTAGCCGCAATCTGTATGTGCAAAGAAACAATACACCGGCATTCCTTACACTTTCTGAGACATTGAAAGAACAAGGCGTCATTTTCACAGATATTATCACTGCAGTACGCGAACACAGCGATCTTGTGGAGAAATACTTCATGACAAAAGGCATCGCGGTGAATGAGAACCGTTTAACAGCTCTTCATGCAGCGTTAATGAATGGCGGAATCTTCATCTATGTACCGAAGAACGTGGAAGTGAAAGAACCGCTTCAAACTGTTTTCTTGCTTGATCAAGCAGAAGCATCCTTATTCAACCATGTGTTGATCGTTGCTGAAGATAACAGTGCCGTAACATATGTAGAGAACTACATTTCAACGGTTGAAGGCTCTGGAATTGCCAATATCGCAACAGAAGTGGTTGCGGGCAATAATGCTCAAGTCGTTTATGGTGCAGTTGATACATTGGCTAAAGATATCGTGACGTATGTGAATCGCCGCGGTGTGGCAGCTAACAACGCTCGCATTGAATGGGCGCTTGGATTAATGAATGAAGGCAATACAGTCTCTGAGAATACGACGAACTTAATGGGTGATGGGTCATTTGGCGATTCCAAAACCGTTGTAGTTGGTCGTGGAGAGCAAAAACAGAACTTTACAACAAGCATTATCCACTATGGCAAGCATTCGGAAGGATATATCCTGAAACATGGCGTTATGAAGGAAAGTGCATCATCGATTTTCAATGGAATCGGTAAAATTGAACATGGTGCAACTAAATCGAATGCAGAACAAGAATCAAGAGTGTTAATGTTGAGCGAGAAAGCCCGCGGGGATGCAAACCCGATTCTTCTTATTGACGAAGATGATGTAACAGCGGGACATGCGGCTTCGGTTGGACGTGTTGACCCTGTCCAGCTTTACTATATTATGAGCCGCGGCATCTCTAAACAAGAAGCAGAACGTTTAATCATTCATGGATTCCTTGCGCCTGTTGTTAACCAACTTCCGATTGAAGGCGTTAAGAAACAATTAGTCGAGGTAATCGAAAGGAAAGTTCGCTAATGGATGCACATGAAATACGTAAGTTGTTTCCGATTTTGAATCAAGAAGTGAATGGTTCGCCGCTTGTGTATCTTGATTCGGCTGCCACTTCACAAAAGCCGCAAAGTGTAATTGACACGGTTGACCGCTATTATAGAGAATATAACTCGAATGTACACCGCGGTGTGCATACACTAGGTACAAGAGCAACGGACGGTTATGAAGGAGCGCGCGAAAAGGTGCGTAAGTTCATAAACGCGGCATCAACGGAAGAAATCGTATTTACAAAAGGAACAACAGCATCTTTAAACCTTGTTGCGGCAAGCTATGGCCGTACGAATGTAAAAGAAGGCGATGAGATTGTTATCTCTTACATGGAGCATCATAGTAACATCATTCCTTGGCAGCAAGTAGCGAAAGTAACAGGAGCGACTTTGAAATATTTGCCGCTTGAGCCGAATGGAACCATTTCTCTTGAAGAAGCGAGAAAAGTCATTACGCCAAATACAAAAATCGTATCCATTATGCATGTATCGAATGTATTGGGGGTAATCAACCCGGTTAAAGAACTGGCTGCCATCGCCCATGAAAATGGAGCCGTTATGGTTGTTGACGGTGCACAAGGCGCACCGCACATCAAGCTGGATGTTCAAGATCTGGATTGCGACTTCTATGCGTTCTCAGGCCACAAAATGTGCGGACCGACAGGAATAGGTGTACTATATGGCAAGAAAGCACTTCTGGAGAACATGGAGCCGATTGAATTCGGCGGTGAAATGATCGATTTCGTTGAATTGTATGATTCAACTTGGAAAGAGCTTCCTTGGAAGTTCGAAGGCGGAACACCTATCATTGCAGGCGCAATCGGTTTGGGTGCGGCTATCGACTTCTTAGAGGGCATCGGTCTCGATGCGATTGAACAGCATGAGCATAAGTTGGCTGCTTACGCAATGGAACGCATGTCTACTGTAGAAGGTCTTACAATCTACGGACCAGGAGATTCTGCTATGCGTGCAGGTGTTATTACTTTCAATCTAGATGATGTTCATCCACATGATGTAGCGACAGTTCTAGATGCGGAAGGAATTGCTGTACGTGCAGGTCATCATTGTGCACAACCTTTAATGAGATGGCTAAAAGCTTCTGCGACAGCACGAGCAAGCTTTTATTTATATAATACGGAAGAAGATGTTGATAAGCTGGTAGCAGGGCTTATCAAAACAAAGGAGTATTTTAGCAATGTCTTTTAATAATTTAGATACCCTTTATCGCCAAGTAATTATGGACCATTATAAAAACCCTCGCAATAAAGGTGAGCTTGATGAAGGAAGCTTAACAATTGATATGAATAATCCGACTTGTGGAGACCGCATCCGCCTGACATTGAAAGTGGAAGATGGCATTGTTAAGGATGCGAAGTTCGATGGTGAAGGCTGTTCCATCTCAATGTCTTCAGCTTCCATGATGACTCAAGCCATTAAAGGAAAAGACTTAGAGACAGCTATGAAGATGTCAAAAATCTTTTCTGATATGATGCAAGGTAAAGATTATGACGAAGGTGATTTGGACTTAGGCGATATTGAAGCGCTTCAAGGTGTTTCCAAATTTCCGGCTCGTATCAAATGTGCAACACTCGCTTGGAAAGCGATGGAAAAAGGTTTAAAAGAATAATAATGCAGCTTTGAATAGAGGGACGATGACCCCTCTATTCATTAGTTGAACGGTATAAAAACGAGAGAGAAAACGTCTCATCACAACAATGAAGGCCTTTTCTCCTTTGAAATGGAGGTATACGACCTATGGCAAAAAAAATGCCT
Source organism: Bacillus sp. (in: firmicutes) (assembly GCA_051874035.1). GTDB lineage: Bacteria > Bacillota > Bacilli > Bacillales > DSM-1321 > Bacillus_AD. Next base: position 26,965 of record JBJEFM010000165.1, read on the forward strand.
GAAATCGGTGATTATAAATATGGTTTCGCGGACCGTGACGTTTCGATTTTCCGTTCTAAACGCGGATTAACGAAAGAAATCGTAGAAGAAATCTCAAAAATGAAGAACGAACCACAATGGATGCTTGACTTCCGTCTGAAGTCGCTTGAGCATTTCTACAAAATGCCAATGCCGCAATGGGGCGGAGATTTATCAAGCTTGAACTTTGATGAAATTACGTATTACGTAAAACCATCAGAGAAATCAGAGAAATCTTGGGATGAAGTTCCTGATGAAATCAAACAAACATTTGATAAATTAGGTATCCCGGAAGCTGAACAGAAGTATCTTGCTGGTGTATCAGCTCAATATGAATCTGAAGTTGTATATCACAACATGAAGGAAGATCTTGAAGAGCAAGGCATCATCTTTAAAGATACAGATTCAGCTTTACGTGAAAACGAAGATATTTTCCGTGAGCATTGGGCGAAAGTTATCCCGCCTACAGATAATAAGTTCGCGGCGTTGAACTCGGCGGTTTGGTCCGGTGGATCGTTCATCTACGTTCCTAAAGGGGTTAAATTAGAAACACCACTTCAAGCATACTTCCGTATTAACTCTGAGAATATGGGACAATTCGAGCGTACGTTGATCATTGTTGATGAAGGCGCAAGTGTACATTACGTTGAAGGATGTACAGCTCCTGTCTATACAACAAACTCTCTTCATAGTGCGGTTGTTGAAATCATTATCAAAAAAGATGCATACTGCCGCTACACAACAATCCAGAACTGGGCAAACAACGTTTATAACCTGGTTACGAAACGTGCAACATGTGATGAGAATGCAACGATGGAATGGATTGATGGTAACATCGGTTCTAAGTTAACGATGAAATATCCAGCCGTTATCTTAAAAGGCGAAGGCGCTCGTGGATTAACATTATCAATCGCAATCGCTGGTAAAGGCCAACACCAGGATGCCGGTGCGAAAATGATTCATTTAGCTCCTAATACTTCATCTACAATCGTATCGAAATCGATTTCGAAACATGGCGGTAAAGTAACGTATCGCGGTATTGTACACTTTGGCCGCAAAGCGGATGGAGCGCGTTCAAATATCGAATGTGATACATTGATTATGGATAACCAATCAACATCTGATACAATTCCATACAATGAAATCTTAAATGACAATATTTCTTTAGAGCATGAAGCGAAAGTTTCCAAAGTATCTGAAGAACAGTTATTCTATCTAATGAGCCGCGGTATTTCTGAGCAGGAAGCGACAGAAATGATCGTTATGGGCTTCATCGAACCGTTTACGAAAGAACTTCCAATGGAATACGCGGTTGAAATGAACCGTCTGATCAAGTTCGAGATGGAAGGCTCAATCGGTTAAGCGTGCGGCAAATTTTATAGAGATGATCTATTTATGAAGGGGTGTCTCCTAAGTCGATTCTCGGGCTTAGAGACGCCCTTTTTTATTTCCCGAACGTTCGTATCATCATGTCCGCTATATGGATGCTATGGAAGAGAGAAGGGATGCTTGGATGATTTGCCATGGTTTTTTCATTGAGAAAGGAATGAAATAGACCGGGGCGGGTATGTTTAATCTAAAGCGAATTTTTGAGGGGTGGGGTTGTCCTTATCCATCGCTATCAGTGGATGAACCAACCGGGTTGTTGCAGGGGCTTGATCTTCCGTTTGCACACCTATGTTTACGCTGCCTAAAAGAGGGAGCGGCAGCGCCTGTTAAATGGGATACAAGGAAGAGGGAATCAGAGAGGCGAAGTGTTTTTCTGTGTGTTAGAATAGTGTTAATAATTAGTATAGAGAGTGATTTGAATGATTTATATCGGATTGACGGGCTGGGGAGATCATGATTCTCTGTATGGCATAAAGGTGCCTGTCCGCGACCGGCTGCAAGCGTATAGTGAACATTTCCCGGTCGTAGAAGTGGATACGGCGTTTTATGCCATCCCATCAAAACGCAATAGTTCGAAATGGGTGAAAGAAACGCCGGATCGCTTTCGTTTCATTGTGAAAGCTTATCAAGGGATGACAGGGCATACTCGGGGGAATATCCCGTATGAGAATAAAGAGGAGATGTTTACAGCTTTCAAGGATTCATTGACGCCTTATCAAGAAGCGGGCAAATTAGCGATGGTTCTATTCCAGTTCCCCCCATGGTTCCATTGTGTAAAGGAGAATGTGGAGTATATCAGATGGTGCAAGCAACAAATGGGCGATATACCTGTGGCGCTTGAATTCCGTAATCGTACTTGGTTCACGGATGACTATCGGGACAGGACGTTGGCTTTCATGGAAGCGGAGGGGTGGATTCATGGCATCGTAGATGAGCCGCAAGCAGGAGAAGGTTCCATTCCTACGGTACTGAAACCAACCAATCGCGAAAGGACTTTGGTTCGCATGCACGGGCGCAATGTATTCGGCTGGAATAAAGCGACGGCCGGCGATGATTGGCGGGCTGTACGTTTTCTTTATAAGTATAACCGGGAAGAGCTTCTGCAATGGAAAGCGAATCTCCTTGAATTAGCGAAAGAATCACAAGATGTTTATATTGTATTCAATAATAATTCAGGCGGTGATGCAGCAGCGAATGCAAAGGAAATGGTCGAGTTGCTTGGCATTGAGTACAATGGCCTGGCACCGCGCCAACTTGATTTGTTTTAAGGCGGAATATAGGTGGATGAAAGAAAATAAATAATGAAGGGCGTCCTTCGAATTTTCTGGAAAAGGCGGATATATAAGTGGAATGGATTTTACTTCTTATTGTGACAGGGCTATGCGCAGGGATTGTAGGCTCTGTCATCGGACTTGGCGGCGGCATTATTATTGTGCCTGCCGTATTATACTTCCATAACTCCCTTGGGTTATTGGAAGGATTGACACCCCAGAAAGCTGTAGGAATCTCGACAGTCATGATGATTTTTACGGGTTTATCTTCAACGCTGGCATATATTAAGTATAAGACGGTGGATTATAGAACAGGTTTGATTTTCTTTATAGGGAGTGGCCCTGGGGGCATTCTGGGATCTTATGTCAATAAACTGCTGGATTTGAATTCATTTAATTTATACTTTGGAACATTTGTTATTATTATTTCTATTATTTTGTTAATCAAAGATAAGCTGAAGCCTTCGAAATTGATTGAAAGGGCAACGATTAAGAAAACATTTCAAGATCCATCGGGAAAGGAATATATCTATGGATATCATCCTCTCATCGCTATTGCAATCTGCTTTGCGGTTGGATTCTGTTCAGGATTATTCGGCATCGGCGGTGGCTCATTGATTGTGCCGGCAATGATTCTGCTGTTCTTATTCCCTCCTCATGTAGCGGTTGCGACATCGATGTTCTTGGTGTTCTTATCATCGATTACGAACTCGATAACCCATATTGCATTAGGAAATGTAATATGGGCATATGCCTTCGCTTTAATCCCGGGAGCATGGATCGGCGCCAAGATAGGAGCGGCCATCAATACAAAATTGCGGAGTACTACACTTGTCAATATCTTGCGCATTATGCTTCTCGTTGTCGGCCTGAAGCTCATTATAGAAGGCATAACAGCAGGGTAAATATATATAAGTCCTAAAGATAGAGAAAAAAAGAGGGGATTATGTTGGAAGAAAGAATACACTTTTATCATATTAACGATCTTCATAGTCATTTTGAGCATTGGCAGCGCATCGATCAGTTCATCCATGATCGAAAAGGCTGGCATGGCGATGCCGGAGAAGAAATGATTGTTATGGATTTAGGCGATCATATAGACCGATTCCATCCATATACGGAAGCGTTGCTTGGCAAAGGAAATGTGGAATTGCTGAATAAACTGGGCTGCCAATATGCGACGATCGGTAATAATGAAGGCATTACCTTTCCGTATGAGACACTGGATGCCTTGTATAATGAGGCGAATTTCAAGGTATTAGTCGCAAATTTATATGATAGAAAGGGAAAAAGGCCGAACTGGACGTTGCCATACTGCATCCATGAGACAAAGAAAGGCACACGGATTGCTTTGATAGGAGCGACAGCTTATTTTCGTATTTTTTATGAAACATTAGGATGGAGGATTACAGAACCTCTTGAAGAAATTCGTAAAGCTGTTGACGAAGTGAAAGAAGAGGCAGATTCCATCATCCTGCTATCGCATCTAGGTCTGGAATATGATGAGCTTCTAGCTAAGGAACTCCCGGAGCTGACCATCATATTCGGAGCGCATACGCATCATATTCTGCATGAAGGGAAAATGGTGGCCGGCACTTTGCTCTGCGGGGCAGGAAAAGGCGGAGTATATGTCGGGCATGTAGAAATGACAATGGATGGGCGGAAGCATCCCGCTGCCTTAGAAGCCCGCTTATATAATATGAATGAGCAGAAGCCCGTTAATGGAGAGAAAGCATTTGCGAAATCTTTATATGAAATCGGCAAGGAGAAATTGTCAGCTGAGGTGTGCCGATTACCGGAAGCGTTAAAGGCAGACTGGTTTAAAGAATCGCCATTGCCGGTATTATTATGTGAAACATTGCGAGAATGGTGTGATGCGGATTGCGCGTTCTTGCCTGCCGGTTTGTTATTGGATGGTTTGTCTGCAGGCGAGGTGACAATACACGATCTTCATCGCATCTGCCCGCATCCGATTAACCCTTGCGTGGTCGAGCTGAAAGGAACTGAATTGAAGGAAGTGCTGCTTCAATCCACTGCCGAAGAATGGCCGCATATGCAGGTGAAAGGGTTCGGCTTTCGAGGAAATATCCTTGGCAGGATGATCTATAGCCGGATTACTATGAACGGCCCTTATGAAATATGGATTGGGGACGAACGGCTTCAAGCGAATCAAACCTACCGCCTGGCATTGCCGGATATGTTTACGTTCGGCTTCTTTTTTCCGACTATTAAAAGGACGGAGAAGAAAATGTATTATTTACCGGAATTTCTGCGCGATTTGCTGATGAATAAATTACAGGAAGCGTATCGATGAAAAAGTGGAGGACCAATTGCATCTGATTGGGCTATTTGCTGACGATCGTGATAATTTTTTCTATAATCAACACTTCTTGCAGGCAATCCACATACGCTGATAGGTGTAAGGGGGAGAAGTGGATGATGGAATTGAAACCGATTATTATTGAGGACCGTACATTTTTGGGTGTTGAAGTAAAGTTGCCTAAAACGAATCTTTTAGTGGTCACTTCGGATAAAGGTTATATTATGTGCGGGGCGTTGGATGTGGGTTTATTAAATGAGAAGCTGGGCGATCGCCGCATTATCGCCGGGCGTGCGGTAGGTGTAAAGACAATTGGGCAATTGTTGGATGCACCGCTGGAGTCCGTCACATTTGAGGCGGAGGCGCTGGGCATTACGAAAGGGACAATTGGAAGAGATGCTTTATTGAGAATGTAGACCAAAAAAACCATCATAATGATGGTTTTTTTAGTTGAATATACTATCCGTAATATAAATAAGCAAGCCAGGGGAGTTCGATGAAAAATATTCAGCTCTACGCCAAATTTTAGTGTAATTAGCCGTATATTGGCGATGCAAGTTCATATGAATGCTGTTGTTAAACTAGAATCGGGAATTGCATGGTTGCCATATATGCAGTCAGTGGGAAGCGACTAATTATTCTAATAAGATATTGGGGTTATCATGCGATTAATATCGACGGAGTTTGTGAAACCAGAAGCGGCCTTGGGCAAAAGCATCTACAATGCGCAGCAACAAATTTTGTTAAATGAAGGTGTTGTTTCACAGCAGAATAAAGGTCTATGCGACCGGCCGATTATCACCATCGTGAAAGAAAATGGACAAGAAGTGGTCGAACTTTATGAATTCGCTTTGAATCTGCATTTACACGCTATGATTATTGATTGTAATATGGACAATTAACTATATTTAAATAATTTATTTTCGATTTTTATTGCCGAAATCATGTATAATTGATATATTATTAAAATATAATATAATACATCACTATCACCGCATGGGGTAGAGGATGCAAGGTGCATGAGTAATCTGTTGTGAGGATGACAACGTGGAACACAGATGAAAGGGAGCTTTGCCGAAGTGGCGTGGATTGTCGAATAAACGCTGCTGGGGCTGTCTTGAATAAGGACAGCACTGTCATTGTGGATTTTTTTGCAATGGGGAGCTACAGAGCGATGGACGATAACATACATTACAGAAGGGTAATGATAGGTTGTTTTCTATCACTATCCTTTTTTGTTTGTCTAAAATGGATGGAAAGCTCTGGTCTACCTCCGGATTTTAGAAAAGGAGCGTACAGCATGGAAAACACCATTTTTTCTTTATTGCCGCCATTAGTAGCAATTATTATGGTCTTATTAACCAAACGGGTCCTGCTTTCTTTAGGGCTTGGAAGTATCACAGCGGCGCTTTTGCTGGCTGACTTTAATCCTATCGAAGCGGCTTCTATTATTATCAATGCTTTTATGGATTTACTTATAGTGGACGGTTCATTGAATACAGGAAAGATTTATATATTGATCTTTCTTTTGCTTCTAGGTTGTGTGACAGCATTTGTCACGATTTCAGGTGGAAGCAGGGCATTCGGCGATTGGGCTTTGAAACGCGTGAAGACAAGGGCGGGGGCTCAATTGACAGCAGGAATATTAGGAATTGTAATTTTTATAGATGATTATTTTAATAGCTTGGCTGTAGGGCAGATTGCACGGCCGTTAACGGACCGCAATCGTGTATCGCGAGCTAAACTGGCTTATATTATCGATTCCACAGCGGCGCCGATTTGTGTCGTTTCTCCGGTATCGAGCTGGGGAGCGTACATCATCGCAATCCTGGCGCCTATTCTGGCGGCCAATTCATTGGATGTCAGCGGCTTTTCGGCCTTTATTCAAATGATTCCGATGAATTTCTATGTGTGGGCATCTCTACTATTAGTGTTCGTTACTTCATGGAGAAACATTAATTTCGGTGCGATGAAGGTACATGAAGAGCGGGCGGCGAATACAGGGGTTGTTTCGAATCCGGACAAGATAGCGCCCGGTGAATTGAAAAGCGATCTTCCGATGAGCACGAAAGGTTCTGTGGCCGACTTGCTCATTCCGATTGCGGCGCTTGTAGTGGGTACCGTTTCAGCGATGCTTTGGACAGGAAGCCAAGCTGTTGAAGGAAAAGCGACAATTCTGCAAATGTTTGAGAATACGGATGTGCCGACTTCATTATTCTATGGCGGATTATTCGGTTTAGTTGTTACGTTGGCATTATTCTTCCGCCAAGTATACATGAAGAAAGCGGTGAAGAGTTCTTTATTCGCAACAGGATTATTCGAAGGCATCAAATCTATGCTGCCGGCTGTATATATCCTGGTGTTTGCTTGGGTGATTGTGGATTTGGTAGGCGCTCTTGAAACAGGAAGCTATCTAGCCGGATTTGTTGAGAAATCCAATCTTGATATTGCGTTTATTCCATTTATCCTGTTCTTGATTGCAGGTATTATGGCGTTAGCGACAGGAACATCTTGGGGTTCATTCGGGATTCTGCTGCCGCTGGCGGGTGATGTTGTGGCGACAATGGACTCAAGCATGCTATTGCCGGCTTTAGCGGCTGTGCTTGCCGGAGCTGTATTCGGCGATCATTGTTCACCGATTTCTGATACAACCATTCTCTCTTCAACGGGAGCGGGCTGCAACCATATGGATCATGTAATGACTCAATTGCCATATGCCATAACGGCGGCCATTGTTTCGGCGATCGGTTTCCTTGTTCTTGGATTCACAAGCAATGTTCTGCTTTCACTAGGAGCAGTAATTGTACTGATGTTGCTGGTTACATTCTATTTTGGCTGGAAAAGTAAGCGGGAGCGATCAATTTTAGCCGAGGCCGAATAGAGCATAAGAAGAACCGTTTCAGAAAGAAACGGTTCTTTTGTTTTATCTTTTGTTTTTTTCGTTTCGTTCCCAAACACTTAAGTGATAATAAGGGTCAAAGCTCCACTCCGTATGGCCATTGTCTTTATACATCCCGAAGTGAAGATGGGGAGGGAATTTGCCGCTGGTCCCGGGAGGCCCGTATCCTGAGCTGCCGACACTGCCGATCACCATGCCTGGTTTGACAATAGTCCCAACTTTGATTCCTTTTGTGAAGCCGTTCAAATGGGCGAAATAATGATAGGTATTGTTCAAATCACGGATACCGATCCGCCAGCCGCCGTACCGGTTCCATCCCTTGATTTCCACGACGCCATAGCTTGTTGCCCGGACAGGGACACCATAATTGGCGAAAATGTCAGTTCCTTCATGGCTTCGCCGTCCGCCCCAGCCCCTTGCCACTCCCCATGTGCTTCGGTAACTGTAATCCGCTGTTATAGGGACCGGGAAGGCTTTTTCGTTTAAATCGATGCGGCCATATTTTTTATATATCTTGGCATTGCCCATTATGATTCCCACCGCTTTATCGCGTTTATAATAATTCCATAAAGCAATACGGAAATTATCATCATCGCTCCCATATCTTAAGAGATAAGAAGCGACGGAGACAAGGATATCATAATCGGACGTGGCGTCTGCTTTATGATCGCCGTTTCCATCCATTCCTATTCCTTCGAAGAAAGTGATGCTTCTTGGATTGTTATCATATGGATTGGGGTTCAGCAGGCCGCTCCATTTCTCCGGCGGAACGAGAATGCCGACAGGGCCTTCCGAATCGGGCAGATCGCGCCTGGCATTGCGCAGACTGTGTTCATACTGGTCTATCGCCGCAATATAATACCAGGGGATTTGATAGTGCCTCTCAATGGTTTTAAAGAGCTTAATCCTTTCGACGTCAGCATTCTTCGCTGTTTCCGCTTCGACTTTAAGTGTAAGGATACATAGGGAAAATGAAAAAATAAGTAGAAAAGCCTTCAAAGAACGCACGTAAGCTCGCTCCTTTCTTAAACCTAGTTTGTAACGTAATGAAAGAAATACTATTATCAATAACTGGAAAAAAGATGCTGGACGCTTGAATAAATGAATTTCCCTGTGTTACATTGACTAGAAGTGAACTATTTCATTCACAAGATGGGAGCTGAGTTAAATTTTGAGCAACAAAAAAAACGAATATCTTCGTAAGCCTGAATGGTTGAAAATCAAACTCCATACGAATGAGAATTATACAGGTCTCAAAAAAATGATGCGTGAGAAACAGCTTCATACAGTATGTGAAGAGGCGAAATGCCCCAATATCCATGAATGTTGGGCTGTCCGCAGAACAGCGACATTTATGATTTTGGGAGCTGTTTGTACACGTGCTTGTCGTTTTTGTGCAGTGAAAACGGGCTTGCCGACCGAGTTGGACCGAGCGGAACCGGAACGTGTTGCGGATTCTGTTGCACAGATGAACTTGAAGCATGTAGTAATTACAGCGGTAGCCCGTGATGACTTGAAAGATGGCGGAGCGGAGATTTTCGCGGAGACTGTTCGCGCAATCCGTAGGAAAAGCCCATTCACTTCGATTGAAGTATTGCCATCTGATATGGGCGGGGAATATGATAATCTAAAAACATTGATGGATACTAAGCCGGACATTTTGAACCATAATATAGAGACAGTCAGAAGACTTTCAGACCGTGTCAGAGCAAGGGCGAAATATGATCGTTCATTGCAATTCCTGCAACGCGCGAAAGAGATGCAGCCGGATATCCCTACGAAATCAAGCTTGATGGTGGGCCTTGGCGAAACATTCGAGGATATCATTGAAACGATGGATGATTTACGAGCGCACGATGTGGATATCATGACAATCGGCCAATATTTACAGCCTTCTAAAAAGCATTTGCCTGTTCTGAAATATTATACGCCGGAGGAATTCACCGAGCTAAAAGAGATTGCTATGCAAAAAGGCTTCAGCCACTGCGAATCCGGTCCTCTTGTACGATCTTCTTACCATGCGGATGAACAAGTCAACGCGGCTGCGAAGAATAGACAAGCGGCTAATGAGCAAGCGGTTGCGAATCAATAATGGACGGTTCTACATAAGGAAGAAGGGCGGTTTTCCGTCTTTTTTTCTTTAAGAAAGCACTTTACATAAGGTATAATGAAGTAAGGAATGAAGTTCGAGGTGATAAGATGGTTACAATCAATAACCTTCAATATGAAGTGGTTGAAGACTTCCGGAATGGTTACAACGAAGAAGCCTTTAAAGTACGCTATAGTGATATACTCAATAAATACGATTACATAGTAGGCGATTGGGGCTATGGCCAGTTAAGGCTGCGGGGCTTTTTTGATGATCAAAATCAAAAAGCTTCATTCGATACGAAAATCAGCACATTATCTGAATATTTGTACGAATTCTGTAATTTTGGCTGCCCTTATTTTGTAGTAAAGAAAATCAAGAAATAAAGCGATTATTTTACGATCAATATGCTGTCTGCCGGATAGAAACTTGGGGAGTGATTCTCAAGTTTTTTAATGCGGGTTGGTTATTTTCTATGGAATATGAATTGAGCGGAACTCCGGAAAAATGGGCTTGATTTACAATAGACAAGCGGAATGTCGCCGAAGGGTTTTATAATGCTAAACAAGCTGCTCCACCTTGCGTGTTGAGCAGCTTGTTTTTGCAAGAAGAAGTGCTAAATGAATTCCGATAAAAAGCTCTTCAGCTCTTCCGCTTGCCCAGGTGTTAATTGATACACATGTTCTAGATAACCATCTTCCTCCAAGTCATCGGGACCGATGATGGCAAAGCGATTGCTTTGCATATTAAGCACAAGATGTTTACCATAGAAGCGTTCGGACGATGTGATGGCTAAATCGAACCGTTCGCTTTCCCCCACAAAGCTTACAAATCGGGTTGTCGTTTGTTCCCTGTCATCGTATAAATAGAAACGTTCTTCCAAGCCAATCCCCCTTATACAAAAACAAGATGCGGTTTGTGGCCAAGGTGATGATGAGCTTTTACGTAGCGCACTGTTTTTGTTTTGTTTCGCATTACGATTGAATCTGTTTCCACCAGGTCGCCCCCTAAGAAACGGACTCCTGCCAATAAATCGCCATTGGACACGCCTGTAGCCGCGAAGATGCAATCTTCACCGGATACCAGGTCATCCAGCGTTAATAGTTGTCGGGGATCCTCAAGCCCCATTTGACGGCAACGTTCTTCTTCCTCTTCTGTGTGTGGCATAAGCCTTGCTTGCATGTCACCGCCTAAGCATTTAATGGCAGCTGCAGAAATAACGCCTTCAGGAGCCCCGCCGATGCCGATGAATAAATCGATGCCTGTAGACGGGAATGCTGTTGCGATAGCGGCGCTTACATCGCCGTCTTCGAATAAATTGACCCTTGCCCCCTTAGCACGGATGCGATCGATCAATTCCTGATGGCGTTCTCTTTCTTGTACAATAACACATAAGTCTTGCACACGTTTATTATTTGCTTTCGCAACTATATCAATTGTCTTCTCGATTGGATCATCCAGGCTTATCAAACCAGCGGCATTTTGCCCTACTGTGATTTTTTCCATATACATGTCCGGAGCATGAAGGAGAGTGCCCTTGTCTGCTGCAGCGACGACTACCATAGCGTTACTCGCGCCTTTGGCAACGATAGTCGTTCCTTCCAATGGATCGACAGCGATATCTACTTTTGGCCCGTTTCCTGTTCCGAGTTTCTCACCGATGTAAAGCATAGGGGCTTCATCCAATTCCCCTTCACCGATTACGACCGTGCCGTCCATATTTACAGAGTCGAACATTTTACGCATAGCTGTTGTAGCAGCGTTATCTGCTTCGTTCTTCTTTCCTCTTCCCATCCACTGAGCGGAAGCAAGCGCAGCTGCTTCTGTAACCCGAACAATTTCCAATGCTAATTCACGTTCCAAAATTACTCCTCCAATACTTCAATTTCCATCACCTATCATAACAAATTTTTCACCTATAGACATCTTCCATTTTTTTAAAAAATGGGCAGAAATCCTTTGTTCGATAGGTGAAGTTTGAATAAGAACAATGAGCTATGATACTATCAAATAATAAGGAACATTTAGAATAAAAACTGTTTTAGATGCGTTTATACATATAGGAAATGAGTAGATCATCTTAAGTATAAAGGGGAGCAAAGAACATGTACTTCGTTGACAGAGAAAAAATCGGACAGAATCTTCTATATTTGGAAAAGAATATTAAGCTATACGAAGAGACGCAGGAATGGGAAGGGCAGTTGGCTGAAAGCGCTCTAGAACGGGTCGTGCATGCTATGATCGATTGTGTGTTGGATGTCAGCAATGCGATTATAGATGGCTTTATCATGCGCGATCCGGGGAGTTATGAAGACATTATCGATATCCTGCTGGATGAAAACGTCATTACTGGCGAGATGGGGCAGAGCTTCAAGCGCATCCTTCCGCTGCGCAGGATGATCGTGCAGGATTATCTTCAAGTGAACCACAGACAATTGCAAGCGGCGATGAATGAAAACATAGAAGCTTTTAAATTATTTCCCGGGGCGGTAAGAGAGTATTTGGAAAACGAGCTGGGACCTGTATCGGCCTTTAAAAATTAATTTGTATTGGAAAGCAGGCATCGAGCCTGCTTTTTCTATTTTTATCCCGTTTAACAGGTACTAAGACTCCCACTTC
>JBJEFM010000166.1:0-8239 GCA_051874035.1 Bacillus sp. (in: firmicutes)
GTCTCCCACTTACACATCTGCGCTTTCACTGCTGTGTTGAAGTGGGAGTCTTAGTGCCTGTTAAACGGGATAAATAAAAAAAGTGTCTAAAACATCGTCCCATTAGACGCTTTGCCATGACATTTCTAAATGTATATCCATTAATCGACTATTTAGGCCAGTTTCATCAATATATTAGCATAATATCGAATGGAACTAAAGAACAACTTCCATAATCTTAAAATAGGCGGCTGAAGGACCGCCTATTTCGATGCATTATCCGAAAACATTTCTTTTATTAATCAATCGTCCATTGAATCTATGAAGTTTGCTTATTCTGCTCCTCTTTTTGATTCAACAGGAAAGCACGGATCATAAAGTACGAGATGGATTCAGGAAGCTTTTCTTTAAGCCCTTTCAAACCTTCTGTCTCTAAATCCGTCTCCTTCACCGCGGAGGCCAGCAACATGGCATCCGCCTCCGAGAAGAACTTGCTCCAATCGATCGGCAACTCTTCATTATGGCATTTAATGAGATGTGCTTCAATTGTTGAAGGAGATAATCCCCGAAGAGCCGCAATTTCTGCGACGGTTTTGCCTTCTTGATAATACTCATACGTGACAACATGTGATTTTTCCTTATGATCATGATGATCGATACGATTCTCTTGTTGAAATACTGCAATCTCCCGCAAGAAATCTTCACCGAATTTGTCTCTCTTTGTCTGCCCGATTCCTTTTACAGACAACAGTTCGTCCATTGTACTAGGCAGCTTCCGGCAAAGGTCCTGGAGCGTTTCATCGGAGAAAATGACAAATGGCGGCACTCCTTCCCGACTGGCGATTTCTTTGCGCACCCCCCTTAATTTTTCAAACAATGGATGCTGTTTTGAAACGGACTTAACATCCATGGCTTCTTTACGCCAAACTTGCTCCTGCCGCTTCAATACTCTTGCACCCTTTTGCGAAACCTCGAGGTAAGGGTACTCGCCTTGCTTTATTGTAATGTATTCATCGGCGATTAAATAATCGATGAATTGATTGACATCTTTACTGCTCTGCTTGCCCATCAAGTTATATGTGGATAATTGATCAAACTTAAGTTGCAGCAATTTCTTATTCTTCGATCCAGTCAATATTTGCGAAATCATCGTTCTGCCGAATCGCTGCCCTGTCCGGATGATGCACGATAGCACCATCTGCGCTTCTTTCGTCACGTCCACGCTGGCACGTTCATCTGTACAATTGCTGCAGCGCCCGCAATCTTCTTCCGATTGCTCGCCGAAATAATGCAGAATATACGTCTGCAGGCAGCCTTCGGTATGGCAATAGTCGACCATTTCCTGCAATTTATCATACTGGTTCCTCTGGCGTTCTTCATCTGTCGCTGTTTGGATCAGAAATTTCTGCACCTGTATATCTTGGGCATTGAATAACAGGATGCACTCGCTATCTAAGCCGTCACGGCCGGCTCGACCGGCTTCTTGATAGTAACTTTCCAGATCCTTCGGCATTTGGTAATGAATAACAAACCTCACGTTACTTTTATTGATGCCCATTCCGAACGCATTGGTCGCAATCATGACCGGCACTTGATCATGCAGGAAATCCTCTTGCTGCTTCATCCGTTCTCCAGCCGACAACCCGCCATGATACAGCGCCGCATCAATTGATTTCTTTTTCAAGAAGCTTTGCAGATTCTCTCCCGCTTTTCTTGTCGCTACATAAATGATGCCTGTTTCATTGCGGTTCTTTGTAAGGAAATCCACCAGAAATGTATTTCGCTCCCCATCTTTAATAATGGAAAACGATAAATTCGTGCGTTTAAAGGTCGTCATAACAGTATGGCGGTCAGAAAGATGCAAGGATGTGCGTATATCTTTTTGAACGTGCGGAGTGGCTGTGGCCGTCAATGCCAGAACCGTCGGCTTGTCCGATAGCCTTTCGATGAAAGGGTGGATCAGCTTATAGCTCGGACGGAAATCATGTCCCCATTGGGAAATGCAATGCGCTTCATCAACGGCGACCAACGAAATGGGAAGCTTGGAAATCGCCGCGATAAATTCCTCCGATTGCAACCGCTCGGGGGAAATATACACCATCTTATATTGCCCGAACCTGATTTCTTCCATTATATCGTTCAGTTCCTGCTGTGAAAGCGTACTATTAATATAGACAGCTGCGATGCCAAGCTGCTCGAGTGTATCCACTTGGTCCTTCATCAACGAAATCAACGGTGTAATGACAATTGCCGTCCCATCCAGCACCAGTGAAGGAATTTGATAACATAGCGACTTGCCTCCGCCCGTCGGCATGATGCATAGAGTGTCTTTCCCTTCCAGCACTTGCTCGATGACTTGCTTCTGCCCATCGCGAAACGTATCATATCCGAAATAGGTCGATAATATCTCTTTTGCTCTTTGCAACATTAACAAACACCTGCTTTTTCTATTCATTGTCCTTTATTGTAGCACAACCGTTTCGGTTTTTTCATATAGCGTAATCTTTTAGTAGACACCGAAATTATCAGAATATATGATTAACATATTATTTTCTTTTGAGGGGTGACAAAATTGCAGTTCAGTCAGACACTACAACAATTACCAACACAGTTCTTCTCCAAATTAGTGAAGCAAGTAAGTGCCGCCTATGCGGAAGGAAGAGATGTCATCAACTTGGGGCAAGGAAATCCCGATCAGCCGACACCTGATAATATCATTAAAGAGCTGCAACGATCCGCAGCAGATCCCGCTTCGCACCGCTATTCACCGTTCAGCGGTAAAACAAGCTTGAAAAAAGCTGTTTGCAGCTTCTATAAACGAGAATATGGCGTAGAACTTGAACCTGATACAGAAATAGCCATCCTCTTCGGCGGAAAAACCGGCTTGGTGGAGCTGCCGCTGTGCTTCTGCAACGAAGGCGATCTTATTCTAGCGCCCGATCCTGGTTATCCTGATTATTTATCCGGCATCAGTCTGGCGAAAGCAGATACGCACTTTATGCCATTGGAAGCAAAGAATCAATTTCTTCCGGATTATACGGAGATTCCAGAAGAAACTGCGAAACTTGCGAAGCTGATGTTCTTAAATTATCCGAACAATCCGACAGGAGCGACAGCCACCCAGGAGTTCTTCGAAGAAACTGTTGCTTTCGCCAAACAGAATGATATCATCATTACCCATGACTTTGCTTACGGCGCTCTGGGATTCGGTGAAGAGAAGCCAAGAAGCTTCCTTCAGGCAGAGGGCGCTAAAGATGTCGGCATTGAAATCTATACACTATCCAAAACGTTCAACATGGCTGGATGGCGTGTTGCTTTTGCTGTCGGAAACGCTAAGGTCATAGAAGCAATCAATCTGCTTCAGGACCATATGTACGTAAGCTTGTTCCCTGCCATCCAAGACGCCGCGGTGGAAGCTCTTCTAAACGGCGAGGAAAGCACAAAAGATTTAGTGGCTCTTTATCAATCGAGAAGAACAGCCTTTGTAGAGAAATGTGCGTCAATCGGTTGGAACGCAGCCCCTACCGATGGTTCATTCTTTGTATGGATGCCTGTTGCAGACGGCTACACTTCCGAACAATTCGCTGCCTATTTATTAGAGCATGCAGACGTCGCCGTTGCGCCCGGTGTCGGATTTGGCGACTATGGAGAAGGTTATGTCCGGGTAGGATTGGTTGAATCAGCAGAGCGGCTGTCAGAAGCCGTTGACCGCATAAAGGCCCTTACGTTGTTTTAGGGAATATTCTTCTTAGGTTAGAAAACTGCTTCCCAGAGCCGCTCTACATTATTAAATGTAGAATGGCCCCATTTTATACGAAAACCTCTTATTTGATAATTGCTTTACTATTTTGCTATTCTACTAATTAGGAGGGGATTACCTTGAAATTCACATCATTAGATAAACAGAATATCGATGCTTTATTCAGTTCATTTGAAAGCTGCCTCGAAGCGCACGATATTACGTTCCAATTCATGCGCATGACGGAAGAAGAAGGCATTATTTCCTTCGACTTTTGCAATAATCCCGCAAAAACCCGCTCAGTGGAATTCGAAGGGAAAAACCTGGTGGATTTAGATACGGAATACATAGCAAAAGAAATATTAATACCCATTTTGCCGAGATTAAAAGAGTATGCGAAGGCAAAATAAAAAACCATCCTTTATGGGTGGTTTTTTAATAAAGGGAAGTTTCGGAAGAATAGTCCGAATAAGCTACTGATCAGTGAATAAGGTATATCCTTTTCTTTCGCATACTAACCACTCCCTGATTTTTCCCGCAAAAACACAATCATTTTCCCGGAAAAGTCCTGGGCTGACAGAAGACTCAATGGCTTCACAAGTGATCTAGTTCACATTTCTGGTCATGATATCCCAACTGCCTATCTATTAATGAATGACCAGACAAAAATCCTCCCTCCGCTCTTATATTGTCAATTCCCCTATATTAACGGAATAATGATCCCGCCATAAACAAACGCACAAACAATCACAACTGCAGGGTGGATTTTGAATTTTACCAATGCTAAGAGAGCAAGCGCCGCAAGAATGACGGAATGGAGCAAGCCAATCGATTGTAAGGAATCGACGGCTAGGCTATACGTGAGCAACAGCATCATAATCGCTATAACCGGCTGAACCAGCAGCGACATGCCTTTGACGACAGGTGATTGCTTGTATTTCCGCATGACTTTCAATAAAAGAATCAACGCGACGGCGGAAGGCACGATGGTTGCAATCAGAGCGGCGATGAATCCTGGCCAGCCGCTGACTTCAAATCCGACGAAAGCGGCGATTTTCGTCGCAATCGGTCCGGGCAGCGAATTGCCTAGCGCCAGCATACTTGAAAAGTCTTCATTTACCATCCAATTGTATCGGCTTACCACTTGATCATACATGAGAGGAATAGAGGCCGGTCCGCCGCCGTATCCAAGAAGGTTCGCAATCAAAAAAGCTAAAAAAATTTGAAATATAAGCATCATTAATTACTCTCCTTCTCCCACGGCTGCTCTTCTTTATGTATCCAACGCTTCTTCAATTTAAAATGAAACGCTCCGTAGAATAGGAAAATGGCGATGACAATGCCTGGATGAAGGGAAATGATTTGCAGCAATAAGAAGGATATGCTGAATAAAACAATGCCAAAGATCCAACCTAGCCCTTTTACTGCCTTTTCGCCAAACTCATAAGCCATTTGTCCAAGCATGACCGCCACTACAGGGATGACCGCCCCGATCATATTCTGTACAGTGGCCGAAGAGCTTAGCTGATTAATAAAAGCAACCAGAAACACCATTGCAAAGCACGTTGGCAGGACATGTGCAGCCACACTGACCATTGCACCTTTCCATCCCTTTACCCGATACCCCAGATAAGCGGCCATTTTCGTCGCAATCGGCCCCGGCAGCGTATTGGCTATGGCCAATATGTCACCGAATTCATCATCCTCAAGCCACCGGTAGCGCGCCACCGCTTCATGTTTGATTAATGGGATCACAGATGGGCCGCCGCCGAAGCCTAATATGCCCGTCCGCATCATCCCTATTGTTAACTCTTTATATACAGCATCCATGATGTCCTCCTGATTTTTTGAACTCCTTTTTCAAACTAAAAATATATCAATCATTTCCAAAAGAAACTGACTATACATTAGCATACAAACGATTTAATAAAAAATCACTGGATAATTTATCCCGTTTAACAGGTACTAAGACTCCCACTTCAACACAGCAGTGAAAGCGCAGATGTGTAAGTGGGAGATCAAGTACCTGTAACAACTAAGATTGGTTCATCTATGATAGGTGGGAGATGAAGGAACCCCCCACCTATCATAGATTCACTTTATACAACGAAAGGGGTGCTTATGAAGCATCTCTCCCCTATTTCCTTAAAGCCGAGAAAATATCCTGAGTCTCCGGCGAAGTAAACTGCACAATCCCCATGCCCGCTCACTCAACCACCCCAATGGGATGAATTGGTACCGGCATGCGTCCTTCTTGTCCAAGGCTGCGCGGGGAAGAAAGTAAACGGCAGATTATCAGATCGAAAGGCCTTCCACCAATTCGCTTCCATGACTTTTTTATAACCAACGCTTTTCCTCTTATTGTGCTCGAAGAAAAAGACTTATGCAACCGTAACAATGGTTTTATTTTAGGAAATCCTCGATTTTCTTTATAATCAAAAAACCGGCATATTTCTCTTTATCGGGATAGCGGTCACGGTAATAACAATCCCAATAACTGGCCACCCGGCTCTTTAGCCTCATACAGAACGTAGGATTTTCGAGAACAAAGCCAGCCACTATCCGATGGTTGATTTCATTCAAATGATCGTGGACCACTTCTAAGATCTCTACCACATATTCGCCCGATAAGCGAAGCACATAGGGCAGCAGCCATTTCTCAAATGTCCTCATCTTTACTATTTCCCGTAAATGCCGCTCACGCACATAACCGTCATAATGCCTTGTATAAAGGCAGAAAGCGATCTTTCTTTGCTGCTCTGTCAAAGAGCCCATTATATCACTTTGCACTTCTTCGCAATAAATCCTCTCCGGTATACGCAGAGTGCCTCCGTACATATTGACTGTAAAATACTCCCCGCTCATTTTATATGCCGGCAAGATTTTCAATACCGCTTGAAGGTCTTCACATAAAAAAGGGGGAAATGCCCGTCGCAATCCTATTTTTTCTTTATTCATATTCACTCCTATTAAACAGCCTCGTTTTCTCGCTGCCCATCCATTATAGATACATAAGCCGCCTTTATGTAAATGTATGCACTATTCAGTTGTATATTTCAATAAACAACTGAAAATTATTATGTGTCCGCTTTTCTTGTTCTGTAAATACAGCCATCTAAAAAGCACCTCCAAATTTCAGATATAATCTGAAATTCGGGGTGCATTTCATTGATACTCATTTTGCATGTATTCTGCTATCCATAGAATTTCTTGTCTTATTTAATAGTATCCGCCAGCATGGCCGGTACTGTAATTTGCCAGCCAGCCATAGATTCATAAGAATGGCTTCCCATCATTGTTCCATACACACTGACTACATCACCGTCTACAAAATCGGTTGTGCCGATATATTCCACCCAGAGAATATTATTATAATCCCATCCCCAGCTATCTTGTGTGACAGCTAATCGAATGACTGTATAACCGCTATCTTCAATGATTTGTACAATTTCACCTCTGAATTTAGCATATTCCCCTGTGAATTTATCCGCGTTTTTTTCCAATTGGGCATACTCGATTGTTTTTGCATTCGCTTGTTTGGCTGCGTTTTTTTCCGCCAAGCTTAATTCTCTCGTAATGGTTACTTTCTTTTTACTGGCGGTGTAATCCGCTTTACTCGCTTCCACTGTGAAATGGTATTGCCCTTCAGAAGCAGTATCGGTTTCAAATACGAAAGCGCCTTTGGAGTCGGCAGTTTTTGTCGCGATTTTATTGCTGTCTTTATATAGGGTTACATTGGCGCCCGGCTCCGTACTGCCTTGCAATGCATACGTTTTGGTTTGGACCGTTTGATTTGCCGGAATGGTTAAAGTGATCTCCGGATTCATTCTTGAGACGGAAATTTTCTCTTCCTGATCTCCGGCTTTAACGACGATTTCATTCTCCCCTTCTTTTAATGGAACAATAGTGCTGAATGTATGATCCACCGCTTTCACTTCAGTCCCATTGACTGTTACGCTGTCTTGGCCTTTGACTTCACCGCTGATTTCAATTTCCTTTTGTTTCAGCAAAACAGTGTTCGGCACTTCATTTACGGACAATTCGATTGCCACCGTTTCTTCCGCATCCGCTTTATCTGATTTCGCTTTTTGAGCGGCAGTCTCTTCCTTCACGTCTTTGCTTGTTTGATTAGACGTATCGCCAGAGTCGCCTGTTATGCCCACACCAACCAATGAAGCTACTAAAACAACGGCGCTAATTCCGGCATATTGCAGGTATTGCTTGCTTTTTCCGTTTTTTTTCGCTTTTGAGCTAACCGACATAATAAGAAACACAACGATTGCTATCATTGCCAGTAAAAATAATAAGATGAACAAGGTATTCATATAAAACCCTCCTCAAAAAATTATCAAACAGCGCTATTAAAACTAAAAACATATTATACTTATATAATTTATATACCCTTTCCTTTTCAGAAAACGCTTTCATCGTTGAGAAAACGAAAGTAAATAATGGAATTTCCGAAAGAATAAAGTGAATCTTTGATAGGTGGGGGTTTTCCTTCATCCCCCACCTATCATT
>JBJEFM010000167.1:0-8204 GCA_051874035.1 Bacillus sp. (in: firmicutes)
TCTTCGATCGTCATCTCAAGAACTTTTTCTTTTTGATCTTCTTCTTTTTCAACCATGATTTCAGCATTCTGTGCTTCATCAGTAAGACCAACGAAGATATTTAAGTGCTCTGTTAAAATCTTTGATCCGAGTGCGATTGCTTCTTTTGGACCAGTGCTTCCATCAGTCCAAACGTCAAGCGTTAGTTTGTCATAGTTTGTCATTTGCCCTACACGTGTGTTTTCCACTTGGTAAGAAACACGTGCAACAGGTGTGTAAATAGAGTCGATTGGAATCACACCGATTGGTTGATCGTCTCTTTTATTCTGATCAGCAGGAGTATAACCACGTCCGCGACGTGCCATTAATCTCATACGCAAGTGACCGCCTTTGCCTACAGTCGCAATGTGTAGATCCGGGTTAAGGATTTCCACATCACTGTCATGCGTAATATCAGCTGCAGTAATAACTCCTTCACTCTGAACATCAATTTCCAGCGTCTTCTCTTCATCAGAGTAGATTTTAAGCGCTAATTTCTTAACGTTTAAGATTATAGAAGTAACATCTTCTACAACGCCTTCGATTGTAGAGAACTCATGCATTACTCCATCTATTTGAATAGATGTGACAGCAGCACCTGGTAGCGAAGATAATAGGATACGACGAAGGGAGTTCCCTAATGTAGTACCATATCCACGTTCAAGTGGCTCGACGACGAATTTTCCGTACTTGGCGTCATCGCTAATTTGAACCGTTTCGATTTTTGGTTTTTCTATTTCAATCATTAATAAACCCTCCTTCAAAACGTCAAAACCTCGGCTAGCGATTTATAAAAAATGTATCTAACCGAAATTCCCCATGTAATTGCTTCCGACAATGCGTAACAACTAAATTAATCAATCTGTAACAATACAATGATTGTATCATATCCCATTATAGACAGAGATACAAATTCTATACAGAAAAATTAAACACGGCGACGTTTTGGTGGACGACATCCGTTATGTGGAACTGGAGTTACGTCTTTGATAGCTGTAACTTCTAATCCAGCTGATTGAAGTGCACGGATTGCAGCTTCACGGCCTGAACCAGGTCCCTTAACAGTAACTTCAAGAGTTTTTAAACCATGTTCCATACCAGCTTTAGCTGCAGTTTCAGCTGCCATTTGAGCCGCGAACGGAGTAGATTTACGAGATCCTCTGAAGCCTAGTGCACCTGCACTTGACCAAGAAAGAGCGTTTCCGTGTGTGTCAGTGATAGTAACAATAGTGTTGTTGAAAGTTGAGCGGATATGCGCGATACCAGATTCAATATTCTTTTTAACACGACGTTTACGAGTATTTGTCTTACGTGCCATAAATAAGTCCCTCCTTTACTTAATTATTTTTTCTTGTTAGCTACAGTACGACGAGGTCCTTTACGCGTACGAGCATTATTTTTAGTATTTTGACCACGAACAGGTAGGCCACGACGGTGACGAAGACCGCGGTAGCAGCCGATTTCCATTAAACGTTTGATGTTTAATGAGATTTCACGACGAAGGTCGCCTTCTACTTTTAATTTGTCAATTGCTTCACGGATTTTGTTTAATTCATCTTCCGTTAAATCACGTGCACGAGTATCTTCAGAGATACCTGTTTCTGCAAGGATTTGTTGAGCAGTTGCTTTACCAATACCATAAATATATGTTAATGAAATGACAATACGTTTGTCACGTGGAATATCAACACCAGCAATACGTGCCATGAGAGTTGCACCTCCTTCTTAATTAGCCTTGTTTTTGTTTGTGTTTAGGGTTTTCACAAATAACCATTACTTTACCTTTTCTGCGAATAACTTTACATTTTTCACAAATAGGTTTAACTGATGGTCTCACTTTCATTGATACCTAACCTCCTTAGATAGATCGGAGTGTAACTTAGATTATTTGAATCTGTAAGTGATTCGTCCGCGAGTTAAGTCATACGGTGAAAGCTCAACAGTTACTTTATCACCAGGTAGAATTCGAATAAA
Source organism: Bacillus sp. (in: firmicutes) (assembly GCA_051874035.1). Lineage (GTDB taxonomy): Bacteria > Bacillota > Bacilli > Bacillales > DSM-1321 > Bacillus_AD. Next base: position 1,993 of record JBJEFM010000167.1, read on the forward strand.
GTGCATGCGGATTTTACCTGATACATGAGCTAATATTGTATGACCGTTTTCTAATTCTACCTTGAACATTGCATTCGGCAAAGTCTCTATGACAGTGCCTTCTATTTCAATTACATCATCTTTAGCCATTGATGTGTTCTCCCTTCTTTAAGACGGTTCGCCTTATTGATTATATCCAATCAACACTGATTTCTACATCCATTATGCTTTAGATCTTTGTTAATATTTCATAACCAGATTCTGTGATCGCAATGGTATGTTCGAAATGAGCGCACATTTTCCCATCTTGAGTAACGACAGTCCAGTTATCCTCTAAAGTCTTCACATATCTTGTTCCTGCATTTACCATAGGTTCTACAGCCAACACCATACCAGGCTTTAAACGAGGACCTTTATTGGGCGGACCAAAATGAGGGATTTGCGGTTCCTCATGTAAGTCCTGACCAACACCGTGACCAACATACTCTCTGACAATGGAGAAGTTGTTCGCCTCAGCATATGTTTGAATAGCATGGGAGATGTTTGAAAGACGCGCGCCTGGCTTAGCTTCTTCCAAACCTCTATATAAGGACTCTTCAGTTACATCCAAGAGTCTTTGTGTTTCTTCACTAATAGCACCTACAGCATATGTCCAAGCAGAGTCGCCATGATAACCTTGATATTTCGCACCGATGTCGATACTAATAATATCACCATTCTGCAAAACTCGCTTGCCTGGAATACCATGAACAAGTTCATTGTTTACAGAAGCGCATATGCTGCCGCGAAAACCATACAACCCTTTGAAAGAAGGGATTGCATCATGTTTACGTATAAAGCTCTCAGCGATTGCATCCAGTTCTAACGTTGTCACGCCAGGTTTGATATGTTTCTTCAGCTCTTGATGAGTCAAAGCGACAATCTTCCCTGCATGACGCATGATTTCAATTTCGCGTGGGGTTTTGCATATTATCATCCGTTAAGGCCCCCAAGAAGTTCATTAATGTCTTCAAAGACGATATTTATATCTTGTTGTCCATTAATGTTACGTAGCGTGCCTTTATCTTCATAGAAAGATAATAGCGGCTGAGTTTGCTTCAAGTTCACATCTAAACGATTTTGAACTGTTTCGGCATTATCATCAGCGCGTTGGTACAGCTCACCACCGCAACGATCGCACACTCCTGCTGATGCTGGAGGATTGAAAACAAGATGATAAGTAGCGCCGCAATCTTTACAAATTCGTCTTCCTGTTAGTCTTTCCATTAGAATGTCTTTATCGACGTCTACGTTGATCACGTAGTCGATTGGACGGTTTAATTCAGAAAGGATGCTTTCCAAAGCCTCTGCTTGCTCAACAGTGCGCGGAAAACCATCTAACAAGAAACCTAATTTGCAATCATCTTTTGCTAGTCTTTCACGAACAATGCCGATTGTCACTTCATCAGGAACCAATTCGCCTTTATCCATGAAAGATTTCGCCATTAAACCAAGTTCCGTTCCTTCTTTAATAGCAGCACGGAACATATCTCCAGTAGAGATATGAGGGATGTCATATTTTTCTACAATTTTTTCAGCTTGAGTGCCTTTGCCTGCACCCGGTAGCCCCATAAGAACGAGATTCAATTATTTTTCCCCCTCAAACTCCATAATTGGTTTTGGGAACTTGAATATGTTCCCAAACCGATTATTTAATAAAACCTTTGTAATGTCTTTTTACAAGTTGGGCTTCCAGACCCTTCATCGTATCAAGGGCAACCCCTACAACGATCAAGAGACTAGTTCCACCGATTTGTACTGATTGCGGCAATCCGGCAAACTTAATAAAGAATACAGGAAGAATCGCAACAAATGCAAGGAATAGTGAACCCACCAATGTAAGGCGAGACAATACCCGGCTCAAATATTCTTCTGTACTTTTTCCTGGTCGGATACCAGGAACATAGCCGCCTTGCTTTTTCAAATTCTCTGCAACCTGTTCAGGATTAACCTGTACAAATGCATAGAAATAAGAGAAGGCAATGATCAGAGCTACATACAGAACCATACCAACAGGGTGACTGTAGTCTAAGTACTTAATGATCCAACGCGTAACGCTGTTTGGTTCAAAGAAACCTGCGATAAGCGGCGGCGTCATGATGAATGACACTGCGAATATAACAGGTATTACACCTGCCGCGTTTACTTTTAATGGTAAATGCGTTGATTGCCCTCCAACAGAAGCACGACCCGTAGTACGCTTAGCGTACTGGATAGGTATTTTACGTAATGCTTGTTGGATAAAAATTACACCTACGATAATTGCGATAATAGCAAGTACGATTAGTAGGATGGTTACGATTCGAATGAAAAGTTGATCTCCAGCACCTGCAATCTGTTGCGCATAAATCTGGTTTACCGTATTCGGTAAACCGGCTACGATACCCGCAAAGATAATGATGGAAATCCCATTGCCTACACCTTTCGCAGTGATTTGTTCGCCAAGCCACATAAGAAAGGCAGTACCAGCCGTTAATACAACAGCAATCAATAGGTATGTTGTAATTCCAGGATTTGTTATAAGCATCCCGTTTGACATACTGTTAAAGCCAAATGCCATTCCGAGAGCCTGGATAAAACCAAGTCCTATTGTTCCATAGCGGGTAAACTGAGCTAATTTACGACGACCCACTTCCCCCTGCTTCGACCATTCCGTAAATTTAGGCACAACATCCATTTGCAATAAAGAAATGATGATTGATGCCGTGATATATGGCATGATTCCCATTGCGAGAATAGAGAAATTCTGAAGAGCTCCTCCACCAAACAAGTTCAGTACACCGAATACTCCCATTTGGTCTTGAGCTTTTAGAATTTCTGTATTCACATGAGGTACCGGAATGAATGTTCCGATACGGAAAACAATGAGCATTAACAAAGTGAAGAAGATCTTATTTCGTATTTCACCCACGCGCATAAAATTGGAGATTGTGCGAAACATTAAATCACCTCAGTTTGACCGCCAGCAGCTTCAATTGCTTCTTTTGCAGCAGAGGAGAATTTGTTAGCTTTCACAGTCAGCTTTTTCTCGATCTTACCATTTGCAAGAATTTTAATTCCAGCTTTTTCGTTTTTCACGATACCAGCTTCGATAAGAAGAGCTGGTGTTACTTCAGTTCCGTCTTCGAACACATTAAGAACATCAAGGTTAACAACAGCGTACTCTTTACGGTTGATGTTAGTGAATCCGCGTTTTGGTAAACGTCTGAATAATGGTGTTTGACCACCTTCAAATCCTAAACGTACTCCGCCGCCTGAACGAGCGTTTTGACCTTTGTGACCTTTACCAGCAGTTTTACCATTACCAGATCCGATACCGCGTCCTTTACGTTTACGTTCTTGACGTGAACCTTCTGCAGGTTTTAATTCATGAAGTTTCATTTGGGCACCTCCTTGTTAAGTAAAAATAAAATTATTGTTCTTTGACAGTAACAAGATGAGAAACCTTATTAATCATACCGCGAATAGCAGCATTATCATCAAGAACAACTGTTTGATGCATTTTACGTAAACCTAACGTATTAACAGTCACGCGTTGGTCTTGTGGACGACCAATTAAGCTACGAGTGAGGGTAATTTCTAATTTATTAGCCATTATTTTTCCCTCCTTATCCTAACAGTTCTTCTACTGATTTGCCACGTAGTTTCGCAACTTCCTCAGCACGTTTTAATTGCTTTAATCCGTCCATAGTTGCACGAACCATATTGATAGGCGTGTTAGAGCCTAGAGATTTTGAAAGAATATCAGCTACACCAGCTAATTCTAATACCGCACGAACTGGGCCACCAGCGATAACTCCTGTACCTTCTGCAGCAGGTTTTAAAAGAATTTGTCCTGCTCCGAAATGTCCAAGAACTTCGTGAGGGATAGTTGTATTAACCATAGGCACTGAAATTAAGTTTTTCTTAGCATCCTCAATTGCTTTACGGATTGCATCTGGTACTTCTTGCGCTTTACCAGTACCAAAACCAACGTTACCATTTTTGTCACCTACAACTACAAGTGCAGTGAAGCGGAAACGACGTCCACCTTTTACAACTTTAGCTACACGGTTAACGGTAACTACGCGTTCTTCAAGTTCTAATTTATTAGGATCAATACGACGCATGTTCATTTGTCCCTCCTTTTTACATTAAAATTGTAAGCCGTTTTCACGAGCAGCATCTGCTAATGCTTTTACACGTCCATGGAAAAGGTATCCTCCGCGGTCAAATACCACTGTAGTATATCCTTTTTCAATTGCGCGCTTAGCAATGTTTTCGCCAACTTTTTGAGCTGCTTCGATGTTGCTTGTGCTAGCAAGTTCAAGACCTTTGTCTTGTGTTGAAGCACTTGCAAGTGTTACGCCGTTCACATCATCAATTAGTTGAGCGTAAATGTGCTTGTTTGAACGGAACACATTTAAACGAGGACGAGCTTCCGTTCCAGAAAGTTTCGCACGTACACGTGCATGTCTTTTCTGACGAACAGCATTTTTGTCAAGCTTCGAAATCATTTATGACACTCCTTTCATATACTTATGCGATCTTACTTACCAGTTTTACCTTCTTTACGACGTACATATTCGCCTTCGTAACGAATACCTTTACCTTTGTAAGGTTCTGGCGGACGAACGTCACGGATATTAGCTGCTAATGCACCAACACGTTCTTTGTTCGTACCTTTTACGACAACTTTTGTATTTGAAGGAACTTCGATTTCAATACCTGCTTCCGGTTCGATTTCAACAGGATGAGAGTATCCAACGTTAAGAACTAGCTTAGTACCTTGCTTTTGCGCACGGTAACCAACACCGATAAGTTCTAAAGACTTTTCAAAGCCTTTTGATACACCTTCAACCATGTTTGCAAGAACAGCACGAGTTGTACCATGAATAGTACGGTGTTCTTTTGAATCAGAAGGACGAGTTAATGTAATCACGTTCTCTTCTTGTGCGATAGTGATATCTGGATTAAAAGAACGAGTTAATTCGCCTTTTGGTCCCTTTACAGTAACTGCGTTGCCTTCAGCAATAGTAACTGTAACTCCAGCTGGAACCTCGATTGGTTTTTTACCTATACGAGACATTTAGTGCACCTCCATTCGTGAAAAAAATATTACCAAACGTACGCTAGTACTTCTCCACCAATTTTCTTAGCGCGTGCTTCTTTGTCAGTTACAACGCCTTGAGAAGTAGAAACGATTGCGATTCCAAGTCCGTTAAGTACGCGAGGTACTTCTCCAGCCTTAGCATATACACGTAGACCTGGTTTACTGATACGTTTAAGACCAGTAATTACACGTTCATTATTTGAACCGTATTTTAAGAAGATACGGATAATACCTTGCTTGTTGTCTTCGATAAGTTCTACATCACGGATGAAGCCCTCACGTTTTAAGATTTCAGCAACATCTGTTTTAATCTTAGAAGCAGGAAGCTCAAGCTTCTCGTGACGCACCATGTTAGCGTTACGAATGCGAGTAAGCATATCTGCAATTGGATCTGTCATGACCATTTATATTTACCTCCTTCCCAAAATCGGGTTTTACCAGCTAGCTTTCTTCACGCCAGGAATTTGTCCTTTATATGCAAGTTCACGGAAACAAATACGGCAAAGCTTAAATTTACGGTACACAGAGTGTGGACGACCACAGCGCTCACAGCGAGTGTACTCTTGTACTTTAAACTTAGGTGTGCGCTTTTGTTTCACGACCATAGATTTTTTAGCCACGTTTACGCCTCCCTTTATTTTAAATTACTTTTGGAACGGCATTCCTAATGAAGTAAGCAATTCACGAGCTTCTTCGTCAGTATTTGCCGTAGTAACGATTACGATATCCATTCCACGAACTTTGCTTACTTTATCGTAGTCAATTTCAGGGAAGATCAATTGTTCTTTAACACCAAGAGTGTAGTTTCCACGACCATCGAATGATTTTTTAGAAACCCCACGGAAGTCACGTACACGTGGTAAAGAAACAGATACTAACTTGTCTAGGAACTCGTACATGCGCTCGCCGCGAAGAGTAACTTTCGCACCGATAGGCATACCTTCACGTAGACGGAAGCCAGCGATAGATTTTTTAGCTTTAGTTACAACAGGTTTTTGACCTGTGATTTGGCTTAATTCTTCCACTGCATTGTCAAGAGCTTTAGCATTTGCTACAGCATCACCTACACCCATGTTGATAACGATTTTATCAACTTTAGGAG
>JBJEFM010000168.1:0-1797 GCA_051874035.1 Bacillus sp. (in: firmicutes)
TCCCGACTGGAATCAGTATTGACAATAACGTTTACACACTTTTCTTGACACTCTCCTTTTTTTCATTGTACATCCCCTTAAGACCTGTAAATTCCAGAAAGTAGGGGCTCTTAAAGACCAAATCGGGTGAAAGGGCATTGTCATCGCGCAATTCAGCCAGATCTTTTCGGACGAGTTCATCTGGTTTGGTGGCAATGGCCGTGCGTTCGTACAGCATACTGTCGATTTTCTCACGCAGTGTCCGCACACTCCACCTTTCGGACGCCGCCAGTGTGAGATAGAATTCACTCTGCAATGGATCTGATAACGACAAAATCTCAATAATGTGTGACCAGGACAATTTGGTCGACAGCGTCGACACAATTTTGAGATCGGGAAATTTGCTTGCAAACTGCATCATACGCCGTATGCTTCTTGCCTCAAACCCGCGTGTGCCATACAATGCCTGTAATTGTCGCGCCAGCGTCGACACAATCTGCTTGCCGTATTCGGCGCGCTGATTTGCAAGCACATCGCGGTTAATCCGCTCTCCGATATGCCAGTACATCATGGTGAGCTCGTAGTTGGCAGTTGAAGCAACCCTAGCGCGTGCGCTGTCGATGATTTGGCGCAGATCGGCCACCAGATCTTTTGTCTCTAAGGGCAACTGTGGTGTTATCTCATGCTTTTTGTTCGTCATGTGTCTTCTCCTCCATGGAACGACTCGCGATTAGGATAACAACATTGATGTTTTATCTTACGCAGATAAAACTTTATTCATGTTTATTCAAAGGTTTCTTCTCTGGATGCTGCATATAGAAAAGCTCTTTTTGCCTTTCTATTTCTTGTTTTAACTGCTCGTCGCTTGGTAAGCATAATTTGTATTTGGTAGCAAAGAGCTGTTCGTTGCCTTTTAATATAGAATACTTTGCTATATCTTTGCTCGTTTCGGAACATAAGATGATACCGATGGTTGGATTATCGCCTTCAGTACGTTTTAATTCATCGTACATTCGAACGTACATATCCATTTGCCCGACATCCTGATGTGAAATAGTACCGATTTTTAAATCCATGAGAATATAGCATTTTAAGACCACATTGTAGAAAACAAGATCGATATAATAATCCTGCGTATCGGTACAGATTCGTTGCTGTCTTGCCATAAAGGCAAAACCGCGTCCGAGTTCGAGCATAAATTCCTGCAGATGCGCGATAATTGCAGACTCAAGGTCACTCTCAGAATAGGAATCGTCCTGCCGAAATCCCAAAAACTCTGCAATCACCGGGCTTTTAAACAGCTCCATTGCATCCGCTTTGGATGGTGCCAAATCTGGTTGATGATTGGAGAGTGCTGGCTGTTGGTAATGCCGTTCATAGTATTGTGTGCTGATGTTGCGATCCAACGTTCGCACGCTCCACATTTCCCGCGAAGCTTCCGTCAGATACCAACGAATGGCGACTGGGTCTTCGACGCGAAGCGTTTTGAATACATGCGTCCAAGTGAGATTCGGAAATCGCGATTTCCAAATCTCATAGTCTGGGAAAGACAAGTAGAATTTCCTGAAGGCACGCAGATAGCGTCCCGAAAAGCCTTTGCCGTAGATGTGTGTCAGTTGTGCAGCCAATTCGTCGATCAGTTGTGCGCCGTACTCGGCTCGCTTGTTACCCTTCTGTTCCTCTTCGACGATGCGTTGCCCGATTTTCCAGTAGCTCTCGATCATGAGCCTGCTGACCTCGGCATACGCCTGTCTACGTCCACTTGAGGTGTACCCCAAGTCAAGGACAGTTTAAAAAGGGGGCTTGAACATAACCCTC
>JBJEFM010000169.1:0-5767 GCA_051874035.1 Bacillus sp. (in: firmicutes)
ATTTTGCCTTCGAATAATACCAGATCATGTTGACGAAGGTACGGGCCTGCGATTCAACGTCCGTTTCAGCAAACAATTGCTGGAACGGCTTCAATAAAGGGTGCAGGACCGTTTTGCGGATGCGCTCCCTTTGCAATTCATCCATAATCGCCTCGAACAAATCCTGCTGCTCCTCATTGAACGGATGCTGCATGCGGAGCTGTGCGCCATATTCGATTATCTCCGCCAGAGTTACCTGATGCTTATTAATATTGGAACGCAATAAATCAATCGCCGAATAATTGAGCAGCAAGCTGCCGTTCTCCCGCATGTATGGAAAGATCAATTCCAGATACGACAGGATGACATTCACCACATGGTGGAGCGAATAGGTACTGTGCGTGACCCGCATCGTAAACTGGATGTGCTGCAGCATGCCGTAGAACAGCACGACTCCCTCGAAAGCGTATTCACGGATGTCCTCTCCCATGACTTCAATCAGCCGGTTCGTCAGCCAGTCGAACTCGTACACCCGATGCTGCAGCACCAACTTCTTCAGCTCTGTCTCATTCGTGGACAAAATCGCCTCGAACAATCCCTGCAAGTTGCGTTCCTGGTTCATCTTCAACACAATCGCAATTTGATCAACCAATACATCCCTATCTTTCGCATCCTTGCCGATTTGTAAGGCGATTCGCTGCTGGGTCGCGTCGTATCGGGTAATTTCCAATATATCTGCAATACAGTCATTCTTGGAGGAGAAATAATTATAGAATGTGCCTTTGGATATGTTCGATTTCTCAATGATTTCCTGGATGGACGTCTGCTGGATTCCCTTCTCCTTGAATAAATTCAACGCGACGTCTGCTACCTTCCTTTTTCGATTATTCATGACATCCTCCTGTCGACTTTATAACTGTAGTATAGTTTTCCACGGCTGAAAAAACAATTACTTTATACTATCGGTATAAATATATTGTATTTTTTGGACTTCGGGTATAAAATATATCAAGTGAAGAAAATTTTTTGGAAAAAAAGGGATGAAGAAAACGTGGATTCAAGTTTACAACATAAAAAACCACCATACTTGATGATTGTGATTTTATTCGTTGGAGCTTTTGTTTCATTTTTAAATAACTCATTATTGAACGTGGCTCTACCATCGATTATGGTTGATTTTGACATCAAAGATTATTCAACTGTGCAATGGCTGGCGACCGGCTACATGCTTGTCAGCGGTGTGCTGATTCCGGCATCCGCCTTTCTGTTGACTCGCTTCTCCAACCGCGGGTTGTTCATCACATCGATGGCAATCTTCACGCTTGGTACAGCAGTGGCGGCCTTCGCGCCGACCTTCGGCATATTGCTTGCCGGACGCATGGTGCAGGCGGCGGGCGCTTCGATTCTCGGACCTTTACTTATGAATGTCATGCTGGTAAGTTTCCCGCGTGAGAAGCGCGGTACCGCGATGGGCGTGTTCGGTCTCGTCATGATCACCGCGCCGGCGATCGGGCCTACATTATCCGGCTATATCGTCGAATATTACGACTGGCGCCTTCTGTTCATCATGATCCTGCCACTTGCTGTGATCAGCTTACTCCTTTCCATTTGGAAGCTGGACAATGTGATGGAACAGAACAAGAAAGCCACACTGGATTATTTATCCGTCATCCTATCTTGCTTAGGTTTCGGCGGCCTATTATATGGATTCAGCTCGGCAAGCTCGGCAGGCTGGACAGATGGCCTCGTCCTGACAACATTGATTGTCGGCGGAATCGCCTTGATCGCCTTCATTATCCGCCAGCTGAAAATGGAAAAACCATTATTAGATCTGCGCGTATACAAATATCCAATGTTCGCGCTTGGATCTATTATCGCAATCGTGAATTCAGTGGCAATGTTCTCCGGTATGATTCTGACACCGGCATATGTCCAAAATGTGCGCGGCATTTCTCCTTTGGATTCAGGCTTGATGATGCTTCCAGGGGCAATCATTATGGGGATTATGTCTCCGATCACAGGCAGACTGTTCGATAATATAGGGCCCCGTATTCTAGGAGTGACCGGGCTTTCCATCACAGCCTTTTCCACCTACATGCTGGCGCACCTGCAGCTGGATTCCAGCTACACATATATTGTCTTGATTTATACACTGCGCATGTTCGGCATGTCGATGGTCATGATGCCGATTATGACGAACGGCTTGAACCAATTGCCGACCCGCCTGAACCCGCACGGAACAGCGACCAACAATACAGCGCAACAAGTAGCCGGTTCAATCGGTACAGCGGTATTGGTTACAATCATGAACTCTGTCACACAAACAGAAGCGGAAAGCTTGATGGCCGGTGTCAACCCGGCGACAATGACAGAGGCTTCCATCGCATCATTGACACAACAAGCGCTGCTGAAAGGCATTCAGTATTCCTTCTATGTGGCACTGGTCATGAACATCATCGCATTAGTGCTGGCGTTCTTCGTGAAACGTGCCGATACAAGCGCGGAAGCAGTAAAAAAACTGGAGAGCGAAGACAAAGGTTCAATGGAACCTGCCTCCAATCATTAAAGTCTATAACACCAAGGTTCGATGAAGAAATTCATCGAACCTTTTTTTATCCCGTTTAACAGGTACTAAGGTTGGTTCATCTAATGATAGGTGGGGGATGAAGGGAAATCCCCCACCTATCAAAGATTCACTTTTTCCCGTTTAACGGGTGCTACGACTCCTATTTCCGCGCAATATCGCAATATAAGGAATGGTATAATATAGAATTATTAGCTATAGGAGGATGAAGATGATCCAGATACAAAAAAAATCAGATGCGGCAGTCATTGTATTGCATGAAATATATGGGGTTAACCAACATATTAAGGATTTTTGCGATTTTTTGACCGATCAGCATTATGATGTCATTTGTCCCGATTTAATCAAAAGAGACTTTGCCTTTGATTATTCTCAAGAAGAAACCGCCTATCGTCATTTTATGGAGAAGATTGGTTTCTCCGAGGCATCGAAGCTGGTAAAAGGCATCATATCAAATGTTAAGGATGAATACGACAAGATATTTATTATCGGATTTAGCATCGGCGCTACTATTGCTTGGCTATGTAGCGAGGAAGAGGGGATCTCTGGCATCGTTGGATATTACGGCTCGCGTATCAGGAATTATGTCGGGATCACACCGAAGTGTCCAACCATTTTGTTCTTTCCTCAAGAAGAACAATCATGTAATGTGGACGATGTCATTTCAGCCCTCGGTGATAAAGAAGAAGTCGGCATACATAAGTATAAAGGCAGGCACGGATTTAGCGACCCGTATTCTGCGGCTTATAATGCCGCCTCCTCGCAAATAGCATTGAATGAGACAATGCTATTCTTGAAGAAACATAGAATTACATCCATATCTTAATCACCTGTAGAATACAATCGAGTACTCTCATTGAATAAGACATGGCAAAGGGGAGTATATAATGAGCAATGATTATTATTCAAAGAAGGGGAGTATTTCTGCCATCCTTCTTTGAATTAATAAACCACCAGTGATTGATAGGCTATTCCTTATTTTTGTTCCTATTGCCCATACGCGCGGCTGCTTGTCTAGCCTTCTCTTTTTCCGGATTGACATATAAGGCCGCCGTTGTTGTTGAAGTATGGCCCAGTTGCGACATAACTAGATGTATATCATTTTCTTGCTCCATCAATTTCGTTCCATATGTATGCCGGAGCTTGTGGGGCGATATCGACTTATTCCCTTGAAACGCTTTCGTATATTTCTTAACCAACCGAGCAATCGCTTCATTTGAAAGCGGGGTAGGGACGTTATTTCTTTTCGATACAAATAGATATTCAGTTTCATCGTCAGTCGCATTGTATATTTGATTTCGCACTTCCAGATAAACGGATAAATCCGCCATAGCCGGCGGCGTAACAGCTACAGTATCCTTCTTTCCGCCTTTTCGTATCACGTTTATTTCGGAATACTTGAAGTCCAGATCCTGCAATCTCAGGTTTGCCAACTCATTGACTCGTATGCCACTTCCAAGGAATAGGGAACATATCGCAATATCCCTTAGTTTATCTCGTTTAAAATAGCTCAATTGCTTAGAACCCGGTGTAAAGCAATGTTCATAACCATTTTTTAAGAAGTCGATGAACTTCACATCGTCATCATCGTGGAAGATCTTGCCCGACATTCTGGACGCCCGGGAACTAAGTGTTTCTTTCACTTTCGTCACTTCAACCTTCAGCATCACATTCCTGTAGAAGTACGGTTCGCCTTTCTTATTTCCTTCTTTTATTTCTGTTTGGGTAGTTAAATAAGAGAAAAGGGAGCGGAGAGCTGATATTTTTCTGGAAATGGACACTTTTTCGCGCTTTTTTTTCTCTTTTTTACTTACTTGAATATCTTCTCGCTGCAAGAACTTAAAGAAAGATTTGGCCTGGTCCAACTCTAAATGTTCAAGCGTTTCCAGAGGGATGTCCTTTATTGTTTCGCATTTCGCGATGTCTTCAGCGATTAGCCATTCAAAAAACATTTTATAGTCATGCAGGTAATTCAGTAACGTGGAAGGGGAGCGGGTGTCCAGTTTATCATCTATATATTCAACAACATAGAAGGGCATTGTCAGTACCATTTCATCAAGTTTTTCTTTGTGCCTTTTGTGTTGTTTCGTATCCAATTTACATTAATACCTCCTATGTCATCCTAACTTTTCAGCAACTACAATCGGAAAAAGAATGAATGTTTTGTCGTTAATTGTCAAATTGTGCGTAAAATACAATCATTACGAACAATTGTTCTTATTTTAAATTATAGCATACACTAATTAACAGGAGCTAATTATTTAGGTAATTCAAATGGTTTTTCGTCCTTAGAGTGAGGACTCCAACGACTACTAATATTTTTCTTTTTGCATCTAAGATAGGCTTCATATGAAAGTAATTTCTTCGTTTTTTCTAAATTTTTAGGGCTCACTGAATTTCCACTTATGTTATTATCGAGCCAGCCTTTAAAATAAATTTTTTCAGCTTCTTCAACATTATTCCGATACACGGCAATTTCGCTCGGCCTTGGTATATGAGACGCTTTTGCTTGAAGCGGAACTTTATTATTAAATTGCTCAAAGAAGATTACAGGTCTAAAAGGTTGCTCAGGATTAAATTTGAAACCCATAATTCTACAAAAATTGCCGTAATGATTATTAAAATAAGGCTCGATCTCAAATCCTTTTTTTACAGGAATCTCAAAATAGAAATTGTGGTTTTTAATACCAAAAGCTAGGATATTAGGTACTTCATCAATAAAATAAAGAACATCAAACTTTACCTTGTGGAATCTGAAACCAAATTTATAACGCTCGATACCTTGTTGTTTCATACTTTTATAGAGTTCTTTTAAACCTTCAAGTTTCATATTTAACCTCCTAAAAAAAGTGTATTGCCATTTATATATTTTGTAAGTTAAATCGTATCGATCATAATCAAGTTGCCACACAACACCACAAGAAAATTATACCATATTACATTTCTTATAAACTAATTGTAAAATGAATATTTTACGTACAATTGATAAGGTAATATAACTCCCCTATTTTTCATAATCAGTTAGAATGGCGGCTGAAATGATTATTGGAAGTACAAGATAGTAAACAACTATATGTTTAACCCCGTCCTAGATTTAGAACGGGGTTATGCTTGTTTGAGATTTTAAAATGTTGTCTTTTTACATTTTCCCGATATTGTAAGCGAGCAATTAGGATTTTTCTTCAAAATGCCAGTCAGTGGTCG
>JBJEFM010000169.1:5867-8100 GCA_051874035.1 Bacillus sp. (in: firmicutes)
CCGATATTGTAAGCGAGCAATTAGGATTTTTCTTCAAAATGCCAGTCAGTGGTCGGTGTATTCGATACTAAGCTATAGTCTAACCTTAACCTCAGTACCGTCCTTCGCTTTGACATCTACTAGCACAATCCCTTTATACTTTTTCAGTTCCTTGACGATAAGCTTTAACGTTTCTTTGTCTATTAGCGGAAAGGTAAAGTCCCGTTTTGTTCTTTCGAAGTACTCTTTTGTCCATTTGTTAGCATGGCGATGCAAAAATTTTGAAGACAAAATAGAAATGGCAACATGTAACATCGCATATGGAATGGGAATGTTAAAATGAGTGTCTTTAGTTTTCACTTTTACATGCAGCATAAGCAATCACTATTCAATGAAAACTGCAACGGTATCTCCGTTTGCCGATTTAATATCAACAATTTGACCATCTAATTCGTTTTCAATAGCTTCCACAATAAGGTTAATGTCTATATCTTTCACGTATTTTTCCGATTGAGGAATACTCGCTGCGATGCTGTGTCCAGCCATTAATACTGCCTTGACAAGTTTTATAGGCAAATTGACCATGACGTTATCATTTTCGGCTGATACAATACGAACTTTCAATGTTTTATCTAAATATGTAGCCGGTTTTTCAACAACCTGACTGCCTGTTGCTTCTTTCTCTTTTAATACGGCAATCAGTTCTGATCCCTTATCTGCATCAATCTTCCCTTCTTGAACCATTGTTAATACTCTTGTAATTTGCTCTTTCATGATCAATTCCTCCCTATACCTCTTTTAAGAGCTTAATAGCTTCTTCTGGTGTGATTTCGCCATTTTCCAACATGGTGACAACCTTTTTCTCGTCTACTTCATTTTTCTTCTTCTGCACATATCCAAGGGATGAAATGATTTCTGTTAGCTTGCCTCGAACCGTTGGATACGAAATCCCCAGTTCCTTTTCAACGTCTTTAATATTCCCTCTACATGTTAAAAATACTTCCACAAAATGAAGCTGTTCCTTTGATAAGGATGCCAGCTTAGAGAATTCAAACTCATTTTCAATCGTAGTATGACAATGAGAACACTGTAACTTTGTAATTTTCAATGTTTTACTGCAGACAGGACAATTTGTGATTACTTTATAAGCCATAATGAGATCCCTTCCTTTTAGTTGATTCGATTGTATAATAAGCAATTAAAATCGTAAATGATTAAAATCAACTTTTTAAACAAAATAAATTAATAATATTAATTTATCGTTTAATATATTTAATTACCAAGGAGAACGATTGTTTAATGATTTAGAACGTGAAAAGTAGTAAGCTTACGGGGTGGTTAATCTCCGACATACAGTGATTGAAGGGCTTAGTCTATATTTCAGAATAGGGCGCTATTGTTGAATAAAGTGAATCTTTGATAGATGAACCAACCTTAGTTGTTACAGGTACTCGGGTCTCCCACTTACACATCTGTGCTTTCACTTCTGTATTGAAGTGGGAGTCTTAGTACCTGTTAAACGGGATAAACGGGTGCAGATTTTAGGATAGAGGCTGTTATTTTGGCAGCTTTTTTGTTATGGAACAAACGGAGCAGGATACTTCAAGAAGGATTTTATAAATATCAAAGAGAATAATTATTAAAATGATAATCTTATTCTTAAAAAGAATCATTTTAAAGAGGAGGTGTATTTTGAATAATTGGATTGAGCTTTCAGAATCTGAATACAAACAAGTATGGAAAATGCTATATAGAAAGTTTAGGTTTAAACCTAGCATTTCAAAATTCCCTTCCTTTAAAGTGCCAAAACCTTTTATTACATACGATATTTCAAGTTATTATGATTGGTTAGGAGACTTAGAAGAGTCTAAAATGCTTGATAGTAACCTTGAAGAGAAATCTTTATTAGCTTTTCAGGAATTAACAAAAGAAGATGAGTATTTTTATGCTTTAGATTGGCAACATACTTGTTATTGGGTTAATCCATTTTTAGAGTTTCCAAGAGATGAATTTAATGAGTGGCTAGTTCCAATTTTCCCTGATGGAGATTATTATTTCTTTTTACAAAAAGAATTTAAATGGGGGTTTTTAGGTCACCCTTGGGAGAAAACCATTACTGTATTTGGTGAAAATTTAATACAAGCATTTGAAAAACATAAGCCTAGAATGTTTAATACTATTTTACGAATAGAGTAATTACCTTAATGAACAAATAATGCAACAAAAGTATAAGTTTGTGAATAAATTCACTTAA
>JBJEFM010000170.1:0-7986 GCA_051874035.1 Bacillus sp. (in: firmicutes)
AGTACCTGTAACAACTAAGGTTGGTTCATCTAATGATAGGTGGGGGATGAAGGAATCCCCCACCTATCAAAGATTCACTTTATATCGATAACCGGGGTTCCGTCTATCGCATCCAATCCCCTCACAATCAACGTTTTTTGTTGTACTTCCAGCAGTTCCACGATAGTGGCCCCCAGTTTATTGGGCCTGTTTTTGCCCCTTTGCGCAAAAATGCCGGTTTTCGGGTATTCTGTATTGTTCCTTGGATGCCTTGCTTCATATTGGATTTTCTCGTCGGGAACTTTATCGAAATAAAAAATGATTTCTAAGTGGGAGAATCCATCAATGCCTGCCAAAGAAGATTCATTCATACTTTCCGCAAGCTCAATTGTTGATATGACCCTGCCCCAATGATCGTCCTCAATCCCTTTTCTATTATTTCTTACATACGCAACAGACGCTATGGAATACCGCATCGCAATCTCTCCTTATAAATGGCTATGAATCTTAGTTCTGCATAAGGCTATGATTTCCTTTAAGCGCCTGATCATAATGCATTGCATGCGGATGGAAGGAGGCAGGATTGTTGCGGATGAGAAAGCCCCTAACGATTAAAATTCGGTTTTTATGGTAAAATTTTCTTAGAAAGGGGCTGGCTACATTGATTTATGAATTGAAAGAGCTGGTGGGAAATGCGGATGGAGACGAGGCGAAGTCGCTTTTATTCCAAATGCTGCTTAGAATCAGCATGGTGAAAGAAGCGAAAGTTTCAGAGAAGCAGTTCGCCGAAGACATGAAAAGGGTGTATGAAGATTTTCTGCATTATAAATCGATGCAGGCGAGGGAAGAAGCAAGCAAAGACCATCAGGCCGTGCATATTATATTCGGTGATTCACCTGCAGGAAGCCTGAAAATGGTGCTGCAAGAGATGGGGCTGCAAGACAGGGAACAGGTTGTCTCTTTTTCGGATATGTTCTCCATCGGCCCGATCTGGAGGCTTCATGAAGAAATCGGCCTTGCCGGCAGGTATGAATGGTTGAAGGACCATATTAATTGGGAGGAAGAATACTTAGATAAATACCAAGGCCAATTCAGCAAGAGAATTTCCACCATAAGCGCTATCCGCCACGATATCCCGATTATCATTTGGGCAGGGGACAACGCCCATGAACAAACGGCTTTACGCTTTGTTCTATATTTATTAAGAGAGAAAGCGAACGATGTGGCAGTAATTAATGCCACCGCGCATTATAAACAATTGTTCCGCATACCTGATAGGGATTGCTATCCTTTGCACACCGGGGAAATCACCCCTGAGAAATTGGCGATGATCTATCAAAAAAATAGGGCGGTACAGCCTCTAAGCCAAGAGGAACGGAAGAAATACGAGGAAGAATGGGAAGAGCTGGCTGCCGCGCAAGAGGTCCTCCGGATATGGGGGGAAGAGGGCATACATAACGTTGATGCGGCCTATTATGACGACTATATCATCCATACGGCCCGGGACTTGCATAACAGCAGCGATGATGCAGGCTTCATGAAATCGGCCCGGCTCATCGGCCAAGTGATCGGCTGTTTGAATCAATATATCTGCGACGACTATGTTGAATACAGGGTCAGGCATTTAGTGATGAATGGCGTGTTTGATATAAAGGGCATCCCGAAAGCGATGAGGTTTTACAGCGTGAAACTCCGCGATCAGGCTTGAGCTGCGGGGAAGATAAACAAAATAGTGGAAGCGTTCCTTCGTCCGGATTTTGTTGGCTTGCTGCCGTTTCCAATCTGGAAATGTGAAAATGTTATCAATACTTTTTGCTCTTTTTAAAATACTATAATTAGAGTAGTTTAGTAGTGTTAGTCTTAACATAAAAATGCATTTCCGGGCAATAAAGGAAATAATGAAGATCCGTGTAGAAGGAGGAATAAGAATAGTATGAATAAAGAAATCATTCCGGTTAACGAAATCACGAATTTCAGGTCGCGTGCGGAAGAATTCTTCCCTATTGATTGGTATAAAGAAATGCTTCATAATCATCCTGTTTATTTCCATGAAGGAACGAATACGTGGAATGTGTTCAAATATGAAGATGTGAAGCAGGTGCTGGGCAACTATGAGTTCTTTTCAAGCGAAGGGGACAGGACCGCTATTTTTGTCGGGGCCAAGAGCGATCAGCAAGTAAAGCCTTCATCCCTCTCAGCCCTTACAATGATCGACCCGCCCAAGCATAGGAAGACCCGCTCGTTGCTGGCGGCGGCTTTCACTCCCCGCAGCCTGAAGGACTGGGAACCCCGCATCCGACAAATCGCGGAAGAACTGGTGGAAGGCATACAGGAGGACGCTGTTGTCGATATCGTTGAAGCCTTGGCGGCTCAGCTGCCGAGCATGGTTATCACCGACCTGTTCGGGGTGCCGGTCCAAGATCGCCACCAGTTCAGGAAGTGGGTCGACATCCTCTTCCAGCCTTACGACAAGGACAGGCTGGAAGATATTGAGCTGGAAAAACAAAATGCCGCGAGAGAATATTTCCAATATCTCTATCCGGTTGTCGTGCAGAAGCATTCGGAGCTATCCGATGATATCATCTCCGACTTGATCCGGGCCGAAGTGGACGGGGAGAGGCTGACGGATGAAGAGATTGTGGAGGCGACCATGCTGCTGTTGGGCGCAGGCGTCGAAACAACCAGCCACGCAATTGCTAATACATTCTACTCCTTGCTCTATGATGATGAGTCAGTTTATCCGGAACTGAGAGACAACAGGGAATTAGTGCCGAACGCAGTCGAAGAGATGCTCCGGTATCGTTTCCATATGTCCAGAAGGGATCGCACGGTCAAACAGGACAATAATCTACTGGGCGTCGATTTGAAAAAAGGGGATGTGGTCATCGCCTGGATGAGCGCATGCAATATGGATGGGGACGTTTTCGACAATCCGTTCTCCGTAGACATCCACCGTCCGAATAATAAAAAGCATCTATCATTCGGGAACGGCCCGCATTTCTGCCTGGGCGCGCCCCTTGCACGGCTCGAAATGCAACTGGCCCTGACGGCGTTCGTGGAAAAGTTCTCCCGCATCGAGCCGGTGGAAGGATTTGAATTGGAACAACATCTGACCGCTTCCGCTACAGGACAGTCTTTAACCTATCTGCCGATGAAAGTGTATAGATAAAGGGATTCAAATGGATGCCGGAAGTGGCAGAGATAAGAACAATAAAAAAAGAAAACAACGTTTCTTCGCGGAAATGTTGTTTTCTTTTTTTGTCGTTTATTCCTTTCAAACTATCACAGGAGGCATTCATGTCCATATGAATGCGAAAGTGAAGGTGTATAAGAAAGGGGGTTAAGTACCGATAAGCGCCCGATTGGTTCACCTAATGCCCGGGGGAGGTTTCGCTTTATTGGTCCTCCATCTGGATCGGTTCGATTTTCCCTAGCACGACTGTGTAGAAGAAGATGCCGATCACAAGCACGATGCCTGCGATGATGAAGGCAAGGTCGAATGAGCCTGTCACTTCGATGATATAGCCGGTCAAAAGCGAGGCGATGATGCCGCCGAACAGGTTGTTGGCGAAGTTGATGATTGCACTCATATTGCCGGTCATGCCAGGGGGCACGATTTTCGATACGATGGACCAGCCGATCGGCGCTGTGGCTGATATGCCCGCCAATCCTATCGTGATGAACACCATCGAGAGAATCGGGTTCGTGGTGAAGATGGAACCTAAGAAGACGAGTCCGAGCGTCAAGCCTGTGACGATGATGCGCCGGTAGACTTTATTCTCTTCCACGCCTTTGCGGATCAGGATATCCACCAGCCAGCCTCCGACAATGATGCCGACAAGCGCCGCAATCAGCCACGGAATGGCGGTCAATAGCGATGTGGTCAGCAAGTCCAGCTCGAATTGCTCTTTGAAGAAGCTGGGCAGCCACATGAGAAGCAGGTTGAACGTGTAGCCATAGCCGGTGAATCCGATGGTCACGCCCCATACTTTCCGGCTGCTGAACAGTTTTTTAAGCGAGTAGAAAAACGGATAAGGGTAACTTTCCGATGAATTGGCCCTGTTGTCGTTAATATACGTCAGTTCCCGTTCCGATACTTTCTTATGCGCTTTCGGTTCAGCGTAATAACGGAAGAATATGAATGTGAAGATGATATTGATGATTCCGATGCTAAGGACCGCTGCGCGCCAGTCGTATATCGAAATGATCAGGGCGACAAGTGGTGCACCGATCACATTGGATAATTTGGCGGAAGAGTCGAACATCGCGTTCGCCAGTCCCCGTTCATGGGGAGGGAACCAGTTGGCGGTCGCCTTCGAAGCCGCCGGGAATGCCGCTGCGCTTGCCATTCCTGTGAAGAAACGGACAATATACAAGAGCAGCTTCCCTTGTATGAATGCGAACAGAATCGTCAATATGCTCCAGAAGATAAGCCCGATCCTGACAATCGGGCCGACTCCCCTCCGGTCGAGCAGATAGCCGACCGGCAGCTGCATGAATGTATAGGCGTAATTATAAATGGAAAAAACAAGCCCGATCTCAAAAGCAGTCAAACCGAAGCTTTGCTGCAGATCGGGAGCCGCGATTGAAACGGCGACCCGGTCGAAGTAATTCAGTATGATCATGCTGCACAAGAGAGAGGAAATGACCCATCTTGTATTAGAGCCCTTTGGCCGTATGAATTTTTGTTCTGTCATTGTACATCCCTTTCTCGATAAAACAGAGCCCATACCCCTTGTATTCCACAAAGGGGGAAAATGAAACAATCGGCGGCAAGCGCTAATCTGCATCCGCCTGCAACTGGCATGCGTTCCATAGAGAAGAGGGGGGAGTGATGGATGGAGTCCATCGGGTGGCATGTTCCTCAATAATAGTACTATATAAAACAAGAAGCCCTCAGTATTATTCTGAGGGCTTCTTGTTAAGAATCTTGCTATCTATTACTCTTGCTTATCTTCTTTCAGCTCGAAATATTTATCCATGACTTTCCGGCCGATGTCCAGATTCATGCTATGGCCTGAACTTCCCTGGTAGGCCCAAGGGACAACGACAGCCATTGCCACTTCCGGATTGTCGTATGGAGCATATCCGACCAAGGATAGATTCATGGTTTCCACCGGTTCTTTATAATTTTTCCGTAAAGGTCCATCGTAATAACCTTCCGCCGTTCCTGTTTTCCCTGCCGGTTTATAGGATGCTGTTCCGAAGGCGCGCACCCCTGTGCCGTTTGTTTCCTGCATCACTCTTCGGAAGCCTTCTTGTACCCGCTCTATTTCGGATTGTTCCATCGGGATTCTATTTAATACGACAGAAGGGATCTCTTGAAGCACTGGTCCCAGATCCTCGTCGTCCTCACTCGGTTCATGGATGGATTTCACAATATGCGGTTGGATCCGGCTACCTCCGTTCGCGATGGTGGAGACATATTGCGCAAGCTGCATCGGTGTATACGTATCATACTGCCCAATGGATAAATCCAGTAATTTCCCCGGTGCTTTCTCAGGGCCCGGGAATCCTTTCGCTTCGTTGGGCAAGTCAATTCCCGTACGGATGCCCAGTCCGAATTGATTATAGTAGTACCGCATAGTATCGAAGGCTTGCGGTTCAAGGTCGATGGGATTCCCATACACATAGTTGCCTTTCCCGATATCCATCGCAATCTTGAACATATACACGTTGGAAGATTGCTTCAACGCTGTCAGATCATTGATGGGCCCCATTGGTTTCCACGATTTCTTCGGCTCTGTCCCTTTGAATTTTACAGGGGAGTCCATTTTCACTTCGCCAGGGCTCAATACACCTGTTTCATATCCGGTTAAAATGGTGGCCCCTTTCACGACAGATCCCATCGTATAAGAAGAGGTGATGTTCCCCAGCGCATAATCCTGCATTTCGGTTTTTCCCGTTTCTTCATTTTTGGCAAGCTGTTTGCCGGACATGGCCAATATTTCGCCATTGTTCGGGTTCATCATGACAACAAAGGCCCTATCGAGAAAATAGGTGTTGCCGTATGATTTTTTTGCCCGCAGTTCTTGCTCGATAATTTGATCGACAGCAAGCTGAAGATCCATATCGATGGTCAATATTAAATCTCTTCCTCGCGTTCCTTCTGTCAAAGGAATGGATTCGATAATGTTTCCGCCTTTATCCGTAATATTCTTCACTTTGGCTTTTTGGCCTTGCAGGACATCTTCGTATTGGGATTCGATATAGCTTGTCCCCACTCGGTCGTTCCGGCTGTAATCCTTGGCCAGATAATAATCCAGGCTATCCAATGGAAGGCCTTGCTCCGATTTCGAGACGTTTCCGATCACGGTCCGGAGTGTCTTGTCGAAAGGATATTCGCGTTCCCAATCCATTTCTATATTGACACCAGGCAGAGAGTCCAAATTCTCGCTGATGACGGCCACTTCTTTATCGGTTACTTCCTCGACCAGCTCGTGGCTTCCGTTTATGGTTTT
This sequence comes from Bacillus sp. (in: firmicutes), assembly GCA_051874035.1. GTDB lineage: Bacteria > Bacillota > Bacilli > Bacillales > DSM-1321 > Bacillus_AD. Next base: position 6,441 of record JBJEFM010000170.1, read on the forward strand.
CGTTTTTTTGGTTTTGATGATTTTAGGCGTCAATGCTTTGGCGCTCGCCATTTCGCGATATATCGCCAGCACTTCCAAATCGGATTTGGAAATCGTATCTATATCTTCTTTTGTGATTCGGTCCAATTGTCGCTGATAGACTTCCTTATCGTCAATTTTTTCTTCTTCCAAAAGCTTTTTATCTTTTTTGGTGATTTTCTTTTGAGCTTCTTCCGGGTTCAGGAGAATCCAAAAGTCTTTCTTATCACGTTCCGTTATTTTATCAGTCGATTTCTCGATCAAGGTCGCCAATTTCCGTGCTGTTTTCAACATTTCATCGGTTTTGGTATTTTGGTAACGAGTATACGTGACCGAATAGAGGGCTGCATTATTCACCATGGCCTTTCCGGTTCTGTCATACATTTTCCCCCGGGGGACCGAGCTGTTCACAGTAACTTCTTCCGTTCGTTCTATTTCTCGCCGATAATCTTCCCCGTATATGATCTGGACGACCCCTAAACGGAGAACCAAGCCTATAAATAGCAAAAAAATAACGAAAAAAAGGATGTTCAGCCGCAAAGGAATAGAGGATTTCTTCTTCCCATCATTTTTTATATTTTTCAATTATTATCATCCTTTTGATTATTGTCACTGTTCTAATTAAAAACTATTTCCGGTGAAAAAACAAATTTTACACTAGCGTTAGATGAAGAAAGCTGTATTTTAAAAAGGGCAATGCCTCCTAACGGCCAATCGATATAGGTCCCGGGAATTATAAGGGAACGGTTTACATAAATTGAATTGTTTTTTTCAGAAGACGGCGGTGAGTGTTATTGACGCAGATGGGGAAGTTATATAGAATGAATAAGTTGTTGTTTTTATCTAGACCGGTCATCATATTTTGAGAGAGGGGCGGATCGAGTGGGCGCTAAAAAGGATTCCCGCGAGAAGATTCTGGAGGCCGCTACACAGCTGTTTCATCTGCAAGGCTATCACGCGACGGGATTGAATCAGATCCTGAAGGAAAGTGGGGCGCCGAAGGGATCATTATATTATCATTTTCCCAATGGGAAAGAGCAGCTTGCGATCGAGGCTGTCAATTCAATGGCTGTCCTCATCCAGAATGATATCAGGAGCCGTTTGGCGGAGCACGACAATGCGCTGGCGGGGCTGCAGAGCCATATCCGCTTTATCGCCGATCACTTCAATGATACAGAGCATCTGAAAGGGGTGCCGATCGGCTTGTTGGCCGCGGAAACATCGCTGATCAGCGAACCGTTGCGGAAAGCCAGCAAAGCAGCTTTCGAAGGATGGGAGGCCCTTTATCGCGAGAAGCTCATCGAAGACGGGTTCGAGGAGGAATCGGCGCATCGATTGAGCATGATCATCAATGCGATGATCGAGGGGGCGATCACCCGGTCATTGACGGAAAAGAATGGCGTTCCTTTATTATATGTGGTAGATTGCCTGCCGGATTTATTGAAGAAATAGTGTTTGAATAAGGCTATTTCTTTTATCCCGTTTAACAGGTACTAAGACTCCCCCTTCAGCACAGCAGTGAAAGCGT
>JBJEFM010000171.1:0-1762 GCA_051874035.1 Bacillus sp. (in: firmicutes)
CAGGTACTTGATCTCCCACTTACACATCTGTGCTTTCACTGCTGTGTTGAAGTGGAAGTCTTAGTACCTGTTAAACGGGATAAATTTGAAAATAGGGAGCCATGAATGCCCCCTATTCGTTCCTGAACAATTATTGTGGATCAATTTTCGTGTTATATACTTGCTCGCCGTCCTTGAATTCAAGAATCGTAGCGGACTTAATCGGATTATGGTCCTTATCCACTGTGAAGTTACCGGAAACAAGTTCTAAACCTTTCGTTTCAGCCAATGCATCTTTGATTTTCTCTGAATCAGTCGAGCCTGCACGTTTAATGGCGTCCGCTAAATAGTAGCCAGTATCATAGCCAAGCGCATTGAATGCATCCGGTGATTTGCCGGAATATTTCTCTCCGTATGATTTTACGAAGTTTTGGATCTTCTCGCTCGGATCCCCTGATGAGTAATGGTTTGTAATAAATGTATTATTCAGTGCCTCTTTGCCGGCAATTTCGACTAGCTTAGGAGAATCCCAGCCATCCCCGCCCATGAAAGGGACATCCAAGCCGGCTTCACGTGCCTGCTTCACAATTAAACCGACTTCTTCATAATATCCCGGCAAGAAGATGAAATCCGGTTTGGCGGATTTCAGGCGTGTCAACGTTGCACGGAAGTCTGTATCTTTCGCAACGAAAGCTTCTTCAGCAACGATTTTCCCGCCATTTTTTTTGAATTGCTCAGCGAATGCAGCAGCCAATCCTTTCGAATAGTCGCTCGCGCTATCCAGATAGATAGCCGCTTTCTTCGCTTTCAATTCATTGGAAGCGAAGTTCGCCGCCACATTTCCTTGGAATGGGTCGATAAAGCATGTTCTAAAGATATAGTCATTTAGTTTACCATCTTTTATTGTAAGCTCCGGACTCGTACCAGTAGGTGTGATGAGCGGAATCTTATTATCTTGCGCGATTTGGATCTGTGCTATTGTATTGCCGCTTGTCGCAGCCCCTACGATGGCATGCACCTGATCTTGGGAAATCAGTTTAAGCGCAGCGCTTGTAGATTCGGAAGCTTCAGATTTATTATCCACTTTCACAATCTCGATTTTCTTGCCGTCAATCCCTTCTTTATTTATCTCCTCGACAGCAAGTTCAAGGCCTTCATAAATGGATTGGCCATAAGAAGCCACGCCGCCGGATAATTCCAAGTTAGCCCCGATCTTAATTACATCGCCCTTGCTGCCGCCGGACCCGCTTCCCCCGCTCTTTTCGCTGCCGCCGCATCCAGCTAAAGCCCCCGCTACTAACGATAGAGATAAAAAAATCCCCGCTAGCTTTTTCCTTTTCATAATATCCCCCCGGTTATTTATTTTCTTAAAAATCAGACTTTTTCAAATATTACAAAATAACATTTAATAGCAATATTTTACCTTACGATTGCCTATCCGTCTATAATATTTTTGTATTTTTTAGTAGAAAAAGCTATATATTGGATATTTCAATAAACCAAAAGACCCTTTATTTTATTAACACGCTACTACATTGCTGAACATATTTCCATATGCTCATAAATACTATTCATGGTGCTCTACTGTCTTTTGGCATGCTTTGATACTGGCTCCGCGTTCGTTTTTCAGAAAAAACTTTTTATCTTCATAGCGTTTCAAAGCTGTTTATCCATCTTTTGCAACCGCATCTAACCCGGACCATATAATGTTTAGGCTTTCAACTTCCATCTGCAAGTAGAACGATGCACAATATGAAAGTGAGCCGTTCCCTTCCAATAAAAT
>JBJEFM010000172.1:0-7874 GCA_051874035.1 Bacillus sp. (in: firmicutes)
CGCTTTCACTGCTGTGTTGAAGTGGGAGTCTTAGTACCTGTTAAACGGGATAAACGGCCCGATGAATAGTTGCAGTATAAGCGAAGGAATGAAATAGAGGAGCCACATGCTCCCTAGCGCAGCTGTTGAATGGGTAAGCTGATAGATAATAATTGAGTTGCAGAAAGTACCGAAAGCTCCTCCCAGTTCCGATATCGAATTCCCCATCCACACAAAAAGAAAAGAACGATTCTTTACTAGCTGATTCCCCATTAATCATTCACTCCCTCTTTCTCTAACCGTACTTAATCTAATTCGTGAAGAACCGCTATTCACCTTTATGATTCAATAAAAAAACGCACCGCCTTTCAAACAGAAAAGCAGTGCATGATTAAATAGAAAACGTGTATTCATTAGGCAAAACACGTTTCAAGAATTTCTTTGTCCGTTCTTCTTTCGGTGTGACAAAAATCTCTTTCGGCGTACCTTCTTCCACCACGGAGCCGCCATCCATGAAGATTACCCGGTTAGCTACGTCTTTGGCGAAAGACATTTCATGTGTGACCACCAGCATGGTCGTGCCTTCGCTTGCGATATTCCTCATTACCTGCAGTACCTCGCCAACCAACTCGGGATCCAGAGCGGAGGTTGGTTCATCGAAGAGAATGATATCGGGATTAAGTGCAATAGCCCTTGCTATTCCTACCCGTTGCTGCTGTCCGCCCGATAATTGGCTGGGATAGGACTCATACTTCTCCGATAACCCTACCTTATCCAACGCTTTTTTTGCTGTTGCAATCGCGTCTGCTTTGGCTACCTTTCTCCCAATGATGAGTCCTTCCGTCACATTTTCCAGCGCTGTCTTATTATTGAACAAGTTGTAATTTTGAAAGACAAACGCCGTTTTTTGCCTAATTGCATGGATTTGCTTCTTGGACGCCCCTTGCAGATCCACTTCTATATCATCAAATGTCGCATGGCCTTGATCGGCTCTCTCTAAAAAGTTGATGCATCGAAGCAATGTCGTTTTGCCCGACCCGCTCGGTCCAAGAATGACCACGACATCTCCTTTATCAATTTGCAGATCTACACCTTTTAACACTTCATTCTGACCGAATGATTTATGAATGCCTGTAATAGCTAACATGAACCCCACCCCTTGCCTTTAAATGCTGACTGCTTTATATCTGCTTAATCGTTTCTCATACAGTTTAAATGCATATTCGACCGTACTGCACAGAATAAGATAAATAATGAAGATATCTATATAGGCCTCAACGTAGTTGTAGCCTACATTCGCCGCCATTTGTGCCTTTAATGTAATTTCCTGCAATGACATCGCGTATCCCAAAGATGTAGCTTTAATTAGATTAACTGTCGCTGTACAAATATTCGGCAGCGCCGCAACCAACGCCTGTGGGACGATGATTCTCCGGAAAGCCTGCACATTCGTCAATCCAATAGAATAAGCCGCTTCCATTTGCCCTTTATCAACTGTACTGAGAGCTGAACGAAATACTTCAATCAGAATGGCTGTCGTATTGAACGTAAATACAATAAGAGCGTACCAAATGGGATTTATGGAATAAACATCGATTCCTATTTCATATTTTTTGAAAACAGCCGTCAACACTAATGGAATACTGCTATATACAATAAATATCTGGACAATTATGGGCGTTCCTCTAACGAAGGAGACATATACCTGTGCGAACCGGTGAAGAATCGGGATACGATTGATCCTTGTCAAAGCAAGCAAAAAACTGAGCGGAAGGGCGATTAGCATGGAGACGAGCGTAATAATCAGTGCAATCGGCACTCCGGATAATGCCAAAAAAAACGTATCTATTAAAAATGTAAAATCCAAACCTTGAGACATGTCCGCCCCTCCTTATATTGTTTTGATAACTTGCTTTCCTTTACTGAAGAATTTCTCCAGCTTCAAGAATGATTGTTCAATAAGAATAGAAAGAACCCAATAAATAATGGATAGCGCCAAATATGTTTCAAGAGCATGAGCATTGAAACGGCTATCAATAATCAGCTGCGCTTTCCCCATCACATCAATTAAACCGATGGTATAAGCTAATGACCCTTCTTTAATCAATTCCAATAAACCATTGCCGAAATTCGGTAGTGCTACAACAAATGCTTGCGGTACAACAATCCGCCTGAACACTTGAAAATTACTTAAACCTACACTGACCCCCGCTTCATATTGCCCTTTATCGACGGATTGATAAGCACTCCGGATTACTTCCGACATAATCGCTCCGAACTGCAGGGAGAAGGTAATGACAATGAAAATGATCTTATCAACAGCGTTTAAGTTCAAACCGAAGTTCGCCCCGATTGCCGGGATGCCGTAATATACAAGGAACAATAGAACAATGGACGGCGTGCACCGCATAATCGTTGTATAGCCGTTAGCCAGCAATCTAGCTGTTTTACTGCTGCCTACTTTCATAATCGCTAAGAATAAACCAAGTATTGACCCGAATATAATGGATAGAATTGTAACGATGAATGTTACTTGCAGATAAGGAATCAATACCGGGAATGAATTCCATAAATAAGTGATATCAAAATACTTCTCCATGCCTCACTCTCACCTTCACACTCTTATTTCATAATAAGACACTCTGACTAACTTCACTGCTGTAAGCAAACATATAAAGTGAATCTTTGATAGGAGGGGGCGTCATTCCCCGCCTATCAGTAGATGAACCAATCAGGTTATTACAGGGACTTGCTCTACCGCTTGGCACATCCCCGTTTTCACTGCCGCACTGAAAGCGGGAGTCCTAATGCCTGTTAAACGGGATAAAAACTTGCCGCCTTCTATTATTCAAAAGGCAATAAGAACGCGGCAAGCCATCATCTCCGTATTATCTTTCTACTTGGTCTAAAATTTCGAACAAATCTTTATCATAGAATTTTTCGCTTAATTCGTTGGTCTTCTTCTCTTCTTTCAATTGCTTGATCGCTCGATCATATGCATCCGCGAATTCTTGCTGCTTTTTATTGAATAGCGGCCATGTTTTAATAACAGCAAACTCATTATAAACAACGTCATCTTTCAAGTTATGATAAGGCCCTTCCTTGTCCAGCACTTGTTTATTAAAAGCTCCTTCAATCATGACACCGCCATCGACGCGGCCCTCATTAACCCATTGAACAACATCCACCGTGAAAGCATCCCCGGCTTTTAGCTTCACTTTATTATCCGGGTTTTCTTTGTTATATTCATCGATGATCGTATACTGTGCATTATTTGCGGCGATAGGTGCCAATGAATATCCGGCTGAAGCAAAGTCGGCTAAGGTTTTGAGGTTTTCATTCTCTTTCTTAAGTACAAGACCCGCACTGCTTAAACCCAGGAACTCTTTCGGAAAGATGAACTTCTCTGTTCTCTCCTGCGTCCAGAAAGCATTCTTGACGCCTACTTGGTATTTCCCTTGTTGAACGCCGATCAATAAATCGTCACTGGATGTACCCTCATATTCAAATTCGTATTCAGGAAGCAATTCATCAACCAGTTTCATTACTTCTACGTCATATCCAGTTGGGTTTCCGTTCTCATCAATCCAGGACATTGGCTTAGATGCTTGGTCATACGCTACTTTAACTTTGATGGCATCCGGGTTGTTCCCCGTAGATTCCGCTCCTGTCTCTTCACTTATTCCGCAGCCTGTTAATATGGCGGCCCCTATCAACACCGTCGCTAATATCCCCGTAAACCTTTTCTTCTTCATAATTAAACCCCCTTGAAATCTTCTCTATCTTTGTTGATTTTCACTTTGCAGAACCATGCCATAAAAACTGAAACACTTTAATTCCTAGTATTCTCATCAGATAATTAAATATTTATTTATTATAATAGTTTTTTCAAAAAGATGTGTCAATGTATTTTGTGAAAATATTCTAAATTTTAAAACCCTCGCCGTATTGGGAGGGTTTTGAATGGAACATCCTTTCATATTCATCGGATTATTTTATTATCTTCACCTGTTTTGCTTGTTTGAATGCTGCTGTTGCCAGATTGGAAATAGTCATATCATCCATTGGAGGGTTATGCAGTCCGGCCCTTACATCGCGGTAATATCGTTGTAATGGGTTGCTGCGTTGTAAACTTTTCGCTCCCACCACTCTCATGGCGTGATCGACAACCTTAATGGCGGCATTTGTTACGGTATGCTTCACAACGCCCATTTCATTTGTTAGATTTGCTCTTCGCGTTTCGTCATCATAAATTTCCGCCACACTATAGATAAGATGTCTTGCTCTGATCAGTTCTAGATCCATTTCCCCTATATGTTGCCGGATATGCGGCAATTCGCTAATCGTTCCTTTCAAACTATTCGGTGAATATTCCTTGGCAAAACCGACTGCATAATCGCGCGCTGCTTGGGCGACTCCCAAGTAGCATGCCGGAATATGGAGCAGCCAGCCATTAAACTTAGTGCCGGCGGATGAATCAGGCAGTTCCACCAGCTTTGCATTCTCAACCTTTACATTCTCAAGAACTAAATCATGGCTTCCCGTTCCTCTCATGGAGATTACATCCCATGTCTCCTCGATTCGCAAACCTGCTGTATCTCCTGGTATGAGAAAGAAGCCGATTTGCTGCTTTTCTTCAATCCAAGCGGCAACAAGAAAATGAGTTAACGCAGGGGAAGCTGTCGTGAAATTCTTTCGTCCATTGATAATCCATTCTCCGCCTGCCTTAACGGCACTTGTTCCCGGGCGGCCTCCTCTTGTCGGACTGCCTGTTTGCGCTTCGCTGACAGCACGGTTCACAATCGCCCCTTCTAATAGCTGATCTGCAAAATCACTTAATTGCTCTTCCTTCCACAATCCCTTTTCATACACATCTCCTACGACCCCTAGATTCCAGCCGATGGAGAGGGCTGTATTTGCATCGAAGCTGGCCAGCGTCTCTTGAAGGAGAACCATATCATACACTTTCAGCCCTTCTCCTCCGTAATTTTTTGGCAATGTAATCCGGTTATACCCTAGACGGACCAGTTCTTCGAAATTATCTTTCGGAAAGAGTGCCAATTCATCTGTCTCAGCAGATTTGCTGCGGAAAAACTCTTCTTTCTCCTGCAATTTCCCCAACCATTCTCGTTGATGGGGTTTTTTAATAAATATATCAAGCATCATAATCCCCCTAGCATCCATTTATATGGTTTTCTTATACATTTTACTCTTATATAACAAAAATTCATATAATTCCTACAAATTTTATTGGTTTTAATGATAATGATGCTTAGTGAGAGTGTCAAGATACACGAGTGCAATTTACTAATTTATATTTATAAAATGACATATTGAATGAGATGGTGATCACTCCTTCTCTATTTAAAAAAAGATTGCCGACAGATCGGCAACCTCCCTTTCAAAATTTATATATGATAAAACGCCATCCTTTATGAAATTAGCGTCGGTCGCCTCTACATAGCCATTACTCACTTCACCGCTTCAATCGCTTCATTTGCTACATAAAAGCTTTTGCCGTTATACACTGTCACATTCTGCAACCGATGCATTTTTCCGTTCTTCAATAAATAATTTTTATTTCGAGGGATTTCAATGACCGTTTTTCCTGTTCTTGCTTTAAAGACCGGATTATTCGGCTTAGAATAGTCGATTTCCGTGATATAGCCATGATTACGAAATAGCGTATTCGCATCCACGAACATCTCTTCATTCAGTTCATCTAAAGAAAATCCCATAAATCGAGATAAAATCCGTGCAAGATCACTATTTTCCAAAGTTCCTACAGGCCGCCCCGGCCCGTAAGAATACAGGATGACATCTTCGCCGGTATGGCCATTTGTTGTAAAACCGAGATGTGCCCGTTGCGCCAGCATCTGCACCATGCTCTTTTTCAGGTTTGCCGCCTGTTTTAATGTTTGCAATTCCGCTTTGGATAAATCCTCCAAGCCATACAATGATGCGACTCTCTCCATATTTGAACGATTTTTATTTAAGATGTCCAGCGCTCCTTTAAGAGAACGCTCCGCTCTCTTCAACGGTTCAATATATGCCGAAACAGGTGTCGATGAATAGGTTGCCGATGTCTCCTCCCTGTTTCCTATTCTGATGCCGCTGTTTCCATGGTCGGCTACAGCTATGACCATTGTGTTTCCATCTTTCCTGGCGAATGCAGCCGCCTCTTGCACCGCCGCATCAAACGCCAGTGTTTCACTGATCATGCCAACCGGATCATTATCATGCGCCGCCCAATCCCCCTTGCTTCCTTCCACCATCAGAAAGAAACCATTCCTATTATGTGATAGCGTCTGGATAGCTTTCTTCGTCATTTCAGCAAGTGTCGGTTCACCAGGATCGGTCGCCGGCCGGTCAATACTATAAGCTAATGAACCCGATGAAAAAGCCCCCCATATTTTCTTATTTTTGCTTTTGAGCAAGCCCTGTTTATTCTCTACAAAGTCGTATCCTTCACTGTTAATGACTTCCACTAAATCCTCGCCATCGTTCCGGGCATTATGATGGTCTCCCGGTGACAGCGATGCCTTGCCGCCGCCCAATACAACATCCATGCCTTGATATACTTGCTGTTCAGCGATATCAGAGAAGTTATTCCGATGAATAGTATGACTGGAGAATGCGGCAGGTGTCGCATGTTGAATTTCAGAAGTAGCCACAATCCCTGTCGCTTTTCCCATTCGCTTGGCCCCTTCAAGCAGATTAGCGACCGGTTTCATTTTGTCATATTCCTCCACATCCGGGACATTCGGGGAAGTTACGACCGACGGCAAAACACCGACATATTTATCATTTGTTTTATAACCCGTCGCCATCGCCGTTGCGGCAGGAGCGGAGTCCGTAATAGCCGATTCCGCTGAATACGTGCGCACTGCCCCGGATGCCAATGCATCAAGCGCCAGCCGGTCACCTTTATACCAACGAGCAAGAGTCAATGCATCCGTACTCGTTCCATCCATCACCATCATAATGACATTGGATGGTTTATCCGATTTCCCTTTCGCTTCCACAGGCTCTTTTTCTCTAGACAGAAACATTCCGCTGATCGCCATTGTACCGGCAAGCGCCGCCAATAGCATTCCGCTTCTCCACTCTTTCATCTTTATAGCCTCCCTGATCAGGCGTATGCCTACAGTATAATAAGAGATTATTAATGCCGTATGTATGCAATATTAATTTCTATATAAGGAGGGACAGCGCATTTGCCGCGCTGCCCCCGTTTGCAGTCAATGCCTTAAAGTAATCATATCGTGCTGCATTTGCTCGATTTGGATTTTCATACGATTCAATTGCTCGCGCTGCTGGTCATTGCAGCTATGCGCCATTTGTTGCAATTCATTCGCCGCAAGTTGCAATAATTGTTGGCTTTCAGTATATTGATCGTCATTATAATGCTCTTGCTTCGATGCTTCGTCATATTGCTGTTGAGCAATGTCCAACGCTTCATCGCATTGAAGTAAACAGTCGTCTACGGATTGTCTGGTCGCCATATTACAAATCCTCCTACTTTAAGTCATGCTTACATGGATAGTATGTGATATGATGCAGCTCTCTATTTTAGTAATAATTAGCTTGCCGGAAAAAAGAAAGCATAATGGAATATCATCATTATTTCATGTTACAATAGCTTTTATGCTGAATTTCTTTCATTAAGGAGAGATCTGACTTGAATCAGAATAACCCGTTTCTATATGCAAGTGATGATAAACGCTATCACACTTGGAATTATCACTTACGAAAAACCTTTGGACATAAAGTATTCAAAGTTGCACTGGACGGCGGCTTTGACTGCCCGAACCGCGACGGTACCGTTGCCCATGGAGGCTGTACATTTTGCAGCGCCGCAGGTTCAGGCGATTTCGCGGGTAACCGGGTTGATT
>JBJEFM010000173.1:0-9148 GCA_051874035.1 Bacillus sp. (in: firmicutes)
GTTTAACAGGTACTAAGACTCCCACTTCAACACAGCAGTGAAAGCGCAGATGTGAAAGCGGGAGATCAAGTACCTGTAACAACTAAGGTTGGTTCATCTAATGATAAGTGGGGGGTGAAGGAACCCCCTACCTATCAAAGATTCATTTTATCTCAAAAAGCTTCCGGTGCAGGTTGGGAAGTTTTTCAAAAAATGGTGCAGGCCGCACTCTGTACTTATTGTTAGAAATAAGGTTAAAATAAAGTGGAACTTTATAACGGCAGGAAAGATACCGGGCCGATTATGAGTGAAACTATTGCGGAATCAAACAATATTATTGATTATAGAGGTGCTATTGAATTGAAACAATACTTGGATTTATGTACTCATGTCCTACATAACGGAGTGAAGAAAGAGGATCGTACAGGAACAGGAACGATCAGCACATTTGGTTATCAAATGCGCTTTAATTTGCAAGAAGGTTTTCCGTTATTGACAACTAAACGAATTCCATTCCGCTTGATTGCTAGTGAATTGTTATGGTTTATCAAGGGTGATACAAATATTAAATACTTGCTTCAGCATAATAATCATATTTGGAATGAGTGGGCTTTTAAGAAATGGGTAGAAAGCGATGAATATGATGGGCCGGATATGACAGACTTCGGTTTGCGCTCCCAAACAGACGAAGCTTTCAATCAAGAATATCAAAAGCAAATGAATCTATTCGTTGAGTCAATCTTAAACGATGATGAGTTTGCACGGAAGTACGGAGAATTAGGAGATGTATACGGCAAGCAATGGCGTGCATGGAAGACAACAGCCGGAGAAACGATCGATCAATTAAAAGAAGTGATTGAAACGATTAAGCGAAACCCTGATTCGCGCAGGCTGATCGTATCTGCGTGGAATCCTGAAGACGTCCCTTCAATGGCTTTGCCGCCGTGTCATACGTTATTCCAATTCTATGTGTTAGAAGGAAAGTTATCTTGCCAATTGTACCAACGAAGCGGTGATATTTTTCTCGGCATTCCATTCAATATCGCGAGCTATGCATTGTTGACGCATCTAGTGGCGCACGAGTGCGGTCTTGAAGTGGGCGATTTTGTCCATACATTGGGTGATGCCCATATTTACAGCAACCATATTGAACAAGTGGAAAAACAATTAAGCCGCGAGCCGAAGCAAATTCCGATGCTAGTGCTGAATGATGAGAAACATTCGGTATTCGATTTTGAAATGGAAGATATACGCATTGAAGGCTATGATCCGCATCCGGCAATCAAAGCGCCGGTAGCGGTATAAGATAAGACTGATTTAGGGGAGGCAGGGAAGAAGATGATTGTTTCTATTATTGTGGCGATGGATGAGAACCGGGTAATCGGAAAAGACAATAGTATGCCATGGCGCTTGCCCCGGGAGTTGCAATATGTGAAGAAGACAACGATGGGGCATCCTCTTATAATGGGGAGAAAGAATTACGAATCGATCGGCAGACCACTGCCGGGAAGGCGCAATATCATTTTAACAAGAGATACCGAGTTCGAAGCCCAAGGCTGTGAAATTGTCCATTCGCCTGAAGAAGCGCTGCGAATCTGTGCCGGTGAAGAAGAAATCTTTATTTTTGGCGGGGAACAAATATATAAGATTTTCTTAGAGCGAACAGATAAGTTATATATTACAAAAATCCATCATGCGTTTGAAGGAGATACATTTTTTCCTGAAATAAATGAAAGCGAATGGAAAGAAGTAAGCGTGGAGCAAGGTATTACGGATGAGAAGAATCCGTATATATATTACTTCCACGTGTATGAGAGAAATACTAAGTAATTGTCGGGGCAGGCAAAGGCCAATCTTATTGCAGGAGATTGGCCTTTGCTTTATGGAAAATAATCGCGGTTGCGAAAAAACAATTTAATAGAAAAAGAGATGAAAGATTATGAGTATCTTATTAGCGTTACTAGCCGCTTTATTCGCTTCGTTAACGGCTATTTTAGCGAAGTTGGGCATTGAGAGGGTAGATTCGAATCTGGCAACGGCCATTCGGACGGTCGTGGTCGCGGTCATGGCTTTCTTGATGGTTTTACTCACAGGCCATCTCGATGAAATAACGACTGTATCAAATAAGGCATTATTTTTTCTGATTATATCAGGTGTCACAACAGGCTTGTCGTGGCTATGCTATTTTAAGGCGATTGCCCTAGGAGACGTTTCAAAGGTTGTTCCAATCGATAAATCGAGCATTGTGATCACGATCATTCTCTCATTTGTGGTCCTGGGCGAGCCGGCGGCACCGATGGTTCTTGCGGGAGGAGCTATTATCGCAATCGGTACCTTTATTTTAATAGGGAAGAGTAAGCCGGACCGGAACGAGGAAACATCGCAATCCTATCTCGTTTACGCTATTCTTTCAGCACTCTTTGCCGCGCTTACGGCGATTCTTGCAAAAATTGGCATTGAAGGCGTGGATTCGAATCTGGCAACATTCATACGGACAATTGTTATTATCCTATTCGCTTGGTGCATCGTATTTTTTCAAGGTACATATAAAGACATGAAAAAAATCTCGAAAAAAAGTTGCGTTTTCTTCATATTGTCAGGTGTGGCTACAGGTTTATCTTGGCTATGCTATTTCGGTGCGATTGCGATCGGCAAAGTATCGATTGTCGCTCCGATTGATAAATTCAGTGTTGTAATTACGATGATTTTAAGCTTTGTCATTTTAAAAGAAAAAGCGACAAAATCTACAGTCATCGGAGGAGCAGTCATCACTCTAGGAACAGTCTTGCTGATTTTATAATATGCGGCCGCCGGAAATTCGCCATTAGGCGCATTTTGCTCGCGGGTCGGCGAGAAATTTTACTTTGATATAGTTTTTACGATGATTATTGTTTATAATGAGGGGGCTCTAAACTTTACTGATGTGAAAAACATACATGAAGTTTTAAGCAGGCTATCGGATGTAAGAACAATAATTGATTCAAAGTTTTATTTTTTCAGGGGGTTACAGCAAGATGCGCACAGTAGCGTTTTTCCTTTATTTTTTTGGTTATTTACTTTACAGTATTCCATTCTTAAATAAAGCCAAACGATTAGATGATGACTCTTTAACAGTAGAAGAGCAAGACCGGATTAAACATGTCCAGCCTAAAAAGTGGGCCAGTCAGTTAATGAAGATCTCAAGCGCTAATGTAAAGGTGCTGGGTGAAGAGAATGTGCCGGCAGGAGCGGTGTTATTGGTTTCTAACCATGAAGGTAATTTTGATATTCCTGTCCTATTAAGCTCTCTAAAGAAACCATTCGGATTTATTTCAAAAATTGAAGTGAAAAAAATACCGGTTGTTTATAAATGGATGGAAGTTATGAATTGTGTGTTCATGGACCGTAAAGACCGCAGGCAGTCAATCAAAGCAATCCGTGCGGGAATCGCGCTTATGAAGGAAGGGCATTCAATCGCTGTCTTTCCGGAAGGGACAAGAAGTAAAGGGGGACCGGTAGGAGAATTCAAGGCTGGCAGCTTACGGCTTGCCACGGATGCGAAAGTGCCGATCGTTCCTATTGCCATTAAAGGCACTTCTCAATTAATGGAGAAGAATAATAGTTGGATCAAGCCCGGAGATGTGACGGTTTCCATTTTGCCGGCGGTGACGTATGAACAATACAAAGATATGGACAGCAATGAACTGAATAAGTTTATTGAAAAGAAAGTCCGTGATGCAAGAGAACAGTTGTGAAAAAAGGGAAGGCGAACCGAATGTTCGCCTTCCTTTTTTCTAATGCAATATTTCATAGAAAAACAGCTGGTTCATCATATGTTCGTATTCTTCCCGGTGACAGAACTGCTCGGCAGTAAAGTTTTGTTTGATCCAGTCAATGAGCTCTTGGGCCGTGTTGAAATACTCGCCGCTTGAATCGCTTTTGCGGATTGTATATCTGCCATTATCTTCATCGATTGTTACTTCAACAGGCAAAGCACAGTCGTGCGAATATAGCAAAAACTCCAATCAGGCAGCCTCCTTCATTTAGCATATTTCTATTCTTATATTAAAATTTGACTTGCTTTATACGTAAAACCCTCTTTCTTTATAGTATGGTCAATCGGTCTATATTTAATTTTGTCCAATGATGAAGCGGATGAGAAAAAATTTCCGACTGTTTTGATAAAATTTAGAATTATTAGAAAATAGGTTGATTTATTTAGTCAGAGTGATATAATTTACGGCATTATAGAACTTTGCTAGGGGCAAGAAAGAAGGGGACCTTATGAATTCAACATCGAATGAGAGAAAGTGGCTTCAAGTAGAAGATGTACTGATCGCGCATCAGCAATTAAAGGATATAGTGGCCCATACACCATTGCAGAAAAATGAAAGATTATCTGAACAGTATGAGTGCAATGTATATTTGAAGCGCGAGGATTTGCAGTATGTACGTTCATTTAAATTAAGAGGTGCCTATCATAAAGTGAAAAGCCTGTCCCCTGAGGAGAAGACGAATGGCATTGTATGTGCAAGCGCGGGAAACCATGCGCAAGGAGTGGCCTATGCCTGCAAGCAAATGAATATTGAAGGGAAAATATTCATGCCGGCTACTACGCCTAAGCAAAAGGTCAATCAAGTGGAGATGTTCGGGAAGGATATGGTGGAAATCCACTTGGTCGGAGATACATTCGATGATTCTTTTGCGAAAGCAATGGAATGTGCGGAAACAGAAGGCCGGACATTCGTCCATCCATTTGATGATGAGAAAGTGATTGCAGGGCAAGGAACGATAGCCGTTGAAGTATTTAATGATTGCGATGAACCGATCGATTATCTATTCGCTGCAATCGGAGGCGGCGGGCTTATGGCCGGGTTGGCTACCTACTCCAAGAGTATCTCGCCGCAGACAAAATGCATCGGTGTAGAGCCGGTAGGTGCGCCCAGCATGAAGAAATCCCTTTTGAATGAGCATGTCATATCGCTTGATGCAATCGATAAATTTGTAGATGGCGCGGCAGTGAAAATGGTCGGGGAGAAAACCTTCGATATTTGCCGGGAACTTGTTGAAGAGATCCTTGTCGTCCCGGAGGGAAAGGTTTGTACTACGATTTTGAAAATGTACAATGAACATGCGATTGTAGTTGAGCCGGCAGGAGCCCTTTCCATCGCCGCCCTTGATCTATATCGGGAAGAAATCAAAGGGAAGACAGTCGTTTGTGTGGTGAGCGGCGGCAATAATGATATTGCCCGCATGCAGGAAATCAAGGAGCGTTCCTTGCTGTATGAAGGGTTCTTGCATTATTTTATTGTGAATTTCCCGCAACGGGCGGGAGCATTACGCGAATTCTTGTATGAAGTGTTGGGCCCTGATGATGATATTACAAGATTTGAATATACGAAGAATAATAATAAAGAATCCGGTCCTGCCTTAGTAGGAATCGAACTTAAGCGTCCCGAGGAATATCAGGATATGATTTGCCGCATGAATAAAAAAGGATTTCATTTTGTCGAGGTCAACAAAGACCAGAATTTATTTAATTTATTAATCTAAGCTAGTATTCTGCAGGACTATAAGATACAATAAAAAGGGTTATTATGTAATATTTGGTTGGGCTTGTGTCTGTTTTTTGCAATTTGACAGGAAAATAATTATAATTATTAGAGTTATCCGTTGATTCAGAAAGAAATGCACTATACTGATTTTAGAAATCACAGCTGTATACAAAAAGGGGATGTTATAATGTCGAATATTGGGATTCCGGGATTGATTTTAATCCTTGTCTTAGCATTAATCATATTTGGACCTAAGAAACTTCCTGAAATCGGGCGCGCATTCGGCCAGACATTACGTGAATTTAAGAAGTCAACGCGGGAACTGACCAGCGACGTTATGGATGACTTGGAAGAAGATAAGAAAAAGGTAAAGAATTGAATAGAATGATGACCTTAAGGGTGTGAGATGAAATCATCTTGCACCTTTTTTTGAAAGGGAGAAAGGTTGCCGATTCTTATTTAATTTCATAAGCAGAAGGAAGGCTTAAGATAGTATGGCAGATCAAGAATTGAATATGATAGAACATTTAAGTGAGCTGCGTAAAAGGCTTATTATCACAGCAGGCGCATTTATCGTTTTTCTGGTTCTGGGTTTTATTTACGTGGAGTCCATCTATGATTGGTTAGTCCGCGATCTGGATGTTAAGTTAATCGTTCTCGGTCCAAGTGATATTATTTGGGTATATTTCATGATTTCAGCAGTGATTGCCATCGCAGCAACGATACCCGTGCTTGCGCTGCAAATCTGGCTATTCGTGAAGCCGGCACTTAAGCCTCATGAGCGTAAAGCATCTTTGACATATATACCAGCTTTATTCGTACTGTTTGTCCTTGGCTTAAGTTTTGGCTATTTTGTTGTATTTCCCACAGTGCTGGGCTTTCTTGTTGAATTAAGCGGTGATATGTTTGTGACTAATTTTACAGCTGAGAAGTATTTTAAATTCTTATTGAATATGACGCTTCCATTTGCCGTTTTGTTTGAATTGCCGGTTGTCGTCATGTTCCTTACATCTATAGGCATTATTAATCCATATGTTTTAACGAAAATCCGAAAATATGCATATTTTGTGCTGGTTGTAATTTCGGTATGCATTACACCGCCTGATTTCCTCTCTGATTTTTTAGTGATCATACCGTTGTTATTGTTGTATGAAATCAGCATTTCATTATCTAAAGTGGTATATAAACGGCGAATGAAAAGACTGAAGCAGGAGCCGGATGATGAAGACTGTGAAGATTATCAAGGAGCATAAAGTAAGAGGCCGCCAAACTTTGGCGGTCTCTTATTTTTTAACCTTGAGGCATTGGAGTCGGAGTCGGTTTGGCGTATCCTTTTTCATATTTGGCATCGATATAATCGCGGACTTCTTTGACGCTTTTTCCGTTATTGTATTGAACGACCGATTCAGCTGCGATTTCTAAACATACTTTGCAACGTGTGCCGTGGTCGTCCCAAATGATGGAACCATCCTCTTTATTTTGGAAAACAAAACAGTCATAGTTGTTTTTGTGTCCGGCCGAATCGCCGCATCCACAATAGCAAGGCATGCTTTCCAACAAATCTTTATGCTTCGCCGCAGCTGAGTAGACAGTGCTCATTTCTTCAGGTTTTTCTTTCAGAAAAGCAGGAAGAATATCGATGGACTTCGTTTCTTCTTGCAGGTCCCCGTTAGCTGCATGCTGTGTGTGTGTGTGATTCTCTTCTTGGCCGCCGCTTTCGGTCGCTTGATTGCTTGAACAGCCTGCGACCAGTAAGAAGCCGGCGGTAAATAAGGATAGAAAAACTTTTGTATGTTTCATATTTTCACCTTCATTCGCTAGTTTGTAAATATACCAGAATGGTTTTATTTTTATCTTATCATATCTATTTCAATAATATACCAGATGTAGGTCTGTGAACACGTAAAACTCTCGTTGGATTACATTGTTAATATTGGATAAGTGTTGTACAAATACACTTATTTAACAATTAGGAAAAGTTTGATAAAATATCCTAGTACATAACAATTCAATAAAGGGATGAATAGGATGGTTTTAAAAAAGCGAATAGTTTTAGTCGGGATGCTCATTATGCTTGTAATGGCCGCAGCTTGCGGAAAACAGGGAATACCGAACAGCAAAGACGTGCCTGTAGAGAACTTTTCCTATACAAATCAAGATAACGAGAAGGTATCTTTAAATGATTTGAAAGGGAAAGTGTGGGTGGCGAACTTCATCTTTACAAATTGCAATGATGTCTGCTTGCCCATGACGGCCAATATGGCTAAATTACAAGCTGCGTTGAAGAAGGAAGGAATAAAGAATGTTGAATTAGTTTCATTCAGTATTGATCCAACAGTGGATTCGCCGGCAAAGCTAAAAGAATTCGGCGATATGTTTAAAGCGGATTACAAGAATTGGGGTTTTCTCACTGGTTACGATCAGGAAGTGATTGAGAAGTTTGCTGCGGATAGTTTTCAAACGCTTGTGAAGAAGCCGGAAACAGGGGATCAAGTGCTTCATGGGACTAGCTTCGCATTGGTGGACAAAGAAGGGAAATTTGTACAATCATATGAAGGATTGGAAGATTTTCCGTTGGATGAAATCATAAAGCATATCAAAATATTGCAAAATTAATAAACGGGCTTTTAAGCCTGTTTTGTTTTAAGCTGCCGGACTGATATTGTGCTGCTAATCATGCTATTATAAAAGAAGAAGTAATCTTCTTCATCTCGCGAATAAAATGATAATAATTCATAACAATACATTACTGTATAGAGATATCACTAGAGGGGTGAAGAGTATGGTGAAGAAGTTTATTCTTTTTTCTCTCGTTTGTTTATTCTTAACAGCTTGCTCCATGCCTGATTTTAGCGCAATCAAGGCGAATCAGTCCCAAGACGCCGAGAAGGAATCGAAGACTGAACCGGAATTTGTTTTTGATTCGTTCATCCCGGCTGATATTACAATCGCTTCTATCGGGGATTCGCTAACACAAGGCGTGGGGGATGATACTGATAAGGGCGGCTATCAATTCGTTCTGACAGAGCATTTAGAAAAAGAAAAACAAATTAAAGATATTAGCATGGCCCATTACGGCAAGCGGGGATTAACATCCAAGGGCTTGATTAAGCAACTTCAAAAGAATAATGTAAAGAACCTGGTGAAACAAGCCGATGTGGTTATTGTAACAATAGGCGGCAATGATGTAATGAGTATAGTGAAACAGAACTATACCCACTTGCAACGTCCTCAATTTGAAAAAGGCATGGAACAATATGAAGCCAATTTAACCGAAATCATCTCCCTTATCCGCGATGAAAATCCTAAAGGCGATATTTATTTAGTCGGCTTGTATAATCCGTTTACGAGATGGTTGAATTCAATTGATGAATTCGATGATATAATGGTTGAATGGAATAATAAAACAAAAGCAATGACTCAGACGCAAAAAGGCGTGTATTTTGTCGAAATCAGTCCGTATTTTTCTTCAGTCGAAGAGAACTTAATATATGAAGAAGATTCTTTCCATCCTAATACGAAGGGTTATGAGAAAATGGGAGAAGCCATTTATGCGGAAGTGAAGAAGAATACATTGCCACGTTTGCAGCAGCAGGCTGTGGTTGAGAATTAATGCATCGTTCGAGATCGAGCGG
>JBJEFM010000173.1:9248-38117 GCA_051874035.1 Bacillus sp. (in: firmicutes)
CGTTTGCAGCAGCAGGCTGTGGTTGAGAATTAATGCATCGTTCGAGATCGAGCGGAAAGAAAGGAGATCCACAATGAGATATAAGCCGAAAAACTTGTGGAAGTCACTTTTCTTTTTACTTGTCGGCATCAATGTAGCTGTTCTGGCAATAGTAATAGTATTGGTCGGCATTCCTCGGGATGTTCAGCTTCCGGAAGATGTACAAACAAGTCAAGAAGAAACGTCTATCCTTATACAGAGCAAGAAAGACAGCATCAACAAGCTGATTGACAATTATCTGAAGAAACAACAAGCAGGAAATAAAACGCTGCAATATCAGGTTGTACTGGATGATTATATCGAATTCTATTCAACAATCCCTGTGTTTGATATGGAACTGCAGTTGACGATGACCTTCACTCCCGTTCCACTGAAGAATGGGGACTTGTTGCTTAAGCAGCGCTCGATGGAATTGGGGCAAATGCAGCTTCCCGTTTCTTACGTACTGAATTTCATCAAGAAGCAAAATAATTTGCCGGAATGGGTTACGATTGATTCGAAGAATAAACAAATTTACGTCGCTTTGACAGATTTGCGAATGAACAATGAGCTCATGTTGAAAGTGAATAAATTTGATTTGAAAAAAGATGATATTTCCTTTCGTTTAGTAGTGCCTTCCGAAAGCTAAAACGCCGATTACTTTTAGTAAACGGCGTTTTTGTACTTATGGTGTCAATAAGAGAACTTCTAATGGCGGTGAACCATCCGCCGATCCGACAAGATAAATGGAATAGGCTTGGTTCGGTTTCATATCAACATTCGGGATGGACAGAGCGACAGCATCGCTTCCTGCTAAACGAGCTTCTAAGTCCACATTCATCGGGGTCACGCCTAAATAGTTGGATGTTTTTCGATAAGAGACATTCGGGAATACGACATCACCGTGCTTTACAGCTACATCGATTGGCTCTGCATCAGGCGATAAGTGGGTTAAGCGGATTTTGGCTTCACCGCTTGGCACATTCGGTTGATCTTCATAGGTAAGCAGTTTGACATTCTTTCCTTTTCCTGCAACAGCTAACGTGTACATGTGTCCGTTTTTCACTTCTACTTTCCTGCTTATAATAGTGGAAATGGGCTGGCCGGCCGGGTAGACATCGATTTGATATTTGCCCTGCGGTAAAGGTAAGTAATCGGTCACTTTCTTATAGGGGAAGTCTTTTAATATTCTTGTGCCATTGATGTAGATATCGACATTTGGTGCATCGGGGGCAGCGTGTAAAATCCGGACTCTGGCGGGTGCTTCATTTGGAACGGGATTCAGATGAGAACGTTCTGATTCAATGGCTTTCTGCAAGTTGTTTACATGCTTTTTGTAATAATAGACATGTAAAGTCGGATTGCTGTATTTATAATAATCAGCCAACATTCCATACATGGACGCTTTCTCGAAGTAATGATGGGAATTTCGTGATTGCATGTGTATGCTCCTTTCCTAGCGCTTCATTACGTAATAAATGTATGCAGCAAGACTTGGGTTAGTGTCACAAAAAGTTTATGACGGGTCATCGGCGGAATATTGAGGATAAAACGGATTATTTTGCTATTGGCTTTAAACGCGTTAAAATGGGAAACATAAGAAAATCAATATATGAAGAGCGAGGAGTGGATCGAATGAGTGGAAGTCTTAAGAAAGCGACCTTTGCAGGCGGTTGTTTCTGGTGTATGGTGAAGCCTTTTGATAAATATGACGGCGTTACTTCTGTAAAGTCCGGATATACAGGCGGTACAGTGGCAAATCCCACTTACGAACAAGTATGCAGCGATCAAACAGGACATTATGAAGCTATTCAAGTGACATATGACCCTGCTGTCATTTCTTATGATGAATTGCTGAATATTTTTTGGATGCAGATTGACCCGACCGATAAGGGAGGACAGTTCCACGACCGAGGCAATTCCTATCAAACAGCGATATTTTACCATGATGAAGAACAGAAAGCGTCCGCCCAGGAATCTAAGAAGAAATTGGGACAAAGCGGCAGGTTCTCCGCGGAAATTGTGACACCCATCCTTCCGGCGCAAGAATTCTATGATGCCGAAGACTATCATCAACAATATTATAAGAAAAACCCTGCGCATTATGAGGCTTACCATGTCGGATCGGGAAGAGCGGGATTTATCAAACAACATTGGGGTGATAATAATGAATAAAGAAGAGCTGAAGAATAAGTTGACGGATATCCAATATGCTGTGACGCAGGAGAATGCTACAGAACCGCCATTCCGTAATGAATATTATAATAACAAAGAAGCAGGGCTGTATGTGGATATCGTCTCCGGGAAACCGTTGTTCCTATCGACCGACCAATTCGATGCCGGCTGTGGCTGGCCGAGTTTCACGCAACCAATCGAGGAAGAAGAGATTATCAATAAAGAAGATCTAAGCCATGGGATGCGTAGAATAGAGGTGCGCAGCAAAACAGCGGATTCACATCTTGGCCATGTTTTCCCGGATGGCCCGGGCCCGAAAGGTTTGCGCTATTGCATTAACTCTGCTGCGTTACGCTTCATTCCAGTTCATCAGTTGGAAAAAGAAGGATATGAAAAATTTATAAAAAGGTTTATTTAATTTTATCTTTTTATGGTAAAATAATATTTTGAAATAGCAAAAAGAACTCAACTTATGAAGAGGCAAGAAAGGCGGACATTTTATGTTCTTTAAAAAACTTTTCGGTGGAAAAAAGGAAGAAACAAATACTACTACAATCGCATCACCAGCAACAGGAAAGCTTGTAGCGCTAGAAGATGTTCCAGATCCGGTTTTTAGCCAAAAGATGATGGGAGAAGGATTGGCGGTTGAACCGACAGAAGGCGTTATTGTGGCTCCGGTCGATGCTGAAGTTCTTCAAGTATTCCCGTCTAAGCACGCGGTCGGTTTGAAAACGTCTAATGGCATCGAAATATTAATCCACATCGGACTTGAAACAGTTTCCATGAACGGGGAAGGTTTTGAAGCTTTTGTGAAGCAAGGAGATCAAGTGAAGCAAGGAGATAAACTTATTGCATTTGATTTAGACCTTATTCGTGAAAAAGCGAAGAGCATTATCACTCCTGTCATTCTGACAAATGGCGATGTGATTGAAAAGCTTGAAAAAACATCACAAGCTGACCTTGTTAAAGGTAAAACAACGTTTTTCACTATTACACCAAAACAATAAGAAACGAAAAAGCTGTATAGGCCAATTTGAAGGCTTATACAGTTTTTTTATGGTAATTTTCACTTTTTCATAAAAATGGGCGAATGCACATGCAGACACAAGCCCTGTTTCATAAAGTATCAATGTAGCGTAAGTTTTAAGAAACTTGTGAGGAGTGAATTATATGTATTATGGATATGATGGATGTGGCGGATTTGGATACGGCGGCGGTGGTTGCGGATATGGCGGCGGATACGGTGGCGGCGGATGCGGCTGGGGCGGCGGAAGCTTCGCATTGATTGTTGTCCTATTCATTCTATTAGTCATCATCGGCGCATCATTCTGCGGCGGATACGGCGGCGGTTGTGGCGGTTGTTAATCTGAGAAACAAGGGTCTGAAGCCATTATGGCTTTAGGCCTTTTTGTTTGGATATGCAGAGCGGCCAGTAAGCAATGCGGAATCAGGAAAGGTCTGAAGGGATTTTTTTCTTCTGGATCTTTTTTTCTTTGTCAATATTTCACTTATAAGGTACGATCAAGTTAGGAGATGATTACTTATGGACGAGTGCTTGCCGGAAAGACCGTGCATCCGAGCAATAGGGAATGTAGAAATGGACATGTAAGGAGATGGGTGGATGAATATAGAACGGCTCAAACGAGCGTATGAGAATAATCAAATGCAGGAGGCGCTTCTTGAAGCGACAGCATTGATCAATAGAGTAAAGAATACAGGCAAATTGTCTTGCTTGAAAGCGTGCTTAGCGAAATTGGAAGACGAGTATAGTTTTTATATCGTTGTAAGAATATTAGATTATGGGCTGATGTATCAATATAGTAGTTTCATAGAACGGATTGCTTATAAAAGATATCCTTCTTTATGGACGCTTTCTTGGAATATTGATGATTATATCGATAAGGGCAGAACTTTGGAAGTTGCAGAGTTGCTGAAAAACGGGATTGAATCCGGGCAATTTGGACTATATGATGATACAGCCGCTGTAAGGATCATCTTTGCGTATGTACAGGTTTTGACTGAATTAAAACGATACGAAGAAGCGGAGCGCTGGCTGAGTAAAGTTCAAGATATAAATGGTGAGATTAGTCATGAAAAATGGGGCTATTATTATTTGGAAACAGGTGAGCGCGGACGAGCTAAGCAGCACTTTCTACAGGGATTATCCCATCAAGAATCCGGATATAAATGCTATGCGATGCTTTCTCATCTAGAAGGGGCGGAAGGGAACCACAAAGCAGGGCTTAGGCTTCTTGAAGAAGGTGAATCGGCATTTGGGATGGTCCCTGTAATATTAATGGAAAGAATCCGCCGTTTGCGTGATTTACATCGATGGGAAGAGATGATGAATGATATCGCGAAGCTTGAAGCATGGATTCCGGATTCATTCTATAGCCATTACGTCGCTAAGCTGAAAGCGGATTATTTCTATGAACAGAAAGAGTACGGCGTACTTGCTTCTTTATTGCAGTCAGAAAGCAGCTTGAAGGATTTGCCGTATCGTTCGATTAAGCCTCAAGGAGAGAGCAGGCGCCTCTTGTTAAATCCTATTATTCAACAATACAATTATTGCGTGCCGGCAAGTTTATCGATGATTCTGCAATATTATGGAGAGAAAAAGTCGCAAGAGGAAATCGCGGATAAGATTTTTGATCGTTCGGGGAGCAAGTTGTCAAAGACGATTGAATATTGGGAAAAAGAGGGGTATAACTGCCGTTATATTACGGCAGACATTGAAACGATCAGATGCTGTATCGAGCATGGCGTGCCCATTTTGTTGAGCGTAAACATAGGGCTGTACTCCCACGTACATGTCATAACAGGATATGATGACCGCATCGGGGTTATATACATCCAGGATGCAAACACATTGGATACTATGATGATTTCGTATGAAGATTACAAGGACTCTTATTTGATTACGAATTACTTGGGAATTATAGGTGTTCCACCGAAGGATAGCAGAGATCTGCACCTAGTAGGTGAAACGGAGGATGCCTATTATCGTCAATTATTCACTTATTTAGAGCGGATGGACCAAGATGCGGAATATATAAGTGAAATGCTTGCTTTTCTGCAAAAGCACCGTGACCATCCGTATACGAGGCTTTATATTATCAAGCATTTACATGATGATTTGACGAAAGCAATATTTATCGGCGCTGTGCAGGAAATGGAGCAAACAGGTGTTGACAACGATGCAGTGTATCTGCATATAACAAACGGTTTTTTGAATTTCGGCATGATTGAACAAGCTATTGAGGCGATCGGGCGCGTGAAGAAGCAAAGCGGCGGCTTTTATCAATTTTTGCAGGGGCGTATTTCATATGAACAAGACCACTTTTATGAAAGTGTCCGCCATTTTAAGCAGGCATTGAAAACGGCGGCTGACGATTCCTTGATTTGGAGCTATTTAGCGGTTTCATATTTATTTAACCAGGAGTGTTCCGCTGCTTTAGAAGCTTCCACAATCGCTTACGGAAATCACAATGATGATTTGTTCATTATATTCAATCATTGTAAGGTGCTGATGGGTAATCATTTATACGAAGAAGCGCTGCAAGTATTGGCGGCTGATACCGATATTGCGGATGACAGCGCTTATAAGCACTTTACGCTGGCACAAATCTATGAAAGCTTGGGGCGCACATCGCTTGCTGTTGCAAGTGCACGCAAAACGATAAGCCTTGATTGCCAGTTCTCGGATGCATATATCCTGTTGGCTGATTTATTGGAAAGTAAACAAGAAAAAACAGGCAACATAGAGAGTATTTTATTGGAAGGCTTAGAGCGGGTGCAGGATAAACAGGGATTATATATCCGGCTGGCCCATCTCTATCTGGAATATGGACAATACGACAAAGGATTGGAACAGCTTGAAAGAGGCATGGCTGAATATCCGGATTATGCGCTTATGTATATCCAGTATGGCGACACTCTTATGGAAATGGGAAATAAGGCAGAAGCACTGGCTTTCTTTGAGCGATATCGCGCTTTTTTCAAGAATGATGTTGAGTATCTTATTAATGCCGGTTTGTGTTTGCTGTATCAGACTGATGATTATGAGGTTGTTGACCAAGGGCTCGCCTTTCTTGAAGAAGGGCTTGAAATTATTGAGAATGATTGGGAAGAAACGTTGAACATCTATTTGAAAACGGTGATCGATCAGCGAATGACAGGGCGGGGTATTGAGTTTCTGACACGAATGGCCGAGCAAAACAACCATTTGGCATCTGCATTTCTTACATATAAAGAAATGCTTATGAACGATTTAGATAACTCCAGATGCTGAACGTTCCGTTAAGCTGCTGCATATTGAAGAAACGATAACAGTATATTGAAGAGCAAGAGATTATCCGGTAATTCCCGGATAATCTCTTTTTTCTTCGCAAGATTCGCAACAATCTTTCATATACTTAATTAAATTGCCTTTTAGGAGGAATCAATAATGAAGGGGTCTTCACTGATCAAACCGGATCTTCACCATACATATAACGTAATTGACCATGGGAAAGGCGTATTTCTATATGACCAAGAAGGGAAGGACTATCTCGATGCTTCGTCAGGGGCTGTGACAGTCAATATCGGGCATGGAGTGGATGAAATTAATGCTGCCATGATGAAACAAGCGGAAAAGGTTTCATTCGTATACCGCTCTCAGTTCACTAGTGAGCCGGCTGAAAAATTAGCCGATAAGATCAATCGTTTAACCAACTGCGGATTGCCTTATAGCTTTTTTGTCAATAGCGGCTCCGAAGCGACAGAAACAGCTTTGAAGATCGCTTTGCAGTATTGGCAAGAGAAAGGGAAACCGAAGAAGAATAAAATCATTTCAAGGTGGATGAGCTATCATGGCATCACTTTAGGGGCATTATCGATGTCAGGCCATCCGGTTAGAAGGAATCGCTTTGTTTCACTTCTTGAAGAGTATCCTTCCGTTTCCCCTCCGTATTGCTATCGTTGCCCATATGGTTTGGCCCATCCCTCTTGCCGGATAAAATGCGCCGATGAATTACAAATGATGATACAAAGAATAGGAGCGGATAATATTGCCGCTTTTATATGTGAACCGGTCATCGGCGCGGCAGGAGGAGCCATCCCATCGCCTCAAGGATATTTACAGAAAATCAGGCAGATCTGCGATGATCATGATATTTTGCTGATCGCAGATGAAGTGATGACCGGAATGGGAAGGACGGGCGCGGTGCTTGCTTGTGGGCATGATGGGGTAATGCCCGATATCGCAGCACTTGGAAAAGGTTTAAGCGGCGGTTATACACCGATAGCGGCTGCATTAGTCAGCGAAAAGGTGATGGAGCCGATCAAGAAAGGTTCGGGCAGCATCATGAGCGGCCATACATTCAGCGCCAACCCGTTATCATGCGCCACATCACTTGCTGTTATTGAATACTTAGAACAGCATGACATCATTTCGCAAGTGGAGCAGAAAGGCAGCTATCTGCGAATGAAATTAAAGGAGTTGCAAAAAAAGTTCCCTTTTATCGGCGATATTCGGGGGAAAGGCTTGTTGATAGGAGTGGAATGCGTAGAAGATGCAACAGAGAAAATTCCGTTTCCTCAAGCGTTGGATGCAACCAATCGAATCGTCGGTTTAGCCCAGCAAAACGGTTTGCTGCTTTACCCCTCTCAGGCAGGCAACGATGGGGTGAATGGAGATGCCTTTATTGTAGCGCCTCCGCTTATAATTTCTGTGCATGAAATGGACGAATTAGCATTGCGTTTAGAACGAACGTTAGCTGTCTGGCAAAAAGAGTTGGAGTCTATCCCTTCATAGGGGATGAGGAGGATGCGATGTATGGACAATAGATTCGGCAAAGTGGTCCCGCTAAAGAGCCTTTCGCCTATTTTCCGCAATGGGATGAGTATTATGTATGGGGGATTCGGCGGAATCGGCACCCCTCCAACAATCATCGATTATATGCTTGAACTTGGTATTACCGGTTTGACATTAATCGGCAATGATACAGGTTTTCCCGAAATAGGAGTCGGTAAATTGGTGACAGCAAGAAGAGCAAAGAAATTGATTGTATCCCACATAGGATCGAACCCGCATGCGGGAAGGCAAATGACAAGCCGCGAAGTGGAAATCGAATTCTCCCCGCAAGGTATATTAATGGAACGCATCCGGGCGGGAGGGGCAGGCATTAAAGGGTTCCTATCCGATATAGGCGTCGATCATGAAGCGGTAAGGTTGTCGAAACCGGTTATTGAAATCGAGGAAAAGCGATATTTATTGGAAACGGCGCTGACGGCGGATATATCCGTCATTTATGCGAAAGCGGCTGATGAGTTCGGAAATGTAATTTATGATAAAAGCGCGCGTAATACAAATCCGCTTGTAGCGATGGCAGGAGACACTACAATTGTGGAAGCAGAAGAGATTGTGCCGTTGGGAGAGCTGGATCCCGAAGAAATCGTGACTCCGGGCGTGTATGTGGACTACATTGTTCAATCGAAAGGAGTGGATTGGAAATGGGCATGGGAGAAAGTGCAAGAATAAGAATGGCTAAACGAGCCGCGGAGGAAATAAAGGCAGGGATGATTGTCAATCTTGGCATCGGCATCCCTTCGCTTGTACCGGATTATATTGCAGATAAGGAGACCGTTTTTTTTCAAGCGGAGAACGGAATCCTGGGGATGGATCATTCACCGGCCCCCGGACTGGAAGATGCGAATCTCTGTAATGCGGGCGGATTTCCTGTGACATTGAGGGAAGGCGGCAGCTATTTCGACAGTGCGGCAGCTTTTGCGATGATTCGTAAAGGAAAGGTGGACATCACGATTCTAGGTGCTCTGCAGGTAAGCGGAAACGGGGATTTAGCTAATTGGATCGTTCCGGGCAAGAAGGTGCCGGGCATGGGCGGGGCGATGGAATTGGCTGCCAAAGCCAAAAAAGTAATTGTAACGATGAATCATTGCGATAAGAATGGGATTTCGAAAATCGTCCAAAATTGTACATTGCCACTCACCGCAACAAGATGTGTGAAGATGATCATCACGGAAATGGGGGTATTTACAGTGACAGATGGTCATTTAATGCTCAAGGAGATCTTTGCGCCTTTTTGCTTGGAAGAGATTACGGCTTGTACGAATGCCGATTTCACCGTGTCCGGCGAGTTAGTGACCATTTAATTGGGGGGATGAAGATGGCAACAAAAGAAATCATTGCAGCATGGATCAGAAGTCAAGAGTACGAAGCTGCGACTCTATTGAAAAAACTCGTTCAACAACCGTCTGTTAGAAGCAATGAAGGAAATGCCCAAGCCATTGTGGTGGAGAAGTGCCGTGAATTAGGATTGGAGATGGATTTGTGGGAGCTTGATGAAGACCCGGATTTGAAGAATCATCCTAGTTTCTTTTGCGATCGGACACAGTTTGCGGGCAATCCGAATGTGGTTGCTGTTTTGAAAGGGAACGGAGAAGGGAAATCAATCATCCTGAACGGCCATATAGATGTGGTTCCGGAGGGGAATAGAGATGATTGGGAGGAGCACCCGTACAGCGGCCATGAGGAAGACGGCAAAATCTTCGGTCGGGGAACAACGGACATGAAGGGAGGAAACGTGGCTTTATTGTTGGCGATCGAGGCGCTTGTACGCAACGAAGTGCGGCTGGAAGGAGATGTGATTTTTCAAAGTGTGATTGAAGAGGAGAGCGGAGGGGCAGGCACGCTAGCAGCTGTTTTGCGAGGATATAGAGCCGATGCGGCCATTATCCCCGAACCGACAGGCATGAAGTTCTTCCCTCATCAACAAGGGTCACTTTGGTTCCGGCTGCGCATAAAAGGTCGATCGGCGCACGGAGGGACACGCTACGAAGGTGTAAGCAGCCTTGACTTATCATACGCGGTGATGGATAGGATTAAGCGATTGGAGAAAAAACGCAATGAATCAATCAAAGAGCAGCCGTTATATAAAGACTTGCCGATTCCGGTTCCGATTAATATCGGCGTCTGCCAAAGCGGCAACTGGCCATCTTCCGTGCCTGACATGACTATTTTGGAAGGGCGTTACGGCATATCTCCTTATGAGCAAATGGAAGAGGCAATCTTGGAGTTTGAACGGGATATTGCTGAATTGAATGCGACTCATGAGTGGTTCCGGGAAAAGCCGGTCGAGCTGGAATGGTTCGGAGCCAGATGGCTTCCGGGGAAAATAGACGATGATCATGAGTTCCTGCAATGTTTGCGGAAGAACTATAAACTTGTCGAACAGACAGAGCCGGCCATTGAAGCGTCTCCATGGGGAACAGACGGCGGGATTCTTTCAACGATCGGCAGGACGCCGGTTGTTGTATTCGGTCCGGGTGTGACGAAGAAA
This sequence comes from Bacillus sp. (in: firmicutes), assembly GCA_051874035.1. Lineage (GTDB taxonomy): Bacteria > Bacillota > Bacilli > Bacillales > DSM-1321 > Bacillus_AD. The sequence continues at coordinate 19,781 of JBJEFM010000173.1, forward strand.
GCGCATGACAGCAATGAATATATTGAAATCGGCGCGGTTCTTAAAGCGGCAGAGATCATCGCAATGACCATTATGGATTGGTGCGGGGCGGCCGAAATAATATGTGAAGAGGGTGCGGGGTCTTGAATAAACTGCCATACGAGATTGCGATGGTGAAAGAAGATTGCACATACACCTATACGATGGATGCTTTTAATCGGAGGCTGCGTGTCGATGATTACTACGGGGATATTGCAAGCATTATCAAGCATGTTACCGAACAATCGATGGGCGGCCAATATGGGAAGTTGATTTTTAAAGCGCGAAGGGAAGACTTCGATGCCTTGCTTGCTTATGGATTTGTTTTAGAAGCGAAAGTGGATAAATATTTTCTGGGCAGCGACCTTTATTTCTTTTGCAAGTATTTCACTTCCGAAAGACGATCGAGCGTTTTCTGGGGAGAAGAAGATGAGGTGATTGATGCGATCTTTTCATCATCCGGTAAGAGAAGAACAGCTTCCCTTCCATCCGATTATATATTGCAAGTTTGCGAAGAAAACGATGCCGAGGATTTAGCAAAGCTGTATGACAGTGTCTTTAAGATTTATCCTGTTCCTTTGAATGACCCGGACTATATCCGAAAAAGCATGCGTGCCGGCAATATCTTTCTTTGTTTCAAGCACGACGGTGCGATTGTAAGCGCCGTATGCGGAGATGTCAATGAAATGTACCGTAATGCCGAGATTACGGATTGCGCAACAACGCCCGAATATCGGCAGTTCGGACTTGTACAATTCTTATTGGCGGAACTGGAACGAGAACTTTATAATCGTAAAATCTTTTGTTTATATTCAATCGCGCGCGCTCGTTCGTATGGAATGAATGCGGCTTTCCACCGCCTGCAATACAAATATCGGGGGAGGCTTGCTAATAATTGCAATATATATGAAGACATCGAGGATATGAATGTCTGGGTTAAAACATTATAATGCCGATTTTTGAGCATTCATTGACAAGATTTCAGCACTTTTTCATATACATAATGTAAGCAGTCAGCAAAAGGGAGTGAAAAAGTGCCGGATAAAAGTGTATTGACAAAAGAATTGATGGAGTCCGTAGTAAAAGTGATTGATGAAGGCATCCATGTGATCGATTTATCGGGAACGACGATTCTCTATAATGAAGTGGCGGCCGCCCTTGATGGAATGAAGGCGAGTGAAGTGCTGGGGCAGCCCCTGTTGGATATATTCCCTTCTTTGACGAAGAAGACAAGTACGCTGCTTAATGTCATTGCAAGCGGCCAAGCCATTTATCAGAGGCGGCAGTCATACGTGAATATGCACGGAGCGACAATTGACACGATTAATACAACGCTTCCGATCCATGTGGACGGTAGGCTGGTCGGGGCGGTTGAAATCGCCAAAGATATTTCCAAGCTGCGTAAGTTATCGGAAAGAGTAATGGATTTAGAGAAGCGCAACGCACCGAAAGTGCCTATCAAGAAACAAGGTGCAGGTGCGTTTTATGAGTTTCAGGACATTAAAACAAAGAATGAAGCGTTTCAATCATTGATTGAAACGGCGAAAAGAGCGGCATTATCTTCTTCATCAGTACTTGTATTCGGTGAAAGCGGTTCAGGCAAGGAATTATTTGTCCAAGGGATGCATAATGCTTCGCCGCGTAAGAATAAGCCGTTCATTGCCCAAAATTGCGCGGCGCTTCCTGAAACTTTATTGGAAAGCCTATTATTCGGCACTGCGAAAGGAAGCTATACAGGCGCTGTCGACCGACCGGGATTGTTTGAATTAGCGCATGGGGGAACGCTGTTCTTGGATGAAATCCAATCGATGAGCGCCGGATTGCAAACCGCTCTGCTCCGAGTAATTGAGGATGGGGTAATCAGAAGGGTGGGGGGCACGAGGAATATTGGCGTCAATGTCCGTGTCATGGCTGCTATGAATCAGCATCCTGAAACAGCAATCAAGGAAAAAGTATTGCGTTTGGATCTATACTATCGTTTAAATGTACTAAGTTTTCAATTGCCCCCTTTGAGGGAGCGGAGGGAAGATATTTTATTGCTCGCCCGCCATTTTGTTGATTATTTCAATGGTCTGTTATCAGTTGATGTAAGCGGGATGAACGCGGAATTAGAAGCATTATTATTACAGCATCAATGGCCGGGGAATGTCCGCGAATTGAAGCATACGATCGAATACATGATGAATATTGCCGATGCGCCGGTTCTGCAGCCGCAACATCTGCCGGTATCCTTGAAATGGCAAGCCCCCGCGCATCTTGATTATATACCGCCCCTCAGAGAAGCATTGAAGGTGAAAGAGAAGCAACTGATTCAACGGGCGCTTGGGCAAACGGAAGGGAATGTTTTGAAGGCGGCGCAGCTGCTCCAGATTCCCCGGCAAACATTGCAGTATAAATTGAAGCAGCTATAAAATAGACTCATTTTCCGTAAATTCTATACATTTGGCACGGCACTTGCATATTAATAGTGTAAAGTACAAGGAGGTAATCGTATGAATCAATCATTATACAAGCCGGCCAGACATTGGAAAGATATCGAATTATGGAAAGACGTAACAGAGGAGCAATGGAATGATTGGCTATGGCAGCTGACGCATACCATTCGAACATTGGATGATTTAAAGAAAGTCATTAACTTGACGCCTGAAGAAGAAGAGGGCGTTTATATATCCACCAAAACCATTCCTTTAAATATTACACCGTATTATGCATGGCTGATGAACCCTGACAATCCACGTTGTCCGATCCGGATGCAGTCTGTTCCAATCGGCAAAGAAATCTACAAAACTAAATATGATATGGAGGATCCGCTGGAGGAGGATGAAGATTCTCCTGTTCCGGGCTTGACGCACCGCTATCCCGACCGCGTGCTGTTCTTGGTCACGAATCAATGCTCGATGTACTGCCGCTATTGTACGCGAAGAAGATTTTCCGGACAAATCGGAATGGGAGTGCCTAAGAAGCAAATTGATGAAGCAATCAATTACATCCGCAACACGCCGGCTGTCCGCGATGTTCTATTATCCGGCGGGGATGGTTTATTGATCAATGACACGATCCTGGAATATATACTGAAGAACTTGCGGGCGATTCCGCATGTGGAAATCGTTCGGATCGGTACGCGCGCACCAGTTGTATTCCCGCAGCGAATTACAGAGAATCTCTGCAATATTTTGAAGAAGTACCATCCGGTTTGGTTGAATACACATTTCAATACGAGTATTGAAATTACGGAAGAGTCGAAGAAAGCTTGTGAAATGCTGGTGGATGCAGGTGTGCCGGTCGGCAATCAAGCTGTTATTCTAACAGGCATCAACGATAGTGTCCCGATTATGAAGAAGCTCATGCACGATTTAGTGAAGATACGGGTGCGCCCTTATTATATTTATCAATGTGATATGTCAGAAGGCATCAGCCATTTCCGGGCGCCGATCTCCAAGGGCTTGGAAATCATTGAAGGTCTGAGGGGGCATACGAGCGGATATGCCGTACCAACATTTGTGGTGGATGCGCCAGGTGGGGGAGGGAAAATTACGCTTCAGCCTAATTATATATTGTCCCAGTCTCCAACTAAAACAGTACTCCGAAACTTTGAAGGAGTGATTACGACATATCCAGAACCGGAGCATTATACACCAGGTCTTGCGGATGAGTATTTCCAAAACATTTACGGTCCTTTCGAGGGGAGTAACGGTGGTGTATTAGGATTATTGCGGGATGAACAATTTAATCTTGTTCCGAAAAATCTGCCTCGTTATAATAAACGGCAAACATATGAAGAAAATCCTCAATATTCTTCTTTGAAAGATAAGCGGGAAAAACGGGATGAACTGAAGGAAAAGAAATTTCAGTCCCAGCAAAAGAAAACATCGAACCAATCGGAAAATGAGGTGCAACCATGAGGAGCGCATGTATGTGGTGTGAGCAACAGGACGTGAAAGCAGTACAGCACTCTGTTTATTGGGAGCTCCCGGATGGGACGAAAGCCATCGAAATCACGGATGTTCCTTCTTTTCAGTGTGTTCATTGCGGAGCGATTTACCAAAGCGATGATATGGTGAAGGAAATTGAAAATCAGCTTTTTATCATTGATACGAAATCGATGGAAAAAAAACTTTCTTATGAAGAATTGATGAATAAGCCAAAGTTATTGAAACGGAATTATTTCGATTTCGATTATTGAAAAATATGACAATATTTCGTTTTACGCAGTTTATTCATGCTTTCTTATCCGTTGTCCGTAGAAAATTGTGTATGATATTTCGATAGGACGATTGAAGGGATAAGGGAGAGAGGCTATGTATTTTGCATTGACGGGCATAGTGGTGGCTATGGTTGTATTATTTCTATGTGGGGCATTAAAGAGGAGTATGGAAATAATGGGCTTCACGCAGTGCAGGTTACGGTTGCACCCTTGATGTTCAACATGATTTGGGCGCTCATGGAATGGGCAAAATGGATTTCATGTCTCTATTTGTAGACGAATAAAAAACAATCCGCTATATTATTAAGCAAAGTATGTTAATGGAGTGGAGGTTGCCGGCATGAAGTCATTTTATCAATTCCTGCAAACATTCAGACAGCCGAAAGCGGCTGATGATATAACTAAATTCGCCCACGATGCGTTCCATGATCACAGTTTTCCTAAGTATTCGACGGATTATCAAGAAATCAGCCATTATTTAGAGATGAATGGCCATTACTTGGATAGCATGAGCATCTTTGATGAAGCATGGGAAAAGTACGAACTTATTCGCCATTAGAAGAGAAAGCGCTCTAGTCACAGTGGTGGCGGAGCGCTTTTCTGGATTTTGGGTATTCTCCGGAAGAATAATAGATGTTTATTCAGCGTATATATGAGGAGAACCTGTATCGCCTATTAAACGGAATATTGATAACCTAAGACAGATACATGCATATAATATCATAAATAACGATCTGCTCTGGGGGATGTCTCTTATGGGTAATAAGAAAAAAGCGAAGTACAAAGTAGGTGATACAGTTGTCATTACAATGTATGGCACTGTCGGTAAAATAACAAATGTTAAATTTCTTGAAGGCTGTTTTGTATATGAAGTGAATTACAGTGATGGGCTTTATATGGAACCGTTGTTAATACCGATTGATGAGTATGAAGGAAGCATCATGCAAGAGAAGGAACAAATCAATATCGAGTATAAATTCTTTTTCGGAGATTTAGTCCAGGTCGATGGGTATGATAATGAATATTTTAAAGTTGTCGGTTTTCGGACAGAAATTTGGCGTTATAAGGAGAATGCCTGGGAAGACATCATATATGAATTATCAAGGTTGTCCGACGGCGAGTGGCTGGAAGCCCAGGAAGACGAGTTGTTGCTGATAGCGGATGCGGAAAGTGCAGATTCATATTTCCATAAATTAGGATTATTGTTCCCTGCTAAGAAAAGTGCAGGAATGAAAGAAGCGATCCCTCATAACGCGCTGCGCAAAGCGGAATGGAAGGCTCTGCAAGAATATAAGGAACGAAAGCAGCTGATTGATCGCCTTTTGGATCTTTATAACGATTATTCCGAGTTATACAAAGTTTTTCATGATGAAGAATATAAAAAGGTGATGCTGCTTACTTTGTTGAAGCTAAAGGGCATTTCTGTACCGGAGAATAAGATGGTGAAACGAAATCGTTCGAAGATGTGATAAGAAGCGGCTGTTTTACTTTGCGGCCTAATTGTAATATTATAACAATTAAACACATGAAGATATATTATAAGGGGGCGATTTTGTTGCGCGAAATCGAGGTCGTAATAGATACGGAGGAAATCGCTAATTACTTTTTTCAAGAGCTGACAAAACGTGGATATGTGCCTACTGTCGAAGAGCTTGAGGAAATCGCGGATATCACATTTGAATACTTGCTTGATAAGTGTATCATAGATGAGGAAATGGAAGAATAATGCAGATGGAGCGACGGTTTTGCCGTCGTTTTTATGTTTTGGAAAAGTTGAAAGCAGCTCTTTTGAAAAAACGGAAAAATATGAGAAGCGCCAACGAAGTCTATATATGATGAGGATGGATGAAGAAATAAGTAAAGCTGAATTCTTGAAAATGTGAAATCAAAATGAAGAGCAAATGCAACAGATTTAGAAGCAAATGGATAATATCAATGTTTAACTGGAAAAGATATACAAATCAGGCGGAGGACAACTTCAATTAGAGCGCATTATTGAGACATTAAAGCGGTTAGATGAAATTGAACCAGAAGCTTGCGATACGTTTCTAAAAATGTCATAAAGAACAGTTAAACCTCGACTTGCTTCAAATAAGTTGAGGTTTTTGATTGTAGATTTGCTGCAATAAAAACAAGTATTTATATTGAATTGAATATAACAGGTTCATAGCATTTTGTAGATGTTAGGTAAAAAGTCTTGATAAAAGGGATTTTATAATATGTCGTTTAAAACGAACTAGTCTAATTGGGTATTTATCATTACTTGATAATTATTAGTATTAAGTCAATGTGGTATTTCTCCTGTTCACTTATGTATTTTTGAAGAATCAGCTTGGATAACTGAAATATTTATTTCTATTTTCTTATTTTAAAAACCATACGAATATACGATAGAACTTTCGTTTGTGTATTGGTATAGTTGGTAATGATACCATTTTATGGAGTGTCCTTGTTCGAAGAGAGGCAATGTAATGTGGATGAATAGAGGTGTAATGATATGTCTTCTATAGCTGCTCTTATGGAGTTGCTGCGTGTTAAGAAGGAACAGTTACGTCGCCTTTTAACTTGTCAAGCAAATTTAAATCAATCTCAGAGTGCATTTTTCGCCAATGAATATTTATGTATGGAACCTAAACTGACTCCTGGATCTTGGGAAGGCTCTTTAGCAAATGAATTCGATTGGTTAAGGGAGTCAGGCATTCTGACAAATTATCGGGAGATTGAAACGTCGCAATTTAATGACGTTTTTCGCGTATTGAACGATACGATTAGGCGAGTAGAATTAGAAATTCAATTGATTGAACAACAAATCGCAGCCCTTCAGGAAGCTGAAAGAAAAAGAGCAGCTGAGGCGAGCAAATTAAGTTAGTAATCTGACTTGGAGGTTAGCGAAAGAGGTGCTTTAGTTAAATGGAAATGAAAATAGTATATAAAGACATTGAGCAAACATTGGATCATTTAGTAGTTTCTGCAAAATCACTTGATCCGATAGTAATGCAAGATGTATATGGTGCCAATCATCTTGAGACAACAGAGAAATTGAATCTACTTAATCGTTCAATTCAGCAACTCTTTCAATCTTATAAAGATTTACTTTTAACCAATGAAATGTCAACGAGACAATCTGTTCAATTCATTCAAGAATCTGATTCAAGGCTCGCTAGTGAGATTGAAGTGCTGAAATAGGAGGAACTACCAAGTTTTATAAATGGTACTAAAGGTATTTGGATTCAAAAAAACAATATGCTAGAAATAAGTATTGGATATAAGTGATAGATATGTGCATCCTTATTCCACGTAAGTTTGTTTGAAAATGAATGGAGGAATGAATTTATGTCAGGTCAAATTCGTGTTACACCGGCTGAACTAATGCAAACCGCAACGGAGTATGGAAGGGAAAGTCAAGAAGTTTTGGCACAAATCGGGAGAATGGACAATTTGATGGGCCGTCTGCAAGGAATGTGGGAAGGTCAAGCAAACGAAGCATTTAAAGCACAATATGAAGAATTGAAACCTTCTTTTCAGAAAATGTCGGATTTATTAATGGATATCCAAACACAACTTCAAAGCACTGCAAGGGCATTAGAGGACGCTGATCGTCAAATCGCTAGCCAAATACGAGGATAATATAGCAAATAAGAAGCTCAGCGCCGGATTGAAAAGTGCTGAGCTTCTTATTTTGAAAAGGAGAGAGAAATGTATATAGGACTAACAGTAGATTTAAGGAATTATACAGGTGAAGTATTTGATTTACGTATATCAAACTTCTTAACTATAAGAAAAGTAATTGATATTTGTTGGAAAGTAAAAGAAATAGAAAATGCTCCTGCAGAAGGATATTGGATCAGAGTAGTAAACAAAGAGAAAATCTGTTCAGGTTACGAGACTTTGCTGGATAGTGGAATTACGAGCGGCGATCGTATTGAAATATTATAAGAAATTCGGTTATACGTTACGATTGAATGTTAACAAGTGACGAAGTAGGCAGTCTTCAACTTCCTGCGGCGTGGATTAAGGGAGAAAAGCTAATTGGGTTGAAACCATGACGAACAATGGAATGAGACATAGCCAATACAACTGGCAGACTCTTGTCAGGTAGTGGTTGCATTTACTAGCAGCTGAATTTCTATTTAGTTTTTCCGTTTACAAGGTCGTCTCGTGATGGAAATCATATGTCATTAAATGCGTTAGGGACATGCAGTTTTATAAAGGAGAGCTATTAATGCCAGCAGAAAGAGAATCATATTTAAAAGAACGATTGAACGTTGTGATAACAAAAGAAAGTCATATGATCACCTATCATTTTCAAAGAGCTAGATTAAAGCTGAACAATTGTTTAGAAATTCAACCTTTGAAAGAGAATGAAACAAGTATCGAAAAAAAGATACAAGTAACAGAAGATGAAGTTACGATTGAGTTTGTCATACCACCAACTTTTTTTTCTTTTTTGGACATTCAAAAAAGAAAAGAGAAAGAAAAATGGATATTCGCTTATCAACTGACGAAAAAAGTGGCCAATCATTCTGCAAAAAGGTTCATACCAGTGATTTGTCCAGATAATATCGTGTTTGATACAAGCTACACACCATATCTATTACATTATGGTGTTAAAGATAGTTTAATACCTTTCGACTATGTAGAGGAACAGATTTTATTAGAGTTAAAGGCTACGATATGTACAGCCATTGAAGGAAAATATAGTTTCGAAGAATATATAAGGTTTAGTGACACATTAAAAATAGGTGAAGATGCTAAACAAATTATGCAGGCTGCTTCATTTGCTGAGATTGCTGATTGTTTGGAACGTAAGATACGTTCACTAGAAGAAAACGAGAAGACTTTCGTAACTATTTCTAATAAAAAGTGGAACTTGCAACGTTATACGCTAATCGGTTTGATCGTTTGTTTTATTCCGGCTCTTATTTATACCATTTACTCTTTTGCTTTTATGATTCCGAAGCAAGAAGCATATGTAGACAGTAACCAAGCTTTTTTGGAGCGGAATTACAGTGAAGTAATTACGCTGTTAGAAGAATATAATCCAGAAACAATGCCTTATGTTGTGTTATATCAGTTAGCTTCTTCATATGTTGCTTTAGAACCATTAGATGATAAAAACAGGCAAACCATAGTCAATTCCTTGACATTACAAGCCGATCAGCAGTTTTTTTATTATTGGATTTATATTGGGCGTGGAATGAGTGATCAAGCATTGACTATTGCCCGAACATTCGGTGATCAACCATTGATTATCTATGCCTTAATTAACTATGAAGAAGAGCTGAAAGCAAACACGAAATTAAAGGCTGAAGAGAAACAAGAGCTGTTGGATGAAATTGCGTTAGAGTTGACTGAATATAAAAAGATGAAGGAGCAAGAAAAAAAGCAAAGTGAAACAGTGAATGATAGCACAACGACAGAGTCGCCCAAGGAATCTACTTCTGTAACAAATGAAGTGGAGAATGCCAAACAAGAAAATGCGCAATCAGGGGATTAAGTTGGCAACATGGATATTCAAACAGCGGTATCCAATACATATTTTTTGAAAGAGATGCTACAAGATAAATCTCTTATCAGACTGTGAGGAATTTTTATGGATTTATGGTTTTTTGTCAATTCATCCCTTCATAAGTATCCATTGAAAAATCGTGATGATGAAATCATAACGATAGGCAATGATGTTAAGGACACAATTCGTATTCAATCGATACAATTTGGTGAAACATCACTTCTTCTGAAAAAAGTGGAAAATGAGTGGGTGGTCTTTAAAGGGGATGAACAGATCGGCTGTTTGCATATAGGTCGACCTTTTACTTTCAAGATGAACCGTGACAGTGTCGAATTCGTTCTGACGAAAATAGAAAATGAGCGGGTTTATTACATAGGGGAAAGAAAGGAAATATCTTTTTCATCTCAAGAAGGAGATGTGGAGATTGATTCTTTGAATGGAAAAAGCAGTTGTTCTTTTTCGTTATATAAACAAGAGAAGAAGTGGACGATCGACTTAAAAGGATATGATTACTTGTTTCTTAATGGTAGGCGAATAGATACAGCTCAAAAACTGAATAAAGGTGATGTTCTCTTTTTTCCGTTTATGAGCATCGCAATGTTGGATGAAGATCTCATTCAAATCAATTCGAGTGATGATTATCGAACGACATTAACTGAAACGGCTATTCCAATTTCAAAAATGAAAAGTAGATATCCATTATTTCAACGGACGCCAAGATTAATCTATGAGGCTCCGAAAGATAAAGTGATGATTTCATTTCCTATGCAAGATTCTGAAGAGGATAATAGAGGTTTATGGCTTATTGTTTTACCTCCATTGGTCATGCTTCTTGTTATAGGGTTCATTGCCATCATTAATCCAAGGGGCATTTTTATGCTTATTTCCATTATGATGTTCACTATGACGATTTTTACTTCTACTGTTCAATATTTCCGGGATAAAAAGAAGCATAAAAATCGCAGTGAAAAGAGATTGAAAGTTTATTCGCGTTATTTGGAAAACAAAAGGGAGGAGCTAGACGTTCTTTATCAGAAGCAGAAACAAGTGGCTCACTATCATTTCCCTTCATTTGAAAAAATGAAAGAGTTCGTCACACAGATTAGCAATCGCATTTGGGAAAGGACGTTCAATGATGCTGACTTTCTGCAAGTGCGAATTGGTAAAGCTGATGTACGTTCTACCTACGAAATTAATATAAATAGTAATGATTTAGCCAATCGAGAAATTGATCATTTAATTGAAGAATCACAATGTTTAAATGTGAAATACGGAACTGTAAAAAATATTCCCTTACCTGTTAATATGTCTTTTGGCAGCATTGGACTGGTCGGAAAACATTCTATCGTCATGCACGAATTGCAACAATTAATTGGCCAATTAGCCTTTTTTCATAGTTATCATGATGTACGTTTCGTCATGATTTTTCATGAAGAAGAGTATAAAGAGTTGGAATGGATGAAATGGTTGCCGCACTTTCAACTACCATATTCATACGCTAAAGGGTTTATCTACAATGAAAAAACACGAGATCAATTATTGACATCTATTTATCAGATTATTCGAGAAAGAGAGTTGAATATGGAGGGGGAAAAGAAAAGATTTGTCCCACATTATATATTCATTGTGTCCAATCGCGATCTGGTTGCCGAACATGTTATTATGGAATATTTAGAGGGAGCAAAGACAGAGCTTGGATTTTCAACAATCTTTGTGACTGATTCCAAGGAAAATGTAACAGAAAATGTTCATACACTTGTTCAATATATAAATGAACATGAAGGAGAAATATTGATTGAACATAAAAAAGCGGTTCATACAACTTTCTATTTAGATCATCATGTACAGAATGGAAATGAAGGATTTTCCAGAACTCTCGGTTCTTTGGAACATCAAATAGGCATGCAAAATTCAATTCCTGAAATGGTTTCTTTTCTACAGCTATTTCATGCGAAAAAGGTAGAAGATTTGCGAATTAAGAGGAATTGGGCTGAACAACAATCTTCGCAATCATTAGCTGTTCCTATCGGTCTGAAGGGGAAAAATGACATTGTTATGTTGAATTTACATGAAAAAGCGCATGGCCCACATGGATTGGTCGCAGGTACGACAGGTTCCGGGAAAAGTGAAATGCTGCAAACATACATTTTGTCATTGGCTGTTCATTTTCATCCTCATGAAGTGTCATTTTTATTGATTGATTACAAAGGTGGAGGAATGGCACAGCCATTCAAAAATATCCCCCATTTATTAGGGACAATTACAAATATTGAAGGAAGCAAAAACTTCAGTAATCGGGCACTCGCCTCCATTAACAGTGAATTGAAAAAGCGACAAAGGCTTTTCAATGTCTATAATGTCAATCATATTGATTCGTATATGAAGTTATATAAAGCGCAACAAGCAGCTGAACCTTTGCCGCACCTTTTTCTTATTTGTGATGAATTTGCTGAATTGAAAAGTGTGGAACCAGGGTTTATCCATGAACTTGTTAGTGCTGCCCGCATTGGAAGAAGTCTTGGCGTGCATTTAATATTGGCTACACAAAAGCCTGGCGGAGTTATTGATCATCAAATCTGGAGTAATGCCCGTTTTAAGATTTCCTTAAAGGTACAAGATGAGTCGGATAGTAGAGAAATTTTGAAGAATACGGATGCTGCGCATATAACGACAACAGGACGAGGTTATCTGCAAGTTGGCAATAATGAAGTATATGAATTATTTCAATCAGCATGGAGCGGGGCCCCTTATATAACAGAAGCATCAGAAGTAGAAGATGAGATTTCGTTCATTACAGACTTAGGGCTTGTCCAAATTTCTGAAGTTCATGCTAATGCGGAAAGCAAACAAGAAAGAGTGTCCGAAATTGAGCTTGTTGTCAATCATATTTTGGAAGTGCAAGAAGAGTTAAAGATAGAAGCTGTTGATAGTCCGTGGCTGCCTCCTTTACCTCATCGTTTGTATCGTTCCTTCGATGTTATTGAACAGAAGGGAGAAGCGATTTTCCAAATTGGATTGAAAGATGAACCGGAAAGACAATCTCAAACAGGTTATGAGTACACATGGATCAAGGATGGAAGTGTGATTATTTTTGGTTCTTCCGGTTATGGTAAATCGACAACAGCCATTACACTTATCACTCAATTCACAACTGTGTTCAGTCCGGAACAACTACATTTATATATATTTGATTTTGGAAGTGGCTCTTTATTGTCGTTAAAGCAATTGCCGCATACAGCAGACTATTTCCGAATGGATGAGGAACGAAAGTTAGGCAAGTTCTTTACATTCATGAAGAGTGAAATGGAAAGAAGGAAACAGCTTTTTATCCAAAAAGAAGTAAGCAATATTTCCATCTATAATGCAGTAAACGAGAAAAAGTTGCCAATCATTTTCCTTGTTGTCGATAATTATGACTTAGTAAAAGAAGAAATGGTTGAGTATGAAAATCTATTCACTCAATTTAGCAGGGATGGCCAATCGCTTGGGATTTACTTTATTTTAACCGCTACACGAGTGAATGCAGTAAGGCAACCTCTATTAAACAATTTTAAAACAAAAATCTTTCATTATTTGATGGACGCAACAGAAATGATAGGGGTTATCGGAAGAACGCCTTTTGAACAAGAAGCCATTCCGGGGAGGGCGATCATCAAAAAAGAGCAAGCATCTTTCATGCAAACTTATTTGCCTGTAGAAGGCGAGAGTGATGTGGAAATATTAGAAAGATTACAAGAGTATATCTGTTCTTTGAAAGAAAAATATAGACATCGTATTCAACCGTCACCGATTCCGATGCTGCCTGTCACGCTGTCGATGGAAGAATTTAATCATAATTATGCGCATAATGAAAAAGCATCTTCCATCTTGATCGGTTTATGTGAAGAAAAGGTTATTCCTGTTCAAATTTCGTTCGAGAAAAATCCGCACATGTTGGTTGTAGGACAATTTCGTAAAGGTAAAACAAATAGTTTGAGAGTTATACTGAATAGTCTTGTGAAAGATTCAAATGTCTTAATCGGTTTATATGACAATGTTGATCGAGGTCTACTTTCATTCGCTGAATATGAAAACGTTGAATATATGAATTCAAAGGAAGATATAACGAAGTGGATTGACAAAGTGGAAATCATCATGAGTGAAAGAGAAGCTTATTATTCGGAATGTATTCGTAACAATAAAGAAATTCCGTCATTCCCTAAAATAGTCTTTATAGTCGATCACTTTGCTAGATTTCAGCAAAATGCAGATTCTGTAATGCAAGATCGTCTAGCCAAGTTTATGAAAGAGGGTAGTTATGTAGGATTCAGTGTGATTGTTGCTGGAAATGCATCTGATTTTTCAAAAGGGTATGATGCTTTCACGACGGAGTTAAAGCAAGTTAGACAAGCACTATTGCTCATGAAAAAAGCGGAACAAAATCTATTTACATTATCTTTCCAACGTAATGAGCAGGAAATACGACCGGGCTATGGCTATTTTATTGAAAATGGTACGGAAAGATTGATTCAAATTCCGAATTGCATAAGTGAAAGAGGTGAGAAAATTGAGCAACAAGTTTAATAGTGTGATGCTCATACTAAAATTGGTTATCATTCTTTTGATTCCGTCTTTGTTCTTTTCATATGTCGGACATGATCCTTTGAGAGAGACAAAGAATCAAAATGTTAAAAGTATTGCTCTCGTCAATGAAGATATAGGCTTTGAATTCGAGAAAAACCCTCTAACGCTCGGGAAAGAAATATCTGAGGTAATAGGCAAATCTTCTTCTTATCAATGGGTAACTGTTAATAGAAAGATGGCGGAAACTGGATTGCATTCGGGGCAGTATGAAGCGATTATTTATTTGCCTTCTAATTTTACAGAAAGTGTTCTTAGTTTCACTGACAATCAGCCAAAAGAAGCTTCGGTCACGTACAAGATTCAGCCGAATATCAATGCGGAACGTGCTGAAAAAGTATTGAAAGAATTAGAAACAGCAAAAAATAAAATCAATACGAATATGTCGACAATCTATTGGAATTATGTTTCGCAATCAGTAGATGATATTCGTAAGAAATTTGATGGAATCCTGGGGAAAGAAGTGGCTTTCCAAAATACGATGTATGAGTTTTATACGCCTAGCTCAAAGTCTTTGACATCTGAAATAGGCAGTCAAAAGCAATTGTTGGATGGGATTTTGTCCACTGCAAGTACAGCCAGTCAAGCGACAGGGGAATCAATCAGCAGTACGAGTGACAATAAATCGGAAATTGAAACGTTTTTATCAGATATTCAAGCCTTTAAAGAATATCAGTTAAATCAGAATGTATTGATGGAAACGGCTACCCTGGAAAATCAAAAATTAGTAACAGACAGTCTTCTTGCGTATGACACTGTCATAAAAGAAGGTGTTAGCAATATTACATCCAATGGTGTCTCTGACTTACTAACAAGTCAAGAAGAGGGACAGAAGCTATATGAGGATATGACTGCTATTCAAAAACAGTTGGAAACGAGCAATAAAACATTACAAGAATTGACAGGAACAATAGGAAGTTCTAATACGAAAGAGCAATTTGATCGTTTGCTGCAATTGCAGAGAGACAATATGAAGCTATTTAAAGCACAATCGGTTGAACAAGCGTTAAATGATCTTCAACCGACACTCATAAGCAGTAGGGAAAAGCTTCTGACTTCGAGTTCTTCTAATCATAATGAGTTGCCATTGCCAGAGTATACACCATCAAATATTGATGTTAATGAAATGGAAAATACAATTATGCAATTAGAAGCCGTGGCCACAGCAATTAAGGAAACGGATTCGGTCCTATTCGAGAAAACCACTCAATCTATAAATGAATTGAGAAACAATCTGCAATTGCTGAAGGAGAAATTGGAAGGACAAAAAGCGGAACAACAGCAGTGGATTAATCAAGTAAACGAAACGATCGCAACAAATCAATCGGCGACGAATGTAAGTGAGCATCATGTAGCAGAAATAGTAGTAGAGAAAATAAAAACGAAAGAACAGCAATTACTTCAAGTTGAAGGGCTATCAGACAATCGGAAAAAGCTATTATCTGATCATTTTTCAAGAGAAATTATGAGTCGCAATATGAATGATTTATTGCAGTATTATAATGATTTGGTGTTATTTGAAGGTCAACTCTCTTATATGCAAACAACAGATGAAACAGTCATTGAAAACATTATTGCCAATACGAAGGATTCAGAGGTTATTGAGGCTGCTTTTGAACAAATTAAAGCGGAGACGCAACTCTTTTATCAATTGAATGGAACGCTGAATGACTCTATTACCGATATGGATCATTTAGAGGATGATTTCTTCGCATATACAGGAAATGTTTTTAATACGATTGAAGAATATCAATCACAATTTGAACAGTACCAGTCTGTAGTTGTGGAAGATCTGACTTCAATGGAAGGGAGCATTCGTCTTGTATCCGATCATCTTGCACAAGAGATGAATACGCCAACTTTTGAATTAGCACCTGAAAGTGAAACAGGGGGAGAATTCCTCTTGCAGATGCATGACCAATCATTTGGTGCATTGCAAGCAATATCTCAAATGGTGGATGGTATTGCTACCCAACAAGATACAATCAGGGAGCAAACAGATGATTTGTATAGTAGTGTAAGCACTGTCCAGCAAAAGGTGGATGATTTGAACGATAGCTGGGCACAAAATGTGGATACAACGAAGCAGGTTAGAAGTGATGTGTACAACATTTTAGGCAATACGCTTGTGGATGAACAGGAAAACCCGTTTATGTATCACTTTTTATCGAATCCAGTCAAAATGAGCGGAGATGCTTTCAAAGAAAAAGTAATGCCTACACCGCCCGTGATTATGCTGATCATTATATTGATTTGTAGTTTACTTATCGGATTTTTCTTGCATCAGTATACAGGGGTTAATCGAATTATCGATATTCTTTTGTTTTTGTTAATGACTATTGCGATTGGTTTACTCATCAGTATTTATGGCTTGAATATTTACACGATGCCTGAAAGTCAAGCGGTGAAGTGGACGATTCTTACCGTTTTATTGGTAATGACACTTGTGTCTATATTGAGATTTGCTTTCTATATAGGCTCTTTTATAGGTTCATTAATAACGGTTCTATTCATTGCATTTTTCACAATACCATTGTTGGATTTAGTGTTGCCGAATTTTAGTGTCGAGCATCCGATTGCTAATTTGTTTCTAAATATACAGTTAGGAGATAATGATGGTCTGAATTTGATGTGTATTCTTTTACTATTCTTGACAGCTATTTGTTCAAGTATTGTTTATATCCGTCTTTGGAATTCAGAATCATCTGAAGAAATGGCAGCGGATGAATCATAAACTGATAATCTTATTCATAGTTAGTATAGGAATAATCATGGGTGTTAAAAGTGCATATGCAAACGTTGAACCAAACCAATACAAGGAAAAAGAAGTGAAAATTAATACTGATTATTTTCATGATGAATCTTTATTGGAAAGAAAAGAATCTTTACCTGATGAATGGAAAGATTTATCGTTTTCGAATGAACAATCATCGACAAGCGAGTTGGCAGCAGATATTGTCTTTCATTCGGCTATTAATCAACAAACAGTCATCGAAACAAAAGTCGAACAATTACAGTTATTTTTTGCAGATAGTACTTACGAGAAAAAGAAAGACTATTCAGAAAAAGAACGTTCGGTTGGAACCATTCAATTCATTTTGATTGTCGCAGTCGCTTTTTGTGTGATCTGTATGTTGGTTCTTGTGACTGCAAAAATGAATACGAATGTAAGGAAATAAATCGTTATATACCAAGTTCATAAATGAATAAGAAAGAGAGAGTAGCCGTTGCTTTCTCTTTCTTTAGGACATTTCAAAATGGGATGATAAACATGTAGCGGTCATAATCGGTACGTAAAAGGGGTGTTGTGGATTGAAGGTGTTGGAAGTAAACACACTGCAATCTGGGATTGACAAAGTAATGAACGACTTAAGAAATCAGCAAAAACAGCTACAACAAATCGAACAAAGTATTCAAGCAATCATTGATTTACGAGACTCTTTTCAAGGAGAGGGAGGGCAAGCTATCCGTGGTTTCTACCAGTCATATCATCTCCCTTTCTTACAGGAGCTTCTGTCATTTCATGAAAGATACATGGAAACATTGTTGCAGGCCCAGCGTAGCCTGGATTCTTTGGAGCCGGATAGAGATGGGTTTATTAGGGAAAGTTTTCTGGAGCATGAGGTTTCCGATGGCTTGAAGAGAATCAGAGAAAGAACCGTTTCGTTAACAGATGAAACAAACGATATCATGTCGAGTGTAGCGGATATTGTCGCTCTTCCTAACTTGGATGCATCATTTGTCCTTCAAGGGCTTACGCGTGCTGATCAGCAAAGGGATTTGACGATTGGCCAACTTCACACCTACGATCAACAGCAAACATCCGCCTTACTCCCTTTGGAACATCATGTGCAAGCCATGGTACAATATATTCAACTAGTTTCAACACTTTTCCAAGCCCGAAACGGATCTGTTCCATCGATAGAATCCGTCTTCTATAGTCAGGATCTACTACAGCCACATTCATCGGTGTTTACCTATTCGAA
>JBJEFM010000174.1:0-1721 GCA_051874035.1 Bacillus sp. (in: firmicutes)
GTCTACATGAAGAAGGTGGAATAATGAGCGATAACAAGAAGTATTACTACATGAGGCTCAAGGAAAATTTCTTTGACAGTGAAGCATTGGTGTTATTAGAAAGCATGCAAGATGGTGTTCTTTATTCGAACATCTTACTCAAAATGTATCTCAAGAGTCTCAAAAATGAGGGGCGTTTGATGTTCAATGAGATCATCCCATACAACCCTCAAATGATCGCAACTGTGACAAGACACCAGGTAGGTACAGTAGAAAAAGCACTCGATATTTTTGGCCAGTTAGGATTAATCGATATCCTTACAAACGGCGCTATATATATGAATGACATTGAATTATTCATTGGAAAAACATCTACCGAAGGTGATCGGAAGAAGCAAGCAAGGCTAGAAATCGAACGTGAAAAGTCGCAAATCAGCGGACATATTGCGGACATTTGTCCGACAAACGTACACCAGAGTTTAGAGATAGAGAAAGAGATAGAGATAGAGAAAGATATAAAGAATACTTACTCAAATGAATTTGAGCGATTCTGGTCTATCTATCCTCGTAGAATTGATAAGAAGAAAGCAGTCAAATCATTTAAGACAGCCATTAAAAAGCACTCTTTAGAAACTATATTGTCCGGTACAGAGAAATATGCAGCTCAGAGTAAAAAAACGGACAAGCAATTTATCAAACATCCAGCGACATTCCTAAACAACGATTCCTTTATAGATGGATATGAGGAAGGAGGCAATCCGGTTGGAGAAGTTAAAGACAGTTATCTCGACCAGCTTTTCTAAATTCCAGATTGTTGGCACTAGAGTATGTGAAAATTGCGGTGCTGATGTAAATATCATCAAGACGGTTAGAAAAGATCAAGAAGTAACAGTTAGTGAGTGCTTAAACTGCGAAAACCTTGCTATTAAGAAGGACCATGAAGAATTCATAAAGAAAATGGATGCCAAGGAAAATGAAATCATTTATGAACGCTTCTCAATCGTTCCAGATGACCTTCTAAGCGCTTCTTTTGATAATTACAAACCTGAACACCCAACACAGGCGGATGCTCTTAAAAAGGCAATCTATTACTCTGAGAAGTTCGGTGAATTAGATTTTTCATCTCTCCTTTTTAAAGGATCGTACGGAGTAGGTAAATCTCATCTGGCTAAATCGATTTCCGATCATGTAAAGGCTAATGGTAAAACGGTCATTTTTATAGATATCCCTCAGTTGTTGCGGAAGATAAAGAATACCTTTAGTTCTTCTGAATCCTCTGATGTTATATATCGGGCTATAGAAAAAGCTGACTTAGTTATTTTTGATGATCTAGGAGCTGAATATGTCAAAAAAGATAAAGACAATGCGGAAACATGGGTCGGTGAAGTATTGTTTGAACTATTTTCAAGCAGAACAGGAAAGCCCAAGATAATCACAACTAATTGTGGATCGGCTGAATTAAAAAGCAAGTATGGAAATAACGGTGGCCGTATTGTTTCCCGGATGATGAAGGAAACAAAGATAATCCATGTTGAGGGCAAAGATATGCGGACTCCGGAATTCTAATCTTAGGGAGGAATAAATTATGTGCACATGTCAAAAAGGCAAGCGCATGAACGAAGCTGACAGAAGGGCGCAACAAAGAGCAGAAGTACAAATAGCCCGAAACATGATGACGGACGAAAGCAAAAGTATATACATTGCGCTGGAAGAAGTAGATATAGATTGGTTCTGGGATATAG
>JBJEFM010000175.1:0-37711 GCA_051874035.1 Bacillus sp. (in: firmicutes)
TCGCCATTAGCTTACGATGTACGCTTTTCAGCTAGTCGTTACACGTTCCCTCCAACTCTTACGGAGGGCTTCGCTCGGTATTGTCTCTGTGAGAGTTCCACCGAATTAAAGGAGTTTTGCATTACATGTCACCATGTAAGGGAACAAAAGTTTATTCCACGATTTTGTATCTACACCAGCCGCCATAATCGCTTGGACTTCTTTTGCTGTGAATCCAGCCTGAATCAACTGATCGCCATATTCAGAAATGATGTCCAATTGTTCGGGTGGAAACCCAGTTTTTAAAAGGGTATTAACCAATCCCATCGCTTCTTCGTTGGTTATACCTAATGTAGCAGCGATTTCATTGGCTTCTTGAATCAATTCATTAAAATCCACACCCGCGAATGCTGCGGCAATGGTTCCTGCCATCCTAACAACAGCAGCATTGGTTGCATCGCTGGCATCCTTATTAAGTGCCCATTGACGTCGAACACCTTCCAAGGCTTCTTCCGCATCCACTCCATAGGCTGTCACCGTGTTAACTGCTTGTTTAACTGAAGCGATGGAGGATTGTGGAACTTCCATGGAAATGTCTATTTTAGTATCTAAACTAGCTTTGTCTAATGCTGTTTGAATCACACCGGCTAATCCGCCGCCTGCTGCTAAAGCTCCTGCTGCTTGTTCAAGACTGCCGCCTAAATCATCTACGGCTTGCTCAGCTTCGCCGGCTTCACTTGCAAGCCGTTGTAATTCTCGTCTTATTTGATCGATGGAAGCGCCACTATCCAATGAAACCAATGCAGACCGCATTCTATTGAAGTCCGTTTCTGTTCCTAATGCTTCTCTACCTACCCTTTGCAGAACACTTTCTAGTTGTCTAGTAGAAGCCGTGCCGTTTCGTATAGCGCTTGTAAGCTCAGGACCTAGCGTATTAGCGAAGTCGTCAAGTTCATTACCTGTTGCAACAAGAAGTGTACCTAACTGCCTCATGGCCTGTTCTTGGTTATTAAACGCTGTCCGCGTTGAATTGATTTCATTCGCAACACGTTGTTCTGCTGTCTGCAATTGCAGTAACCGCATTTCCAATTGTTGAGCCTGTGTAGAACTCTGACCATATTGTGTTCGGGCAGCATCTAATTGTTGAGCCATATTCTGCGTTTGCAAGGCAGCGTGTTGCTGTTGCTGCGCCAGTTGCGAAAGTCTCAATTGCATCCTTTGCGTCTGTGTAGCGTTACTGTCCATAGAAGCGCGCTGTAAATCAAATTCAGCATTCATTCTTCTAGTTTCTTGTGATAAAGCTGCTTCTTCTTGCTTCAATCGCTGTAATGCCTGAGCACTTGCACTTGTTTGGTGTTGAAGGTTCGCCAACGCCGTTTCTGTATCTCTGACTTGGTTCGTAACCCTTTGATAAGCGATACGGGCATCGAGTACTGTACGCGCCATCCGTTCCGCTTCCACTGAGTTTTCACCATATGTCTCTTTTACTTTCCTCAATTGCTTTTCAGCTTCACGAACTTGATCGGCTGCAATTCGTTGGGCGTTTCTCAAGTATTCCACTTTAGCAGCAAGACGGTCCGACGCAGTTCCGGTCGCCTTCAATTGCTCATCTTGCAACTGAAATTCCCTTCTAGCCCTTGAGCTTTCGTCTTTCATTTCTTTCATCGCTCTATTGAAATCCTGATTGAAAGCCTTAAACGTAACACTTGTTGTGTTATTTTGATTTGCCAACTATACATTCACCTCCAATCATTTAGGGTTTGCCTGCCATGCATCAAATGCTTGTTTTCCTGCAAATATCCTTTCCACCGATTGGATGGGGTGATGCCAAAATGTTTGAGCATCAATCCCATAAACTAAAACGTAGAGAACATATTTGTCCTCTACGCTTTCAATGTCTATGATCGGCGGTTTAATTTCTTTTTTGCTTCTTTTTTAGTGCTCTTGGCAAGCCCTTTAGCTAAACTACTATTGGAAGATTGTAAAGCAGCCATAATAATATTCATGTACGTTTCTACCACTTCATCAAATGAAGCATGATATCTTTGTAAGAACGTATCAAAATCCATTTGCAAGCCCGGCCGAGCACCTAAGCACCCTAGATAAATGGTCTTTTGCATATTGGTGGTATCCATGTTCTTTACGACATCTGAATCAATGTTTTCTCCCTCGATGTTTTCCAACTTACCTCCAGGCATTAAGTCGATAAGACTGGAAATGATAGAAGCTGAAATCAGACCTTCTTCTTCACCTTTTTTCAAGGCGTAGTTTGTTAAGACGCATGGAAGAACTTCCTCATTTTCATATACTTGATGAAATTCACCTTCAATCTCAACAACCTTCATATCTTTCAATGTTACTTTTTGGATCACAGGCTTTCATCTCCTTCTACTTCCGGCAAAGATGCTTGGTTAATCGCCGCATCCACAAGTCCAGGAGTGAATTGTGTGTGCCATTTTTCGATAACTGTTTGATCTTCTACTTCATCGGCAAATGCTTCATAGTAAAGGTTGTTTTTGCTATCCAACATAACTGTGAATTCCATTTCCACTTCGACTACCTCATCACCGCCATTTTCAACATTAATTTTTAAACCTGTATTAGATGAGCAATTGGCAAAAGCGATATGTTTAACAATATCTTCGAAATCATCGATGACATCCGCTGTGAACACAAACGGAAGCGCCTTAGAATCGGCACCGTAAGAGTACACACCTGCCTTTAATCCAACATTGCTAAGCCCGAAGATGTCCCTTGCCACCTCAACAGAAATATGACCGGTTAAAGTGAGTAATATCTTTTGTGGCTTAGATACTTTCTTAACCTCGATGCCTTCACATCTCTTAACAAACTCTTTCATTTCTGTTTCGCCTTCCAGCTTACCTAAGCAACCAAATCTAGTTCCCGGTTGCTGTACACCATTCTTTTTAAATTGGATACTGGCGTTCGTGATACGTATTGCATCAAATTCTTCAATAATTGTTACTACCATGTTTCATCCTCCTAATGTTCGATTTATTTCTCTCATAAGTTCATCCATTAATCGATCTATGATTTTAGGTGTAGCCCTTCTCAACCCTCGCTCCATAAATCGTAACGGTTCATTTCTGTGTGATTGCCCAATACCCAAATCAGGGTATTTCAAATAGTTGAATTTCGGTTTAGGCCGCACCGTGAATCCCAAGTTAATTGTTTCTCCTTTTAAAGCAGGAGAACTTCTGGCATGCCTTTTCTGCCTGACTCGCCCTTCCCAATGTGATACAGGTATATAAGGTTGAATTTCATCCATAGTGATTTTCATGCCTTCATTATGCAGGACTCTATTTACGATGCGCTCCGATTTATCCGGAATTTGCTTCAGCTTATCTTCCAACACTTCAAAAGCACTGAAATCCACACTCCAGGAAGTGCGCCGCCAATTAGCAGCCATACTTAACTAACCTAATGAAAGTAAAGGTGAGTTCATCAATATAACTGTCTGTTTCACCCTTTTGGATGCCTATTTTTTCAGAACTAACAAAAATATGCTTATTCGCCTCCATAGTCGAGATGATATCAAGCGATAATTCGTCTAGATCATCGCGCCCCTCAGAATAGTAACGGACAAGAACGCCTTGCCGGAGCGAACCTTTATTTTCTGACTTTGTAAAGCCTAGTGTTTCAAAAATAAAGTAATGAAAGTTCTCTTCTTCATCCTCTGCTACATTATCCTGATACACATTGACCGGAACGGTTGCCTTTAATGCCTCCATTAACTTTTCATTCAATTTCCTTAGATATTGCTTCTGTTTTTCATTCATCATATCCACCTACTTCCTGCAGATAGAAATAAAGATGGCCGTTTTTATTATCCGGATCTACATTGATTACATCGTATTCGATACCATCGATGACAGCTTTCAATTTATTTTTCTTAATGGTACGAAAAGAAGGAGGATATAAAGTTTTCACTTTCATGTCTAACTTTGCGCCAAGCATGCCGGCAACAGCAAAATCACTTTCACGCATGGAAGACAATTGAAAAGCCAGCTTACCTTCTATCGTCAAAATCTCGCCTGTACGCTTCCCGGTTTGGCTTCTTGCGGATTTCTTGTGGCCGTATTTTAAATAGCCATCATTGAAAGTCTCAGTATGGCGTGGTTTCATTTTGTTCACTCGCTTGCTCTATGGCAACATCCAGCATCAGCCGGGATATTTCATGAGCGTAATTTATTTCAAATTCATGAGCCGCATTGTTATATACGTAACGGCAACGTTCAATCAACAATGTTTTAGGTTGATCATCTTTTTCAAAGTCAAAAGACGTACTAAACAAACTGTTTAAGTACGCCTTCGCTCTGTTTATTATTCGTGTTAGATCTGCATCTTCATCATTCCAGGTGATTCGTAACGCGCTTTTCACTTCATTGAGTAATTCACTCATTATCATCACCCTTTAGTAAACTGATAAGGTCTGCTTTAGTAGCGTTTGATGGATACGAAATATCTTTTTCATCCAGCATCGCTTTCAATTCATCTTTCGTATATTGGCCATAATCGACTGTAACAGTTCGACTCTGCGCCCCGTTTATTGTCGGGGCATCATCAGGGTGTCGGTGCTGCCGCTTCTTCTTTTCCTAAGTTTGTAATATCAAATACAGTGAAGGAATCCGCATCCAACGGACGACCATTCGCGAGTTGGCGGACAACGTATAACCGTTGATCTTCAATTAAGCGCACTTCATCGGAATAGATTAACTCTTGTTTTGCCCCTACACCCATAAAGTAATCTTTTGGTTTACCGGCAATCATACGATTTAACGGAACTGCAGGCGATTGGATGATTTCAAGTCCAGGAACAGCAAAGTTGTTATATGTCCATGTGCCGTCGTCCTTCTGCTTCGCTCCTAAGGCGAAGAACTTCAACGCATAGTCGAATGGATTAACAATCAGCGTAACGCCTGTATAGCGACGTGTGCCTTGTTTCGTAGTAGGTGCAAGGATTTCTTTACCAATCGTTGCCGGTCTGAAATCAGAAAGAACAACAGGCGTTTTGTCAGGGTAAACCCCACCCGTAACCGCACCATTCAGATTTTTCACCATACCGATAGGCTGTTTGTTTCCTGTACCGTTTACGATGGCATTTTCTAATTCATCAGCGACGATTTCTTGTAAGAAAGTTCGGATATAACGATCCAACCATTCCGGTCCTAATTCAAACATTGCTTTACATACAACCAGGAATCCACTTAACTTGAACATTCCTTGTTCTACTGTTTGGAATCCTTCTCCAATCATTTCCTTAATGTTATCGCACACATCGCCCCAATAAGCAGTAGTCGCGCCAGGTTTACGAAGTACCCATGCAGTAGAAGCTCCGACCGTTTGGAAATTGACTTTTGAAAGCAATGGGTGTTCTTTTTCTAAATCTTCAAACACTCTTTCAAAAATGGTTGGTGGCATCAGCTTCGATACTTCATTGAAGGATTGCGCTTCGATGGCAGCGTTATAGAATTTCTTCTCTTCTGTAGTAAGGACACGAACGCCGCGAGAAGCAAGGACCTTTTCATCCCACTGTTCTTCTTTGGCTTGTTTAGCATCTTTAATCACTGCATTCATCATATCTTGGAAATGAAGAGCGTTATTCTCATAGTTCTCTACAATCTTCTGTGCAACAACCTGAGCATCGCCGGCTTCAAAAGCCGCTTGCATAGCCGCGATTTGCTCGTCCTTGTTTTGAATAATCGGTTCTTGTTTATCTAAATTTTTAATTGTCATTGTAATCCTCCTGTTTATAGGCATAAAAAATACGCCTTATTGGCGCTTGAATTTGTTTAATAGATTAGGTTTCACACTGGCTGCAACCTGTTGCTTGTTCTTGCTTCTGAACCGTTCCAGGATGCTATTTTTGTATTCCTCTGGATCAACTGGCGCTTCAATAGAAGTTTCGTCTTCTTCATCAGCAAGCCCTATTTCAACAGCTTCATTTGATGTGAACCAAGTTTCCCCTTTAAGCATAGTTTCGATTTCTTCACGCTCTCCGGTATATCGGGTCATATAAATATCAACAATGGATTTATCAATACTTTCTAGAGCCCCGAGTGTTTTTTGAATGTCTCCTTTATTTCCATAAGCAAATGTAGATGCTTCGTGAATCATCAATTGAGACCCCGTATTCATAATGATCTTATCCCCAGCCATCGCAATAAGAGATGCAGCACTCGCAGCCAACCCATCCACATAAACAGATATTTCCGCTGGATGGTTTTTCAATTGATTGTAAATGGCTACACCGTCAAAGACATCCCCGCCATAACTATTGATATGCACATCGATTTGTTTGGCATCTACTCCATCCAAAGCTTCTTTGACATCAACAGCCGAAATGGAATCACCCCACCAGGATTCCCCGATATCACCATAAATGGTGAGTTTCGCTTTTGACCCATCTGTGGAAACTTCATTTTTAAATACCTTCTGAATTTCAGGTGCATTATTATATTTCTCATTTTTAAAACGTTTCATTGTCATCCTCCCTCACCCCCTTTCACGGTTTCCTCATTGATACGCTCAACCGATTGATAGTTTTTCGTTACATATCGTTCATTGGCCCAATCTTCATTGATTGGTTCTCTGCCCAACATCTTAAGGTTGTCATTAATGTTATTAACACCAACAGCAAAGAACTTGTCGGCTGCCGTTGCGATACTAACAAGATCCAATAACTTAATCATAGAGGTATCAATCTTCAAATAGGTCCGGTTAAGGTAATCTTCTTTGCTATACATCTTCCGGTTAAACTCTGAATTAATTAGCTTTGCAATTGGTTGGATGCCAAACATAATGAAGCCATCCACTTGCTTTTCGATATCGGCTAAATCACCTTTTATAAGGCCATGCGGCACATGAAAGGCCATAGCCACAAACTCTATGATGTCATTGACGATAGAACGAATATCCCTGCTGTTAAGCGTAGCATTCCCCGACTTACCACTCCCGCTAAAATCCGATAAATCCAAGTTGTCACCTAAATGAAGGAATGCTCCTGCTTTATCTGCTTCAATCCATGTCTTAAATTGCTGATTAAATAGTTTATCCGCTTCTTCTTGCTTCTTCGGATCATGATTTTTAAGGTATTTCCCTTTTAACAGATACCTTTTAGCATTGGATCGCTTGTATATGTTGATAGCTGATGACAAAAGCTTGCCATAAGAATTATACAAGTCATCAATCACCTTCATGATGTTGTTGTTATTGAGTTTGAAGCGAAATACTTCATCCTCATAGAAAATCTTATCGAAGGTGAAATCACCTACCCGGACATTCTTATAGTAGTTTTCCTTCAATACGTACTCCTGGGCATCATAATCATCGACCACATACAATTGCTTGTCCTGCATAATAACCAAGCATTCATTATCAGATAGCATCTTATGGACAAGGGAGTGTATGAACTCACTGGCGTTTTGATTTTGGTTAGGAGAAACATTAAACAGATAAAAGTTATCTTTTCTTGTCTCCACACCTTTTTCAAATGTCTGAAATTCACACTTTGTAATAGCGTTGGCTATGATATCGATACAAGTTTCCACAGCAAGCTTTTTAAAGTGATACTCCACCGCCAAATCATAATGAGAACAATCTTTTAATTCGGAACCTCCAAGGAAATTCTTAACCCATTCCCATAATCTCAATATTTTTCACCTCCTTCTTAGAATGATGAAGCACTAAACATGTTAGGGTTGAAATCCTCAGTTTCGTGAAGTTCGTTATCAGAAACAAGCGCATGCAAAAAGGCGAAGAAACCATCTGTTTTCCTTCGCTCCTTATCGATTTTCAAATATTCCACATTACCATTGGCACGCTCTTCTTTATAAACATTCCCTACATACCAGCGCATCAATGGATCATCACCGAAAACAATTTCACGCTTGATAAACATTTCATCAATTAAAGGTGCTAACATTCCATGCGTTGCAGGCCCTTTTCTTACTACATTCACTTCAAAGCCAGCATCTTCAAATGCAGCCTTTAAAATGGATGAACGGTACAAGTCCATGTTAACCTTTAAGATTGCATATTTTTCAGCTTGTTTGATAAACCAATCGACTACATGCTTCGCTTCAATCGATTTCTCATAAACAACCGTCAATAGCCCTTTTTCAATCGCAATCTGTATAATGTCCTTATTGATTGCTTGCAGCTTAGGTGCGGTATGGTGCATGAATGTATGCTGCTTCCAGTAACGCTTCCCATTGTTCTTGAACAGCAGACCACACGAACAGAAATCACGTATTTGCGCAAA
The DNA here is from genome assembly GCA_051874035.1 of Bacillus sp. (in: firmicutes). Taxonomy (GTDB): domain Bacteria; phylum Bacillota; class Bacilli; order Bacillales; family DSM-1321; genus Bacillus_AD. Next base: position 8,264 of record JBJEFM010000175.1, read on the forward strand.
GTCCACCGCTCCTATGCATTCAAAACCTTCTTCTTCCGGCACAGGCTGCTCGGTAGCAAGGCGATCTTCATAAGTAGCAACTTCCTTCCGGGTATCCTCAACCGGGCAATTCATACGCTTTGTCATAAATTCGATTTTCATGGCCGGCTTTGTTTGCATATCATAATATTCTTGCTGCATGGTTTGCTGCAATTCCTGTCTATAAGGATAAGAAGGATTTGCTTTCTCCCACATTGCTTCATCCTCAACTTCATCTGGATGGTCAAGCTTGCAAATGAAAGGGAATAATGTAGACTTCGGCATTTCTTTATTTAATACCAACCGGGCTTCCTCTTTCATATCATCCAGTACGCCACCACGGATATTCCCATCAGTAGTAATATAAAACGTTCTCGGGTCCTTTTTCTTCCCAAGACCGGATGTAAATACTTTTACAGTGTCATATCCTTCATACTCGTGAATTTCATCAAAAATTACGGCTCCAGTACGTTTACCATCCTTTGTCTTAGCATTGGATGTATTATATTTAATAGTTGATTTGGTGCCCTTATGCTTTATCAAAGTAAGCGACTTATAAAAAGCTTTCTTCAATCGTTTAGCATATGCCGGAGCATCCAGGACATTGTATATATCCATAAAAGACGTTTTCGCCTGATCTTCAGAAGTAGCCACAATATCGATATCATATTCCGGGATGCCATGGTGTCCGGTAGTCATATGGAATCCATTCCAACTAATGAAACCATTCTTCCCTAAACCGCGGCCACCCAAAATAAAAAAACGATTGAACATTAAGCGTCCATCGTCATATCGCACACCATATATAAAAGCATTGATGAATCGTTGCCAAGCGAATAACTTAAACGGAAAATACTGCGCCGGCTTCTCAATGGACTTTTCAATAGCTTCTGCATCAATGACAACACCTGGTCGATCCAACTTCCATCGAAGGAACTCCATTAGTTGATGTTGCTCCTTACAAGCGTTAATCTTTCCGTTTTCCACCATGTTCATGTATTCGTCAATATGGGGATGATAGTTATACGTCTTCATATCCATCATCATCCTTTGACAGTTCCGTTGCTTTCAGCCCTAATTCAGATATGATTTTAAGCATCTGAGCATTGGTTTTGTTCAATTCACTGATGCTATCATTCTTTTTATGTCCTTCCTGTGTGCCATTGGACCACCTAACAACCACACCACGTTCTCTGATATCTTCAATCAGCATATTTTTGATGTCCCACATCGATAAATAGTCAGATACCAAATCTAAATAATGATGATGCGTGGCTCCCTTATCGGCAAGCTGCCTTTTTAAGTCCAGTTCTATCAACTTTCTTATCTTAGGGACTGCAACCTTATTTTTGGGTGCGGCTTTTTTCTTCTTTTCCGCAACTTTCTTTTCGTCTTCATCCGCTTTCCGGTTCCAATTATGCCGTTTTTTCCAGGACTTGACGGTGTTCATGGATACATCGTATTTTTCGGCAATGTCCTTATATTTCATACCTTCGAGATAATCTTTATATGCTAATTCATGGTTTGACAATTCACCCTCACCACCTCACCTATTTCACTTTTTATAGGGTGCATGGTGTGCACCCCTACCGCTCACATGAAAAAATCAAAAAATATTCGCGGCGACTAACCCCTTCCCGTTGAAAGCTTCCCCTGAAACAATTGAAACTTTTTGAAGGGGGGTATCTATTTAATTCTGATATTCTTCTCAACAAAACTAATCAAATAAATAATTTCATCTTCACCTAATGAAAGAACAGTCTGCACCTTCCCAATGTCCAATCGTTCCTTTACCTGTTCGATACTAAGACTTTTACATTTACATGTTGTCGTAAGCACATCCCTTATCTGACAATAACAGTAGTAAGCAAAGCGACTGAACATGTTGAGTATGTCACGTTGTACACTGTCCCTCTTATCTCCTGCAGCAACAGCAGTATCAATGTAGTCAGTATCATATTCAATACTATTGTCTCTAATAATCATTAGCAATTCGACCTTATACATTTGAAGATAGGTTTGTTGGCGATAACTTGGGAACTAATAGTCCTTACCTTGGCATAAGCATACTTACATGAAGTTTGTTTATTCATCCTACCAACGCTCCTCATTCATAAACTTCCATTGCTTGTTATGTGCTATCGACAACCGATCATGCACTTCATTATGACAAGTGTTACAAAGGCTCATAAGATTATCCAAAGTAAGAGCAAGTCTTGGCGCATCCTTAACCTCTTTGATATGGTGAACACAATCCGCCTTCCGATACTTCCCTTTATCCCTGCACATCTGACATTCGTTATGGTCGCGCTCCAACGCAATAAGCCGTAATGTCATCCACTCTTTACACTTGTAGAACTTCATGAGCTGCCCTGTCTGTATCCATTCAATGTGCTGTTGAGTAATCATTGATACATCACTTCCTTCATGACAATAACCTCTAGCACTTACACTTAGCCCTCAACAGCTTCTTCTTTCTCCTCATCCTTCTCATCTACTTTCCATCCCTCCGTTTTCACACACCTCTTGAACGGACACAAAGAAACAGATTCGTTAACCTTCAATCTCCATATGCACGATATACATTTCTTCATGCTCATTCACTCCTTTAGGCATAATAAAAAGCACCCTGAAAGGATGCTCTGTAAATCATATATCTGTTTATACTGACCTAGCAGAATCTAGCTTTGTTATTTCCCTTCCTCTGCTAATTCATTCTCTTCCACATAATCAATACCATAACTCGTAATTCCAGCAGCTGCAAAAGCTGGATGACCAGGGTCTTTAATAGAAATGTACCCTTTATCTTCTAGATATAAATAAGCCTGCCTTACCTCAATATCTTCAATTTCTTCGGCAATCGGCTTAGCCTTTCTACTTCCTGAAAAATGATGATCATATAATTCTTTAAGCAATTTCTCTCTTAATTCTTTTCTTTCCTGAATTTTACTTCCCATATTAACAACCACCTTTCACCTTACTACATTCGACAAAAGGTAATATATTCCTGCAAATTACGAATTATTTTTTTCGCATATGCTACAATATAAAATGAAATCTAATTATGAAGGTGATCGCATGTCAGAAGAACAAGAACCAACTATTGCACCAGCACCATACGTTAAGCCTAAGAAACCAGAAGATTATTACGGCACATTTGATACATCCATCGTTTACGAATACAAAGACCAACCAGATATTCGTGCTGGACGTTGCGACAATTGCGGCTCTGCTCATTTCCAAAGTACGGTTGGTGGTGGTCAGTACACACGCGAATGTCGTCAATGCGGAATGAAGAAAAATATCTAAAAGAATATATTTCCAATTAGAACAATAAATTGTATACTATTATCAAGCACCTGATCTGATTGCTGACTGCGGGCTTGCCCACGGTTGGCTATGGCGCATCGCCATGCAGAAAGGGTGAATAATCATGATGATTCACACTAAGCTCTTTACGTTTTACGTAACGCCCGAGACAGTCGTGGCTCTAATGGTGGCACTGAGTACCCTGTAACAAGGGTGCTTTTTGTTTTACATATAAAAAGACGATACCGCATTACAGGATAATTGCCTGTTGCTAGTACCGTCTTAATGAGCATCGAATATATATAGAATCACCGATATTTAGAGTTTCTTTGCGCGATGTATGTTAAAAACTCTATACTATCATCATAAAGCATAAAACCTTATATTTCCTGTCGCTTTTACTGCTAAATTACTCCTTAATTACTCTTTGGTTTTGCTAATCCGAACGCTTCTGCAACTGTGACTACAATTTCTTTCTTCAATGCATAATATGTCTTGTCCGTTAAATGTAAATCCTCATACACATCTATGTCCCGTCTACCAACAATGTATCGCTCATCCCATATCCTTTGTTGGACCGGCTTCAATGATTCATACACAATCTTGAGCTTCCGTTTGGTACGTTCATAATCCTCCAACTCCATCCGGGCTAAAGCGACACTTTCGGTTGAGCTGTAGAACTGATTGCCCCTTTGACTTTCACTAGCCTCTAAGCTTTGTGTCATTTTAGGCTCTAAATCCATTTTGCGGCTTTCAATGATCGCATCTAGTATCTTGTATCGGCTCATAAGCTTTTCAGCTTCTCGTCTTACGTCTTTGCTTATAGATGTGATGAAAAATGATAACTGGCTCATATATGCCCCCTATAGATCGTCTTGGTATCTGCTGATTGTCTGGTATACAGAAGCGATAACGCGCAATGAACGTATCGCCTCTTTTGCTGTATCATATAACCCCTTCGCCAAATCACGTTCAAAGCGTAAATCAGCTATTTCCTTATCTCCCTTGGCCAGCTCAAGAATGAGCGTGGCTGGATATCCTTCACTCTTCAGCTCGAGTATCTTATGATGCAAAGCCGTCTTATATTTCCGTTCCGCATGGGAATGGAGCGTAGCCTGCTTGTACATCTCTTTATAAGATTCACTCAGCCGTTTATTGGTTTGCCGCAGCTCTGCAATGATTTCCGGTAAGTCAGTAGCCATTTACTCTTGTTCCTTCAATGCTCGCTCTGCCCACATCTGATAAAACATTCCGTCCGTTTTTACCATAGCAATCTTTCGCAATGCAGCGCGGTATTTTTCTATCTCTGCCCGCTGCTGTCTGATTTTCTGATCTTTTTCATTCATCATTTTTTCTGTCCATACGTTATTAGTCTTTAGTAAATCGTGAATACCGATAGGATTTTCTTTTTCCGTCATTCTTGTAACCTCCCTATGAAACTAAATATTTTTTTATTTTTTCACTTGCTCCGCGATCTGTACCGCTACTGCAGCAAGATGGATCAATTCTTCATATAGATTACTGGAATCCGTATCTTTAACACTCGATAGCCCTATTTCGCACTGTATAGCCTCACAAACCTCCCCGAACTCTTCACCTAATATAATCGCCCAGGTAGGTAGTTCATGGCTCTGCTCGCCCCATTTTTGAATCTGCCGCCGCCTTTCCTTCACTACATCCAATAAAACGGCGTTTGTTGTCTGACTGCTCATATCTTATAAACACCTTCCCTATTCTAATGGTTGATTGATTTCCCCTTCTTCTCTGCCTTTTTCCTGCGATGATATTCATCCAGTTCAATAAACCCGCCATATTTCTTCACATATTTAAGTAATGTCAGCCGTTCCAGGTACTTACGTTCAAACAGCTTCCTCTTGAGTGCAAAGGTATCAGTTACCATGCCTTTTATGTCGATAATCTCAATGGTCTCGTCCATATGGTAAACCTTGAAATCTGCTATATATTCAATCTTCATGAACGTCTTTCCGTTCTTCTTGAAACTATCTTGCAAAAGGAACTTCGGTTGAAGCTCGAAGTCTTTAATCTGCTTATTCTGCTTCAACCATTTTAATTGTTTGTAATATTCAGCTTCTGCCTTGGAATCGAAAGTAAATCCATCAAGCTGAACCTTCTTTGCATTATATTTACTCAAGCCTTAATCTCCCTTTTCATCTGAGCCTTCCAGCAACTGCTTGTCTCATTTTCCATAAACACTCTTCTTCCGTAATCATCCGAACGGAACTTCTTGCCCTCTGAAAACAATTCAACCGGACCATGTACCAATTCATAACCCTTGGCTACCAATTCACTGACCGCCTGCTCGATCTCGTACTTCCTGCGGCGTGTGATAACAACTGGCCGTGCTTGTCGATATGGATGAACGCTCATCTTGGAATCCTCCTATCCAATTCGGCTAACGCCTGATATCTATATTCGGTATATCTGGCCAAGTAAAGTAACTCATCCAGATTGCAGTTTGTAAGATTCATAGTGTCACCTCTCAAAATGGCAACGAATCATCTGAAATATCAATCGACTTCCCACCACCTGCAAAAGGGTCATCATAGCTAGTAGAGCGATTGTTATTGCTGTTTGATGTATTTCTGCTTGAACCGTTATCTTGTTGCTTAGAAGGGAAATCAAAGCCGTTCACAACTACTTCCGTAAAATACTGTGACTTGCCGTCACTTTCCCACTTACGAATTTGCAAGCGCCCTGTGATCCCGAACTTATCGCCTTTCTTGATATGGTTAGCCATAACCTCACTTAATCCTCCAAGTGCCACGAAGTTAATAAAATCCGTTTCGTATTCACCATTCTGATTCTTGAAATCCCTTCTTACAGCGATTGTTCCATTTGCTACTCCTTTACCATTGGGAGTAAAGCGAAGCTCCACATCCTTAACTGCATTACCTGTAAGCGTTATTACGTTCATATAAATTCCTCCTATGTTCGGTTGACTGTTCGTATTTAGTTGACTGATAATATAAATTGGTGATTTTTATGCTTTTATTTCAAAAATTCGTAAGAATCATTAACCGGAATCAATACATTGTGCCTTTTACTGAATCCGTTCTCCTGCTTGATGTGCTCTTTATTAACGCCTGGCTCATATATCGTGACGATGGTTAATCGTTCATGATCGACAGTGTGATATCCTTGCTCAAGTATTCTCCTGGTCATATGCTTAACCTAACAGCTCTAGATTTTCATAAATGTTGCCGATGACTTCGCAATAGTGTTTCATTCTGAACAACAAACAGCTCCCGCAGCACAGTTCCATTTGCTCGTTATATCCAACTTCATAGTTCCCATCAATACGTATAGCGCCTTCAAATGGGTGATCTGTTACCCTGACAATATCCCCCTCATAAATCTCCTTGCCGTTCTTGTCCTTTAATCCGGTATATTGGAGCAATTCAACTTCATTGAATCTGAACGCCGTTTTATAATTTAGCAGCTTAACATCAACAAATTTCGTTAAAAAGTCGATGGATTCCACGGTTCCCATTTCGTGCCATTTTTTCATAAAAGCCTTATACTTAATCTCTCTCATCACAGCACCGCCTTTAACAGCGTTCTAAATGCTTCATTCAAGTTCTTATGCTGATCGATATGCTCTTTCATTTCTCTATTAGCCGCAAGCATATTCTCATGATCACGCTTATAAGCATTTAATGCATCGGTTGCCTGTGAAACAGTAAGTTTGGCTATATCTACTTCCTGTTGCTTTTCATGGACCTTCATCTTCAAATCCATGATTTCATCCTCTAAATCTGCAGCAGCCGCATGAAGGTCAGCTTTTTCTTGTTGAAGCTGCGGGATAAGTTTCACTTGCTCCTCTAGTTCTTCCAGTCGCTTTACGACATTATGGTCCAATGAAGCTTGTATCTTATGTGTCTTAGGTTGCGCCAATCCCCATTGTTGTTTATATCTAGCCATCGTACTAGGAGCGACCCCTATCTCTTCAGCGATTTCTTTATCCTTCAAACCAAGTTCACTTAGCTCCTCATAACGTTCTTTTGTTGTTTCTACCTTCTTTTTTCTCTTTTTCACCACACCCTTTTCCTCCTTCCTTCTTCTGTTCCACGATTCTACTTTTTTCCTTCTACGTTCTTTTATGTCGTCCATTGATAAATCACTTAATTCCCACCGAACAAGCAGCTCTTCAAATTCCAAAGTCCCTATTTGCATTGCTCTTTTTATGGTTTTCTTAGGAACCTCTTTATTCAAAAGGAAAACAATGTCAGCCTTTTTCATGTCCTTCCCTTTTTCCAAAATGTCTTTATACCGCTCTGCCGGATCAGCATCAAATGAAGCTCGAAGTGATGCAATCTCATCACATATTTTGCAGCCTTTGCATTCACCGAAATTATCACCATGAACCTCTATCAAATTTCCCACACGAATCATGACATCTCTCATACTCCCGCCTCCATTTGCCAGTAAAGGTCTTTAATTTCCTTAAACATCTTGTTTATATATCTACCGACACTAACCTGATGGCATCCTATCGCCTTGGCTATTTCGGTTTGTGTTTTTCCGTCCAGGTAGCTTCTAAGCATAAATTGCTTGTCCTTATCCACTGAACGGCATACACACTCTACAGCTTCATTGATTCCCTCCCAATCCCATTCGCTATTTGGGGTAGGTATAGTATCCAGCAAGGTTATTTTTTTGTTATCGCCATCTTCATACATCGTCGTTTCAACACTGATGTTTCCCAGGTGTTTATTTTCTGTTCTTTGAATCTTTAATATATTGAATTTAATAGCCGTTTCCAAAAATGTACTGAATTTAATCCCCTGGCTTACATCAAATGAGTTTAACGCTTGAACACAACCTAACATGGCGGCGCTTAGTTTTTCTTCGTAGCTGTAAGGCAGGTTGTGGAACTTGCCGACAAAGTAATGAACTAATCTTATATGCTCACGAGCCATATCTTCTTTTTCCTGTTCAGACAGCCGAAGCATGGAGCTCACCTCTTTTCAGCTTGCCTTTTCGTCCACGATCAATCATCATTACCGCTATCTCCTCTTCTGGACGGTTGAATTTATGTGCTAAATCAAATACGTTCAAGCCTTGGTTAAAGAAGTAATCAAACTCTTCAACTTCCTTCTCATCCCAATACCAATTGAATTCCTCATCCTCTAACATGATGTAAGTCCTGTTGCGTTTTTGCTGCAAGTACCGTTGTTCCACTGCAACTTCAACTTTGGTTTTCATGTTCTTCCTCCTAAAATGGTAAATTACTAATCCGTTTATCTTTGGTTTCCTTGAATACGATTGATTTCGGTCTGCTTAATATCCGACTGGCTAACCTCTTCTCATAGATGCACATTTCTCCGCTCGATAGGTTCATGGTGTAGATGGTTGATTTCCCTTGTCTCTTGTCGCAGATGTTAAATAACGTCCTGTTCACAAAGTCGCTGGCTCTTGTGATAATCCGTCCTTCTCTATCCCTGAGTACAGCCCCTGTTTCTGCTCCAAGATCATCAAGCACAAGATAGTCAACCGTTGCAGCTAATTTATAAAAATAAGCTTCTGTAAACCTGCTTTCTTTATTACTGAAAGAGTCTTTAATCAACTCAATCATTTTCGATATGCTTACAAAAGCACAGGTTACGTTTTTAGCTTCGTTAATCTCTTTCAGCAGGGAATATGCCAAATGACTCTTCCCCACTCCCTGTGAGCCTTGCAGGATTAAATTGAAAGTGTGTCCTTCTTGATATTTGCCGACCATATCCAGGCACAGTTTCTTGTTTTGGATTTCTTCCCGTTCAACAGCTTTGAAGGAATCAAAATCAGCCTCTAAGATTGTTTCATCTGATATCACACTTTTCTGATAAAAGACGTTATACTTTTCATTTTGCTTCTCAGCTATATATTCAAGGGTAAGCTCTTCTTCAAGTTGCTTCGTGTCTTTCTCCACTTCACAACGTGGGCATACTTCCTGACCGTCTAGCATAATCATCTGTATAGGCTTGGTCACTTCTTTACCAAATGAAAAAACGGTATGTTTATGACAGTAGTTAGAAGCCAAGGCCATATTCATCTTTAGGTGGGATGTTATCTTGTCCATTTCTTTCACCTACCTTTTGATTTAAGTACGATTCAAACTTTGTTCCGAACAATGTCTCTGGACGCAAGTATTTGTTCATTATTGGATCGTGTAGCCATTCAGCTGTTTTGTTATCAATGACTGTTTTGAAATCTTCTAAGGTAAAGGATTCATTGAAGCGAGATTTGATGAGATCCTTTGTTTTCTTGGTGGATGATTTATATTTGGAATTTGTTTTATGATTCAAGTAGTCGAGTATCTCGACATAAGGTATATATTCTTTTGTATTATTAGATGTATTATTAAAAGATGTATTATTAACTCTCTCATTTTTGCCTATAGGGGTAGTCTCATTTTTACCTATACCCCCATCGCAAATTCGCATATACCTACTCTCAATTTCGAGAGTACCCTCTTTATAAATGACTTCCCGGGTGATATATCCTTTATCCTCAAGATCCTTTAACCATCTTGCTATTGTGCTTTTGTCCTTTTTGTACAGATCAGCAAAGTAACTGTTACCCGCCCAGCAGTAGCCTTTCTCGTTGCAAAGGGCTGTTATTTCTCCATAAAGCAACTTGGCATTAGGTGTAAGGCCTTCGTCATAACGAATGTTTGCCGGAATGATTGCATAGTAACCTTTCTGCATTTTTCCACTTCCTTGTCATAAAGCTCGTACAATCTGGTATACTGTTAATAGGTTTTTTTTCGGGTCCGTTGTTGGAGCAACGGGCTTTTTCATACTTTTTCTTCGATATATTTGATTGCGTTTGCGATGATTTCCTTAGCTGCCGCATTCTCTGTGATAAAGTCAACCTTCTGTAGCTGACTAATCATTTCTAACTTTGCTAAGTCCTGACCGTATGGTTTCATCACCACACTATTGCCATCCATGAACATTTCCATTGGCTGATTAGCATCCCATCCATGCGCTCTGCGAATCTCCGCCGGAATAACCACTCTACCTAACTCATCAATTTTTCTAATAATCCCTAGTGTTTTCATATTTGTTCCTCCTAAAATTTCATTTTTGTGTATGCTCTTCAACAGAATGACTCCAACTAACTTCTGGACTGTAGCAGAATGGGCAGCCGTTTGGATCCTTGCCTTCCCTTACTGCAAAACCTTCACTGCATGATTCACATGAATAAACGGCTAACATGGCTTGGACTCCTTAATGATTTGCTTGTACAGCACTTGGTGCTTATCACTACGCTCCAGTGTTGCTAATTTCCCTTCTGACAATTTCGCTTCAATGAATCTGCCGCGTTCCAAATTAACGAATCTTACTTGATATAAATTCATAGTTATCCTCCTTGTTTAGTGAATTATAATGTTGTGAAGGCTCATCTTTCACAACTTAATCCCTACCGTGCAAAGTTCTGGATTCTTCCTTTTGGCTAATCTCTTCTTTGCGATGGGATAAGTAAGCCATTTAATGTAATCAGGCTTTACATTAAGCTTTGCTGCGCACTCTTCAGCCGTGCCCATGCACAGGAGCTCTTCACCTTTGTAAACAGCGTATTCTTGCAACTGGATCACCTCACATTATATATTTAATCTTGCATTTCCTTCTTTTTACGGCGGCGTTCACCGTAAGAATGAATATTTGAAAACGCTGTTTCTTTCTTTTTCTTGGCCGGCTCTGGATTCGGTGGATATTTTTCTCGATATGCAGCTAACTCTTCCGGAGTCATTTGCCAAACAGTCACTTTACCGTTCATATTTTCACCCCACTTCAACAAAATGAAATCCTGATAAAGTGCTTTGTGATAAATCTTTAATAATTTCAAAAACACGATTATAAAAGCTGTTGGCACTAATGCTTAAAAGGACCACCATATTTCCTTCTAATAAAACATAGTATTGTTTAGTTAATGATCCACCCCATGTATGTTTGGCACTAAACGCATATTTCAAAATATTCGTTGATAAGTTATTAGCAGCCAATAATTCAGCTACCAAAAAATGATCTTCCCAAGCAGCACTCTTTTCTTCATTCAAAAAATCAAATATATTTAGTTGTTTCACTGGCGCCCACCCGTTCTGATTAAATGGATTAATTCTTTTGTTTATTAATCCTCTTCATACTCATAAGCATCTTGGATCGCTTGAAGTTGTTCCGGCAGCAGAATCTTTTTAGCCGTCTTTTGCCAGTAATCCAAATCCCCCACACTTTCCACAAGTTCTAGGATTGCCGCCCCTTCACTTATGGGCTTTCCATCTAGCGACCATTGCCCATGTTTATCCTGGCGCAATACTTTGTTTTGATAGCGAACCATTAAGCCGGCCATCCTTATTCCCCCTTATAAAACTAAGTACAAGTTATGCTTCCTTCTTAGCCTTATCAATCCATGCCATCACTTGATCAATGCACCTCTGAGCATCTTGAGAAGTAAGTTTGGTTATATCTGATACTTTTAACTCCTGAAACACTCGCGCTTCTGCGACCCCACGTATCTGAACAAATTCTAAAACCAACGTTTTCAGTATGCCGACCTGTTCCGATGTAATAGGAGTAGGAGGCGTGTTATCCATCGGTAAATCCTCTCCTGCATAGATGTATAATCCAAGTCCATGAAGCGCTATAGCCTTAACTAAGCAGCGTTGCAATGACGTATTGATTTGAAAGGCGTTAGGCTTTGCGATAGGCTTATTAGAGTTGTCCAGGACCGGATGTATCTGGCTTAATGTGATACCCTTTACCGTTACCGCCACTTCTACAAAGTAGCCGCAGTCCGTTTGCAAGAAAGGCAATCCATCAAACCGAACCACTTCCCATGTCGCTTCTGGATCTATACTTCTTAGCTGATCTACAGCATAGGCCCAAGAAAGGTAAGAGAACTTACCCTTCTTTTCGATATGCTCACTAACATCTATTTGGGATAGTTGAACAAAATAGTTATCGCTCATCGGATTCTAAGCCCCTTTGTTTGAACCAGCTCCACACCTGGTACAGCTTGTCCTTTCTTTAAATCTGCTAATATATCTTTCTTGGACACTTTCGATGGCTGCGGTACCAGATACTCCAATGGGATAAGCGACTCATCCAGTACAGAAACAGATGCAGGATTATTTTGCAATGATACGGTTAGTGTAGGACGCTTAATCTTATCGATGCCGGCCGTTTCCAACTGTTGTTGTAAATACGCCTTGATGGATGATGCTTTGCTCTCTAGCGCCTTCCTGCGGTCTGCCATGCGCTTTTCTTCTGTTTTGATGGCTTCTACATCTGCTTCAATGGAACGAATCAATTTGGCTGTGTTCTCTGCCTTATCCTCGATGCCTTCTTGAATAGATTCCAGTGTATCCAGCAGTGTTTCTTGATCCAGATCCTCTGCCATATCCAGTACATTGTTATAAGCTGCCGTTAATTCATATAATTTCATTTATCGCACCTCTTTATTAGTTTCTTTTACGTAAGTGAAAGAGAATCGTATATCACCGGATATGACATCGAAAAATCCTATTGGAGCTTCGCTACATTCGTCATGTTTAGCAGATACGCCTAGCAACGATGAAACATAATCTGCTTTCGCTTTGGCGTTATCGTGTGTAACGTTGCTCCAATCACTGTTATATTGATGGACATGAAATCTTAAACTCGCTTTATTACCCAACTCATTAGCCAGGAATGACATGAATGCTTCTTTATTTTCTGCAGGAATCATATTTAAAACCTCCTGATTATGTGATATACTGACACAGTAAATATTGTTTTAACCATCGGACTCGTGGCCTGAAAACACGAGTCTTTTTCTATACTTTTTCCTCTATAATCTGTTCTAAAGAACGAATAATTTCTCTTAACTCATCTGATGAATAAAAACCAAAAGACTCAGTTACTATTTTCTTTTTTGGCTCCACCCCTTCTGCCGGGTATAACAATTTCGGATCGTAATTCCAAAAATTCAATCCAAAATATGATACATTTTCAACTTCATGTTTACTCACCGCCATCTGTGTTACTCCAAAATCAACCGAGATTGTATTTTCCGCCATATTAAGCCTCCTTGGTATTCTCTTTATTCAAAAACTTGTTTACGAAGTAAATCTGACCTTTGCCGGTTACTTTAGGCGTTGTAGTAGTTCTGCTTGATCCGTCGGGGTTATTGATGATGCGCTTCTTGATTTCAAACAACCCTAAGTCCATGCTGTATTGTGTGGGAAGGTTGTAATTTTCTCCTTTGCGCTTAATGAGATAGCCGTTATCACGCAACCAATCAAACAATCGATTCTGGCCAATCTTCACACCGTTTTGGCGAAGAACCTTGGATAACTCTCCTACTAAAATAGAAGATTGTGAAACTTCTACAGCTTCAGCAAACAGCACTTTAGGCTTTTGATGCTCCAGCTGGGACTCTGCCCTTTTGCGGGCTTCTTGCTCTTCTTTTAAGTTAGTGGCAAGCTGTATCAAGAAATCTGGGCTTGTCAGCGCTTTTTCTAGCGTGTTATCCGTCATGTAAGCACCATGTTTGCGAATGGCTGGCAGCACTTCTTGTTTAATCCATTTCTTAAATGACTTTGCTTCCGGCTTACGACTAGCGAAAATCAATTCATATACCCCTGATTCATTAACGATATTTGCTTCGCCTTGACGACCTAGATTAAACCTAGCCCGTTCATCTTCATCCAAACGCTTTAATGCATCTGATGGATTTTTGATTTCTAAAACATCACATACATCCTTTGCCACAAACCAAACTACCTCGTCTTTAACCACTGTTCGCACTGAAGTTTCACCGTAAGTAAAAACCTTTTGTAGTTCGTTCATTCGCTTCCCTCCTCTTTAGAAATGCCACCAATCATAATGCCAAGCATTAGTGTAGTTGTTACTATAACTATGAACCCCGCAACATAGGAAAAACTCATTTTCCCCCTCCTCTGAAATTATGCTAATTTTCTGTCATCAAATTTCGCAAATTAGGTAAAAAAGAGAAGCCGTTTAATGGCTAATTTTCTATTTTAATTTTCCCCATAGACATATTCACGAGCGTTATTTGCTTTCCGTACTTCCTTGAAAGAATGCTTTCGAAGATCGGTTTAAGCTTTCTCGCTTTCTCTTCTGTAATTTCGATTTTTCCCGATATCACCATGTTCTTCACCCCTTATTACATGCATATGATTCTTAGACTGTGGGCCGACCCTGATTTTCGGAAACCATCTTTAGTTTTTCAGCTCTTGCTTTCACTCTCTCTTGAACTAGTACGAATTTTTCGTACTTGTTACCAAAAAAAATATCATCATATGGTATTTCGAATAAGAACATGTACTTCTTTATTAGCTCATCTGGTAGATTACTAGAATCCTGCTCATAACTCCATAGAGTTTTAGAAGAGATTCCAAGTATTTCAGCTAATTGAGTTTGGTTAAGACCCGCGCCTTCCCTTAGTTCGTTAAGGGTTCTTTTTGAGCAAAATATGGTAATCACCTCCTTAATTTCAAGTATATTACAGTGTTTTGGAAAATACAAGCATGTTTTTCGAAAAAAACGTACTTTTTTCTGAAAATCATTTTATTCTTATACATTTACGAAATTTTCGTATTGTGTTATATTTAATATAGTTATTAGATAGTAAATATGTGGTAAAAGGCGGAAAGGAAATGAAGATAGATCAAAAAAAGATAATAGTAGAGAATATCAAAAAATACTTAAAACAGAACGGGATGACACAAGGTCAATTAGCTGAAAAAATAGGAATAGCAAAAAGCACCATGAGCGACTATATGCATTACAGATCTAAACCTGGTGCTGGAGTTCTTGAAAAAATGGCTGCTGTGTTCGGTGTAGCAAAATCAGATATCGATACAACTTATAAAAATTCTATACCCATAATTGAAGATGGCGAAATAAATATGGTTAAAGATGATGACGAAAGTTATTTACTTAATCAAAAAAGAATACCTATCCTCGGCAATATAGCTGCTGGCGTACCTCTTGAAGCTATACAGAACATTGTAGACGTCATCAATTCACCATACCCTATTCATAAGTCAGATAAAACATTTGGATTAGTAGTTAATGGAGAAAGTATGAATAAAATTGTTCCTAACGGCCATTATGCAATAATCAGGGAGCAACCAGAGGTAGAGAACGGAGAAATAGCTGCAGTGTTTATTAATAATTGCGATGCCACATTAAAAAGAGTATATAAATTCACTGATCTTATTGTGCTTGAACCTTTTTCTCATGATCCAACATTTAAGGATCAATATTATACTAATGAAAATTGTGATGATATAAAGATTCTTGGGAAGTTTTTATATGGGGTTAGCCCGCAATATTAAGACAAGGAGTTTTTACATGAAATGCGTGATTTATGTACGTGTATCTACTGAAGAACAGGCTAAACACGGATATTCAATAGCTGCCCAAATAGAAAAATTGGAGGCCTTTTGTAAATCGCAAGGTTGGTCGATAGTAAAAATATTTGTTGATGATGGATATTCTGCTAAAGATTTAGAAAGGCCTAAGTTCCAGTTAATGATGAAAGAAATAAAACAAGGAGGCATTGATGTTCTCCTGGTTTATCGTTTAGACAGATTAACACGTTCTGTTGTGGATCTTTATAAAATACTCAGTATGCTAGAAGAAAGCAAATGCATGTTCAAAAGTGCTACAGAAGTTTATGATACGACAAACGCAATTGGCAGATTATTCATTACCCTCGTAGCTGCTATTGCTCAATGGGAACGCGAAAACCTTGCCGAACGCGTTAGATTAGGCATGGAGAAAAAAATTAAATTAGGGAAATTTAAAGGCGGAGCTTCCCCCTATGGATATGATTATATAGATGATAAGTTGATAATTAACCCTCAAGAAGAAAAGGTTGTAAAGAAGATATTCACAATGGCAAAAACAACAGGCTTCTTAACTATAGCGAAGAAACTTACTTCTCAAGGGTTTCCAACAACAAAAGGAGGCGATTGGCATGTTGATAGTGTAAGGGATATAGCTAACAACCCTGTATATGCTGGATACCTGACATTCAGTGAATCTGTAGCTGAATATAAAAAGCCTCCCCGTGAAAAAACCCTCTATGACGGAATCCATACACCAATCATTTCAAAAGAAGAATTCTGGGAATTGCAAGATATACTCGATCGCAGAAGAACCTCTGGAGGAAAACGTGAAACGAGTAGTTATTATTTTTCTACATTGTTGAAATGCGCTCGTTGCGGTCATTCTATGTCCGGACACAAATCAGCAGGTAAAAAAACTTACAGATGCAACGGAAAGAAAGCCGGCAAAAAATGTTCAAGTCATATCTTTTTAGAAACAACCCTTGTTAATACCATCTTTGAAAATTTAGATTCGATTTTATCGGACCTTAGTCATCAAAACATATCTGCTGATGTTCAATCTCATGAAAAAGATGAAGACGTCATCAAAGAGCTTGAAAAAGAACTTCGGCATCTTGAAAAAATGCACAATAAAGAGCAAGAAATGTATAAGGCTGATGTAATAACTATAGATAAATTAATCCAAAGAACAGAAGAGATAAGAGTTAGAGAAAAAGAAATCATGGCTCAGCTAAAAGAATTAAAGAAACAAAATAATAATAACCAAGAAGAAATTAACTTCATAGCAGAAAACTTATTGTCACTTTGGGAATACGCTAACGATCAGGAAAGAAAACAAATGATTACCACGTTATTTACCCAAATAGTTGTAGATACCAGCGACACTTATAGAAATGGAACTGGTAAACCAAGAGAACTTATTATAAAATCAATTAAATGATATGTCTTTCATTGGAGGCAGTACACCTCTTCCTATAAAAGACATGAATATAAAACAAAAGAGCACAACGTGTATAAAGATGCTGGGAACATCCTTATACCGTCCGCCTAGACCAGTAGGCAAACACTTGTTGTACTCATACGACTATTCTACATGATACGTCTATGTGAAGCAATGTTTGCTATCGGGCAGCATTGCTTTTTTGTATTCATGGAGGATACGAGAAATGAAAAAGCGCATTGATGTGATCGCTGGAGAAACAGCATATCAAAACTTATCGTCATTTACTGAAATAGAAAAATTGAATAAAACAGTACGTGCATATAGGGACGTTATCAGAACGTCTATTAAGCGTACAGATGTACAAACTAGATTAATTGCATTGCTTGAGATTTTAAAGCGCCACAGTTGCAAGCAAATCGGTGTGAGCTACCTATGTAAAAATACCATTGCAGCTAAGATGGAAGTATCCTATAAAACTGTCCAACGCCTTATGAAGAAATTGCAGGACATGGGCATGATCCGCCAGGTGCCGACTAAGCGTAAAAAGGATATGAAACAAACAGCAAATGCGGTGATTATTGTGCCAGTTAAAGAAGTGTCCGACAAGACCCCTTCTAAAGTGGACGAGAAGTGTCCGACCATTAAAACAAGTGCTATATCTAAAACAAATAATAAAAACATACGTAATGTAGGGGATTCTGCTGCTTCAAGAAAAAGTGTGGATAACCCTGTGGGTAATACTATCGATTTTTATGATTATTCGTATGTTTCTTCAAATGTGCCTTCAAAATTCATTGATTCTGTAAGACCATTCTTTACTGATGCTTCAAGCATTTACAGACTATGGTCCAGATTAAAACTGGCTGCTAAAAAATCTAAATTGGATGCTCATGATCACCTAGACAGCTTTGTGAAGTCTTTTAAAGAAGCCATTCTGAATATCAAGCAGCAACGCAATAACGGCGATGAAATAGGCTATATCTACGGCACTTGGAGAAAGATTGCGGCAGAGAAAGCACGACAACTGAATAACAGTGTGCCTAACTGGTTAGAGGCTTAAACGCAAAATAGCCACCAAGCAAGAGCTTAGTGACTATCCGCAATGTAAAAAAATGTACTCCGTAAGCATATTAAGAATATGGGGGTTGCTATGATTTTACTACACAATGTCAGAAAATGTAAGTGCCTCTCCGCGAATTTTCAAGTCAAGCATCCATTTTTCGAATTTCCGTTTGCGATCTAGAGTTGTTGTGAAGATGGTAAGGCGTGGAGTATCAATGTATTTGAAGCACTCTACATACGACTGCAGCTTCTTGCGATTATCGCGCATATCCCGGATATTATCGATTTCAACAATGTGCGTATAGCCATTGCGGGTATAGACAGCATCTGCGATCATCTTGCTTTTTGTTGCAACAGCCACCCCTTTTATGATGATTCCGTAGCTATTAGGCTGCTGCACTTCATATTCCAGGACGGCTTCTGTTCGCCAATCAATCGGGCAATTGAGATATAAAAAAGCATCGTTTCTAAGGAGTGTATGCTCCATATTTGAGGTTTTCTTCACTTCTTTGTCTGAGCCGATCAGCGCCCGCCCATTCTTATTCAAGTAGTAAACCTTCTCTTTGTTGAAGAATGTGGTGGATGTGTAAGGCTCCAGTTTCTTCAACGCAAAGCAAGCGTTCCGGTATGATTTTAGGTCATGCATGCCACGAAGATGTTTTATTGTGGCCATTCCTAACCGGTCTATCGTCGTTAACAACATCTCTGTTCTGGCTTGCGATGATATCATGTTCTTTCTCCTCCATTTTCGTAAACATGTATTTATCGTTAATGTAAGGCACTTGCACAATGCGTTGCTTTTCAATTTTATAAATGGCACGGCCAGGAATACTCGGTAGATCCTCGGCTCCATTTTCGTCCAGAATAACCTTACTTGCTATCTGTGCAGCAGCGATGAAAGAAACCCTAGCAACGATATTCATCTTAATTTGCATGGGCACGGCCTCTTTTGTAGGATATTGTGTGCAATAAAGCATCCTATAACCGATGCCGCCGCCAATCCGAGCAATTTCGGATAATGTCGCTTGGCAGAACCGGGCATATTTTTTAAGCTCTCCCTCGAGTAAATTAGGCGAAAGCTCAGCTCCTTCATCTACGATGATAAATGTGCGCTTTTTGATTGGAGATTCAGCTATGTTCGTGTAGCCCTGTTGCCGGAATAATTTTTCCTGCTGTTTAAGTTCTTCGTGGATCTGTGCCAATAATTCCACCGACTCCCGCAGATCAGATGCCACTCCTTTTACTTGCGGCAATGCTGCATACTTCCCGAATTCTAGGCCGCCCTTTAGGTCCAGGAAGTAAAACTCTGCATGCTCCAGTTGATTCATGAGCAAAGTATAAAAGGTTTCCTTAATGAAAACAGTCTTTCCGAAGCGTGTAACGCCTCCAACCAACATGTGCGGATACTTTTCAAAATCATGATATAAGATGCCTTCATGATTCTTTCCGATTGGTATTTGCCACGTATTAGCGCATAGAAGGTCCTCTGTATAATCCCATTTAACAGGTAAAGTGACATTGAACGTTTTAAGCTTCAGTACGCCATCTTCAAAGGTGCAATCACAGTCTTTGTTTAGGCCTTCTTCTATAGCTGGGATAATTGCTTCAAATTGATTGGAATATAAACCAAGGGGCAAACTAAAAATGTAAGTGGAGTATGTCTCTTTGTGGGATTGGTTAAGTAGAATTGGGTAGTGGATTTCATCCTGTTTTCGGATGCCTAAGCCTGTGTTCTCGAATACTTTCTTAATTTTATCTATGTCCTTAGCCCGTCTTTTTGGGACAAGCGCTGCACCTAATGCCAGTATCGGCAATGCTAAGTATTCTATCATTGTAATCCTCCTTGTAATATACAATGTAGTTTTCACTGTACTTTTCATCAAATGTAATTTTCATTGTAATTTACAGTCATTGATATAGAGCATTATAGATATTGTACTGTTGATTTCCTTTTGTCTCCGACAGATAGTTATCTCTCTCCCTTTCCCTCCTTTCATCGCGTCAGGCTGAATTTTCAGATTATTGAATTGTGTAGTCAATTCATCAAAGAAAAAGTGTACTTGCAAGCTTAATAATGTAGAGTAAGCCTCCGAATTTAGCTGTTTCCATCACTAGAGAAAGAAAACCGTTGTTGATTTTAAACCCAGCATTATCTAGCATACCTAAGCCAATCATAGTCGCACCAAAGCTTCCGATAAGTAAAATACCTTCCATTTCTTTCACTCTCCTTTTCATTGATAGTTACAATGTATGGTGATTCGCCTAGAAAATGCGCGTCCCTCACAATTTAATTTGGATTTATATAAATTTAATTCAAATAAAAAGGAATTAAGCTATATAAAGAGAAATATATATACGGTGATGTAAATGAAGGAAATAAAGAAGATTAATATCGGTTGGTTAATAAACAAGGCAGGTTATAGCCGTGTCTATTTAAGTGATCGATATGGCAAAACTCCTAACACAATATCAAATTGGTGTACCGGAAAAAGCTTTCCGAGCGTTAAAGAGTTGTTTGATTTAGCCGATATACTTGGAGTGAAAGTTGATGACTTATATGAATGGGAGGATGGAAATTGAAAAAAAGGTTACTATATTGCTTTGCTCTTATGCTTTTATTGGGATTAGTCGGTTGCAGCGATGAAACCGCAACTAAAAAAGATAATACTCCAAAGGAAAAAAATGAAGGTTTTACTTATGAGGAATACGAAGCTAGAGTAACTGCTGCTTTGAAAGAAATGGGTGACAAAACAAAGTTAAAAATCATTTCAAAAGAAAAAGCCCAAGACGGAACACCTGCGCTTGCCTTATCAGAAAACATTTTCATTTTAGTTAAAACAGATAAGAAAACAAATTATGTAAAATCAACGACATTAGGAGCATTATCTCAAGCTTATTTTACAGAGAATGATGAATTAAATAATGCATTTTTGTTATTAGTTGGAACAACGGATGAATCGCTTTCTTTTGGAGATAGAAATAAAGTAATATCAGAACTCGGCCTCAATAATAAAAAAACAAATCTTATGGATCACACCGAAGTGTATAAGCACAATGGAATCCAATATACTTATAAAGGCGATTTGAAAGAAGATAATATGCTTCTGCAAGCTGAAATAAAATAAGCCCCTCCAACCGGAAGGGCTCTCTTTGTTATGCTTCTTTAATATATACAACATATCCAAACTTAGCTTTTATCTTAGCTGCTGCGGCTTCTGCCGATGCTCTGCCTTTGAATGTACCTGTGATTGCTCGCAAGCCGGTAGTGTCGTATGGATAGGCGTTTTTGAACAACGTCAGAAGGTTCTTAATAGCTTGCTTCTGGCTTTTTACATCCTTAAAGGTGCCAGTAACTACACGATATAACTTATCGTCAGTCGGTTTGTCTTTAGCTGCAGAAACGGACTGTTTAGGCACTTTCCAATTAGCTTTCACTTCAAAATGTGGCATATCAGGCGAATCTCGCCAGTCACCGCCCCATGTAATGCCTAGCCTTTTCGCAATAGCCCCGGCTTTTTTAAGTACAGAAGCATCATATAAATTTTTCGGTGGACTAACAGCAATATCCCATGCCATCCGACTTTTATGATTGCTGTTGCGTGTCCAGGTAACTTTAGGGCCCGGACGAGTGCGCCCTTGCTCATACAAATAATTTTGTCGTGCTTGTGATCGGTATGTTTCCGTAATGAAAACATCCAATCCTGCCGCTTCGCACTCTTCAAGAAATAATCTACAAGCTTCCTGTGCGACTGGATTCAATTCATCAATATCTCGACATGTTCTAGTTACGTCCATTTATTTTTCACCGTCCTTGTAACCAGTGCCGATAGATGGGTTGTTAATGATGCCGGCAAGCACCAGGATAGTTAATAATGAATTAACCAGCTCATTGTATCTATCTGGCACTACTTCCACACCTACCGTTTGCAGAACCAATAAAATAAAGGCCGCAACCGCGACCCATAAACCGTAATTTTTCCATCTATTCATTTATTATTCCTCCTATTTCATTAATTGTTCAATCAAGATATACAGCACGCCGCCACCGCCCACCATTGCCCCGAGCAACTTCCAAATTTGCATATTGTTGTTCTGCTTAATGGACAAAGTATGAGTGACAAGCTCTCGGAAAAGTTGATCCTGTTCTTCTCGCTGCTTATTGATTAGATGTTTTTGTTCTTTCCCTTCTTCTAGCAGAGTTTTTTCAATCCTAAGCTGCCCTGTCTCAACGGACTGCATTTTCTGTTGCATATCTGAGTAGCTTTTTTCTAGGCTGATGATTCTCTGTTCATGGTCTTGTACTATTTTTTCCATGCTTATCCCCTCCAACGCAATGTGCCCCCTCCCTCTTTAAATCCATAAAAATACACCTACTAAGGCGTTATAGGTGCAATCATTTTCAATGTGTTTTTATTGATGATATAGTCGCCAACGCTAATAACCAAGAGCCTTTGGTCATTAAGTTTCTCGGCTAATTCAGGCGCATTGTATCCTTTAATGTTAGCTGTGATGGTAGTGCCATCATGTAAAAAAATTTGAATATCCATATGTTCTCTCCTTAAACCGGTTTAAATTTGGCTGTACGTCCATTGACAGTGACAACCATTGATAAATCAGAGTCGAATGAAACAGAAACACGCTGGTCACTTCGAGTTCCAACCGCCCCCTCGATTCCTCCGCGGAAAGCTGTTGTAGCATAAAAGTTAACGTAGTTGGCTGCATAAACATCCAATCTATCGCCATCTGCTGAAAGATACGTAGAATTATTGAAAATCAGAGACTTAGCATTGCCCCAAGAACTGTTCCCAAGCCTGATTTCGTTACCCACTTGGATATTATCCGATGTAACTTCACCACGGAGAGCAATGTGTCGGGCATCAATCTGTACCGTAGTAGCCGTCTGGGTAATCAACGATTTAATCATTTCGCCGTTAAAATCAGCCTGTTCTACCTTGGATTGTATTTGCCCAGCTTGCATATAAATCTGAGATTCAGCATTACCCACACGATCATCCACCCTTTGAACGGATAAAGCGATATTATTAGCCTGCATGTTAATGGCTGCCACTTCATTTGTAATACGGTTATTCACACTGATTTCGATATTATCAGCTTGTAATTCGATTCTTGAGATAGACGTTTCCAACTCTTCTACTTCAAGCGTGATTCTGTCTTCAACCGCTTCAATTTTGGATTTAAACCGTTTCTCTGCTTCTTCTTTATCTTCTTCAATCTCCTGCTTTGTTTCGGCTAGAAAATCAGTTATTGTTTGCTGTCTGTTAGATAATGAAACAATCGGGCTCCTGTTGCTAAAAGGATAGCGCTTGATGGCTATTGCACGAGTCTGAAATTCGATATTTAAAGGTTCATAGATGGTCCAAACCTTATCTCCTAGTCCAGCATCGATACCAAGACTGATAACTTCCACATCAATTGAAATCTCCGGCACATCTTGAATTTCTCGTTGGAGCCGCTCCGTTAATGAAGTGACGGATGTATAGCGTTCATCACTGACAGGTTCAGCCCACCTCTCACCGTATTTCGAGACATTGGTTGATTTATAGATTACCGATAAACCTTCAGCTCCTGTGCCTTTGATACAGGTAGTTAAATTGGAAGTATCCACATTCCGTTTTAATGTCTTAATGTTGTGCTTATATCTAAATTGTTCATCACGATCTACGCCAATTTCCGTTTGGATAATCAATCTCTTGCCGGTCTCAATCTTGATTTCACATTCAAATATCTCGCATGCCTTACGAATAAGCTCTAATACATTCTTATTGCCGAAGTCGTTAAATGTCTGTGATGGAATGGAACCCACAATTTGAAACGTCCAACCTGTGCCAATTAATAAAAAATTGAACACTTCATTCGCTGTCTTAACACCATTTAATACATCATCTTTTCGCTTATCAATTAAATCAAAAAAGACATGCGGCGCCTTGATTGATTTGCCGTTTCGGACTTCTGTCATTTGTTTCACTCTATACTCATGGCCATCTAATGCTATAATCGATTCTTCTTGCAATAATGGATAAGAATGAGCGTTATTTTGTAAAAAAAAAGAAGTGAAGCTAATTGAAAAATCAGCATTCACTTCTTCATTGATTTCTACCCCATGCACATCGGTGAGAGCTTCAGTATTTCCATTTAAATCAGATACTACAAGCAATTTAACCCCTCCATTTCAGCCATAAAAAATACACCTATTAAGATTCGATGTCTTGTGGTGTTGCTAATATCATATTCTTTTGCGCTTCAGTGATACGGTTAAGAGCCGTTGCTTTATTAAGATATTCTTCATCAATTCTTCCCATAATCCACATGTTTAATAAAAATTGATACATTTTACATTCCTCCAATTACTAAATCTAAAATTGCACTTTCTGCTATCGCTAAACGATCTTTAAAAGATTCATTTTCTTCCACTAATTCTTCAAATGTTTTCTTTCTAAATTGATCGCTTTTATCAACTAAACCATCCGGCAAAGTATCGCCGTATGTGTATTTATTACCTTGTTCATCTTCTAAATACTCTCGCTTTGTTTTTTCATCAATTTTTATTGATAAGCTATCAACTACAATTACTCCAACTTGGTTTTCGTCAAATCCTTCTATTGAACCAGCAAAATATTCAAGCCTCGATTTGCTCACGGATATAACATTTTTAACGAAATCATATATCATATTAGTTGACTTTTCATAAAGAATACCAATCATTTTTGTGCCTCCTATGCATAAGTGCCGCCAAATTCTAATTTGTGTGGTTGATTACCTGTGATAGTTGTCCCTTCACCTTTTCTGATAGTTGACGAGATGCTATGAACGCCAATTGAGTTATTCGTTCCTGTTACACCGTCAAGCAACAATTCGGAATTTATCGCTTTAACAGCAGAAGCGCCCGATGTTGTATTTGAAAACTGAGAGGAGGATACCACCCCTTTAGATTCCTGTATGGCTAAAGCCGTATAAAAAGTTGAGGCCGTTCTGTTGACGTTATGCAATTGAAAATGTTGAATGTGTAGCAATGATATATATTCCGAAAAACTCAAAACACTCAATCCGAATCTCGAAATATTACTCACCTTTAGAGATTTTATAGTTGTTGAAGAGTAATCGCTTCTCAAAGTAATTTTACCGCCAAAAAAACCACTTATCTCAACATCTTCATCATAAGTCCCATAAGCGATATTGATAATAACCTCATCAGTGTTTATTTTCTTTAGTTGATTAACAGCATATTGGATTGTTTCAAAGGCTCCAGAACCTTCGGAAGTTCCTTTCCCAACAGCATCAGTCCCATTTTCTCCATCTACATAGAAAGTGCCGCCAGTCCCTATATCACTACCTCGCAAAGCTAGACTATTCCAATTATCTTTTTCAGCTTGTGTTACATGTATTGCCGTATTGCCAGTATGCGTGGTTAATTCTGTTTTAGTTGCTAAAGTCGAAACATCCAGTTGAGCAGCAGGAACTTTGCCGTTAGCTCCTAGTGAAGCTACCCCATTTGCAGCTCCTTTTTGTGCAGTCGGAATCGAGGCAGCTTTTGCGTTGGTTTCCGCTTGATTTGCTTTTGTTTGAGCACCTGCTGTAGTTTCAAATGTACTATCATTCGTTAGCTGACTTGTTTTAGTAGGAATAACTGGCTTATTGCTCAAATCATTATAATTCCCGCTAAATACAGAAATAACAACATCACCGGTTTGTCCATTGACGGATTGAACTTTACCAACGCTATCCGGAATTTGAGCGACAGGTATTTTTTTATTCGCATCTAAAGTCGGTATGCCGTTCGCGACACCTTTTTCGATTTTTTCAATCGCTCCAATCTCAACAGCTGTTAAATCGATGTTGCCGTTAACATTGGGCGCTTTGCCATTTACAGTGGACACACTTCCTTCCCCGTCCACCCCCCGCTGTGCAACCAGCATCCAAAACTCATTGGATTTAACAGGTAGAACAGGCGGTGGGTTGCCTACTGTATCTTCAAGCGCTTGGAAAGAGGAACCGTTATATTCCACGATATTGTTTTTCTTATATGGTGTTGTATTAACGTACGATCCTGTGTTTACCAACCCTTGCACATTAGGCAAAAGAGGTTCTAATTTGCTCGTGGCACTCGCAGCCTTTTCTGTGGCTGTATTCGCATTAGAAGCAGCTGTGTTCGCTTTTCCCGTTGCTTCATTTGCTGCTTGTGTAGCATCAACAACATCCACTTTTAATTGCGACAAATTCGACGCCTCTTGATTTGCTCTAGTTGCCGCTTCGTTTGCTAAAACAGCTTTTTCAGTAGCATAATCGCCTTTTTCCTGTGCAAAGGTAGCTTTACTGTCGGCAAGTGTAGCTTTGGTATTTGCATTTGTAGCTGCTGTATTAGCCGCATTCGCTTTTTCAGTAGCAAGAATGGCAGCTGTATTAGCTTCCGTAATCTTCGTCTGTATTTGTTGCAGTAAAGCTAGTATTTCATCGATATTCAATAAATTAAGTTGACGTCTTAGTTCATCTAAATCGGCACGTAGTTCTTGTTTTGTTTCAGCCGCTAACGCTTCACTATCGACTATCATTTGTTCAACCTTTTGAAAATTCCAATTCAGGTCTTCTCTATACCCACGATCAAGATGGATACCTATGGTTCGTAAATTTCCCATGAGCACACTCCTTTCTAGTAATAATAAAAACGGAAGTCAAAGGTGATAAGAAAATCACTGGCTCCCGTTATCTCGAAATCATTCCATCCTGGTGCGATGGTGATAAGCTTCTTATTGGTGTTTTTAAAAATGCTCTGGCCATTTTTCAGCGACTTAATCCCATTAAGCAATAAAGTATCACTCTTTACTAAAGAGCCGGTGTGTTGCCATGTATCACCTGTGGTAAGGTTCTTTATTTGTAGATTAGTAGCATTGCCGACAAATTTAATTAATAGGTCCATGCTTCGCGGATCGACTGGAACATCGCCTGCATTGAAAATGCGAAAAGTCTTGCTCTGATGAACGTATACAGGTTCCTCAAGATTAAGCCCTTGCCCTGTTTGCCATGCTTCTGATTCAAAGGTTAAAGGTGGCAGTGTAGTTGAAACTGACTCTAAAAATGTTGAATGTATAACAAATTCAACAGGCAGCTCCCCTAATTCAAGCCATACATATTCCAAATCAAATTGATTGGCCACAGAGACTTTCAATTTTTTCTTCGGTTGAATATCACGGACGATATAAAACTCTTCCAAAGGATTGAAAATGCGGAACAACTCGTCTCTGAACATATCAAAATCCTTATAATCAGATGCTTCAACAGTAAGCTGAGTAGCAATTTTTCGTTCTTGTAAAGTAGTGCCTAAATAGATATTCCCATGTCGGCCATCCACTTGCTCTACAGAGTGTTCAGGACTAGGAGAAGATATGCGAAAGAAATTAACGAATAGGTTTTTCTCATGCATATCAATAATGGTGCCGTCTTGCTTTATAATCTTAAAATTGAATATGCTTTTATCCATTACGTCTAATTCCTTTCGTATATAGTTTATTATTTGTCTCGGCACCTTGTAGAGTGTTAATGTAAGGCGCTTGGTTACGAGCCACCAAATCACCATCCAGATAGCTATCTACAGTGACATAAATTTCTTGTTGATTAGCATAGCTTAAAGCCAAGTTCTCTTGAATGACCGCATTTCTTTCACTGAATGATTGTAAATCAATATCCGGTACAGCTTGTGCAGCCAATACATTGGATGCTTTAGCTACCACCGTCTTCATTTTCTCGATACCTACCGCTAAACCTTCACCGGTGAATTTCCCTAATTGCATCATTACACGAGATGGAGATTTGATCTTCAAAGCGTTGCTGATTGTTTTCGTAACAGTCGATGCAAGGTTTCTAGCTTTTTCAACAACAGCAGAAGTCATCGATCCGATACCATTGATAAGCCCTCGTATGATGTCCTTACCAACACTTGTAAGATTAATACCTTGAAGGAACGCTTTTGCTTTATTCCACCCTGTTTGTATCGCTGTTTTCACACCGTTCATAGCAGATGAAACAACAGATTTCAAAGCGTTAAACACACTTGTAACAACGGATTTGATACCGTTCACGGCACCTGTAACAACGGATTTACAGGCATTCCAAACACTTGTGATGATTGATTTTATAGCATTCATTACAGATGTAACGGTTGATTTAATCGCATTCCAAACGGAAGTGACAACAGACCTGATGCCATTTACTACTGATGTAATAGTTGATTTAATACCATTCCACGCTGTAGTGGCAACGGACTTAATACCGTTAAGGACAGTGGACATAAACGACTTGATGCCATTCCATATCGTTGTAATGGTTGATTTAATGCCGTTAAATATGGATGTTGTCGTATTCTTGATAGCATTCAGCGTATTGGTAAAGATACCTTTGATAGCATTCCAGGCAGCTTGCAATAATGATTTCCCTTGAGACGCGAATCCTTTAAGTGGCCCAAGTAATTTACCAACAAAATAAAGGTTGATCGCTCCCCAAACCGCTTGTAAGGCACCGCTAAGAATTTGTTTAATGCCTTCCCATACGCCTCTCCAATCACCTTGGAATAATGCGCTAAATGTTTTCACAAGACCCTGTATGACATTAAGAGCGCCATTTATAACATTTTGTATAGCTGTCCACGTCGAGACAATCAGCGCTTTAATAGCAGGCCAAATGAAACTAAAAATAGCCATGATTGCATTCATGACTGTGCTAATGGTTTCTTTTATATTCGCCCAAATAACCTGTACTTGATCCCTGAATGTAGTGTTCGTATTGTAAAGATAGACGAACCCGGCGGCTAATGCGGTTATGGCTGCAATAACTCCTGCAATCGGTAAAGCGATAGACCCAAGAGAAACGCCTAAAGCGCCCGCCGTTGTTGCTATCGCTGTAAATATCGGTGCAAGTGCCATAACTGCCCCTAATAATATTCCCACTCCAACCGCTACCGCCGCGATGGTTGCGGCTAATTGTGGGTTATTTTGAACCCATTCCGCTATTTTGGATATAACATCAGCTATAACAGTGAGTACCGGCTCTAAAGCGATTTTTAGCTGACCAAGCGCGTCCCTTAACATTACGGTTGGATCAGTGTTTAATCGTGCGGTCGATTCATTTAAATTGTCTACACCCTTTTGAAGATTGACTGTTTTCCCTTCTGTTTTCAGGAGTGTATCCACAATCTTCATGCCTTGGTCTTCCCACATCGTCAATTTGTTATCGTAAAGGCTTT
>JBJEFM010000176.1:0-1699 GCA_051874035.1 Bacillus sp. (in: firmicutes)
ACCGAAAGTAGTAGGTATAAAGATTCTATTAGAATCATTTTTGCTTCTTATGTCCTCACAGATAGATTGACTTCTTTTGTTATGCACCTCATTACATGTTTTCTTCAGCTCGCAGATCAGTCACAATGCAGTTTTTTTAAAAAAAGAAGATGGAAGGGCGCATCCATCCGTGTTTGCGTTCGCTTTCCAAAAGGGAGGAAGGGGTATGAATATGGAAAACAAAAAGCTGGAAGAAGCAAGACGCCATATTGAGTTTCTTCAAGGAGGAGCAAAAGGCTGGATTACGCTTGCCAATGCGACGAAGAATGGCAATTGGCGGCAATATCATTTCAAGTATGAGCAATTGGAGGAGGAACTTCCCAAGTGGATCTACCGGGATGATGTGTTTTTCAGCCAGAATAACTTCTATAAGCCGGAACGGGGAGCCGATAATATCAAGGAGCTGCGGGCGCTGTATGTCGATATCGATTGCTATAAGAAGGGATATAAGGCGAGCCGTGTTGCCGAGAAATTGCATATGGACGTGTTCGGGGAAACGCTTCCGCCGCCAAGCAGCATCACTTATTCGGGCCAGGGCCTCAACTGCATCTGGTTGATCGAGCCGGCGCCATATCAGGCTTTGCCGTTATGGAGTGCGATCCAGCGTTATTTCTATGAACAGTTGAAGGATGTAGGGGCGGACGAGCTATCATTGGATGCGGCGCGCGTGTTCCGGATAACAGGAACGACGAACGGCAAGAACGGCCAGGAAGTCAGAATCGATTATAACAATGACTACCGGTATTCGCTCAGGGAAATCCAAGAAGAATATCTGCCGGAACGGAAGCCGAAACAGCGTGCGGAGCAGAAAACGTCCTGCACCCGCCCCGTGGCTGAACGAAAAGATACAGGCCTTGAAGCCGCCAGGTTGGCGGACTTGGAGAAGATCGCGGAGCTGCGCGACGGCGATATACCAGAAGGCGCACGGGAATATTTCTGCTTCCTGTACCGGTACTGGTCCTGCTGCGTCACGAAAGACCCCGAGCTGGCGCTTAGGAGGACGCTCGACTTCCATAACCGGTTCCAGGATCCTTTATCGGAGAAAGAAGTAAGGAACGCCACCAAGAGCGCCGAGAAAGCATGGCTGAACAAGCTCGACCTAAAGAAGAATGCGGAAGCCGCCTTGAAAGGATATCCCAGGCGCAGGTTATAATATGCGGAATGCAACCCTGATCAGTTGGCTGAATATCGGGGAAGAAGAACAACGGATGTTGACGACCATCATCGGTGCGGACGAGAAAGGCAGAAGGAAGCGCAAGCGAGACCGGGAAGCATACCGGAAGAAGCATGGCTCAGCCACTAGGGAAGATTATTTGCATGCCCAAACGGAAAAGACAAAGCGCCAGCTATGGAGGGTCAAGAAAGCAATCAACCGCTACCCCCGAATGTCCAATCGGAAAATCGGGCTGTACATCGGCGTAAGCGAATCCTATATCCGGAAGCTGAGGAAGAAGCACAACTTCTAATGCGCACCGCCCCTCGCCCTTATATTATGGTATGGGCGCCAGCCTGCTTGCCTAGCTGCTTGAAAGCAAACCGACAGACCAAACCAACCGGCAATAAGTGGGCTGTTCAGGGGGACATTGCCCTGCGCGGGGCAGCGTACAAAAAAGATAACAAGAATATGTATACAAGCTGAGAATGAAAATATATAGTTTAT
>JBJEFM010000177.1:0-1688 GCA_051874035.1 Bacillus sp. (in: firmicutes)
CAGGCCAGCTATTAAGGGACCAGGGTATTAACAAGTTCCTCTTTTATTTGCCTCCATTATCTGATAACCTAATGGTCATCAGATAATAAAGGAGGTGATTGGTAATGGCTGAGAAGATCACTTTAGAAGAAGCCTTGCGTGAAAACAAAGAACTAAAGGCTAAGATTGCGGAACTGACCGAGATGGTAAACTATCTGCAAAAGCAACTTTTTGGAAAAAAAACTGAAAAATTAAGTGCTGGCCAGTTGGATCTGTTTGATGACAACGAACAGGAAACAGTGCCAACGAATGATTCAACAGTAGAAAAGTTGACCACTACCGTTACCAGTCACCAGAGAAAATGCAAATCAAAGGAATCACGTAAACAATTGCTTGATTGCCTAGAACAAGTTGAAGAACTTCATCAGCTAAGCGAGCAAGAACTGACTTGTGATCAATGCGGTCAAATGATGACGGTTATCGGCAAACATGAACAATATCGTGAAGTTAAACTGATTCCTGCCCACTTGTGCTGCAAAATCGTATGTACTGAAACGGCTAGATGCGAACACTGTCAAGATCCGGAAACCGACAATGATGTACTCGTTCAGGCAAAGACGCCACAGCCCTTGTTTCCACACAGTTACCTTTCAAGCTCGGTAATCGCCGAAGTACTTTTTGAAAAGTTTGGTCTGGCAGTACCGTTTACCCGCCAGACGCAGTATTGGGAGCGCCTCGGACTTCCCATCACCAGCAAACATATGGCTCGTGGGGTAATTGAAGCTGGCGAAAGGTTTGGGCAAAAGATTTATGAACGTCTGCGTCAAGAAATCAAGGCAGCACCTGTGGTGCAGCTTGATGAGACGCCATTTCAAGTTCTGGATCTTGATCAATCACATGGCTACTTCTGGTCAGCCTGTTCTACGGCAGAATTCAGTCCACATCAAGTATCGTATTTCCACTATGCCCCTTCACGATCAGGAAAGGTTATTACAGAAATCTTAGGTGATGACTTTTCTGGCGGTATTATGTGTGATGGGTTTAGTGGATATTCTGATAATCGCTTACCAGAAGCGTATTGGGGGACCTGTCTGGTTCATATCAATCGCCAATTTAAGCGACTGCTTGATCCAAAGATTACCCGCTTTCAAGGGCAAAGTATTGCGAGTGACGCCGTGCGGATCCTTGCCAAAGTATTTCACATCGAAAAACGGTTGAAATATTCATCAGCAAGTGAGAAGGCAGCCCAAAGGCGTCAGCATTTAAAAGCGATGATTGATGATTTCTATCAGCTGATTGAAGAAGCCTTGACGAAATCGCCACTCAAACCGCTACGCAATGCGATCAAAAATGCCCTCAAATTGAAGAAGCGGGTTTACCAGATGTTCAGGCATGGAGAGCTGCCATTGCATAATAATCACAATGAGCAACTGATTCGTCCCACCACGCTGGTCAGAAAGAACAGTCTGTTTGCGAAGTCCACGGCTGGGGCCAAAGCCAATGCGATCTGGTATAGCATCGTGCAAACCGCAAAACTAAATCATTTGGATGTCTTTAAATATTTAGAGACCCTGCTTAGCGCCTTTACAAAACGCGAAACGCCAGAAATAGAGGCTTATTTGCCATGGGCTCGTGAAATTCAAGAAAGCTGCAAAGCCTAATTGATAAATGAACAGCGGTCGACCACGCAGAAATGCGCCGGTCGACCG
>JBJEFM010000178.1:0-7475 GCA_051874035.1 Bacillus sp. (in: firmicutes)
GCGAGAGCAGCAGCAGTAGTAGTGATTGCCGAAGAAGCAGCGAAAGTAGCAGTAGTGATTGCGGCTGCAGCAGCGAGAGCAGTAGCAGCAGCGATTGTCGCTGCAGAAGATGCCAAGAAAGAAGTAGAAGCGGTTGCCGCTGCCAAGAATGTCGTGAAATCAGTAGAGGAAATAGAAGAGACAATTGTGAAACTCGTTGGGATTGCAGTGGGAACAGCGAATGCCGAGAAAGCAGCCGTAGAAGAAGCAGAGGCAGAAGCAACCGGAAAAGCAAACAGGATTTCGAGTCGGAGTGCAGAAACCGCCGGGCGCAAGTGGCTAGGCTTGAAGCGCAATATCATTCATTGAGTAAACAAGCGATGAATAATATGAACGATGCATCACGCGGCTGGTGTTTATCAGAATGCGAAAGAAAGAATTTAGTCACGCAATACCGCAATCTGATGGAGCATGCCAAGAAGGAGCTTGAAAGAATGCAGTGGTGCTACGGCAAGTGATAGACAAGGAAATACAGCAAGAGAGAAGGTGAGACATTGAGTAAAGTTTTTCAAAGCCTCATTGGGGAAGTTGTGCAGCTGGAAGTTTCGGGCAAAAAGCTTATAAACGGTATAATGACGGATTCGGGAAGTGACATTATCGTCATCTACAATGGAAAGGACTATATGTATATACCGATTATACATTTGAAAAATGTACAAGTCGCAATCCCGGAAACAGTCGAGTCGCAAGGAGATTCGCCAAGCATCACTGTTGATAAAGAGCTGTCTTTCCGGAAAGTGCTGACTACGGCGAAAGGGCTGTTTGTGGAAATCTATATAGCCGGCAAACAGTCGGTGCATGGCTATATTACAAGCGTCATGAATAATTATTTCGTGTTTTATTCTCCTATTTATAAAACGATGTATATCACATTGAACCATCTCAAATGGCTCATTCCTTATCCTAATCATCAACGTCCGTATGGTTTAGATCATCAAACCTTCCCGGTACAGCCCTCGAATCTCCCCCTCGCCAGAACCTTTGAGATGCAAGTAGAACGATTGACAGGCGAATTGGTGGTTTTCAATATGGGAGAAGACAAGGGTGTTATCGGAAAAATCAACCGGATAGAAGATAATATCGTCGATTTGCAAATCGCAAGGGATTATGCCGTTTACCTGAACCTCCATCATATTAAGAGTGTCAACAAAGTATAGTATGAGCAAGGCGCCTACTTTTGGGCGTCTTTTTGTCTAATTGCTTCGTTTGTTATGATATATCTGCCTGTCGGGGGTTTTGCTTTTCTATATAAGAGGGGAAAACGGCTGAAATCATCAGCGAGTGAAGGGAAGATATGGATAATATGGCCAAGAAAGAAAATCAAACCTTTCTGGCCGTATATGTAAGAGCTTTCGGAAAAGTTATATTAAATAAGTATTACATATGATAATAATGGAAAAGAAGCAAACAAATAGATGAACAAGGCACTTGCATCTTTTTAGTTATCCACATCCCTAAAATGTCAGAATACACTTTATTAACAGACTTATCAACATGTTCTTTAAAATAAAAAGTAGATTGCTGTTGGTAAATGTCGAAATAGCAGGGGGTGTTAAAAGTTATCCAGTTATTATTCACATTATTCACAATTTTCTATTAAAGTTACACACAACATTATCCAGATAGTGAACAAATGAAAATGCCGTTGTGGATAGAATAGATAGCCGCGGTAGGTGGATAGGGATGCGTTGGTTATTATGTAAGTATAGGAAAAGCTGCTTAGAGAAAGCAGCTTTTTTTTTCTATCGTTTAGAAGTGTAGCCGCCGGCACGATCCGCCATCTTAAATTCACGCGCGTACAATACCTCTTGTGTCGTGTTCAATTTGTTCTTTATTTGCTCTTTTTTCTTCTTATCCACGATGATCAACTCCTTTACCATTTCTGTAACCATTTTTTCCTTAATGGGGAGTAATCATACCAAGAGATTTTGTAATGCTTCCTCCAAGGTCGGATAGCTGAATGGATAGCCATGCTCTATGAGCTTGGCCGGCAGCACCTTTTGCCCTTCCAGGACAAGGATGCTCATGTCGCCGAGAGCGAGCTTCATAAGAGGGGCCGGAGCCGGCATCCAGTGCGGCTTATGCATAATGGATGCAATTGTTTTACCGAATTCCTTCATCGTTCGCGGCTCTGGGGCGGTGAAGTTGACGGGTCCCTGTAAAGAAGGATTGGCTATGCAGAATAGTGCGGCTTTGGCGACATCCTCTATATGAATCCATGACAGCCATTGATCGCCTTTTCCGACAGTTCCGCCGACAAACAATTTATAAGGCAGCAGCATGCTTGGCAATGCCCCTTCATCTTTTCCGAGGATGACGCCAAAGCGCATGTACACTGTCCGCACACCTTGAAGCTCAATTTTCGAAGCGGCCTGCTCCCATTGATGGACCGTTTCTGATAGGAAATCGGATGGCAGCTTCACATCCGCTTCCGTAAAAGCGCCGGTGTTTGACGTGCCGTAATAACCGACGGCGCTGGCATTCAACAGGACCTGCGGCTTTGTGTCAAGCTTTGCGGCAATCCGGTTCAATTCATTTGTCGCGTTCAAGCGGCTTTCGACGATTTGCTTCTTTCGTTCATTTGTCCACCGTCCGCTGTTGAGGGAAACGCCAGCCAGGTTAATCATGGCATCGACGCCCTCCAGCGCCTTTTCGGGATGGTCTCCCTCGTTCAGCCATTGTACGTAGGCGAGGCGCTCGCTGTTCTCCTTCCCGGCAATATTCCGGGTCAATATGTATACATCATGGTTTTCTGCATGCAATTCTTTCGTGATGGCTTTGCCGACAAAGCCGCTGCCTCCCGCGATTGCTACTTTCATAATCATTCCCCCATGTTTTTTCATTTTTTCTCATAGGCCGTAATGTGCTACTCTAAGTAAAGAGGTGATACTATTGGCTATCATTACGAAAATCTCGGTAGGTAAAAGAAATAAAAGCCGTTACAATATTTATATAGACCAAGGCAAAGGTGAAGAATACGGATTCAGTGTCAGCGAAGATGTTCTCATCAAGATGAACCTGACTAAAGGAATGTCCATTGATGAATTGGATATCATGGAGATCGCTTATCAAGAGGATATCCAAAAAGGCTTCTCGGATGCTCTTTACTATTTATCCCACCGCATGCGCTCCGAAACCGAAGTTATCCGTAAATTGAAGGAAAAGGAGTATGAAGACCATATCATCAAGGAAGTGATCCATAAGCTCTATTTGCATAAATTCTTGAATGATGAGGAATTCGCGGCCGCTCTCGTGAACACAAGGATGAACACCGGAGATAAGGGTCCTGCCGTAATCGCCCAGGAGCTCAGGCAGAAGGGAATCAGCGATCTGCACGCGGAAGCCGCATTGAAGCTCTATACGAGAGAACGGCAAATCGAACACGCCGGGAAACAAATCCAGAAGCTCGCCAAGAAGAAATCCAATGCGTCCGAGATCGAATTGAAAAGAAAAATCGAGCAAACTCTCATCAGAAAAGGCTACTCTTCTTATATAATAGAAGCAGCCATGCAAAATATTGATTTATCACAAGATGATGAACAAGAATGGAACTCGCTAAAAAAACAAGGGGAGAAGGCCTTCAGGCGATATAGCAAGTATACAGGATATGAATTCGAACAAAAAATGAAAAGCGCACTATATCGGAAAGGCTTCGCGATTGAATTGATTGAAAGATATTTAGAGGAAATTCAACAAGAGATAGGGGAATGACAAATGTCGGAACAACGTTATAGTACGATGAGTATGTATGAATTGCAGCAAGAGGTTGCTCACCTCCATGAGCAAGCCCGCAAAGCGGAGCAAATGGGAATGGTCAATGAATTCGCGGTTCTTGAGCGAAAGGCAATCATGGCCAAGGCATATATGCTGAATCCGGATGACTTTTCCAAAGGAGAAATTTACGGCATTCTGGGCGACCCTGGCACCTATTTCAAAGTGGACTATCTGAACGGTGTGTTTGCATGGGGGTATCGTCTAGGGGGAAGTGGACAAGAAGAAGCATTGCCGATTTCAATGCTTGAGGAGTTGAAAAAAGAAGAATAAGCCCATCATGCGGCTTATTCTTCGGATTTCATTCTATGAACGTTTTCTCGTTTCGCGTTCTAAAATGATGAGGTTTAGCGCTTGCTGCGTTTGCCCGTTCACTTGGGCCTTCGCATGCTTGACTCTCGTCCAAGTGGTGTTGAAAGGGCTGTTATAGCTGTGATCATGGAGTTGATATCGCTTGTTTACCATATGGTCAACCTCCGAACAAATTATTAGTTTGTTTGTTGATCTTCTACCCGTTGAGAAGAAGCTAGCATGCGCTCTTGCGGATGTGTATTGATGCTGCCATCCGCCCGTTTCGACGCATATTCCGCTTTCGCTCTAGGCTCGCCGCCAAAGCGGTTAACAGCCGGGAAGTTCTTCGCTTTATTACGCATAACCTAATGTCCCCCTAAAAGAAAAGGCATCGGAAGCCGTTTCTTTATTTACGCGACATTTCATCGCGTACTATTAGTATGGACCGGCGCCATGACATTATGGACGACAATTATTGGGAGTTGCGCAAAAACAGGATTAAGGAGCGGTCCCGGCATAATGGGCCGCTTCTTTTCATTGCGGAAGAAGGCAGGATACGGGCGGAAACCGGAATAGATGAGCGGCGGACACAACGCAAAACGCCCGTATCCAAACAAAAGAGACTTTCCCCATCTCATCGGGAAAGTCTCTTTATTTAGTGCGGAATCACTTTCAGTTTCTTCCGCAGCTTCTCTTCGCTGAATACCCAGCCCGTATAGGAATTGAGGATATTCAATTCCAGGTCCAAGCGGACGATGGCGACGAATGGGTAATGTCCGTTGCTTCTGTATCGCAAGTCGATGAATTTCACTTCATAGTACGTATCGCCGTCTTCGATTTCGAACCGGTAGACGGGGGAGAAGGATAAGAAAGCGGATAGGTTCTTATCGTGCTTCGCCACGTCGATGGCCGGATGGTCGGGCAAGGATACACGCTTGAATTGATCGAGCAATTGAATGTTGCCGTTATTGCAATCCGCTACATAGTAATGTTGTTCGGTAATCACCGCGACCTTCCATCTGTGGTAGCGGAGCGTCGGTGATAAGATGATCTTGCGGGCGCCCGGGATTTTCAGCCGGACAATGGCTTTGACACGTTGCTGTTCACGATAGCGGGCTACGTAATACAGGATCATCACCGTGTAAACGAGCAAGAATGTATAGCCGGGGTCCGCGCCGAACCCCCATAGAACCAACCCGGCGATATGGATGCCGAAGATAAACGGATCGAACGTATTGATGATGCCGAGCGCGATCCATTTCGATGTAATCGGCCGCAGCGCCTGTGTCCCATAAGCGTTGAAGCAGTCGACAAACACATGTATGAAGACGGCTGCGAATGTCCATAACCATAGATGGAGCGGGTCCGCTAGCGGGATGAATGTATATAGTACCGCTGTAATCAGCAGCGGCCACAGTATAACCGCGGGGATGGAGTGCGTTCTGCCCCGGTGGTTTCGAATGTAAATGGCATTGTTGCGCATCTTTAATACAGTATCTATGTCAGGCGCTTGTGAACCGATAATGGTTCCAAGCATAATGGCTTGAGCTGTCGCTGAACTGCCGGCAGCGGCCGGATCCAACGTTGCAAGAGCCCCGAGCCCGATTCCCATAACAAGGTGAGTAGCAGTATCCAATGGTCACAACCTCCTAAACGGCGTTAGCCTTATGAAAAATGGAAAAATACATATATGTTCCCATGGGCCCTGACATATATGCAGTTGGTTCCATTAGTATTGTTTTAGCAATTTTAGTATAGTAAATACCATAATAAGCGTTGATGCAGATAAAAGCGATTTCGCTTTATTCATATGCGTAATGGAGCCCAAAGGTGTTCTTATGTAAAAGATCCATTAAGTAAATTGTAACACTTCAGTTTCTTGCAGTCATTTTAATCTATTATTGTATTCCCTTTTTTATCTAATATGTAACATCACGGAGGAACTATTTTGTACGAGATAAAAGCATTGAAAGAATTAAATATATTGGAATTTCAAAATGACTTGATCCGTTGGTTCGAGCATGAACAGCGGCATTTGCCTTGGCGGGCGGATCAAGATCCTTATAAAGTGTGGGTATCGGAAATCATGCTGCAGCAAACGCGCGTCGAAACGGTTATCCCCTATTTCAACCGCTTCATTGAATGGTTCCCGACGCTGAAAGATTTCGCAGAGGCGGATGAAGAGAAAATCCTGAAAGCGTGGGAAGGGCTCGGCTATTATTCGCGCGTCCGCAACCTACAGAGCGCTGTAAGAGAAGTGCAGGAGAACTACGGAGGCGTCGTGCCTGACACCCCTGAGGAAATCATCAGTTTGAAGGGAGTGGGCCCTTATACAGCGGGAGCCATACTCAGTATCGCTTACGGCAAGCCGGAGCCTGCTGTCGACGGCAACGTCATGCGCGTGCTGTCGCGCATCTTGCTCATTAAAGAAGATATCGCGAAGCCGAAAACAAGAAAGATCTTTGAAGATGCGGTCCGGGCGATCATTTCGCACGACAATCCATCTTATTTCAACCAAGCATTGATGGAGCTTGGGGCGCTCATCTGCACGCCGGGAACGCCTGCCTGCATGCTTTGCCCTGTGAGGGAGCATTGCGCCGCTTTCTTTGAAGGCGTCCAAGCAGAATTGCCTGTGAAAGTAAAAGTGGTCAAAACAAAAAAAGAGAAATTGCTTTCGGCGATAATTACAGATGAAGAAGGCCGGATCCTCGTGCAGAAACGCCCGGCGAAAGGTTTGCTTGCGAACTTGTGGGAATTCCCGAGCTTCACATTCGACCAGAAAGCCGTGCCGAATAAGAATATGTACGAAGACGCATTTCTGATTAATCATAATGCCCGCGTGGCGATTATGCCAGCCAAGATTGCGGACATCCAGCATGTATTCTCGCACTTAGTTTGGAATCTTG
This sequence comes from Bacillus sp. (in: firmicutes), assembly GCA_051874035.1. GTDB lineage: Bacteria > Bacillota > Bacilli > Bacillales > DSM-1321 > Bacillus_AD. The sequence goes on from JBJEFM010000178.1 coordinate 7,008, forward strand.
TTGGTTATACGGGTAAGATTGCAGAAGAGATTCCGCCGGAAACGATGGCGAAGAACCGTTTGAAATGGGTAACCGAAGCGGAGATGGCGGAACTCGCCTTTCCGGTGCCTTATCAGAAAGTGTACCAAGCTTATCAGGAACAGAAGAAATAAGCCGTCAGTGATGGCGGCTTATTCTATTAATCGTAGATGATGTCCGTGCTATGCGTATAATTGGCTTCGTTTGGGGATAAGCCGCCCCGCTTTTCGATTTCTTTCATGATTTGTTTATGAATGGATTGTCCTTGCGTGTTTAAATAAGGTACCATTTGTTGAAGAGAGTGGTGAAAGTAGAGCAATTCACTATCTTTCCACTCTTTCTTCTCAAGTAATGATAGCTCTGTTAAATCTCTGCCGACATACATATGAATTCTCCTTTATCCCGTTTAACAGGTACTAAGACTCCCACTTCAACACAACAGTGAAAGCG
>JBJEFM010000179.1:0-93139 GCA_051874035.1 Bacillus sp. (in: firmicutes)
TTACACATCTGCACTTTCACTGCTGTGTTGAAGTGGGAGTCTTAGTACCTGTTAAACGGGATAAATGGCAGTAAACAATTGATTTTTTATAGTATGACTGTTTTCTTTTTTAAATCGCTATGACACAAAGAAGTCAAAAACAAGACGAAAAAAATTCACAAAAACAAATTAAAATATGATTTAATATACAGAGAATACTAAAATATGTTATTATAATCTATTTTTTACATTTTCAACAAGTCTGGTATATTATTATATCGATTTTGGCATACATTGGTTGAGCGCTTGTCATTACATATATAGAAAAGTATGGAATAATGTTATTATAAATATAATAGGAACTTTTTTTATATTTAGTTACTTTATAATAGGGGGAAGAAACATGTCGAATTCAAAGGTCTTGGCTCGAACCGATGTGGATCCTGAATCAAGCTTTCAAGGCGATATAGCTAAGGCATCCGCTTGGGATGATTTTTTGGCTCTTATTAAAATAGGCATCATCAAGTCTAATTTAATAACAACCTTTACAGGTCTGTGGTTGGCTCTTCACTTTTCCGGTTTGAGTTTTTTAAATAATTTAGATATTGTGTTTTTGATTTTGTTTGGGTCGGCGCTAATCATTGGGGGAGCGGGGACACTGAATAATTATATAGACCGCGATATAGACCATCTGATGGAGAGAACGAAAGGGAGACCGACTGTAACGGGCAAAGCGCAAGGGTTCCGTGTATTGGCACTGGGCCTCGGGATGGTGGCGCTGGGAACGATACTTCTTGCTATGACAACACTTTCAGCGGCTATCATCGGTTTGATCGGTGTATTCGCCTATGTGGTGCTTTACACTTTTTCAAAAAGATATTTTGTATCGAATACGATCATCGGCAGTTTTTCAGGCGCCGTGCCGCCGTTAATCGGGTGGGCGGCTGTGGATGCTGATTTGAATATTATGGCGTGGGTTTTGTTTCTGATCATGTTCATCTGGCAGCCACCGCACTTTTATGCGCTGGCTATGAGACGATGTGAAGAATATAGAAAAGCCGGCATTCCGATGCTGCCGGTTGTGAAGGGCTTTAAAAGAACGAAGCTTTCTATCAATTTCTGGGTGCTGTTATTGATGCCCATACCGTATTTTTTAACTCCTTTAGGCATGCCGCTCGTCATTTTGACAATTCTTTTAAATATTGGCTGGCTGATTTTCGGGCTATACGGCTTCAAGATGAAAGATGATATTAAATGGGCGAAAGGCATGTTCATTTATTCGTTGAATTATTTAACAATCTTGTTTGTTTCAATGGTTATTGTAACCTTGATATAGTAGTATGGTTGATCCGGCGGCGGTGGCATGGCGACCGCCGCCGCCATTATCATTTTTAGTACATAACAATCGCTGCAGGTTAATGTAATCGCCTCCCCCATGGCGGGAGTGGTTATAGGAACCTTTCTGCGCTATTTAGCTGGGAATTCTTTCTTTGTTTGTAAGAAATTTATATAGAAGGGATTTTGAAACAAAAGGCAAGTGGGATTGAAGAGAAATTTTTTACGAAAGAGGGGTCTCATTGGTATGAAAAAACGGCTACAAAAATGGCGTTTGTTTGGATTGTTCACAACTTTAACGCTTATACTAGCTGGCTGTGGCGAACCATTTTTGTCCACCTTAAAGCCTGCAGGGGAAGTAGCAAAAAAACAATACGATCTAATGCTATTAAGTACATTCATAATGGTATTGGTAATCGCAGTTGTAACTTTGTTGTTCATTATTGTGTTGTTGCGTTTCAAACGTAAAGACAACAAAATTCCAAAGCAAATTGAAGGAAGTCACAAACTTGAAATTATTTGGACAGTCATACCGATTCTATTATTGATTGTGCTTGCTGTTCCAACTGTATCGTACACGTTCCAATTCGCTGATACAGCTCCGATGGAGAAGAAGGACAAAGAGGGCAAAACAAAGGGTGACGTAACGGTTGTCAATGTACGCGCCAATCTTTATTGGTGGGAATTCGAATATCCGGACCACGGCGTTGTGACAAGTCAAGACCTGGTTGTTCCGACTGATGAAAGGGTGTACTTCAACGTGACCGCTTCTGATGTAAAGCACTCCTTCTGGGTGCCTGCCATCGGCGGTAAGCTCGATACGAATCCGGATAACATCAATAAATTCTATCTGGAATTCGATGGGGAAAAAGCGGCGGAATCCGAAAACATTTTCTATGGAAAATGCGCAGAACTTTGCGGACCATCCCATGCTTTGATGGACTTTAAAGTAAAGGCGGTTTCCAAAGACGAGTTTAAACAGTGGATCGCCGATATGAAAGGCGCAACCGAGAAGCCGAAGGTGGAAGGGCAAGTCGCCCAGCAAGGTGAAGAAATCTTCAACAAAAGCTGTATTGCCTGCCATGCGGTCACACCTAACGACAATCGTCCTGCCGAAGCGCGCAAAGCGCCTAACCTGGCTACATTCGGTGAGCGCGAGAAAGTAGCGGGCATCCTTGACCACAATGAAGAAAACGTGAAGAAGTGGTTGGTGGAATCGCAAGAACTGAAACCGGGCAATACAATGCCTGGCTATGCGAATTTGAAGGAAGAAGAACTGGATGCGTTGACAGAGTATTTAATGCAATTGAAGGTTCAGGAGTAATAGAGGGATTAAATGATTCATAGGGAGGTAGAATCGTGAGTACTTACGCTCGAAAAAAGGGGATAGGTCCATTCATTTGGGATTACCTTACAACTGTAGACCATAAGAAGATTGCAATTCTCTACTTGATTGCCGGTGGACTATTCTTTGTTATTGGCGGAATTGAAGCGGTCTTTATGCGTATTCAATTAGCTATCCCGAATAATGATTTTGTTAGTGCTGGCTTATTTAATGAATTGATGACGATGCATGGTACTACCATGATCTTCTTGGCAGCTATGCCGCTCGTGTTTGCTTTTATGAATGCCGTCGTGCCGCTTCAAATTGGAGCTCGTGATGTGGCATTTCCATTCTTGAATGCTTTAGGTTTCTGGTTATTTTTCTTTGGCGGTGTTTTCTTAAACCTTTCTTGGTTTATAGGGGAAGTCCCGGATGCCGGGTGGACTTCGTATGCATCGCTTTCCTTGGCATCGGAAGGTCATGGGATAGACTTTTATGCACTTGGTTTACAAATATCGGGTGCCGGAACATTAATCGGGGGAATTAACTTCTTAGTCACAATCATCAACATGCGCGCACCGGGTATGACATATATGAGAATGCCTTTGTTCACATGGTCGACGTTTGTAGTTTCAGCTCTTATCTTATTCGCGTTCCCTCCATTGACAGTCGGATTATTCTTCATGATTTTTGATCGTATGTTCGGTTCCAACTTCTTTGATGTAGCAATGGGCGGCAATACGATCATCTGGGAACATTTATTCTGGATTTTCGGGCATCCGGAAGTATATATCCTGATTCTTCCGGCGTTCGGGATTTTCTCTGAAGTGTTTGCCACTTTCTCAAGAAAGAGATTGTTCGGTTACTCTTCAATGGTGTTCGCTACCATCCTGATCGGTTTCTTGGGATTCATGGTATGGGCTCACCATATGTTCACAGTTGGTTTAGGGCCGATTGCCAATGCTATTTTCGCTGTAGCGACAATGGCGATTGCCGTGCCGACAGGGATTAAGATCTTTAACTGGATTTTCACGATGTGGGGAGGAAGCATTAAGTTTACGGTTCCGATGCTGTATGCCGTCGCCTTCATCCCTTCATTCGTAATGGGCGGGGTAACGGGCATTATGAATGCTACAGCGGCTGCTGATTACCAATACCATGACAGCTATTTCGTTGTTGCCCATTTCCATTATGTAATCGTCGGTGGAGTAGTATTAGGGCTGCTTGCCGGTGCACATTTCTACTGGCCGAAAATGTTTGGCACAATGTTGAGCGAAACACTTGGTAAAGTCACATTCTGGTTTTTCTTAATCGGTTTCCATTTAACGTTCTTCGTTCAACATTTCCTGGGCTTGATGGGAATGCCGCGCCGTGTATTCACATTCTTGCCGGACCAAGGCTTGGATACAATGAATATGATCAGTACAGTCGGCGCGTTTTTAATGAGTGTCGGTGTAATAGTGTTATTGTACAACGTCATCATTACATCCGTTAAGAATAAGAAAGTGGGCAATGATCCATGGGGAGATGGACGTACGCTTGAATGGTCGATCGCTTCGCCTCCTCCTTTCTATAACTTTAAGCAATTGCCGTTAGTGAGAGGCTTGGATGCTCTATGGGTCGAGAAGATGGAAGGCAAGAAGGGGATGACTCCTGCAGAACCATTGGGCGATATCCACATGCCCAACAATTCGTTTATTCCTTTTGTGATTTCATTGGGCTTATTCGTAGCGGCATTCGGCGCCATGTATCACCCTGATGGCAAGGCATGGGCGGTACCTGTGCTCATCATCGGCTTGTTGATCACATTGGGCGCTATGTTGGTTCGTTCTATTAAAGACGATTTGGGCTATCACATCCATAAAGAGGATTTAATGAATGATGACGATGATGAAAAAGGGGGGATCGCATAATGCATGCTGAAGAAAAATACACAGAAAGCACCTGGCCTTCTTCACCGGAAAAAGCAACGTTGGAAGGCAAGAACAAATTTATCGGCTTCTGGCTTTTCCTTGGTGGTGAAACGGTTCTTTTCTCGACATTATTCGCGACTTACCTGGCATTGAAAGATAAAGTCCCGAGCGCCGAGCATAAGCTGGCGGAAGATATCTTTTCTTTACCGCTTACATTTGTGGCGACAATGCTCCTTTTAACAAGCTCTTTAACGAGTGTATATGCGATATACCATATGAGAAATTATAACTTCAAAGGAATGCAGGCTTGGCTGCTTGTCACTGTTTTGCTTGGTTTCGGATTTTTATGCTTGGAAGTTTATGAGTTTAATCATTATGTGCATGAGTACGGCTTCACATTCACAAGCAGTGCGTTCGGCTCCGCGTTCTATACACTGGTCGGCTTCCACGGCGCGCACGTAGCGTTCGGGCTGCTGTGGATTACCTCATTGATGGTCAGAAACGCAAAGCGCGGCTTAAATCTGTATAATGCGCCTAAGTTTTATACAGCGAGCCTTTACTGGCACTTTATCGATGTTGTATGGGTATTCATTTTCACAGTAGTATACTTAATGGGAATGGTGGGATAAGTGATGGAGAATAATCATGTTAATTCAGCTCCCCCTCAGGTAGATGTGGCTTACCGCCGCAAAAAAAATGCGGAGGATATGAAGCATCAGGTCATTTCGTTTTCTTTGATGATTTTCTTGACGTTGGTCGCTTTCGCGGCTGTAGGGTATGATGGCTTTTCGAAATGGTTTATCATCCCTGTGATTGTTCTGTTGGCTGTTGTCCAGGTAATTTTCCAATTATACTATTTTATGCATATGAGCCATAAAGGCCATGGCATGCCAGCCTTCTTTCTGTATTCCGGACTAACAGTCGGAGCGGTTACGGTACTGGCTTTTGTAACGATTGTCTGGATTTAATGGCTTCGAAAAGGTTGACTCATCATCGGCGGCCCTTCATTCGTGGGGGGGGGCGGCCCTTTTGAGAAGTCAGCCTTTTTACTTTGATTAGTAAAAAAGAGGAGAGGTGTGTTTAGAATTGACAATTGATATATTTGGTTTCAGAGCACTGTGGAGTCCCTTTTTTTTAGCAACTATAATTGGCATCGGCATTTTGTTTTTTGCAGCCGCTACTGTTTATCGACAGAAGTTATCCGGCAATAGCGAACCCTTGACTAAAACACAAGCCGCCTTAATGGTTACGGCGCTTGTGCTGCTATATATTATAAAAGGATCGCCCATCGACCTATTAGGGCATATCATGTTTAGTGTGCATATGACGCAGATGGCTTTTCTTTATCTAGTGCTCCCGCCGCTGTTTATTGCAGCCATACCGAAATGGATGTGGAGAAGGCTATTGGCCATTCCTTTTGTGAAAGGTTTCTTTCATTTTGCCACTAAACCGCTGATCGCGCTTATTGTCTTCAATGGGGCTTTTTCTTTTTATCATATCCCTTTGATCTTTGACGTTATAAAGACCGATATGCTTTTGCACGCGGTTTATACGGGATTATTATTCTTTGCTGCTGTATTCATGTGGTGGCCGATTCTGAATACATTAGAAGAATATCAAGGCTTCTATGGCATCAAGAGAATCGGCTATGTATTTGCGAACGGCATTTTATTAACCCCTGCTTGTGCGCTGATCATTTTCGGGGAGAATCCGATGTATGAAACATTCTCCAATCCCGTTTCATGGCTTTTGGCCATGGAATTGTGCGTTCCTTCGAGCACTTTGTCAGGGCTAAACATAACAGGGCCGGAAGTGTTCAATACAATGCCTTTATTGGAAGATCAGAAGACGGGCGGAATCATCATGAAGATTATTCAGGAACTTGTATTTGCCTTTATCCTGGCTAAGCTTTTCTTTGATTGGGTCAAGAAAGAGAATATCCATGCGGTTGATATACATCCTGCAGAAGGACGGTAGCATGAAACGATAGTTCTATAAATCTTGTCAGTAATGTTACAATTATTGAAAAATATTAAAATGTCTATTAAAATATGTATTAGAATATGTATGGATACATACAAGAGAGGACGTTTTATAACCTATGTCATTACCAGTGCTACCTACAATTAGTACCTCTTTTATCGTGTTGAGCGCGATAACAGTTGCAATCGGTTGGGTTTTGATTAAACAGAGAAAAATAGAAGCGCATCAAAAGACAATGTTGTTAGCGGCTGTGTTCGCTGTTCTTTTCTTCATTATTTATGCCAGCAGAACCGTTTTTATCGGCAATACAGCTTTTGGTGGGCCTGATGACATCAAAATTTACTATACTATCTTTTTGATTTTTCATATTACACTCGCAACAGTTGGTGCGGTTATGGGGATTGTAACACTTTGGTCCGGATATAAGCGCAATCTGCAGAGACATAGAAAGATCGGGCCTATTACCAGTATTATTTGGTTCTTTACGGCTATTACAGGTGTAGCTGTCTATATGCTCCTATACGTGTTTTATCATGGAGGAGAAACCACTTCCGTCATTAAAGCCATATTGGGTACGTAAAAAATGGAATGAAAAAAGGATGTTGCTTAATATAATAAAGCAACATCCTTTTTTGATGGGTCAATAATGCGATGGAGGAGAGGGGTTGCTTGAAAGATTATAAAACTGAAAGAGTCCTGATTATGAATTGTTCATTAGATATGGCTAAATCTATTATTTTGTTCAGAGAAGAATTGACAGTCCGTTCACCGATCGAAATCCCGGATGATTGGCCTTCTGACCGTTTTATTACTTTCCTGCCTCTTTTGATTGAAGGCTTGGAAAAGAAAATAAAGTCTCCTTTTTATTTGTGGATCCTGGCGAATATAACAGATAAGAAAATGATGGGCGATATTTTATTGTATCGCCTGAAAAGTAATCATCGAACGGCATTTCTGGAAATGCATTTCATTTCGTCGCAATATGAAAAAACATATTATAAGGAAACGATGAAGTTGTTTTTGGATTATGTAATGAGTCATTTTGAACAGGCAATCAGCAATGTGAATGTGGAGATATTGTATACGGATACGTTCAAAATAGACATATTGAAGCGATTGGGATTTTATTTGAAGAGGAAAGAACATCCGTATTTGCTATGGAGTTTTTCATTAAATAAATGAACGCCTATAGTGAGTCTGGGTGTTCATTTTTTTGTATTGGCGATAAATTGCAAGAATATTCATGTGACGGGAGCCGGAGGAACATGCGCCTGTTTTTATCCCGTTTAACAGGTACTAAGACTCCCACTTCCGCGCAGCAGTGAAAGCGCAGATGTGTAAGTGGGAGATCAAGTACCTGTAACAACTAAGGTTGGTTCATCTAATGATAGGTGGGGATGAAGGAAAACCCCCACCTATCAAAGATTCACTTTATATTTTAATGCGCCATGTAATCAATCCGGCTTCTTTAGCGGCTGTAAAAGCGATTAAAATCAGCGGGCCGATGAAGAAGCCGAGAAATCCGAACAATTTAAGACCTAGATACATGGCGATCAGTGTAGCGAGCGGGGATAGGCCGATATGCGCCCCCATCACTTTAGGCTCCACAGTTCTTCTGATGATTAACAGGATAGCCGCCAGGATGGCCAATTGCATGCCGGTTGTTGTGTTTCCCGTAATGAAATCAAAGGCCGACCATGGCGCCAGGATGATGATGGAACCAAGGATTGGAATGAAATCGATAACCCAGATGATCAATGACATAACGATAGCGAACTGGGGTTTAATGAATAATAAGCCTATAAGAGATACGATAAAAATAATAACGCTTACTAGAAATTGCGCTTTTAAAAATCCGATTACAACATTCGATAATCTGGCAGTCATGAATTGCACCTTTTCCGCGGTTGTTTCTTTCATCATGCTGTATGCGCCCGCCCTGATTTTCGGAAGGTCTATTAAGAAGAGAAAGAGTGCAATAATGAAAACGAGAAAACTGACTAAATGATTCGGGATGCCCTTGACGAAATTAGTTATATTCTCAATGGAGAAAAAGTCGCCGATTGTTGCGCTGATATCATTAAGCGCCGTTTGGATCTGGGTGTTCACTACTTCCGTAACCGCCTTTGGCATTTTATCGGAAGCGTCGATTATATCTTTTTGAATTGTATTCCATGCGGTGTTTATCTCGCTGATGTATTGAGGTATATTTTGGATCAGCTGTGCGGCCTCTGCAACCACTTTCGTAGTAATGAAGTAGGTGGATAGCCCGATAAATACGATGAACATAATGAAGACGATCATGACGGAAAGCTTCTGTGCGATGGAGAATTTCGTTTGCAGCAGCTTTACTAATGGCGCCAATAAAAGCGAAGTGATAAAAGCGGCTATCAACGGCACGGAAACAGGCAGGATATATAGGCCAACAGCCGCTGCCGCCAGTAAAGCCAGTAATTTGATGGTATTTTGTTTTGTGGAAAATCGTGTCAAAGTATCATTCACTCCAATTATAGTAAACTTCTAATAGATGCTAATTTAATGCTATTTTATTATAAGAGGATAGAATTTGAGAAACAAGGTAAGCCGGATATTTCCCATGTTTTACTTGTTGAATTACAATGTTTATGCCAAGTAAAAAACGCATGATGCAATCATGCGCTTACAGGTGGTCATTTAGCGACCGCGAATTGAGCGATTTCCTCGCTGACAGACTTCAGAATTTGTTCGCACTGTTTGATCAGGGAGTGCGGAAAGTTCTCTGCGGATCCGTATTCGACACCGTGGGGATAATAGTGTTTCCCTAAGAGGGGAGTCAATAGCTGCATTGTTGCGCGGTGAGCGCCGACATCCCCTTCGACCGCATAGGCCTGGACGCGAAGATAATATACGCCTTCTTTCAATTCGAATTTACGATCGTAGTTTGCCCGTTCGTAATCCCATTGTTCTGCCCGTATTAGCCCGTGTTCATGCATGACTTCATCTAAACGCGTTAAATCCGCTTTGTAATTCTGGATTCCTGTGTCTTCGAATCTCACAAACATTACCTCCTCATTTCATTCTGCTTTGTATGCGTGAAAAACATCTAATATATTGAAAAAAATGATATTTTTTCCTCTTTTTAATAATAGTATGAAACTATGCATCTTGCAACTCAGTAAATGAATGGAAATGGTTTTTTCATAAAAGAGACAAAATTGAACGCAATTTTTTTGCAGGAGAATAATTTCCTATGGGAAATGGTTTTATATACATAGCCCTTATACAAAATGTTATAATGTTAGTGATTTACTTGCTATGAATGATGAAGAGCGCCTAAACAGGGGCAAGGAAGCCGGATAAGCGCATGATCATTTATATGTAAAGGAACAGAAATTCTGTTAGTGAGAGGAGAGAAATTCTCTGAGAAGTTTTATTAAAGGATGTTTTCTAGCCATCATTATTTTTATTGCCAGCGTTTATTTCTACCCTCATGAGGAAGAGGAAGTGCTGAACCAGGAACAAAGAGCTAGTCAAATAAATTCTTCATTGAAAGACGGGGCGGATTCATCGCAAGTTACTGAAAATAAGCCGGTTTCAGAAGGGCTTTCGAAATTGATCGGAAAACAAAGCTCAGCGATCGTTAAGCAGTTCGGCCAACCGTCGCGCAAAGATCCTTCGGCTTACGGCTATGAATGGTGGATTTATAGCGATCAAGCGGAGAAGTATATGCAAGTAGCTGTAAAGGACGGCAGAGTTGTATCCTTATACGCGCTTGGAAAAGATTTGAATATTGCTCCTTTTTCAATCGGACAGCCTGTCGATCAATTGTTTCAGCATGTTAATCTTGAAACAACGCTTGATTTAGAATGGGAAGGGAATTCATACCGTTTCGAGCTTTCAGAAGAAGATTTGGGTGTAAGGCCGCTTGTTAGAATGGATAATGGATATGCGCAAGTATATATAGATAAGTTTACAGGCAGGATTTCAAGTGTACGTTATATGGATGCTGAAACATTGGTGAAGCAACGGCCGTACGAACTTATATACAGGGGCGAGCTGCCTCCGGACGATGTTCTGTCAGAACAGGAGTGGCAGCTTGTAGAAGCGGGAAGCGATCAGCAAATATTCGATATTACTAATATCATAAGGGAGCGCTTCGACTTAGGGCTGGTCGAGTGGGATGAAACTACAGCGGAAGTGGCGTTCTTGCATAGCATGGATATGTCCAAGGAAAATTATTTCTCGCACGAATCCCCGAAAAACGGCGATTTGGCGAACCGCTTGAAGGAAGGTAAAGTGAAGTATGAACTGGCGGGGGAGAATATTGCCGCCCAGTATGTGGACGGTCTGGCCGCCTGCGAAGGATGGTTGAATAGCAAAGGGCACCGTGAAGCGCTGTTGAATGAAGAGTTCACTCATTTAGGCGTAGGCGTCTATCAGAAATATTATACGCAAAATTTTATAAAGAAGCCTTGATGCAAAGCCGATTTCCTGGTATTTCCCGGGGGTCGGTTTTTTTGTGGCAAGAGCCGTTTAACAGCTACTAAGCCCCCTCGGCAGAGCAGTGAAAACACAGATGTGCAAGTAGGGGGTCGAGCATCTGCAACAACCCGATTGATTCATCAAGGATTCACTTTATTAACACCATTTCTTCCTTTCATTCATATGTTGGAATAGGCAAATCGTGGATTGTCAGTAAGGATTCGGGGTGAAGGGAATTGTCAAATAAACAACGAAACTCTATGGAAGAATTTAAAACCTTCATTAGAAATCATCCTTCATTGGTGAAAGAAGTTAGAAGAGGCGTTTATACATGGCAGGAGGTTTATGAGGACTGGTATTTGCTTGGAGAACAAAATGATGTGTGGGATGAGTACCGCGATTCAAATGCAGTGGCGGAACAAGCGGAAACATCTAAGAAGGACGAAGAGAAAGATATGGTTTCAGCGGTTTTTGAATCATTGAAGAATATCGACGTGCAATCGATGCAAAAGCATGTCGCCAATCTTAGCCAGGCTTTGGGGGCAATATCGGGCGTAATCTCTCAATTCCAGAATTCTTCCTCGCAAGAAGAACCGAAAAAACCGATTAAACAAACTAATCCTTTCGATTCCAGGAAGGATTGAACGAAGGGGGATGGCAGTGAGACAGGATATTTATGAATGGATTCAAGGAGACGCAGATCAGTTGAAATATTTGCGCCTGCAGCCGATGTGGTACCGTAAGTTGTCGAGAAATCCTCAAGAAATTGAGAAGTTCGGCACAGAAACGGTTTTCCATTTTGAAAAATCGATACCGCACCGTGTGAATAAATTCAATAACGGCGTTCAAGTGGCTTCTATGATGCTGGGAATGTTGCAATCCATGAATCTTAAAGGCTGACGGGGCATGGTAGCTTTGTTATTTGATGCAGGGCTATTTTGTTTGCTTTCCTACGGATAGCATGAACATTTTCTTTCGCACGTATTCCATGATAAGATAAGGGAAGGAGGTGGGCTTTATATGCTTGCTACTTTGGAAACTGTAGAGATTCTGCAAAGCGCAGATGAATTAGCGCAGATGATTGTCGATTCAGAAATTGGAGAACAATACCTTATTTCTTTATATAAATTACAACACGATGCCGAGGCCCAAACGAAGATCAAAGCTTTTGCGGAAATGAAGGACCGCTTTGAAGAAGTGCAGCGGTTTGGGAGATATCATCCTGATTATAAGTATGTCAACCTGGAAACGAGAAACAGAAAGCGGGAGCTGGATTTGCATCCGACAGTGGCAGCGTTTAAAGTGGCGGAAAACAAGCTGCAGGAAGTATTGGATCAAATCAGCGGCATTATAGCCCGGTCTGTATCGCAGCATATTAAAACACCTGCCGGCAATCCTTTCTTTGAAAGCGAAAGCGGCTGTGCAAGCGGAGGCTGCGGATCGGGAGGAAGTTGCGGTTGTTCATGAGTTGAAAGCGCGTCCCAAAGGGGGCTGCGCTTTTTTGAATGGCGGGCGGATGGCTCCCGATATTGGTTGATAATATTTACCGGTGTATGATACACTGATTGTAAATAGTAGTTAGGGGTTTTTAGAATGTTGGGTGCTAGACAAGGAATCATTGCTTATTTGCATACACTGAAGCAAGTGAAGAGCTTGAGGCGATTTGGCAATATTCACTATGTTTCGAAAAAACTGAAATACGTTGTCTTGTATACCAATATGGAAGATGTGCAGGCAACTGTCGACAAGCTTAATTCATATTCATTTGTCAAGAAAGTCGATGTATCGTATAAGCCGTTTTTGAAGACGGATTTTGAGAATTCGAAACCGGATAAAGCGAAAGAATATGACTATAAGATGGGAATTTAAAGGGACGGGCAGGATTATGCTGCCTGTTTTTTCTATCAAGAAGAAGCTGCCCCCGCGGGGCAGCTTCTTTCGACTTAGTGCATATATACTAGAAATGTTAAACGTATATTGCTTTATGCCGATAATAGTTGTAATAGCTAACTAAGATAGCGGAGGAAGATAACGGTTCATCCGCAAAATGCCTATTAAGTGCTGATAGAACAGTTCCGTTTCGGAGAAGAGAGTGGAAGGTTTGACATCCAGCTCGATAATATTCTTCTCGATTTCCTTAGCGAGCGCTTGGAACATATCATACCTTTTATTAGGTATAACATGAGGATTTGGGATGCCTTCCCGGCAGATATAGATCGGCTGGAAGTCCCCTGGGTTTGTGGGCTTCAAAACCACCGCTAATGAAACAAGTTCCTTGTCGTTTTTCTTGGTATGCAAAGCTAGCAGGAATGCTACCCGCTCTTTATTCGTCCTGCCAATTTCAATAAGTTCATAAAGGTCCGAGTAGCCTTCGCCAAGCTCGATAAAGCGTTGTATCACAATGCGTGCTCCTTTCTGACGGTCAAAAGATAGTTATAACTTTACCATGGTTCTTTGAAAAAATGAAGAATTCTTTAATTTGTAGAAAAACAGTTTGTTGGCGTGTGGATAATTTTAGTGAATTGGAATCAGGAATAATGTCTAAGGGGTAAATGGCATGATGCGAACATTAGGGATCAGTGCATTCATTATAGTATTAGCAACCAGCGGCATGCTTCTCTGGCAGTGGGAGGTTCATTCAAAGAAAGAAGCACTGGACAAGGAAAGCCGTGCGAAAACCGTGCAGCAGCACTTCCGCATTCAGCAAAACGATGAATCATTGCGGATTACACAAACAATGGCCGATGTAAAGAAAGGGAAATACACGTTGGAAAACCCCTTGGATGCCCAGGTTAAGGTGAACGGGAAAAAAGTATCAAGAAACAGTGTAGTGGTCGGGAAGGACGATGAGGATATCGTTTTCCAGTATACGATTCCTTTTAATGCAAATCAGCAAAGCAAGATGCTGAAAGATTGGGCCATGAAATTGAATAATATCAAGACAACCGCAACCAGGGTAGAGATGACCGTTGAAGGAAAACGGACTGGAAGTTGGGCGGCGGCCGCGGAGCCGGTAGGTGCGGTAAAGAAGGAATATATCGATTATTATGTCTTCGAGGGCGAAGGAGCCGGATATCCGCTTTATTATCAACAAGGTGATTTACAGAATCAGAAAGTGGAAGGGGGACCCAGCATTTATTACGAAGCAAGCTTGGAGCCGGCCGTTAAACAAGTGAAATCGGCGTTTACTGAATATCCGGCATTGAAGGATTGTACAGTAATCTTGACTTCCAAGCACCAAGAGGAGATTTCCAAAGGGTTATTGATGCTCAAGAATGCCAATGATGCAAAAGATCTGGATGCGAAGTTAGCCGATTTGTATGCTGATTCCCTCTTCCCTTTCCAAAATCGCCATGAGAAGTGGCAGCAGGAGATCTTAGTCGATCTTTATAATGGCAGCTCTGTTGGCGGAACAAAGGCCAAAGCCATGCTCGCAGTTCTTAAGGAGGAATTGTATGAACCGGAGCTGCACACCTTTATTGAGGTGGCACACGGGGAAGGAAGCCCGCTGACAACCGGGCGGCTGGATGGCATTCTGTCTAATATTAAAGGCAAGAACACATCCTTTTTCACCTTGAACCAGAGGCAGCAAAGCGCCCTTGTTCCTTTATATTATGTGGATAAGCGCGAATTGCGGTTGAATGGCAAGCCGTTGCAGAAAGAAGTATACGATCAAGATGATCGTCTTCTCTTTCCGTTGCCGGCGCTGTTGGAAGCGGCAGGATATGCCTGCGATTCGGGCAATCCGGATCATATCCTGATTACAAAAGGCGGGGATGCCTTGCGGCTATATCCCGATAAGAATGTATTTATCCTGAACGGAGCCGATTATTCGGTATCATCAAGCCCGATTACGAAGATAAGCGGAGAATATTATATCTTTAATCATTGGCTGGAGGAAATATTCGGAGCGGTTTCCGTGGAGGAGGAAGAATATATTTCAGTAGAGATTGAATAAGAACGAAAAAAAGCCCTGCAGATTTCTGCAGGGTCCTTCTATTTCCGCTAAGGATAGAAGGGAAAGGGAGAGGAGAAACCGGAGGAAGAACTTATGGGGAAACGTAAGTCTTCTCCGCGGTTGGCAACAACATCCTTAAGTAAAGGTGTTGTTACTAAATAGTATGACCAAAAAGAAGGTTGTTATTCACGGCTGTAAATTTTTCTCTTTTTAATTATTATTGGCGTTGTAAAATGAATGTGTTAGGATAATATAGAAATTAATCCTGATATGGAATAGTGGTGATAGTATATGAGGGTTGTATCCGGCGAATGCAAAGGAAGACCTTTGAAAGCAGTTCCGGGTGTATCGACTCGACCGACAACGGATAAGGTCAAGGAATCCATCTTCAACATGATCGGTCCCTATTTCGAGGGAGGACTGGCTTTGGATCTGTTTGCCGGGAGCGGGGGCCTTGGAATTGAAGCGTTGAGCAGAGGCATGGAACGCGCTATTTTTGTCGATCGTGAATTTAAAGCAGTTTCAACCGTCCGCTCCAATTTGGAAGCCTGCCATTTCACTGATCGGGCGGAAGTGTATAAGAACGACAGTGAACGGGCGTTGAAGGCTTTAATCAAGCGCGGGCTTGCATTTGATTTAATTCTATTGGACCCGCCTTACAAGAAACAGAAATTAGTGAGTTTATTATCTATTATTACAGAAAATAATCTTTTGGCTGAAGGCGGAGTCATTGTTTGCGAACATAGTGATGACGTTGATTTACCTGGACAACTTGGATCTCTTACACGATGGAAGCACGAAACATATGGAATGATCACAATTTCCATATACTCTATTAATTAAAAACAGAAAATGAGCAAGTTGTAGGGGGAAAAGCGGATGTCGAAAATAGCCATATGTCCCGGAAGTTTTGATCCGATCACGAACGGGCATATCGATATTATCCAACGCGGAGCGAAAGTATTTGATGAATTATACATATCAGTATTGAACAATTCCGCAAAGAATCCATTATTCACAATGGAAGAACGTGTCGAATTAATTAAAGAAGTGACAAGTCATATTCCGAATGTAAAGGTTGACTCATTTGAAGGATTGCTTGTCGATTATGCACGGTCCATTAATGCGAATGCCATTATTCGGGGCTTACGGGCAGTTTCGGATTTTGAATATGAAATGCAAGGAACATCTATGAACAGAGTTCTGAATGATGAACTTGAAACGTTCTTTATGATGACAAACAGTCAATATTCTTTCCTGAGTTCAAGTATTGTGAAGGAAGTTGCGAAATATAAAGGTGATATTTCCGCGCTGGTGCCGCCGGTCGTCCACCAAGCTTTAAAAGATAAATTCAATGAATAGGCAAAAGCCGCCCGCCATGACAGTGTATTGTCGCGGCGGGCGGCTTTTCCTATGATTTGGCGCGCTGATAATAAAGGACAATGTATAGAAACAGAGCCCCGATTGTGAGAGGCGGTCCGATGGAAGCGAGCATCTCCAATGCTTGCGCGAACCAATCGCTTTGCGGGCTATAGGCCGGTATGGTGTTTGCCGGCGATCCATCACTTGCAGTCAGCCGCCCATAGACAGGCTTCCAAATGATGAGGGTGATGCAGCTGGCGATGCATCCATGGATGAAGCGGGCGAAGAAGAATGGTGCGAAACGAATGTCGGTCTGGGCTAGGATGCTCGCTACCTGGGCTTGGACGCTTAAACCGCTGAAAGCCAGTATAAAGCTTACTATAATGGCCTGGAAGAGAAGGGGGGCGTCCACACCGCTCGTCATCTGCGAGCCCAGCGTGATCTCGAATACACCGGCAAAAAGCGGGATGCTGAATTCTATCGGCAATTGCAGTGCCGCCAGAATATAGTTGAATCCGCTGGAAATCATTTCTGTGATATTCATGACGAATAATAGTTTGTTAATGACTGAAAATAATATAATGAAGCCGCCGATCATAAGCAGTGTTTCGATGGAGGATAAGACGGCGTCTCCCAGCATTTTTCCGATCGGGCGATTATCTTTGATGCGCGTGCGGTGCAACTCCTTGAAAGCTTGCGTGATAGAACTATTCTTCCGTTCTCTCTCTTTCAGGTTTTCTTTGCCGTAGAAGCGCATCATGATGCCTACGAAGAAATTGCCTACATAATGGGCGATCGCAAGAACAATGCCCAGTTTGGGGTTCTGGAAGAAACCGATGGAAACAGCTCCGAATATGAAGAGCGGGTTGGAAGAATTCGTGAAAGATACCAGGCGTTCAGCTTCGATTTTCGTCAGTTGTTTTTCCATCCGCAGGCGGGCCGTCAATTTCGCTCCTGAAGGATAGCCTGAAGCCATCCCCATCGCCCAGATGAAGCCGCCGACACCCGGAACCTTGAAGAGTGGCCGCATAAGCGGTTCGAGCATTATTCCGATGAAGGTGACAACGCCGAAGCTGATCAGCATTTCAGAAATGATGTAAAATGGCAATAGAGAAGGGAAAACGATTTCCCACCACATATTGACGCCGCGGATGGATGCTTCCAAGGCGGGCTGTGGGTATTTAATGAGCGCTGCTGCTAATGTTGTAGCTATTGTAGCAAGAGCGAATGATTTGATGACGGATTTATTCACATAACAGGCCTCCTATGAAGTGTTCTACCTTTGCATGTAAATCGTGCAGTGATAAAATATCCTACATACGTATATGTATTACTAGAAGAATGAATAGGTTGGTCAGTATCTTGTCCTTATAACAAAATATACTCGCAAGTCCCATTTTTAGAACCGGCAATCGCAATTCAAGAGAACCGGATGGAAGGGAGGGGATTTTTTGAAGGAAGCGCCGAGGATCGGTCTCGCTCTAGGCTCTGGAGGAGCTAGGGGCTTTGCGCATATAGGCGTTCTGAAAGTGTTGAAGGAAGAGCAGATTCCTATATCATACATAGCGGGCAGCAGTATGGGGGCCCTGGTTGGAAGTTTGTATGCGGCAGGCACCGATTTCGATCAATTATATAAAATTGCAACAAGGTTCAAGAGAAAGTATTATCTGGACTTCACTGTCCCGAAAATGGGATTGATCAAAGGAAACCGTATTAAGGAATTCATCGGGATTTTTACGAATTGGAAGAACATTGAAGAACTGGATATTCCGCTTGCTGTCGTGGCGACCGATATAAAAACAGGGGAAAAGGTAGTTTTCAAAGAAGGTTCTGCCGCGGACGCCGTAAGGGCTAGCATCGCAATCCCGGGAATTTTCAAACCGGAGAAGATCGGCAACCATCTGCTCGTCGATGGCGGGGTTGCTGACAGGGTGCCCGTGTCTGTTGTGAAAGAGATGGGAGCGGACTATGTAATCGCCGTTGATGTTTCCCATGTGAAGCAGGATGTGGAAGTTACATCGATCTATGACGTTATTATGCAATCTCTCGATATTTTGCAGATGGAGATTGTCAGTAATCGTGAAATCGCTTCAAACGTGATGATCAGGCCGCGGGTAGAGAAATTCAGCTCGCGTGCATTTACGCATATTGAGGAAATCATCGCAATCGGGGAAGCGGAAACAAGAAAACATATTAAACAAATCAAAAGAGATCTTGCAGAGTGGGAAGAAGGTTAAGAAACATGAGAGGTAGAAGAATAACCAAAGCTTCGCTCATCATTATCGGCATCGTCATGCTGTGCGCTTATTTCTATCCATTGCCTTATTATGTATCTAAGCCGGGCATGGCGAAAGAGCTTGAACCGATTATCGAGGTGGAGGGCGGCACACAGGCGGACGGAAGTCTAATGCTGACCACGATCCAGATGGGGAAAGCGAATGTTTATACGTATGCGATGGCGAACATGGCTGATTATTGGCATATTTATGATGACGAAGAAATCAGAAGAGAGAATGAAACCGATGAGGAATATGAAATGCGCCAGCTGTATATGATGGAAGGCTCGAAAGAAAAAGCCATCATCAGTGCTTTTCGGGAAGCGGACCGGCCTTATGAAGTAATATTTAAGGGAATCTATGTCTATGGGCTGGTGGATGATATGCCGGCGAAGGACATTTTGCAAATCGGCGACCGCATCACAAAGGTCAATAAAAAAACGCTGCAATCCAAGCAGCAATTCACCGATTATATAGCGAAGCATAAAGAAGGCGATGTCATAAATGTGGAAATTATCCGTGATAAAAAAACAATAAATAAAGACATCCCTTTGCAAGTTATACCGGACAGCGGCAAGTTGGGCATCGGCATTTTGCTGATTGATGATATTGAAGTGAAGACGACGCCGCATGTATCCATCGATAGCGAGCAAATCGGCGGACCTTCGGCAGGCTTGATGTTTTCGCTTGAAATCTATAATCAGCTGGTGGAAGAGGATATTACCCGCGGCTATAAAATAGCGGGAACAGGCACAATCGATGAAACAGGCGAAGTAGGGGCAATCGGCGGCATCGAACAAAAGATAGTGGCCGCTTCAAAGAGCGGAGCGGAGATTTTCTTTGCACCCAATGAAAAAGGCAGTAAAGACTCCAATTATGCCGCCGCGAAGAAAACAGCCGAAGAGATCGATACAGAGATGGAAATAGTGCCGGTTGATACAATGGAAGATGCATTGGAGTATTTGGAGCAATTAGAGGAAAAATAATGTATATAGAGAAACACCCTGAGTTTAGCAGGGTGTTTCTCTATAGGCTTACAGCATCATGGCGGGATGCTGGTATTCCCTTGCCATGAGCGCCAATCTGGCCTCATCCGGCAAAGCTAAAGCATGAATCGCGGCTGCCTGCAAATCCAGATCAAGGGCGTCATGTTTCAGCTTGCTGACTTTTGTGACGAGCGGAAGCTCAATTTGTTTCTTATGCAGGCTTAGATATTTCCTGCCGTTCTCTGTGAAGCCGAGTATGCGCAAGTATGGATCCCGGGTCAGGCAGCGCTTCATCCGCTCTTTACCCGCATTTGTCAGGATATGAACGCAAATCCGCTGCAACCTGGTCAGCGTGTATCGCTTTGTCTTTACCTTGGCGATGAATTCGGCGAATGTAGCTGAAGTGAGCGCAGCTTCCTTCATGCGGTACTGGATGCCCTCTTCCACTTCATAGATGGCTGCGAGCTCATCTGCGGAAGCGGCGATTAACCGGTATTGCAGGAAAGGCCAATATAGTTCCCAATGATGGAGCGTCGAATAGTGCGTGAGGTATTTCTTTAATTCCTCGTATGTGTAAGCCGGCATGAAATGCGCAGTTGCCTGGTTCTCCTGCCCATCGAGGAGCGCCTTGCGTATGCTTGTCGCACTCGCAATCGACCCTTCCGGCAATTCCGTATCATGGTAACCGGCAGCGATGCGATTGATGAGGGACGGCCGGATCCGGTAATTGTTGTCGAGGGCGGCACGCACATATTGATAGCCGAGGATATTGTTGGGCTTCGTCAGGTCAAGGCCGCCTTCCTGCCGCAAACCAAGCTCATCAAAGGCGAGCGACGCAGCTTTAGGGTAGCTGTTGCCCATCTTTGTAAAGCGGCGTATGGCTGCATTAATGTCGTCTGCATGCTGTTTCATCTGCTGGTATACGGTGGTGAACGCAGACAATGAACCGTTTTCGCTTCCGAAGCAGAAAGAATCGCAACGCATGGCTTCTAATAGCCGTACGGCCCCTGATGCGAAGTGTTCCGCATGCTGTGTACTGTAGATATAAGGAAGCTCGATCACCAAGTCGATGCCTCCTTGAAGCGCCATCGCCGTTCTTGCCCATTTGCTTACAAGCGCCGGTTCGCCTCTTTGCAGGAATGATCCGCTCATGACGGCGATGACTATATCGGCATCGTTTTGGGACTTACTTGCAGTAGCGTGATAATGGTGTCCATTGTGAAAGGGATTATATTCAACAATCAGACCAACAGCTTTCATAATAACCTCCATGGCGAAAAAATACTTTCTTCTCATTATAGTGGAAAGCGGTTATGAGAACAAATCACATTGTGTTATGATAGTGGTGCATTGCGCTTCATTTGTTCAGGTGGACGAGCGGAATGTACAACGATGGTTTATAATGGAATAGATACGGGAATTATACAAAATATACAAAAGCGTAAAAAATAGAATTCATTTGTTTCAATACATGGATTGCAGGAGAAGCATTGATATATCCATGTTTCATACTGTAAAGAAATTATATTGACAATCAATAGAATGAAAGCTATAATTACCTTTGTTGCCTTGAGGTGATTTGAATGAAATGGACAATAACTCAACTTCAGAAGTATCGGGGTAAAGGTCTAGTGCTCGATGAGAAAATCGACGTATCAGAGATTAAAGAAGCAGATCCGCAAATCCGCGATGTTTCATTAATCCATGTTACAGGAAGAGCAGATATAAATGCGACGAACATTACGTTCCATATCCGTTTAACGGGTACGCTAACGTTGCCTTGTGCAAGGACGTACGTCGATGTTTTGCATCCTTTCGACATTGAGACAACGGAAACCTTTTTGTTAAATGAAGATTACAGTAATCCGGACAGCGAGTTTTATACCGTTGTAAAAGGCGATGTAGTTGATTTAACGCCGGTTATAAGAGAGAATTTATTGTTAGAAGTACCGATGCAAGTTTTTTGCGAGGACGATAATCCGGAAGGTGCTGCACCGCAATCAGGCAATGACTGGTCGGTAGTGGAGCCCGAGGAACTGGAGCAGGAGAAGAAAGTCGATCCTCGCTTAGCCAGTCTCGCGAAATTCTTCGATAACGACAACAAATAATAATATGTAACAAGAAGATATGGTCTTCTTAAACCATTTTTTAAGGAGGTGGGAATAATGGCTGTACCATTTAGAAGAACGTCTAAAACTGTAAAAAGAAAACGCCGCACTCATTTTAAACTTGAGGTACCTGGTATGGTAAGTTGCCCAAACTGTGGTGAAATGAAACTTGCTCACCGCGTATGTAAAGAATGTGGAACATACAAAGGTAAAGAAGTTGTAAGCAAATAATTGCTTTCAAAAAGGCTGCAATGAAATTGTTCATTGCGGTCTTTTTTTATGCCTGTATAATAGAAGGGGTTTAATATTTATAATTTTCTGTATAATAGAAGAGGGGAACAAATCATACATAAAGGAGAAAAAACATGAGTGAACAACTTCTGAAGAAAGAAGTACATGAAGGGGTATGCACCTTATCGATCAATCGCATTGAAAAGCATAACGCAATTAACTTCGGCCTGATCCGCGAGTTCGGCCGCCGGTTGGATGAAGCGAGAATGGACGATGAAATTAAGCTGGTTGTCATTAGAGGAGCAGGAGAGAAGGCTTTTTGTTCGGGAGGGGATTTGAGCGAGTTCCATGCATTGAAGACGGAAGTGGAAGCGTACGGCATGCTGTCGCAAATGGGGGAAGTGCTTTATAAAATCGCTACATTCCCTAAACCGACAATCGCTTATATCAATGGCGTGGCTGTGGGCGGCGGCTGCGAGATTGCGGCGGCGTGCGACCTGCGTGTAGCGCATCATCAGGCGCGGATGGGATTTGTGCAAGGAAACCAGGGCATCACGACAGGCTGGGGAGGCGGCACGCTGCTGACGGAGCGAATCTCGCAAGACGGAGCGCTTCGCATGTTATGGTCTGCAGGCGTCATCACGGCCGAGGAAGCGAAGATTGCCGGGTTTATTTCGGAGATTATCGATGTCGACCAAGATATAGAGCGGTATGTGCAAGACTTTAAGGATAAGCAAAGCGGTGTTCTGCAAGCCTATAAACAGATTCTTGTACGTAAATGGGAGAGAACAGATGTAAAGAAACGGATGGAAGAAGAAATTGCTGTCTGCGCGAAACTATGGGAAAGCGACGAGCATCATGCGGCGGTCGCTGAATTCCGGAATAGACGCAAGTAGCTGTGAAATATGCTAAAAAACTTACAGATTTATTTCTATCTTTTCTAGCAAGTGCATAAATATGTAATAAACCTTGCTAAAGGGGGAGAAAGAATGTCTGTATCTAGACAAGATGCTTGGACGCAGGATGAAGATCTGATTCTAGCAGAGCTTGTATTGAGGCATATAAGAGAAGGCAGTACGCAGCTGAATGCGTTTGAAGAGGTGGGGAAGAGGCTGTCGCGCACTTCGGCGGCATGCGGATTTCGTTGGAATTCATATGTAAGGAAACAATATCATTCTGGCATAGAGCTTGCTAAGAAGCAAAGGAAAGAAGGCAAGAAGCTGCAATTGAAAGAAACGCTTGATGTGGAACCGGAAGAAACGAAACAAGCGAGAGAACAGCCGGGACTGCAACTGGAAGATGTGATCGCCTACCTTAGGGAACTTGAGAGAAATACAGCTGCTAAAGGGGAGGAAGAAGAACAAGCGCAACAGGAACTGCATATACTCCGCAAGGAAAACGAGGATTTGAAGAAAGAAGTAAGAGATTTAGAGGAACGTCTGGAGCTTGTGGAAGATGATTACCGGGCGCTCATCGAAATTATGGATAAAGCAAGAAAAATGGTAGTATCCGAAGAAGTGAAGAAGAATCAGAAAGTCAAATTCCAAATGGACAAAAACGGAAATTTGGAGAGAGTAAAGAAGTAGCTGCAAAAGAGGTTGTTCTGACGAAAACCATTCAGGAACAACCTCTTATATGTTAGATATGTGCGGATTGTCTTAGTTGGATGGCATCCAAATCATTGGATTTTGCCCCAGGTCGCGTTCCATGTCATAGGAAGCGTTTTCAAAACCCATTCTTGTCCAGAATTCCTGAGACTGCATACGTGCGTTTGTTTTAATAGGCAAACCGAAGCTTTTTGCGAAGTCGACAAGTGCTTTTCCATAGCCTTTGAATTGATATGGAGCAAGAACTTCAAGTTTCCATAGTTCAAGGTATTCTTGCGGAGGCGTGAAATATTGATCAAATTTAGAACTGCGTTTATAAAGAGACATTCTGGCGATTAGCTTATCGCCATAGTAAATCCCGTAGAATGGCGATTCACTGCCGTTCTCGACAATATTCATCTCCAAGTCTTCAAGCATGGACAATTCCTGCATCCCATATTCTTTGAATTTCTTGAATTCCTCAAGTGTCTTGTAGTTTACCAATAACCGTTCAATCTTGCATTTCATCTTTTTGAATCCCCCTTGTTTGCTTTCCATATACCAATTACCCCTAACTCATATGGCATAATCATTGATTCCCCTGCCGGCCGCAATATACTGTATATTCAGTACATTGCCCCATCGTTTATTATATACTACAATCAAGGAAATTACTTCAGAAATACTTCCTTAGAACGCTTGAATTGCAACATGTTTTCTAGCTTGCATTTCTTTTTTTTCTTGCTTTATTCCACTATAAATACATTTTTGCTAAAATAACGGTACATTATGAAAACGAGGGATTGATTGCGATGAGAATTGGAGTGGTCGGCGGAGGTGCGGTCGGTTTATTGATCAGCGGCTATTGCGCTAAAGAACATGCAGTAACGGTTTATACCAGAAGCAAGGAGCAGGCGGAACTATTGCAAGATCAAGGCCTTAAGCTGGAGAAGAACGGGACATCCTCGATTATGCGGATGGAAGCCGAAGCTTTGGGCGAAGCGCAAGGCATTGATGACGATTTGCTTATAATCGCTGTGAAGCAATATCAGCTGGAAACAATCATGCCGATTTTAAGAAAGGTAAGAAGCAAGCTTCTATTTGTGCAGAATGGCATGGGGCATGTGAAATATCTGAAGGAGCTTGCCGCTGGAAATGACGTGTTCGTCGGGGTAGTGGAGCATGGAGCCCTCAAGACAGGGGCAAACGCTGTAGTGCATAGCGGTGCGGGCGTCATTAAAGTGGCTGCTTATTCAGGCGAAGCAAGCGGACTGGGCGCCTTGCAGGGGGATGCGGATTTTCCGTTTATCATTGAAGAGGATTATCTCGGGATGCTGACGAAGAAATTGATTGTAAACGCGATGATCAATCCTTTGACCGCAATCTTTGAAGTGCCGAATGGGGCGCTTTTGTCTAATCCGTACTATCAAACTGTTTTTCAAGAATATTTCAATGAGATTGCCAATGTTCTAGAATGCGCGGACACGCATGAAACGCTCCGGCATGTGATAAGTGTCTGTAAGGCGACAGCAAGCAACCGTTCTTCGATGCTGCGCGACCTGGAAGAACGGCGTCCGACGGAAGTGGATTCTATACTGGGATACATATTGGAAATGGCGGATCAGAAACAGTGCCATGCACCGATTGCAAGAAACCTATACTTGATGGTCAAAGGAAAGGAACACGACCGAAGGGAGAACTAAATGGCGGCTTTTGTGTCTGGAATTATTGCTATGCTTATAACATTTCCATTCATCGGCTACGTCGCCTTGTTTATAATAACGAAGCAGACGACAAGGAATCATCGACATGCTGTTAATATAGCATTGAACTACAGTTCGGTTCTTTTTGTCTGTTCTGTTCATTTCTTTATTCTTGAAATTTGGCGCATTTCGCTTCTTTGGGTCATTCTGGCAGTAGTTATTCTATTGTCGATGCTTGTGGTGGCCGTACATCATAAAGTCAAGGAAGAAATCGTTATCCCGAATATAATAAAGGGGATTTGCCGTATCAATGCATTAGTATTCATCATGTTCTATATTGGATTAATAGGATTCGGCCTTGTTATGGAAGTTTATGGGGCGTTTGGTTGATTCGCTTTTTAAGCAACGGTAATGGGCGTATTTTTTGTATTTATACATACGGATGCTATACTTTAAATTGATATGTTGATGTTGTGGAAAGGAAGTTTGTGATGGAAATCAAAGAAATTGTATTGCCATCTATCAATAAATTCGCTTCAGACTACGTGAAGAATCTTTCGCGTACGAGCGACTTTTTTCATTATGATCTGAAAGAAGCGAAGGTATATGAACAGAGATATCAGGATTTGATGGAGCAATCTTTTAATAGAGAAGAATTGACGCTTGTTATAGAAGAGTATATGAAGAAGTTCGGCATTTCAAAGGAAGTGCAGCGCAATATTGCGCGTTTAAAGCAGCAGGATGCAGCAGTGGTGATCGGAGGCCAGCAAGCGGGCCTATTGACGGGCCCTATGTATACGATACATAAAGTGATTTCCATTATCAAATTGGCTGAGGAACAGGAGAAGCGCTTGAACCGGCCGGTGATCCCTGTTTTCTGGATTGCCGGCGAAGATCATGATCTCGATGAAGTGAATCATGTGTTCGTTGAACGGAACGGCGGTTTCTATAAACATGCTTACCGCACATCCATTGAAACAAAAGCGGCTGTTTCCGATATACCGCTTGAAGAAGAGGACATAGCGCGCTGGTTGGATGGTGTGTTTGCGAATTTAGAAGAAACCAGATTTACAAAAGAGCTTTATATGAAGCTTGAACACTATTGCCGTACATCCGATACGATGACAGACTTCTTCTCATTTATCATCAATGAACTATTTGCGGGCTATGGCTTATTATTAATCGATTCGGCTGATCACGGATTCCGCAAGATGCAGTCGGCGTTTTTTGAAACATTGATCCGCGGGCAGAAAGAGATCAACCTTGCAGTGGGCAAGCAGCAAAGCTTCATTAAAGAGCAAGGATATAAGCCTGCAATCGCCATGGATGAAAACTGTGCCAATTTATTTCTTTATGACAATAAAGAGCGCATTTTGCTGGAATTCGATGAAGAGGACGGCCTGTTCAAAGGCAAAGGCCATTCTGTAAGGCTGACGGAGGAAGAGTTGCTGGCAATTGCGAGAGAACATCCTGAGAAGCTGAGCAATAACGTAGTCACGCGGCCGATGATGCAGGAAAGAATGTTTCCTGTACTGGCGTTCATCTCGGGACCGGGAGAAATCGCGTACTGGGCCGAGCTCAAACAAGCATTTGAATACGTAAATATGAAGATGCCGCCGATTGTGCCCCGGATGAATTTGACAATCCTTGAGCGGAAAGTGGAGAAAGCGCTGCAAGAAGTGGATATGGATATTTACGAAGCGCTTGTTCAAGGGACCGACAAGGCAAAAGAGCGGTTTCTGCTAAGTGTAGAGGATGAACAAGCGGCATGGCTGTACGACAAGATGGTGAAACAATTCCAGCAGAACCATGAATTATTCTCGCATGCCGCCTTGAACGTGGATAAAGGTTTGGCGGCTCTCTTGAAGAAGAATGCAGAAACGATCGAAAAGCAAATGAAATTCATCAATGAGCGGGTGCGGAAAAGCACGGAGGATCAACATCAATTGACGCTGAGGAAGTATGCAATCATCGGCAATGCTTTAAGGCCGAATGGAGGGCCGCAAGAGCGGCTGGTCAACGTTTATTATTATCTTAATCAATATGGTCCGCAGTTCGTACAGGAGCTTATTGCATTGCCGTTGGAAGCGAATCCTTATCATAAAATTATTGTGATGTAATGCATGAATGGTAAAGAACAAAGGCTGCTTCAGTCTTTGTTCTTTTTTTGCCGGGGGCTCATATGGATATAATAGATGTGTATCCTGGAGAAGGCTCTATTGTTGTACTTTTTGGGAATTATCCGCTAGTGATTGTCGGAGTGGTTTAGAAATTGTTACAATAGAAGCAGCTGGAATGCGAAATCTAGATAAAAGAGGAAAAATACGTGAATATTTTAGACATATATAACGACTTGACGAAATTGGTAAATGTGGAAAATGTATGGAAAGAAGAGCCTTTAAAGAAGTATACGTTCACTAAGACAGGCGGTCATGCTGATGTATTGGTGTTCCCGACATCTTATCAGGAAGTGGAGGCTGTTTATAAATATGCGAAGCGGCAGCGGATTCCATTGACGATTCTTGGGAATGGCTCCAACTTGATTATCAGGGACGGCGGCATTAGAGGAATTGTAATGATTCTGACGAAGCTGAACCGGATTACGGTGGACGGCGATCGCATCATCGCTCAGAGCGGGGCGGCAATCATCGACGTATCACGCACTGCTCTCGCGCATCATCTAACAGGATTAGAGTTCGCCTGCGGAATCCCGGGCACGGCCGGGGGAGCTTTATTCATGAATGCGGGCGCATACGGGGGCGAAGTGAAAGATGTGCTGGAGAGCGCTATTGTATTGGATGAGGAAGGGAACATCCGCGAATTGACAAAAGATGAATTTGATTTCGGCTACCGCACAAGTGCATTCGCCAAGAAGAATTATTGTGTACTTGAAGGTACGTTCTTATGTGAACCGGGAGATGCCGCTGCAATCAAGGCGAAGATGGATGAGCTGACGTTCTTGCGCGAATCGAAGCAGCCGCTCGAATACCCGTCTTGCGGCAGCGTGTTCAAGCGTCCGCCTAACCATTTCGCCGGCAAATTGATTCAGGATAGCGAGCTTCAAGGCGTTCAAATCGGGGGCGTCCAGGTTTCCACTAAGCATGCAGGATTTATGGTGAATGTAGACGGGGGAACGGCGAGCGACTATATTGCTTTAATTGAACATGTGCAAAAAACAGTCTTCGAGAAATTCGGAATCAAATTAGAAACCGAAGTGAAAATTATAGGAGAAAATTAATTTGTAGAGAAGCATCTTTTCACAACATTTTGTGAAAAGATGTTTTTTTTATGTCAATCGTGTCTCAAAAAATGAGTCCATCTCACTAAAAACGCTAAATTCCCACTCTTTTAAACTTTTATATAACAAGCATTTTGCTTAATGGTGTGGAATGTTGGAGAAAGGTAAAAAATTTGTGTGAAGGGGATAGGGAAGTGGAAAAAGAATACTAAAAGCAGTGGAGAAAAGTGGGGGGATGTGGTAATCTAAAAGCAGAAAGTGGGGTAGTGAACATGTTCATGGGAGAATACCACCATAACATTGATACTAAAGGCCGCTTGATTGTTCCGATAAAATTCAGGGAGCTGATGGGGGCGGGTTTTATTATAACCAGGGGTTTAGATCGGTGTTTGTTTGGGTATTCCTTAGATGAATGGCAACTTATTCAAGATAAGTTGGCTGCACTTCCACTTACAAAGAAAGACGCTCGTGCATTTACTAGGTTTTTCTTCTCGGGAGCAGTCCATGTCGAGCTGGACAAGCAAGGTAGGATCAATATACCTTTGCCGCTCGCGGATTATGCGAAACTTGAGAAGGAATGTGTGATTTTAGGAGTTTCCAATCGAATCGAGATTTGGAGTAAGCATCAATGGGAAGACTATTTCGCAGAATCGGCGGAATCTTTCGCTGAAATCGCTGAAAATATGGTCGGATTTGATATTTGAGCTTGCCATTGAATTCACAGCATAAGTGAAAAAGCGCCTTTTTATTATCGATTGGAGTGAAGTTTTTTGTTTAAACATGTAACAGTGCTTTTGAAAGAAACAGTAGATGGATTAGAAATCAAGCCGGATGGTGTCTACGTGGATTGTACCCTGGGGGGAGCGGGGCACAGTGAATATTTGCTGTCGCAGCTTTCTGATAAAGGGAAATTATTTGCATTCGATCAAGATATTACAGCCATTGAAAATGCGAAAGAGAAACTGAAGCCCTATGCGGACCGGGTGGAATTCATACAAAGCAACTTTAAATATATTAAAGAAGAGCTGAATGCTCGTGGAATAAATGAAGTAGACGGCATTTTATATGATTTAGGCGTTTCATCTCCGCAACTTGATACACCTGAAAGGGGATTCAGTTATCAGCATGATGCGCCACTTGATATGAGAATGGATCAAAATGCCAGCTTCTCTGCTTATGATGTGGTGAATAATTGGTCGTATAATGAGTTGGTGAAGATTTTCTTCCAATACGGCGAAGAGAAATTTTCGAAACAAATTGCGAGAAAGATTGAAGCACAGCGGGAAGTGAAGCCGATTGAAACTACATACGAACTCGTTGAACTGATTAAAGAAGGCATCCCGGCACCAGCGCGCCGCACAGGAGGGCATCCTGCCAAACGTGTATTCCAAGCCATTCGAATTGCTGTGAACGATGAATTGAAAGTATTTGAAGAGTCGCTTCTGCAAAGCATCGGGCTATTGAAGCAAGGCGGCCGTATTTCGGTCATTACGTTCCATTCATTAGAAGACCGCATTTGCAAAAGCGTATTCAAGGAAAAGAGCGAATTGCCTCCACTGCCGCCAGGTTTGCCGGTTATCCCGGATGAATTTAAACCGACATTGAAATTGGTGAAGAGAAAGCCCATTTTGCCTAGT
The DNA here is from genome assembly GCA_051874035.1 of Bacillus sp. (in: firmicutes). GTDB lineage: Bacteria > Bacillota > Bacilli > Bacillales > DSM-1321 > Bacillus_AD. The sequence goes on from JBJEFM010000179.1 coordinate 30,081, forward strand.
GAAGAGGAATTGCAAGCTAACAATCGAGCGCGTTCGGCAAAATTAAGAATCGCGGAAAAACTATAAGAATCTAGACTAAATATGTGGAGGGGAAGCATTTGAGCATGTTAGCGAGAAAGATTGCAACGGAACAGCAGCATAAACAGCAACCTCAAACTACAGTCAAGAAGGTACTTGTCCACAAATCGAAAATCACATTAGGAGAGAAGGTCCTGATTGTTGCGAGTATCCTGTTATTAACAATTGCTTCCATCAAGATTGTTTCTAATCAATATTCGCTATATAAGGCCAACCAAGAAATCCAGACGCTGCAAACAAGTATAGCGGAACAGCAAAAAGTGAATAACGACTTAAATGTGGAAGTGAGTGAGCTAAGCCGGTATGAGCGGATTTGGGAGAAAGCGTCCCAGCTTGGTTTGAAACTTGATGAAAACAATGTTAAGGTTGTGCAAGATTGATGTATACAAAGAACAAGAATATAAACAATGGAGCAGCGATTTTATTCATTTTTTTCGTCCTGCTCTTTTTTATATTAGCGGGACGCTTTACCTACATCCAAGTGACGGGTAAAGCCGATGGGCAAGTATTGGCGGTTAAGGCGCAAGAGAAAACGCTGAAGAAAGCGGCGATTGAATCGAACCGCGGCAGCATAGTGGACCGCAATGGCGAGGCGATTGCGGAAGATACATCGTCATATACGCTTATTGCGATCCTGGATTCCAACATGACTGTCGATGACAAAAATCCGCAGCATGTCGTCGATCCGGAGGAGACAGCGAAACAGCTGGCGAAGTACATAAATATGGATGAAGCAGCAATCCTGGAACGATTGCAGAAGAAGAATGTATTCCAAGTGGAGTTTGGGGCTGCCGGAAGAGGCCTGTCTCACGCCACTAAAGAGGAGCTTGAGAAGCTCGAGCTTCCCGGCATCATCTTCAACAGGGATACGAAGCGTTTCTATCCAAATGGAATCTTTGCTTCCCATGTAATCGGGTACGCCGAGAAGCGGACAGATGAAGAAACTGGAATAGACAGCATGAAGGGCAAGCTGGGCCTTGAAAAAATGCTCGATGCGGAGCTCCAGGGAACAGACGGGGCGGTTAACTACGAAAGCGATCGTTGGGGTTTCCTGATCCCTGGAAAAGAGGAAGATATTATCCAGCCGCAGAATGGAAATGACGTGCAACTGACGTTGGACAAAAAAATCCAATCCTTTTTGGAAGATTCCTTGAGCCGCGTTCAGAAAGAATATAATCCCAAGAAATTGATTGCGATTGTTTCCAATCCGAAAACAGGGGAGATTCTGGCGATGAGCCAACGGCCGACCTTCCATCCGAATACAAAGGAAGGATTGGAAGATACGTGGAAGAACTTGGCGATCGAAGAAAACTTCGAGCCCGGCTCGACGATGAAGGCCTTCACTTTGGCGGCGGCTGTGGAAGAAGGGGTATTCCAGCCGAATGCATGGTTTGTATCCGACACTTATGAAATTCAAGGAAGCCGGATCAATGACCACACAGGCATAAAAAAAGGCACATCGATGACGTACCTGCAAGGATTGCAGCGCTCTTCCAATGTCGCTTTCGTAAAAGTCGTATTGGAGCAGCTGGGCGAGGAGAAATTCCGCGAGTATTTAACAAAGTTCGGCTTCGAGAAGCCGACTGGAATCGATTTGCCTAATGAAGTGGGCGGGAAAATCCTTTATGAAAGAAAGATAGAGAAAGCGACAACCGCATTCGGCCAAGGATCCGTTATCACGCCGATTCAGCAAATCCAGGCATTCTCTGCAATCGCCAATAACGGGAAGATGATGAAGCCGTACGTGATTGACAAAATTACGAATTCCAAAGGCGAGGTAGTGGAGGAAACAAAGCCGACAGTGGCCGGACAGCCCATTTCGGAAGAAACAGCCAAGACGGTACTGGGTTATTTGGAAACGGTCGTCTCCGATGAGGATGGGACCGGTGCTGCCTACGCGATTGATGGCTATAAGGTGGCCGGCAAGACAGGGACAGCGCAAATTCCCGGTGAGAACGGAAGATATTTAACAGGCCGGGAGAACTATTTATTCTCCTTCATCGGCGCGGCGCCGGCTGATGATCCGCAGCTCGTGATGTATGTGGCGATGCTGCAGCCCGAGCTTGCGGCCGATGAAACGGCAACCGATGCGATTTCGCAGATTTTTAATCCTGTCATGAGCAACAGTCTGCGCTATTTGAACATCAAGCCTGCCGATATAAAGAAAAAAGAATCGATGAGCATCAAAGACTATGTGGGGCAATCCGTCCAAGAGACGGAGTCGGAGCTGAAAGAATTAGGCTACGAGGTAATCAAGCTTGGGGACGGCGATACGATTGTCCAGCAAGCGCCGGCTGCCGATACGGTATTGATGCAAGGCGAGAAAGTCGTTCTCAAGACAGATGGCGATGCATCAATGGTGGATATGACAGGCTGGTCGCTTCGCGATGTGATGAAAGTGGTCAATGTTGCGGGACTCGACTTGAATGTCAGCGGCAGCGGCTATGTGAATAAGCAAAGCATCAAGGCCGGGGAAGCTATCAAGAAAGGCGATTATTTCATAATTGAATTGCAGTCGCCTGATCCGGCAGAAAAAACGGCCGAAACAAAAGAGGAAGATGAAGTGCATGATTGACAGGATCGGAAGGCGCCTTGAAGAACATTTTTCAAGGCGCCTTTTTGTATTCCGAGAAGAAGCGGCGCGGGCTTTTCTGCCGGTTCTAACATTTTTGGTACAGGCATATATTGGGGGTAGCATGTACCGGAGGTGTTAATCGTGCGTGTTTCGAATGTCACAGTGCGTAAGCGTTTATTGATTTTTTTTGTGCTCGGGTTAGCGGTGTTTTTGTTGATCGATCTGCGTCTTGGCTATGTCCAGCTGTTCCAGGGGAATAAGTTGACAGACAAGGCGAAGGATTCATGGAGCCGCGACATTCCTTTTGAGCCGAAACGGGGGGAGATTATCGACCGCAACGGTGTGGCGCTTGCGACCAATTTGAGTGCGCCGACTGTTTATGTTGTGCCGAGGCAGGTCGAGGATGCGCAAGGGACGGCCGCAAAACTTGCGAACGCCTTGGATATAAAGGTCGACCAAGCCTTTAAAGACATCACAAAGAATCAAGTATATGTACGTTTAACAAAAGGGAGAAAGATTTCCCATCAGAAGGCGAAAGAAATTAAAGCCTTGGAGCTGAAAGGAGTATTCATCGCAGAGGATTCCATCCGATACTACCCGTTCGGCGAGTATTTATCCCACGTTTTGGGGTTTACAGGAATCGACAACCAAGGATTGATGGGAGTCGAACTGACATATGATGAAGAGTTGAAAGGCAAGAAAGGGCATGTCCGTTTCTATTCCGATGCCAAGGGCAAGCGGATGGAGAATATGGTCGATGATTATAAGGAACCGACCGACGGGAAGAATCTGCAGCTGACAATCGACAATAAAGTCCAAACGATTCTGGAACGGGAGCTCGACATTGCAGAAGCGACATATAAGCCGGACGGAATCATCGGGATCGCGATGAATCCTAACAATGGCGAGATTTATGCGATGTCGAGCAGGCCGACCTTCAACCCTTCCAAGTATCAAGAGGTGAAACCGGATGTCTACAACCGGAATCTTCCTGTATGGAGCAGCTATGAGCCCGGTTCCACGTTTAAAATCATTACTTTGGCCGCGGCATTGGAAGAGAAGAAAGTCAATTTGAAGAATGAAAGCTTTTATGATCCTGGACATGCAGCGGTGGGGGGAGCCAAGCTTCGATGCTGGAAAGCGGGCGGACATGGGCACCAATCCTTCTTGGAGGTTGTTCAGAATTCATGCAACCCGGGTTTTGTGGAACTGGGTGAGCGTTTAGGTAAAGAGGAATTATTTTCCTATATCCGGAAGTTTGGATTCGGGGAGAAAACGGGTATTGACTTAGCTGGGGAAGCAACAGGCATCCTGTTCGACTTAAAGCGAGTCGGTCCTGTCGAGCAAGCGACTACCGCTTTCGGCCAAGGTGTATCGGTGACGCCGATTCAACAAGTGGCGGCTGTTGCGGCGGCTGTGAACGGAGGAACATTGTACACCCCGTATGTCGCCAAACAGCTGGTGGATCCGGTTACCGGGGAAGTGACCATGCGGAAGACCCCCCAAGCGAAGCGACGGGTTATTTCCGAGGAAACATCGAAACAAGTGAGGGAAGCTCTGGAATCGGTGGTCGCTCTCGGGTCCGGTAAGAATGCCTACATTGAAGGCTATCGAGTGGGAGGAAAAACCGGAACAGCGCAGAAAGTAGAAAATGGCGTTTATATTAAAAATAATCATATCGTCTCATTCATCGGCTTCGCGCCTGCGGATGACCCGCAGTTGGTCGTCTATATCGCGGTCGATAACCCGAAAGAGACAATCCAATTCGGCGGTGTGGTGGCGGCGCCGATTGTTGGGAATATCATGAAAGATTCGCTCATTTCATTAGGGGTGGAACCGCGCGAAGGCGGATTGAAGAAAGAGAAGACGCTTACTGATCCCGTTATGTTGGAGGTGCCGAATATAGTGGGGATGACGAAGAAAGACTTATCGACTCAATTATCGACATTGAAGCTGGATATAGCGGGCAAAGGCGATAAAGTCGTAAGGCAGGCCCCGGAAGCGGGTGTGAAAGTGAAAGAAGGCTCTACCATCCGCGTTTATTTAGGAGAGTAAGAGAATGGGGGCGTCATCGAAGAAGCGACTGATTAATCAGTCGCTTCCTCCTGCGTTCAAGAGCGATTCTTTTCCTGTTTTCAACCAGTAATAGCGGGAGGATGTGTAAAAAGGCGTATATTGTGAAGAATATGTTGCAATCGCATAGCAAACTTCCGCGATTTACGGTATGATAAAATGTGTTTGAAATAAAGCTTGAGGAGATTGAAGGAATGAAACTACATACACTACTTTCAGCTTTACCTTCGTATAAAGGTGACGACAGCCAGAATCCAACTATCACTTCAATAGAAAATGATACTCGTAAAGTAAAACCAGGAAGTTTATTCATCTGTGTGAAGGGGTATACGGTAGACGGCCATGACTTGGCACCTGATGCTGTCCGTAAAGGGGCGGCGGCGGTTGTAGCTGAGAAGGAGCTGGACCTTGGCGTGCCTGTGATTGTTGTGAAAAGCACCACAAGAGCTATGGCGGTGCTGGCGGACTTCTTCTATGGTCATCCGACACAGAAATTATCCTTGATTGGAATCACGGGGACAAATGGGAAAACGACAACAAGTCATTTAATAGAGAAGTTATTGCATGACGACCATAAGAAAACGGGCTTGATCGGAACGATGTATACGAAAGTCGGCGACACGATTCATGAAACGAAGAATACAACGCCGGATAGCGTGACTTTGCAGAAGACGTTCCATGAAATGGTGGAACAGGGCGTCTCCGCAGCGGTGATGGAAGTATCCTCGCACGCTTTGGAACTCGGACGCGTGCACCGCTGTGATTATGATATCGCTGTGTTCACGAACTTGACGCAGGACCATCTGGACTTCCACAAAACGATGGAAGCTTATAAGCATGCCAAGTCATTGCTTTTCTCCCAATTAGGCAATGCCTTTGACGAGAAGAATCCTAAGTATGCAGTCATCAATCAAGATGATGCTGCCGCGGATGATCTAATCAAAGCGACGGCGGCGCATGTAATAACCTATGGCATCGACCGGGAAGCGGATATCATGGCGAAAGATATCGTCATTACATCGGCGGGCACTACTTTCACAATTGAAACAGTCAAAGAAACGGCGGCAATCACACTGCAGCTGATCGGCAAATTCAGCGTATATAATGTCCTGGCGGCTGTTTCGGTCGGCTTATGCCTGGGAATGGACCTGAAACGGATTATCGCATCTTTGGAAACCGTTGAAGGGGTGGCCGGCCGATTCGAACTTGTGAATGCCGGACAGGATTTTACAGTAATCGTAGACTATGCGCATACACCTGATAGTTTGGAAAATGTGCTTATGACTGTGAATGAGTTTGCGAAAGGAAAGACCTATGTTGTCGTCGGCTGCGGCGGTGACCGTGACCGTACGAAGCGTCCGATTATGGCGAAGATTGCCTGTGCGCTTGCAGAACAACCGGTTCTCACTTCAGACAACCCGCGCAGCGAGGACCCGGAAGTAATTTTGGATGATATGGTTGCAGGAGCTTCAGGAGATGCATATAAAGTGATTGTCGACCGTAAAGAAGCGATCCGGTACGCGATCCGCCAAGCGAAAGCCGATGATGTGATTTTAATTGCAGGCAAAGGGCATGAAACGTATCAGGAAGTAAATGGCGTCCGAAGCCATTTCGACGATCGGGAAGTGGCGCGTGAGGCAATTGAAGAAGTTTTAGAAAAATAAATTCATTTTCAAATTTACAGAACAATATATATATGAGTGTGCAAGAATGGTTTCAGAAACAAGTGCATGCAGATAGTGACATTGTTATGAAACTAACGCAATGCATGGAAGAAAGAAGCAGTACATTATGATGGTAATCGTTTTACGCACTAGGAAGGGAAGTCAATAAATAATGATGGAGCAAGTAATTTTTTTCACAATACTAACAGGATTTTTGATCACGGTACTCTTATCTCCTGTTTTTATTCCTTTTCTTAGACGTTTGAAGTTTGGGCAGAGCATACGTGAAGAAGGGCCAAAGTCGCATCAGAAGAAAACAGGGACGCCTACGATGGGCGGGATTGTCATTCTGCTTTCTGTTGCGGTTACAACGCTTGTGATGGTAGGGAAATACTCAGAAGCGTCTACTAATATCTTTTTGTTATTATTTGTTACATTAGGATTCGGTTTATTAGGATTTTTAGATGATTTTATCAAAGTGGTTATGAAGCGTAACCTTGGGTTAACTTCACTGCAAAAGTTAATCGGTCAAATTGTGATTGCTGTGATCTTTTATTTGGTTTATAAAGGGACGGCGGGATTCACGCCTGAGATCGCTATTCCGGGGACGGATATCGCCTTGCATGTAGGCTGGTTCTATGTAGTGATTATCATTCTATGGCAAGTGGGGTTCTCTAATGCAGTCAATTTAACAGACGGGCTGGATGGCCTAGTGTCAGGTACAGCGGCAGTCGCTTTCGGGGCGTTTGCTGTCATCGCATGGAATAATAATCAATTCGATGTGGCGATTTTCTCTGTAGCGATCGTAGGGGCGCTTCTCGGCTTCCTTGTGTTCAATGCGCATCCGGCTAAAGTGTTCATGGGTGATACAGGTTCATTGGCGCTTGGAGGGGCGCTTGCGACCGTTGCTTTATTAACAAGCACAGAACTTCTTCTTGTTATTATAGGCGGCGTATTCGTTATTGAGACTCTATCTGTTATCCTGCAAGTTGCAAGCTTTAAGACAACGGGTAAGAGAATCTTTAAAATGAGTCCTCTCCATCACCATTATGAACTATCAGGCTGGTCGGAGTGGAGAGTCGTTGTAACGTTTTGGTCAGTCGGTTTATTACTTGCTGTACTAGGAATTTATTTAGAGGTGTGGTTATAGATGAAAACTCCAGAAACATATTTACGAAAGAAAGTCCTTGTGCTGGGACTTGCAAAAAGTGGTGTGAGTGCCGCACAATTACTTCATAATCTAGGCGCATTCGTTACAGTGAACGATAAGAAGCCGCTGTCTGAAAATCCGGAAGCGCAACATCTGCTGGAGCAAGGCATTACAGTGATTTGCGGGGACCATCCGCTTGAATTGCTGGAGGAAGGTTTTCAAGTGATCGTGAAGAATCCGGGCATTCCTTATAGCAATCCATTAATTAAAGGTGCACTTGAAAGAGGCATCCCGGTTATTACGGAAGTGGAGCTTGCTTATCAAATCAGTGACGCGCCGATCATCGGCATCACTGGTACGAACGGCAAGACAACAACAACAACATTGATTCATGGAATCCTGCAAGCGGCAGGCAAAAAGCCGTTAATCGCCGGCAATATCGGTACGGTGGCTTCGGGTGTAGCGATGGAAGCGTCAGAAGAGAATACAATCGTTATGGAATTGTCATCATTCCAATTGATGGGCGTCCGTTCGTTCAAGCCGGAAATCGCGCTCATTACAAATCTGTACGAAGCCCATCTTGATTATCACGGAGGCTTCGATGCATACTGTGAAGCGAAAAGCAATATAACGAAGCAGCAAACAAGCGCTGATTACTTCGTCTATAATGCTGACCAAGAGAGAGTGGCAGCCATCGCCGAGCAATCGGCAGCCACTATTGTACCGTTCTCGTCCACTCAAGTAGTGAAAAACGGAGCATACGTAGAGGATGGCTGGGTGATGTTCAAAGGTGAAAAAGTAATCGCCACTGCGGATATTGTTCTCCCGGGACAACATAACTTGGAGAATATTCTCGCGACGGTTGCCGTTTGTAAATTAAAAGGTGCGGACAATGAAGCGATCCATCAGGTGCTGACCACGTTCCAAGGCGTGGAACACCGTTTGCAGTTCGTGAAAAACGTGAACGGCCGCCGTTTCTTTAATGATTCGAAGGCGACGAATATTTTAGCGGCAACTAAAGCGCTGCTCTCATTCAACGAGCCGACGATTTATTTAGCGGGCGGATTGGACCGCGGCAATGAATTCGATGAATTGATGCCGGCGCTGAAAAACGTCAAAGCGGTCATCACATTTGGACAAACTGCAGCAAAAATCGAAAGAGTCGCTAAAGAAGCAGGTATAGCGACAATTGTACGTGTCGATACTGTGAAAGAAGCTGTTCCAGTAGCTTATGAATGTTCCGCAGAAGGCGATTGCATCCTTCTTTCCCCGGCTTGTGCGAGCTGGGACCAGTTCAAAACTTTTGAACAAAGAGGAGACATTTTTGTGGAAGCTGTGCATAAGCTTAAATAAGAGCTTGTTCATGGAGTAGGACAGGTACTTGAATGTAATCAGCAATCGATATTTACAAGTACACACTTCACTTTAAACAGGATAGAGAAGGGCTTTAACAACCAGAATGCTCCATGCGGAAACAGCAGTCTTCATGCATGGCCGGCAGGTTGTAAAGCCCTTTTTCGCATCTTCTGTTTAGGACTGGCACAGGCTCTAATATGATTGTTCAGAGGTGTAGAGTGTGCACACAAAAAAGAATCATCCGGATTTCATATTAATAATTGTTACATTGTCCTTGCTTTCCATCGGCTTAATCATGGTATATAGCGCAAGCGCGATTTGGGCGACCTATAAGTTCGACGGAGACTCCTTTTATTTCGCAAAACGCCAGATGCTCTTTGCGGGAGTCGGGGTCGGGGCGATGTTTTTCATTATGAACATCAATTATTGGACATGGCGGACATGGGCGAAAGTACTGATCATTGCCTGTTTTGTCATGTTGGTGGCGGTGCTCATACCAGGAGTCGGCATGGAAAGGAACGGTTCGCGAAGCTGGATCGGAGTAGGGGCTTTTTCCGTTCAGCCTTCGGAATTCATGAAGCTGGCGATGATTGCTTTCTTGGCGAAGTTCTTATCGGAAAATCAGAAATACATAACTACCATCAAGAAAGGGCTGGGGCCATCGCTCGGCATTGTCTTTCTTGCCTTTGGCATCATTATGCTTCAGCCCGATTTAGGTACGGGGACGGTAATGGTCGGCACATGTATCGTTATGATCTTCGTGGCCGGGGCGAAAATCTCCCATTTCGCGTGGCTTGGATTGATGGGGGTGGGCGGATTCGTGGCGTTGGTGCTTTCAGCTCCTTACCGCATCAAGCGGATCACCTCATTTCTTGATCCGTGGCAAGACCCGCTGGGATCAGGGTTCCAGATGATCCAATCGTTGCTTGCAATCGGTCCGGGAGGGCTATTCGGCCTAGGCTTAGGGCAAAGCCGGCAGAAGTTCTTCTATTTGCCGGAGCCGCAGACGGATTTCATTTTCGCCATTCTTTCGGAAGAATTGGGGTTTATAGGCGGCAGCTTCGTCATCCTGCTGTTTGCGCTATTATTATGGCGGGGGATCCGGATCGCAATCGGGGCGCCCGATTTATATGGAAGCTTTCTGGCCGTCGGCATCATCAGCATGGTGGCAATCCAGGTAATGATCAATATCGGGGTTGTGACAGGCCTGATGCCCGTTACAGGGATTACGCTCCCATTCCTGAGCTACGGCGGTTCCTCGCTGACGCTGATGCTGATGGCGATCGGCGTATTATTGAATATCAGCAGGCATTCCCGTTTTTAAGAAACCTTTTGACGGCAAAGGGTTTCTTTTCTTTTTGTAGAATACATTATTCATTAGATAATTCACAATTATTTACTATTGCTATTCCTTATGCTATTCTTCTAAAGCAGTTTATTATGTAGTAGAATGGGGTATATGCATCTAGCAGGTGCATACGTTACATTATTATATTGTTAATACGTATGAGGTGAAGTTATGAAGGTTGTAATAAGTGGTGGTGGTACTGGAGGACATATTTATCCGGCACTCGCTTTAATAAGAGAGATTCAGAAAAAACATAAAGATTGTTCTTTCCTATACATTGGTACAGAAAAAGGGCTTGAAAGCCAGCTTGTCCCTCGTGAGAATATCCCGTTTAAATCCATACATATAACGGGTTTCAAGAGAAAGATTTCATTCGAGAACATCAAGACGGTCATGCGTTTCTTTAAAGGTGTACAGAAGAGCAAGAAGATGCTGAAGGAGTTTAAAGCGGATGTGGTGATTGGAACAGGAGGATATGTATGCGGGCCGGTTGTTTATGCTGCGGCAAAGCTTGGCATTCCTACAATCATTCATGAACAGAACAGCGTGCCGGGACTGACGAATAAGTTCCTGAGCCGCTATACGAGCAAAATTGCCGTTTGCTTTGATGAAGCAAAATCATTCTTTCCGGCGGAGAAAACCGTGCTTACAGGAAATCCGCGGGCTACAGAAGTGCTGGCTTATTCAGGGAAGCAAGGATTGAAAACGGTCGGATTGGACCCGGAAAAGCCTGCAGTGCTAGTGGTTGGCGGCAGCCGCGGAGCAAGACCGATCAATGAAGCGGTGCTCAAGGTCATGGCGCAGCTAGGCGAGAAATCCTATCAATTGCTGTATGTGACCGGAGATGTGCATTATGAGAAAGTGCAAGCCGAAATGAAGCTGATCGGCAATCCGGACAATGTGGTAGTGAAGCCGTTCATTCATAATATGCCGGAAGTGCTGGCTGGTGTTGATTTAGTGGTGGCAAGATCAGGGGCGACAACGCTTGCTGAATTGACGGCTCTTGGGGTGCCGAGCATATTGATCCCCAGCCCGTATGTAACGAATAATCACCAAGAGAAGAACGCGGACTCGTTAGTGGATAAAGGGGCGGCGGTGAAAATCCTGGAGAAGGAATTGACCGGGGATAAGCTGATTTCCACAATGGACCGCATCCTGTTATCGAAAGAGGAGTTGCAGGGAATGAAGGAAGCGGCAAGAAGTCTTGGCGTACCGGATGCCAGCGAACGTGTTTATCGCCTCATGAAAGAAATTGTCCGTGCCAAATAATGAATACGGCTTTGCTTTTTTAACGAAATAGGCGGGAACCGCCGCATTTTGTGGGCTGTTTCACAATTATTGCACGGGGTGATAGTGTATAAGTGCTGCTGCTTGGCTTCTAGGGATGGGAGTATATTGCTTCAGTAAAAAAGTAAGAAGCAGCAACTCGACTGACTGTTAGAGGTGAGTGTATTGGAGAGAGGAAAAATTGTTTCATTAGAGGATCGAATCCCCAAATTAAAGCAGCGGCGCAAGAGAAAAGCGAATCGAAGAGCGATTTTTCTTTTATCCCTTTTCTTTATACTGCTTATACTCGTCTTGTATTTGCTCTCGCCGCTTAGCAATGTTAGCCAAATCAAGATTTCCGGCAATCGCTATCTAGCTAATGAAGCAATCATTTCAACAAGCGGCATTACAAGTTCGACAAGTATTTGGAAGCTGGACAGAAAAGGCATAAAAGAACGCCTGGAGAAGCTGCCGGAAGTCAAGGAAGCGAGCATTGAGCTTCAGCTGCCCAATTCTGTCGCCATTAAAGTGAAAGAATACGACCGGCTTGCTTATCTCGTGGATGGTTCAGACTTCTATCCAATCGTTTCGAGCGGAGAAGTGACAGAGCCTTTGAAAGAGGGCAATATTCCTGTGCATGCCCCTTTGTTGATAGGTTTTAAGAAAGGAAAAAGCCTTGAATCAATTATCGAGGCTTTGGATAAAATACCTGAAGAGATTACGAATGCTATTTCGGAAGTGCATTATGAGCCGAGCGATTCCGATAAATATCGGGTGAGATTATATATGAATGATGGATTCGAGGTTCTTGGCACATCAAGGACATTGGCGGATAAATTAGTGCACTATCCATCCATCGTCAGCCAGCTTGAAGAGAAGGATAAGGGAATTATTAATTTAGAAGTAGGTTCTTATCTAATCCCTTATGAATCTATGGCAAAAGAAAAAGATGGACAAGCGCCGACAAGTGCGCAAGAAGGGGACGGCCGGAAAGAAAGCGACCAAGAAGAGAACAGCGGAGAAGGAGGTCAGGAAACCAACGATGAAGTGGAAGGGTAAACGTGTCATTCTGTCTCTGGTCTTCTTAGTGCTAGGCTTTCTAATCGCCTTTTCCTATAATCTGACGAATAAGAGGGGGAATCAGGAAAGCGTAAACGAAAATTGGAATAAAGAGTATGCGCTCAGAGAGGAATACATTGAACAAGAGAAGCAGAACCGCAAGCTTCAGCAAGAAGTGATCGCCACCCAAGCCAAGGTCGCGGATATGGAAGCCAAGTTAGCGAAGGATGAAGAAAAGCTTGGAACGCTTGCCCAAGAAGCCGAGAAATATCGGATGTTCCTAGGCAAAGTGAAGGTGGAAGGCCCAGGTGTGGAGGTTACATTGGCGGATGGCGAATACAACGGAGTGAGTTATAATGTTAATGATTACATTGTCCATGAGCATCATGTGTTCAATGTCATTAATGAATTATACATATCCGGCGCAGAGGCCGTCGCGGTGAATGGGCAGCGATTGAAGCATGATTCCTATATTGTATGCAATGGGCCTGTCATTACTGTAGACGGAGAACAGCATCCCGCTCCGTTTGTGGTCACAGCCATCGGCAAGCCGGATGTTCTAGAAGCCTCATTATTGCTTACCGGAGGGACGAGGGATCAACTGGTAAGCGATAATATTCTGTTTACTTTAGAAAAGAAAGAACGTATCGTCCTGGATCCTATAATGGGCAGCTGACGTTGAAGGTTTGGTGATAATGATGGCGTGGAAGAATAAAAGAGGGTTTATATTTGTGTCAACAATCATCGGCTTTATGCTGGCTATTCAATTCCAGGTCATTAAAGAGCCTGAAGCCAGGGATACACGCGATACGTGGCAACTGAAATCCGATCTTTTGAACGAGCAAAAGCTGCATGTGCAACTGACAAAAAACATTACACAATTGGAGCAACAGCTCGCTCTATATGAAACAGAGCGGAAGACAAGCAGAGAACAAGCGTTGGAGTCGGCTGTAGCGGAACTCAAGGAAGAAGCAGGGTTGACAGAGATGGAAGGAGAAGGCGTCATTATTACTATCGAGGCGATTTCAGATGAGTCGCTTTTGATGGAACCCGCCGATTCGATTTCGCCTGATCTGTTGAAAAGGCTGATTAATGAATTGAACCGCTACGATGCGGAACATATTTCAATAAATGGGCAAAGGGTAATCAATACAACGGTGATCCGCGATATTAATGGCGTCACCAAAATAGATGGATATGCACTTGATACCTTTCCGATTGAAATCAAGGTGATCACCGAAGATGCGGAGTTATTAAGGGACCGGCTGAAAGTTGCCCAGGCAATTGAAGAGTTTTTCATTGAGAATTTATCATTGAACATTTCCCGCCCCCTGTCTACGGTTACAGTTCCTGCCTATAGCAGTTCGATTACTATAAAACAAATGGAGCCTGTGAAGTAGAAGAAAGGGGAGAGGAATCTTGTGGCTGTCTGTGTTTGGTTTGCTGATTGGCATCGTGTTGGGACTTCTGACGGATTTGCAAATTCCTGCTGAATATGCTAATTATTTATCAATAGCGATTCTAGCGGCCCTGGATACTTTATTCGGAGGGATTCGCGCCCATTTGCAGAATATTTATGACGAAATAGTGTTTGTTTCAGGTTTCTTTTTTAATATTTTATTGGCAGCAAGTTTAGCTTTTCTAGGTGTTCATCTTGGTGTAGACTTGTACTTAGCCGCAATATTTGCATTTGGAGTAAGATTGTTTCAAAATATTGCTGTAATTAGAAGGATTTTGTTATCTAAATATACGGATGCACGCAAGGATTAATAAGACAGGCGGCAAAGTATGTTATTTTGATGAAAAAAGTATGGTGTAAAAAAGGGATAATCTTTGGCGTGCCGAATTGATACATATAGTCTTTTGTTAACATTTATACTATTCTAGTTACAGAAGCTTTTCTATGCAGAATAACTTTTTATTTATATAACTTTGAATTGAGGAGGTGCCATGGAATGAGCAACAGTGAAATATATGTAAGTCTTGACATCGGTACATCCAGTGTAAAAGTAATCATTGGAGAAGTAGTGAATGACACTTTTAACATACTAGGTGTTGGGAATGTTAAATCCGCAGGTCTGCGCAAAGGCGCGATTGTTGATATTGATGAGACGGTTCATTCGATTCGCAAAGCCGTTGAACAAGCTGAACGAATGGTTGGTATGGAGATTCGTAAAGTAATAGTTGGGATTAGCGGCAATCATGTGCTGTTGCACCCATGTCACGGTGTGGTGGCCGTTTCGAGTGAAAACAAAGAAATTACGCAAGCCGATATCGCCAGAGTGCGCGAAGCGGCTGAAGTTATGACAATCCCTGCGGATCGTGAAGTGATTGATATTATTCCGCTTCACTATAAAGTAGATGAACTTGATGAAATCAATGATCCGAGAGGTATGATCGGTGTTCGCCTGGAAATGAAGGGGATATTGATCACCGGTTTGAAAACCTTACTGCATAATACATTGCGGTGTGTGGAAAAAGCAGGTTTGGAAATCGTTGAAATCGCGCTTCAGCCATTAGTTGCAGGCTCTCTCGTTCTATCGAAAGACGAGAAGGAACTTGGCGTGGCGCTTGTCGATATTGGCGGAGGGTCTACAACGGTAGCGATTTTTGAAGGAGGGCATTTGGTTTCTTCGACCGTTATACCGATCGGCGGAGAAACCATCACAAGAGATTTATCGATTGTTCTTCGCACAACAATGGATGACGCCGAAGTGTTAAAATTAAAACATGGACACGCTTATTATGATGATGCTTCGGAAGAGGAGCTCTTTCAGGTTCCGATGATCGGAAGCGACCAGAAGCAGCCTTGCAATCAATTAATGCTGGCCGAGATCATCGAGGCGCGTCTGACAGAAATATTTGAAATGGTAATGGAGCACCTGAGAAAAAGCGGGTTCCAGGATATCCCGGGAGGTCTTGTGCTGACAGGCGGCGTAGTGAAAATGCCTGGCGTACTTGACCTGGCTCAATATGTGTTCCAAAATAGGGTAAGAACAGCCGAACCGAATTATATTGGCGTAAGAGAGCCACAATATACAACGGCCGTTGGATTAATTAAGCATACTTGCGTGAAAGCTAAACAGCAAGGAATTTCATTAGGAACCGCGGCGGCTACTGTTCAAGAGAAACCGGAAACAAAAGTGAACTTCGAACCTGAGCCAGTTCAAGTGACAGAAAAAAGCCAGAAAAACCCTAATGAAAAAGGGAAATTGAAAAAAATAATAGGTTATTTCTTTGAATAAAGATTAATCCAGGATATTGGTGGAGCTAGGAGGATTATCATGTTAGAGTTTGAGTCTAATTTAGATGCATTAGCAACGATAAAGGTGATAGGCGTTGGGGGCGGCGGCAACAACGCCGTTAATAGAATGATAGAGCACGGAGTAGAAGGGGTAGATTTCATTGCTGTTAACACAGATGCTCAAGCTCTAAATCTATCAAAAGCAGAAGTGAAGATGCAGATCGGCGGCAAGCTGACACGCGGTTTAGGCGCGGGAGCGAACCCTGATGTAGGAAAGAAGGCGGCTGAAGAAAGCAGAGAGCAATTGGAGGAGGCGCTTAGAGGCGCTGATATGGTCTTTGTTACAGCCGGAATGGGTGGTGGAACAGGTACAGGTGCAGCGCCGGTGATAGCTGGTATTGCTCGCGAGTTAGGCGCTTTAACTGTAGGTGTTGTTACTAGGCCGTTCACATTCGAAGGACGTAAGCGAGCTACGCAAGCACAGGTCGGAATCGGTGCAATGAAGGAATCCGTCGATACATTGATCGTTATCCCGAATGACCGATTATTAGAGATTGTTGATAAAAACACGCCGATGCTAGAAGCTTTCCGCGCAGCGGACAATGTTCTTCGCCAAGGTGTCCAAGGTATTTCCGATCTAATCGCGACACCAGGTTTAATCAATTTGGACTTTGCCGATGTGAAGACAATCATGAGCAATAAAGGTTCGGCCCTTATGGGAATCGGGGTCGCTTCAGGCGAGAAGCGTGCGGCGGAAGCGGCTAAGAAAGCCATCATGTCCCCATTGCTTGAAAAATCCATCGACGGCGCACAAGGCGTTTTGATGAATATTACAGGTGGCACGAACTTGAGCTTGTTTGAAGTTCAAGAAGCGGCTGATATTGTAGCGACAGCATCCGACCAGGAAGTGAATATGATCTTCGGTTCTGTTATCAATGAGAATCTGAAAGAAGAGATTATTGTAACGGTTATCGCAACAGGATTCAGTGAAATCGAAGAGCAGCAGAAAACGGTCAAGCCTACATTTGGCACGCAGCGCACGCCGTTATCGAGTGTGACTGAGAAGCCGAGAATGACAAGCCGCCCTGAAGTTTCGGAAGCGCCAAGAACAAATAATAATAATAATGCGACAGAAGATTTGCTGGATATCCCGACATTCCTTCGCAACCGCAACCGTAAATAAATAGATGTAAAGAAAAACGCACTTCGTTATGAAGTGCGTTTTTCTGCTTTTAGGAAATCCCCTAAAAAGTTCTACGTTTTTCAACATGCGAAATGATTTCAGAGGATGGCGTCCGAAGCCGGAACGCAGTCATATTTTTCATTTTTGGACATATAGTGAAACAAACACTGACAAAATTCTAAGAAAAAAACGCTTTTCCCTAAGCTATAAAGTGACACACTTTTGCAGGGAGGGTACGTTATACTTTGGCAATACAGAAGGATTTTCGGATAGGAGGGGCGATGTTGGCGGCGTATATAGACGTGCTTATTCTGTTGAACTGGTGTTTTGATTGTTTACTCCTTTATTGGACTTCCATCCTGCTGAAACGGAAAGTGGCCTTTAGGCGCATCATCTTCGGAGGGGGAATCGGAGCTATTTTTATTCTATTATTTTTTTCACCCTTTTATAACTTGGCAAACTCGGTTCTTTTCAAAATATTTGTTTCCCTCTGCATGGTCTTCATCACCTTTGGCTTCATCCGATTAAAGACATTCCTGCGGGCGAGCGTCATGTTCTATCTTATTACATTCCTTTCCGGAGGGATTCTGCTCGGCGTGCATTTCCTGTTTTCCTATGAGCTTCTTGCGGCCACGAAGAGTTCCATTTATGTAAGCAAGAGCTACGGGGACCCTGTTAGTTGGCTATTTGTTGTAGGGGGCTTTCCGATGGCCTGGGTCTATTCAAAACGGGTCTTCATAGAGATGGAAACGACCAATCAGCTGCATGAAAGCATAGTCGATGTGGAAATCAAAATCAAAGAGCATTATCTTTTGTGCCATGGACTTGTCGACACCGGCAACCAGTTATATGAGCCGATCACAAACACACCTGTCATGATTCTCTCTGCGGCGCACCTTCTGGATTCTCTTCCACCTGATGTCGCGGCGCTGCTCCAAGAGCCGGTTCACTTAGTATCATTGGTAGATCATACCCAGTCAAGCTGGGGGGACCGCCTGCGGGTCATCCCCTATAAAGTATTAGGTGTCGACCAGCAATTAATGATTGCGTTTCGGCCGGATTGGATCCAAATATCAGACGGCAGGAAACAGGGGCGTATCCATAAAGGCTTAGTGGCTTTCACGCTTCAGACATTGGCGCACGACGGCTCTTATAGCGCTATTGTCCATCCGCGCATGGCCGCTTCCTTGCAGGCGAGGGACGCTTCTTGAAAAATGGTATTCAGGGAACCATTAACCCGTAGTGAACGGAGGAAATCCACTACGGATTAAAGTTTCACCTTATACACTATACGAAGGTATTCGACTTTTTAGAAGGGGGAAAAAAGAGTGAGAAAATGGCTTTTTCGCGTAATGTCTGGTTGGTATAAGCTGCTTGTGAAATTAGGGATTAAAACCGATGAAATCTATTACATCGGCGGCAGTGAAGCCTTGCCGCCGCCATTATCCAAAGAAGAAGAAGAAGTGCTGATCCACAAGCTTCCGAACGGCGACGAAGCGGCGCGCGCCGTCCTGATCGAGAGGAATCTGCGGCTTGTCGTCTATATAGCCCGCAAATTCGAGAATACGGGCATCAATATTGAAGACTTGATCTCCATCGGAACGATCGGTTTAATCAAAGCCGTCAACACATTTAACCCGGAGAAGAAAATCAAGCTTGCCACCTATGCTTCCCGCTGCATCGAAAATGAAATCCTCATGTTTCTGAGGAGAAACAACAAAATCCGTTCCGAGGTCTCGTTTGATGAGCCACTCAATATTGATTGGGATGGCAATGAATTGCTGCTATCAGATGTGTTGGGGACCGAGGAAGATATCATCACGAAGGACCTGGAGGCGAATATTGACCGCAAGCTGCTAACGAAGGCGTTGCATCAGCTTTCCGACCGCGAAAAGCAAATCATGGAGCTTCGGTTCGGCTTAATGGGAGGCGAAGAGAAAACACAAAAAGATGTGGCAGACATGCTGGGCATTTCTCAATCGTACATATCGCGGCTAGAGAAAAGGATCATTAAAAGACTGCGGAAAGAATTCAATAAGATGGTATGATGAAAAACTCGGCGGGGGCCGGGTTTTTCTGTTTTTATCGACGTTTTTTTAGCTTATAGCCCAAGCTTTTTTCAGATGTGCGCGATTTTATACCACTTTTTCAAGAATTATTGTTGCGTGGCACGGTGCATATTTTCTTAGCGCGGGGAGATACTGAACTTTGTACAGCATCCCCTGTAAGGAGGGAAATATTTTGTCTCGCAATAAAGTTGAAATATGCGGTGTGGATACATCAAAATTACCGGTTTTGAAAAATGATGAAATGCGAAAGTTGTTCAAGGAATTGCAAGAAGGCGATTTCTCAGCAAGAGAGAAGCTGGTAAACGGGAACTTGAGACTTGTATTAAGTGTCATACAACGATTTAACAACAGAGGGGAATATGTCGATGACTTGTTTCAAGTAGGCTGTATAGGTTTAATGAAATCGATTGATAACTTTGACTTAGGCCAAAATGTAAAATTCTCAACGTATGCTGTACCGATGATTATCGGCGAAATAAGAAGATATCTGCGCGATAATAATCCGATACGGGTATCGCGTTCTTTGCGGGATATCGCTTACAAAGCTCTGCAAGTGAAAGAGAAATTAATGAGCCAGACATCAAAAGAGCCTACAGCGGAAGAAATTGCGAAAGTGCTGGAAGTGTCCCATGAGGAAATTGTTTTCGCGCTTGATGCCATCCAAGACCCGGTAAGCCTATTTGAACCGATCTATAATGACGGCGGCGATCCGATTTATGTGGTCGACCAGTTAAGCGATGAGAAGAACAGGGATACCCAGTGGATTGATGAAATCGCTCTTAAGGAAGGCATGCGGCGTTTGAATGAGCGGGAAACGATGATTATCCGCAAACGATTCTTCCAAGGGAAGACCCAAATGGAGGTCGCTGACGAAATCGGAATCTCGCAAGCGCAAGTATCGAGGCTCGAAAAGGCGGCAATCAAACAAATGAATAAGAATATTCAACATTAAATACATAAAAGACCATACAATATATAAGGCGATGACACCTATAAGTTTGCCGTATTGTGATTGTATGGTCTTTTTTTGTCGTTTTCTTTACCATTCAGGCAGGATAAAATAAAAGTAAGGAGAAATCATCTATGATTAGAATATCGCAATTCCAGACGAAAGATATTGTGAATATAACAGATGGAAAGAAATTAGGTGTTCTTCAGGATCTGGATATCAATTTATTGACAGGGCAGATTATCGCTATTGTCGTATCGGGCAATGGGAAATGGGTGCAAATGTTTCAGCGGGAGGACGGCATCACCATTCCTTGGAGCAAAATCAAGAAAATCGGCGAAGATATTATTTTTGTCGATTATCGGGATGCCGTTGAAATGGTTATAAAAGAGTAGGAAAAACTGTTAATATAAGAAGATGCATATACTATAAAAAAATAAAAAGGGTAGGCATATTTATGAAGGAAATATTTGAAAAGCAAAAGGATCAATATTTTACGATTCCGGAGTGGGAGGGGATGGATTCCAGGCTTACGGTAGGCTTTACGACGAAAAACGGCGGTGTCAGCAAGGGAGCCTACAGCACGCTCAATACAGGTTTTCATGTGGGCGATGAAGCGGCAGATGTTGTCGAAAACCGGAAAATCATCGCGGATCAGCTCGCCTTTCCACTATCCGGCTGGGTAGGGGCGGAGCAAACGCACCGTACCCGCATTAAGAGAGTGACGCATGCGGAAAGAGGCTTGGGAGCGGTCGATTATCATTCGGCATTACAGGATACTGATGGTTTGTATACGAGTGATTCGGGGGTATTATTAACATTATGCTATGCGGATTGCGTGCCCATTTATTATTTCGCGCCGGGGCACTCCCATATAGGGATGGCCCATGCCGGATGGAAGGGCTCGGTCGCGGGCATTGCGGCGGAAATGATAAGGAAGTGGCAGGCGAACGGCATCGACCCAAGCGACATATATACGGTAATCGGCCCTTCCATATGTCAAGAATGTTATGTTGTGGACGATAAAGTAATAGATGAAGTAAATAAAGTAGTGGAAGAAGCCGATGAAAAACCATATAATTTAATAAGAGAAGGGCAATATAAGCTGAATCTGAAGAAGTTGAATGAAATGATATTGAAGTCAGCTGGAGTGAAGCATATTGCGGTTTCCGGTTATTGCACATCCTGTCATGATAAAGAGTTTTTCTCTTATCGGAGAGATGGGGGCAAGACGGGAAGATTGATGAGCTTTATCGGTTGGAAGGAGGCAGCTTTGTAACGTGAGAGTAATAGATAATCTTTCTGCTATAGAGCGCAGAATTCAGGAAGCGTGTGAACGAAGTAATAGAAATATAGATGATGTCCATGTGATAGCTGTCACGAAATATGTTTCGCCGGAGAGAACGATCGAAGCTGTGGAATCGGGAATCGGGCATATTGGCGAGAATCGGCTTGAAGGATTGATGAATAAACAAGCGCATATTGCCAAAGGGGTTAAATGGCACTTTATCGGGTCTTTGCAGACCCGTAAAGTGAAGGATGTTGTCGGACATGCCGACTATATCCATTCATTGGACAGGCTATCGCTGGCGAGGGAAATACATAAGCGTGCGGCGAAGCAAGTGCCGTGCTTTGTCCAAGTGAATGTTTCAGGGGAAGAATCCAAGCATGGCCTAGCGCCGCAAGAGGTGATTCCTTTCATCCGGCAATTGCGGGACGAAGAGTTGGACCGTATTCAAGTAGTGGGCCTGATGACGATGGCGCCGTTTACAGAAGATGAAGCCGTCCTCCGCAGCTGCTTCCGCAAGTTGAAAGCATTGCAGCAAGAAGTCGCGGCGCTGCATTTGGAGAATGCGCCGTGTACGGAACTGTCGATGGGGATGTCGAATGATTTCGAAATTGCGGTCGAAGAAGGCGCAACATATATTCGTATAGGAACGGCCCTTGTGGGTGAAGATTCTTAAAGGAGGCTAAAAAAATGTCAATCGGTTCAAAGTTTAAATCATTTTTTGCTCTTGAGGATGAATATGAATATAAAGAAGAAACGCAAGAAGTCGAACGTGAACGGGAGGCGGAAGTCCCATTGAAGTCGATTTCTAAAGCTCCTTCGCAAGTTCCGCCTGCGCAGAATGTAGTCAGCTTAAAGAGTGTACAACAGCAAACCAAAGTGGTGATTGTTGAACCGCGCGCTTATTCCGAAGCGCAAGGAATCGCAGACCACTTGAATTCGAAACGGGCAGTGGTCGTGAACCTGCAAAGCATTTCCCGCGATCAAGCGAAACGAATTGTAGATTTCTTGAGTGGTACAGTGTATGCTATTGGTGGGGATATTCAACGGATCGGTACGGATATATTCCTTTGTACGCCTGCGAATGTAGATGTATCAGGAACCGTATCAGCCGCTCTCCAAGAAGATGATACTCAAGGTTTAAGGTGGTAAGTGAATGGGTTTAATATTTAGTATATTGGTGAATGTAATCGAAATTTATTCCTATGCATTAATTATTTATATATTAATGTCATGGTTTCCGAATGCGCGCGAATCGGCAATCGGCCAGTTCCTGGGGCGGATTTGCGAACCGTATTTAGAAGTGTTCAGACGCTTCATTCCCCCGATCGGCATGATGGATTTTTCGCCAATTGTTGGCTTTTTGGTTTTAAATTTAGCAACAGTGGGAATAAGACAAGTATACTTTTGGTTAGTTACGATGTAAATTGTGAGAAAAGGCTGACCTGCAAGCTCCACCACGGATCTTGTGGCGTTAGCCTTTATGTTTCTGGGAAGAAGGATGGAATGAATTGTCATGAGCATTTATCAACATTTCCGCAGTGATGAGAAGAATTTCATCGATGCTGTACTTGATTGGAAGGAAAGCGTGGAAACATTTTATGCACCGAAGCTGACAGCTTTCTTAGATCCGAGGGAACAGCAGATTTTAGCATCGGTGATCGGCTATTCGGATGATTGCAAGATCGCATTTTTCGGCGGGCATGAACAAGCAGAGCGTAAGCGGGTGCTACTGTATCCGGATTATTACAGCCCGAAAGAAGAAGATTTCGATATGCAGCTGCTGGATGTGTCCTATAATCGCAAGTTTGCCGAGCTGCAGCATAGGCAGATCCTTGGAGCATTGATGTCGCTCGGTGTTAAGCGCGAGAAGTTCGGGGATGTTTTATTGAATGATAAAGCTACTCAAATCATCGTCGCTGGTGATATAAGCGACTATGTGATCGCAAATGTCACAAAGATTGGACATGCAGGCGTAACCATTGCGCCGAAGAGCTTTCAAGAAGCGATTATGGTGGACCAAATCTGGCAGGAATCGATCATGACCAGCTCTTCGATGCGTTTGGACAGCTTATTTTCCTCAATGGCCAATATATCGCGCAAGAAAGCGCAGGATTATATTGCCGGGGGTAAAGTGAAAGTGAACCATAAGCTGATTGAAGCAAATGATTATGATTGCCGGGAAGGCGATATTGTTTCAGTGCGCGGTTTTGGCAGATGTCGCATTTTATCGATTGAAGGCAAGACAAAAAAAGAAAAATGGCGGATTGTATTCGGAAAGCAAAAATAATAGGAATATTTGAATCATTTACAAAAGTTCTGTCAAAAAGTAGAATGAAAGTAATACACAATGAATATTTAATTTTATATGGAGGTGCAGTAATGCCTTTAACGCCGCTTGATATACATAATAAGAGTTTCAATAAGGGCTTTCGCGGATATGATGAAGATGAAGTAAATGAATTCCTGGAGCAAATCATGAAGGATTATGAGCTTATTCTTCGCGAGAAACGGGAACTGGAAGAGCAGCTGATGGCAGCCGAAGAGAAATTGGGCCACTTCAGTAACATCGAGCATACACTGAATCAATCGATCATCATCGCTCAAGAAGCCGGTGAAGATGTAAAAAGAAATGCGCAGAAAGAAGCGAAATTGATTCTCAAAGAGGCGGAGAAGAACGCCGATCGCATTGTTAATGAATCGTTGTCGAAAGCAAGGAAGATCGCCAATGAAATAGAAGAGCTCAAGAAGCAATCGAAAGTATTCCGCACAAGGTTTACGATGCTTGTGGAAGCCCAGCTCGATTTGATCAAAAGTGAGGATTGGGAGCATTTAATGGCTTTCGAGCATGACGCGGCGGATCTTTTATTTCAAGATGATGAAGAGTGATATTGACGAGGATTATACTTTTCGTATATAATTCCAAACAAGATCATATTATTTAAACGTTGATAGGGACAGTATGTTTCTTTATACACTTACAATAAGCGAATCGGGGATGGTGGAAGCCCGATGTAAGCATAGAAACGGAAGATCACCCTGGAGTTCTTGAACGAAACCGTCGGAAGTAGTTTAAGCGTGTTGTTCGCGTTAAGAATCAAGTTGAGTGGATGCAGCGATTCAGTGAGCATCAACTAGGGTGGTACCACGGGAAGAAGCCTTCTCGTCCCTTTTTCAGGGATGAGAAGGCTTCTTTTGTATGTCCGGAATAATTAGATTTTCTTGGAACGATTATTAGGAGGTTAATGGATTATGGATTATAAAGACACCTTATTAATGCCAAAGACAGAATTTCCGATGCGCGGAAATTTACCAAAAAGAGAACCAGATATGCAAAAAGCATGGGAAGAGATGGACATCTATAAGAAAGTGCAGGAACGCACAAAAGACCGCCCGATGTTTGTATTGCATGACGGTCCCCCGTATGCGAACGGCGATATCCATATGGGCCATGCATTGAATAAAATCCTGAAGGACTTCATTGTTCGCTTTAAATCAATGAGCGGATTCAATGCACCGTATGTTCCCGGTTGGGATACACATGGTTTGCCGATTGAAACGGCCCTTACAAAAAGCGGTAAAGTGAATCGCAAAGAAATGAGCGTAGCCGACTTCCGTAAACTATGCGAAGAGTACGCATACGAGCAAGTAGCACGCCAAAAAGAGCAATTTAAACGCCTGGGCGTGCGCGGCGATTGGGATAACCCATACATCACACTAAAGCCTGCATACGAAGCGCAGCAGATCAAAGTATTTGGTGAGATGGCGAAGAAGGGCTATATCTATAAAGGCTTAAAACCGGTTAACTGGTCGCCTTCAAGTGAATCGGCACTTGCTGAAGCGGAAATTGAATATCAAGATAAGAAATCGGCTTCCATCTATGTGGCATTTGAAGTGACGGACGGTAAAGGCGTGCTGGAAGAGGGCACTAAATTCATCATCTGGACAACAACACCTTGGACAATTCCGGCCAACCTCGGGATCTCTGTTCATCCACAACTTGATTATGTGGTTGTTGAGGTGGAAGGAAACAACTACTTAGTAGCAAAAGACTTGCTATCATCTGTAAAAGAAGCAATCGGCTGGGAAGAAGCGACAGTCGTAAAAACAGTAAAAGGCAGCGAGCTGGAATACATCATTGCGAAGCATCCATTATACGATCGTGATTCTCTTGTTATGCTAGGCGAGCATGTTACAACTGATGCCGGTACAGGCTGCGTCCATACAGCTCCTGGACACGGGGAAGATGATTTCATCGTCGCTCAGAAATATAAATTAAAAACATTATGCCCTGTCGATGAGAAAGGCCATATGACAGATGAAGCACCAGGCTTTGAAGGCATGTTCTATGATAAAGCGAATAAAGCGATCACAGAAGCATTAGAAGAAAAAGGCGCGTTATTGAATTTAACATTCATCGTCCACTCTTATCCGCATGACTGGAGAACGAAAAAGCCGACAATCTTCCGTGCGACAGCGCAATGGTTCGCTTCTATCCATGATTTCCGTGAAGAATTGTTGCAAGCGATCAAGGATACGAAATGGTACCCGGCATGGGGCGAAACAAGACTATTCAACATGGTCCGCGACCGCGGCGACTGGTGTATTTCCCGCCAACGGGCATGGGGTGTTCCGATTCCGGTATTCTATGCGGAAAACGGCGAACCAATCATCACTGATGAAACAATCAACCACGTATCGGATCTATTCCGTGAATATGGATCGAACGTATGGTTCGAGCGTGAAGCGAAAGATTTATTGCCGGAAGGATTTACGCACGAAGGAAGCCCGAATGGCATCTTCACGAAAGAAACGGATATCATGGACGTATGGTTCGACTCCGGTTCTTCACATCAAGCTGTGCTGGAGGAGCGTGAAGATCTTGTAAGACCGGCCGACCTTTACCTTGAAGGATCTGACCAATATCGCGGCTGGTTCAACTCTTCCTTGTCGACAGCTGTTGCAGTGACAGGCAAAGCGCCATACAAAGGGGTTCTAAGCCACGGGTTCGCACTTGACGGCCAAGGACGCAAGATGAGTAAGTCATTGGGGAACACAGTCATCCCTGCGAAGGTTATGAATCAACTCGGAGCGGATATTCTTCGCCTATGGGTTGCTTCTGTCGACTATCAAGCGGATGTTCGTGTATCTGATCCTATCCTGAAGCAAGTAGCTGAAGTATATCGCAAAATCCGCAACACATTCCGTTTCTTGCTTGGAACCCTGGATGGTTTCGATCCTAAAGCGGATAGCTTGAAATATGAGGAATTGCGCGAAGTTGATCAGTTCATGCTTGTGAAACTGAATAAACTGATTGAAAATGTAACGAAGTCTTATAACGAATACGAATTCGCCAATATTTATCATAATATCAATAACTTCTGTACATTGGATTTAAGTGCTTTCTATTTAGATTATGCGAAAGATATTCTATATTGCGAAGCTCCTAATAGCGCAGATCGCCGTGCGATTCAAACGGTCCTTTATGATGTATTGCTATCATTGACAAAGCTGGTGTCGCCGATTTTAGCGCATACAGCAGATGAAGTGTGGGCTTACATCCCGAATATGGAAGAGGAAAGCGTACAGTTAACAGATATGCCGACACCGAAAGAATATCCGAATGCAAAAGAATTAGAAGCGAAATGGAATCAATTCATGGATCTTCGAGATAATGTTCTTAAAGCATTGGAAGAAGCGCGTAACGCAAAAGTAATCGGCAAATCATTGAACGCGAAAGTTTCAATGTATGTAACGGCTGAAACAAAGGCATTGCTTGATACAATTCAAGAAAGCTTTGAGCAGCTATTCATCGTTTCCCAATTCGAAATCGCAGGAGATAAAGAAGCTGCGCCGGCTGATGCGGCAGTCTTTGAAAACTGTGCGATTGTCATTGCAAAAGCGGACGGTGAAACTTGCGAGCGCTGTTGGAATGTATCAGAGGCGGTAGGGACTGCTGAAGAACATCCGGCATTATGCCCTCGCTGCGCATCGGTAGTGAAAGAAGCATATTCTATGTAAGATAGAAGAAACGTGCTGGCTTGCTCTATAGCCGGCACGTTTTTTTTCGGTTGCATTTCAACAAACCGAGAGAATCGGAATATCGGGTGAACTTATTTTTTGGTTCATATGAAGAAGTGCTTGTCTTAAAAAAGGGCCGGTGACGGTTTTGCCATATGCATTGTGTTTATTTTTCACAATATGCTACAATTCAAGATAGTATACATACATTATGGGAAGTTGGGGGATGACAGTGATTTATTACTTGTTGGCGCTTATTATAATCGCCCTGGACCAAATTACAAAAATATTTGTTGTGAAGAATATGGAGCTGGGGGAAAGTATCCCGGTTATTGAGAATTTTATATATATCACATCACACCGCAACCCGGGAGCGGCGTGGGGAATCTTGGCAGGGCAAATGTGGTTCTTCTACATAATTACCATCGTTGTGGTTGCTGCGTTAGTGTATTATATACAGAAGGCGGCTAAGACGCATATTATATTGGGAATCTCGCTTGGATTGATGCTGGGCGGTGCAATCGGCAATTTCATTGATCGCGTTTTCCGCCAAGAAGTGGTTGATTTTGTCGATACGATTATTTTCGGCTATGATTTCCCGATCTTCAATGTAGCAGATTCTGCCTTGACGGTGGGAGTTGCGATGTTGATGGTTTATATGTTGTTTGAGGAAAAGCTATTAAAGGAGAAAAAGAATGGATAAAGTATTATACATCGTAAGTGAAGAACATAAAGGAGACCGCCTGGATAAGTTCATCTCGGTTGTGGATGAACAGTTTTCCCGCACACAGGCGCAGCTGCTTATTAAAGAGGGCAATGTGCATGTGAATGGAAAGAGCGTGAAAACAAACTATAAATGCCAAGTGGGCGATGAAGTGGCAATCGATGTGCCTGAGCCGGTCGAACTGGATATTAAAGCGGAAGAAATGGACCTTGATGTCTATTATGAAGACGCGGATGTGCTTGTTGTGAACAAGCCTAAAGGCATGGTCGTGCATCCAGCGCCGGGGCATACGAGCGGAACCCTTGTAAATGGCCTGATGGCACACTGCAAGGACTTATCCGGCATTAATGGCGTAATGCGGCCGGGAATCGTCCATCGCATCGATAAGGACACGTCAGGGCTTCTGATGGTAGCAAAGAATGACATGGCCCATGAAAGCCTTGTGCAACAGCTTGTGGATAAGACGGTAACAAGAAAGTACCGCGCGCTTGTGCATGGCGTCATTTCACATGACCACGGCACGATTGATGCGCCAATCGGCCGTGATAAAAAGGACCGTCAAAGCCAAACCGTCGTATCGGATGGCAAGGCGGCTGTTACTCATTTTACAGTAATCGAAAGATTCAAGGATTTCACCTTGGTTGAATGTCAGCTTGAAACAGGAAGGACACACCAGATCCGTGTGCATATGAAGTATATCGGCTATCCATTGGCGGGCGATCCTAAGTATGGGCCAAAGAAGACATTGGATATAGGCGGACAAGCGCTTCATGCCGGCGTTCTTGGATTTGTCCATCCGCGTACGGAAGAATATCTGGAGTTCCAGGCGCCGCTTCCGGAATACTTTACGAAATTATTGGATAAATTAAGAAAGAGTAGTTGACAAAGCGGCACAACGGACGTATGATATAAACAGTTGAACATGAACCTTTAAGAACAGTCCCGTGAGACTGGGAAGGGAACGGATGAACCTAGCGCAATATGGGTATATTGCATAGGTATACGTGTATCCTCTCGCTGCGGGCGAGAGGATTTTTTTGTCGGCAAACATATGATAGGAAGGTGCTTAGCATGAATGAAAAAGCAGTCGTTCTTGATGAACAGGCAATCAGACGGGCATTGACACGGATTGCCCATGAAATCATCGAGAAGAACAAGGGGATTGAAGATTGTGTGCTAGTGGGGATTAAGACACGTGGAATCTTCATCGCCAATCGATTGGCGGCCAGGATTGAACAAATCGAAGGGAAGGCAATTGCCCAAGGGGAATTGGACATTACGCTGTACCGGGATGACTTGAGCGTGAAGAATAGCGACGGACAGCCGACTGTAAAAGGTTCCGATATTCCTGTCGATATCACGGATAAGAAGGTCATCGTAGTGGATGATGTATTATATACAGGGCGAACAGTCAGGGCAGCGATGGATGCTTTGATGGATATCGGAAGGCCCTCCCAGATCCAACTTGGAGTGCTTGTGGACCGCGGCCATCGGGAGTTGCCTATCCGGGCAGATTATGTCGGGAAAAACGTCCCGACATCACAATCAGAGAAGATTATGGTTTCATTGACGGAAGTCGATGGATTGGATAAAGTCAGCATTTATAATAAATAATGACCCTTTTAATGTCAGTCCCGAGAGGCTAACAAAGGGAAGGAATGATTGCTCCCAGGCTTTAGTATAAGCAGGGGTATATACACGTCCTTACTCCTTTGTACCCTCGTCTAAGCACGAGGGTTTTTTGTTAGAGAAAGGATAGGAGGAAACAATCATGCAACAAGAAAAGAGAAACATCGTACTGGACGTAGAAGAAGTTCCGAAGCCGGCCCAATGGATTACGCTAAGCATCCAGCATGTATTCGCCATGTTCGGGGCAACGGTGCTCGTGCCGTTCTTAGTGGGGTTAAGCCCTGCGGTGGCGCTTGTGTCAAGCGGTTTAGGAACGTTGGCGTACTTGCTTATTACAAGAGGACAGATTCCTGCATACTTAGGATCATCTTTCGCTTTCATAGCGCCGATTATCATGGCAAAGTCACTAGGAGGACCGGAAGCGGCCATGTTCGGCTGTTTCCTGGCAGGTATCGTATATGGAATCATCGCATTAATTATTAAAAAAGCAGGTGTGAAATGGCTGATGACCATTTTACCGCCGGTAGTAGTGGGGCCTGTTATTATTGTAATCGGATTGGGGCTTGCAGGAACAGCTGTAGGCATGGCGATGTACAGCAATCCGCAAGCGCCGGTAGATAAGCTGGAGTATAGCCTGACGCATTTGACGGTTGCTTTAGTGACATTGACAGTAACGATTGTTTGCTCTATATACATGAAGGGATTCTTGAAGGTCATTCCGATCCTAATCGGAATCATCGTAGGTTATGTAACAGCATTAGCAGTAGGAATCGTTGATTTAAGCGGGGTAAAAGAAGCAAGTTGGTTCGAAGTTCCCGATTTTATGGTTCCGTTCGTGAATTATGAACCGAATTTGAACATAGGGATCGCGCTGGCAATGATTCCGGTAGCGGTAGTGACGTTGGCGGAGCATATCGGACATCAATTGGTACTAAGTAAAGTGGTGGGAAGGGACTTCATTAAGAAGCCAGGTCTGCACCGTTCAATCGCTGGAGACGGAGCGGGAATCATCATTGGTTCATTGATCGGAGGACCGCCGCTTACATCATACGGCGAGAACATCGGCGTGCTGGCGATTACAAGAGCATTCAGCGTCTACATCCTGGGAGGAGCTGCAGTGACGGCCATTCTGTTCGGATTCGTAGGCAAGATTTCAGCGATTATCCATTCCATTCCGCAAGCTGTAATGGGAGGCATTTCAATCCTTCTGTTCGGAATCATCGCATCGAGCGGTTT
The DNA here is from genome assembly GCA_051874035.1 of Bacillus sp. (in: firmicutes). Taxonomy (GTDB): domain Bacteria; phylum Bacillota; class Bacilli; order Bacillales; family DSM-1321; genus Bacillus_AD. Next base: position 60,993 of record JBJEFM010000179.1, read on the forward strand.
GAGAATGTTAATTGATAATAAAGTAGATTTTGAGAAAAACAGAAACTTAATCATCGCATCCGTCATTCTTGTATTGGGAATCGGCGGGGCTTTCATCCGATTCGGCGACCAATTCCAATTATCGGGCATGGCGCTTGCAGCAATTGTCGGAATCGCCTTAAATTTAATCCTGCCGGGAAGAGAAGCGGCGAAAGATTTATTTGAAGAAAAACATGATTCAGTAGCATAATCACCTTTTAACATAAATCCAGAGAGGTTTATAAGGGTGTAACAGAACATAAGAAGGGCACGGTATGACATAAGCAATGTAGGATCAGCTTGTCATGCGCCCGATGTTCTGTCACAAACACCCTAAACGATTGTTTAGGGTGTTTGTTTATATAAAGACATTGATTGTTAAACCGTAAAGGAGGAAGTCGAGTATGAACCATTTATTGACAACTTGCGAATTATCCATTACAGAAATTTATGATATTTTACGGGACGCGGAAAGCTTTGCGAAAGGAAGGGTATGGAAACCGGATACTCAAACATTCACAGCTAATTTATTCTTTGAGAACAGCACGAGAACAAAGAGCAGCTTTGAAGTGGCGGAAAGAAAGTTAGGTCTGGAAGTAATTCCTTTTGAAGTGTCGACATCAAGTGTGCAAAAAGGGGAAACGCTTTACGATACAGTGAAAACACTGGAATCAATCGGTGTCAATGCCCTAGTCATCCGCCATTATGAAGATCAATATTTCGATCAATTGGTGAACAAGGTCAATATTCCGATAATCAATGCAGGAGATGGTTGCGGGCACCACCCGACACAATGCTTGCTCGACTTGCTTACGATTTACCAAGAGTTCGGAGGGTTCCAAGGCTTAAAGGTAGCGATTGTGGGGGATATCCGCCACAGCCGGGTCGCCCGTTCGAACGCTGATACTTTAACAAGGCTAGGCGCGGAAGTTGTGTTCTCAGGCCCGGAAAAATGGTTTGACCGCAGTATTGCCGGAGGCCGATATGAAGAATTGGATCAGGCCGTTCGGACAGCGGATGTAGTGATGCTATTAAGAATTCAGCATGAACGCCATGACAAAGCGATGGAGGGAAACAAAGAAGAATACCTACAAACATACGGATTAACGAAGGCGAGAGAGGCAGAGATGAAGCCTTCCAGCATCATCATGCATCCCGCACCGGTTAATCGCAATGTGGAAATAGATGAAGATCTAATTGAATGCGAACGTTCGCGGATTTTCAAACAAATGGAAAACGGTGTGTATGTTCGGATGGCGGTATTAAAGCGTTCATTGGAACAAACGGAATCTAAAGGAGGAACAGAAAATGGCACTTATCATAAAGAATGGTCAATTGTTTAATAAAGAAGGCAAGCTTGAAGCGAAAGACATCAAAGTAGAGAACGGACGAATCGCACAGATCGCTGACCAGATCAGCGATAATGCATCAGAAACAATTGACGCAAAAGGGCTTATCGTTTCTCCGGGATTTGTGGACCTGCATGTGCATCTGCGCGAGCCGGGCGGCGAACAGAAGGAAACGATTGAAACAGGGACGAAAGCGGCGGCGCGCGGCGGCTTTACCACGGTTGCGGCGATGCCTAACACACGTCCGGTCCCTGATACAAAAGAAACGGTTGAGAAGCTGATGCAGCGCATCGAGGAAACCGGTTGTGTCCGCGTACTGCCATACGGCTCCATTACAGTCCGCGAAGCAGGCAAGGAACTGACGAATTTCAAAGAATTACAGGAGGCGGGGGCATTCGCTTTCACTGATGACGGTGTGGGCGTACAATCAGCGGCTATGATGTTGGAAGCGATGAAACAAGCGGCTGCATTGAACGCACCGATCGTGGCGCATTGTGAAGAGAATACGCTGATCAACAAAGGATGCGTACATGAAGGGGAATTCTCTGCCGAGCACGGCTTGAACGGTATTCCATCTGTGTGCGAGTCCGTACAAATCGCACGCGATGTGCTGCTGGCTGAAGCGGCCGATTGCCACTATCATGTATGCCACATCAGCACAGAAGCTTCTGTGCGTGTAGTACGCGATGCAAAGCGTGCCGGCATTAAAGTCACAGCGGAGGTAACGCCGCATCACCTATTATTAAATGAAGAAGATATTCCATCTTTAGATACGAATTATAAGATGAATCCGCCATTACGCGGAAAGAAAGACCAAGAAGCGCTGATCGCAGGTCTGCTGGATGGGACAATCGATTTCATCGCTACAGACCACGCCCCTCATACAGCGGAAGAAAAAGCGGAGAGAATCGAGTTGGCGCCGTTCGGAATCGTCGGCTTGGAAACAGCGTTCCCGCTGCTGTACACACATTTTGTGGAAAAAGGCATCATCACACTGGAGCAATTGCTAGGATTCTTAACTAATAAGCCAAGCGAAGCATTCAATCTGCCATATGGCGTACTTGAAGAGGGGGCGCTGGCCGATATCGTCCTGCTTGATCTGCAAGAAGAAAAAGAAATCGATACAGCAGAATTTGCTTCAAAAGGCAAAAATACGCCATTCGGCGGATGGAGATGCAAAGGCTGGCCGGTCATGACAATGGTTGATGGCACAGTAGTATGGCAAAAGGAGAGCGTAAAAGCATGAAAAGACAACTAATTTTAGAAGACGGCACAGTATTTGTCGGCAAGGCTTTCGGAGCCAATGTAGAGCGGATGGGGGAAGTTGTATTCAATACAGGGATGACAGGTTATCAAGAAGTGCTGTCCGATCCGTCGTACTGCGGACAAATTGTAACATTGACGTATCCTTTAATCGGAAACTACGGAATCAACAGAGATGACTTTGAATCTATCACACCGGCAATCTCCGGTTTTGTTGTGAAAGAAGTAGCGGATCTGCCATCCAATTGGCGCAGCGAATGCACGCTGGATGAATATTTCAAATTGAACAACATCCCTGGAATCGCAGGCATCGATACAAGAAAGCTGACAAGAATCATTCGCCGGCACGGTACGTTAAAAGGCGCGATCGCCAACATGGAGAAACGTCCTGAAGAAGTGATTGAAACATTAAAAGCAACAGTGCTCCCAAATGACCAGGTTAAGAAAGTATCCACAAAACGCGCGTATCCGAGCCCGGGCAGAGGCCGCCGCGTCGTACTGGTTGACTTCGGCATGAAACACGGCATCTTGCGTGAACTGAACAAGAGGGACTGCGATGTAGTTGTTGTGCCATACAATGTAACAGCGGAAGAAATCCTGAACCTAAGCCCGGACGGCATCATGTTATCGAATGGACCGGGGAATCCGAAAGATGTGCCGCAAGCGATTGAAATGATTAAAGGCGTGCAGGGTAAAGTGCCATTATTCGGAATTTGCTTAGGGCATCAACTGTTCGCGCTGGCAAACAATGCGAACACAGAGCCGCTGAAATTCGGGCACCGCGGATCAAACCATCCAGTGCGGGACCTGGCGACAGGCAAGATTGCGATTACTTCCCAGAACCATGGCTACACAGTAGAAGAAGCATCACTGGCAAGCACGCCATTGGAAGTAACGCATGTCGCTTTAAATGATGGAACAATCGAAGGGCTAAAGCATAAAGACTATCCGGCATTTACAGTGCAGTACCATCCAGAAGCTTCACCGGGCCCTGAAGATGCGAACGGGTTATTTGATAAATTCATGAACATGATTGAAACAGCGAAAGCGGAAGGAGAAAAACAATGCCAAAACGTACAGATATAAAAAGTATATTAGTGATCGGTTCAGGCCCGATCATCATCGGTCAAGCGGCGGAATTCGATTATGCGGGAACGCAAGCTTGCATCGCACTGAAAGAAGAGGGCTACCGTGTTATTCTCATCAACTCCAACCCGGCTACAATCATGACGGATACAGAAATTGCCGATGCAGTTTATATTGAACCATTAACACTGGAATTCGTAAGCAAAATCATCCGCAAAGAGCGTCCGGATGCATTGCTTCCGACACTGGGCGGACAAACGGGCTTGAACCTTGCCGTTCAATTATCGGAAGCGGGCGTACTTGAAGAGTGCGGCGTAGAAATCCTCGGAACGAAATTATCGGCAATCAACCAAGCGGAAGATCGTGATTTATTCAGAAGCTTAATGAATGAATTAGGCGAACCGGTTCCGGATAGCGACATTATCCACACACTTGAAGAGGCGTATAAATTTGTCGGACGTGTAGGATATCCGATTATTGTGCGTCCGGCATTCACACTCGGTGGAACAGGCGGTGGAATTTGCACGAATGAAGAAGAGCTGGTGGAAATCGTAACAAGCGGCTTGAAGCATAGCCCGGTTACACAATGCTTGATCGAGAAAAGCATTGCAGGCTTTAAAGAAATCGAATATGAAGTAATGCGCGACAGCAATGATAACGCAATCGTTGTATGTAACATGGAGAACATCGATCCGGTCGGCGTCCACACAGGGGATTCCATTGTAGTGGCGCCTAGCCAAACGTTAAGCGACCGTGAATATCAATTATTGCGCAATTGCTCGCTGAAAATCATCCGCGCCCTGCAAATTGAAGGCGGATGTAACGTCCAGCTGGCATTAGATCCGGAAAGCTTCAACTACTATATCATCGAAGTAAACCCACGCGTGAGCCGTTCATCGGCGCTGGCATCAAAAGCGACAGGCTACCCGATCGCTAAGCTTGCTGCGAAGATTGCAGTCGGCCTGACTCTTGATGAAATGATGAATCCTGTCACAGGAAAAACATATGCAAGCTTTGAGCCTGCACTCGATTATGTTGTATCAAAAATTCCGAGATGGCCATTCGACAAGTTCGAATCAGCGAACCGCAGCCTAGGAACACAAATGAAAGCGACAGGCGAAGTAATGGCAATCGGCCGTACCTTGGAAGAGTCATTACTGAAAGCGGTCCGTTCATTAGAATGCGGCATTTACCACCTGGGATTGAAAGACGACGAAGAGCTAAATGACGCACTGATCGAAAAGCGCATCAGAAAAGCGGGCGATGAGCGCCTATTCTACATCGGTGAAGCATTAAGAAGAGGCGTAACAATTGAAACCATCCATGAGTGGAGTAAAATCGACCGATTCTTCTTAAAGAAATTCGAAAATATCATCGCATTGGAGAAGGATCTGCAAGCTGCGCCGTTTGATCTTGAAATGGCAAGAAAAGCGAAAGAATCAGGTTTTGCCGATATCACATTAGCGAAGCTGTGGAATGCGGCGGAACTGGATATATATAACTGGAGAAAAGAAAATAACATCATTCCGGTGTATAAAATGGTGGATACATGCGCTGCTGAATTCGAATCGGAAACACCGTATTTTTACGGTACATATGAAGAAGAGAATGAAAGCATCGTTTCAGAACGTAAAAGTGTGATCGTTCTCGGTTCCGGTCCGATCCGTATCGGCCAAGGCGTGGAGTTCGACTATGCGACCGTCCACTCGGTGTGGGCAATCAATCAAGCGGGCTATGAAGCTATCATCATTAATAATAACCCGGAAACAGTTTCAACAGATTTCAGCATTTCCGATAAATTATACTTCGAGCCACTGACAATTGAAGATGTCATGCACATCATCGACCTTGAGAAGCCGGAAGGCGTTGTTGTTCAATTCGGCGGGCAAACAGCCATCAACTTAGCGGACCAATTAGTAGAGCGCGGCGTTAAAATTCTGGGAACTTCATTAGAAGATTTAGATCGTGCGGAAAACCGCGATAAATTCGAGCATGCATTAACGGAACTGAACATCCCGCAGCCGAAAGGGAAAACGGCAACATCCGTTAAAGAAGCGGTGAAAATTGCAACAGAGATCGGTTATCCGGTGCTTGTGCGCCCTTCTTATGTACTCGGCGGACGCGCGATGGAAATCGTCTACAAAGAAGAAGAGTTGCTCCACTATATGAAAAACGCAGTAAAAGTAAACCCTGAGCATCCAGTCTTAATCGACCGCTATGTAACAGGTAAAGAAATTGAAGTAGATGCCATTTCCGACGGCGAGAACGTGGTGATTCCGGGAATCATGGAACATATTGAGCGCGCAGGGGTCCACTCCGGCGACAGCATCGCGGTATATCCGCCGCAAAACATTTCACAAGCCGTCAAAGATAAAATCATTGACTATACCGAGAAGCTGGCAAGAGGTCTTAACATCATCGGATTATTGAACATCCAGTATGTTGTAGCGCACGAAGAGGTCTTTGTAATCGAAGTAAATCCGCGCTCAAGCCGTACAGTGCCATTCTTGAGCAAAATCACGAATGTTCCGATGGCGAATGTAGCAACGAAAGTCATCTTAGGCCAAAGCCTGGAAAGCCAAGGCTACAAAACAGGGCTTGTACCTGAGAAGCAGGGCGTGTTCGTGAAAGTGCCGGTATTCTCTTTCTCTAAATTACGCCGGGTGGATATTACATTAGGACCTGAAATGAAATCGACAGGTGAAGTAATGGGCAAAGATGCGACACTTGAGAAAGCCCTATATAAAGGCCTAGTGGCATCAGGCATCCAAATGAAAGGGCATGGATCAGTCTTGCTGACGGTTGCGGATAAAGATAAACAAGAAGCATTGGCGATCGCGAAACGTTTCCATAACATCGGCTTCCAGCTAATCGCAACAAGCGGAACGGCAGCTGCCATACAGGAAGCGGGCATTCCGGTCAAAGTGGTTGACAAAATCGATTCAGAAGGTCCGAACCTGCTCGATGTGATCCGAAATGGCGAAGCGCAATTCGTGATCAACACATTGACGAAAGGAAAACAGCCGGAGCGAGATGGCTTTAGAATCCGCCGTGAATCAGTAGAGAACGGCATCGCATGCTTAACATCCTTAGATACAGCCGATGCGATTCTGAAAGTCATTGAATCAATGACTTTTTCAAGCGAATCAATGGATAAGATTAACTAATAGAAAGGTGCAGCCTAGTCATGAAAAACGAAAAAATGAGCGTCGTTAGCCAAAAACAAATTGCGCATTCAATATTCGAGCTTACCCTGAAGGGCGAGCTCGTTTCCCGGATGGAACAGCCGGGGCAGTTTGTGCATCTTAAAGTAGCAGATAGCTATGAACCACTTCTTAGAAGACCCATTTCCATTTGCTCGATCGACCGTGCGAATAAGGAATTTACGATGATTTACCGCGCGGAAGGAAGAGGAACCTCTTTACTTGCGGCAAAAGGAGCGGGGGAAAAAGTCGATGTATTGGGTCCGCTTGGGAACGGCTTTCCTGTCGAAGAAGTAAATGAAGGTGAAACAGCGCTTCTAGTAGGAGGGGGCATCGGGGTGCCGCCATTATACGAGCTATCGCAGCGATTAACAGAGCGCGGAGTGAAAGTGATTCATGTGCTAGGTTTCCAGACGAAAGATGCAGCTTTCTATGAAGAGGAATTCGCCTCATTGGGAGATACGCATATTGCGACGGTAGACGGTTCTTTAGGTACGCAAGGCTTCGTAACAGATGTCATCGAGAAGGAAGGCATCGCATTCGACGTCCTATATTCATGCGGTCCGACACCGATGTTGAAAGCTTTAGAGAACAATTATGGCGACAAGAAAGTGTTCCTGTCGCTTGAAGAGAGAATGGCCTGCGGAATCGGCGCCTGCTTCGCTTGTGTTTGCCAAACGCACGATCAGCGCCCGGGGCATACGTATAGGAAAGTATGCAGCGACGGTCCGGTATTCCGGTCAGGAGAGGTGGTACTATGAGTAGATTACATGTTGAACTTCCGGGATTAAGCTTGAAAAATCCAGTCATGCCCGCTTCCGGCTGCTTCGGATTCGGTAAAGAATACAGCGAGTTATATGATTTAAATCTATTGGGCTCGATCATGATTAAAGCGACAACGCTAGAAACGCGCTTTGGAAACCCGACGCCCCGCGTAGCGGAAACGCATGCAGGCATGCTGAACGCCATCGGCCTGCAAAATCCGGGCCTGGAGCACGTGATGAACAATGAACTGAAATGGTTGGAGCAATTCGACCTGCCGATCATCGCCAATGTAGCGGGATCGCAAGAAGATGACTATGTAGAAGTGGCGAAAGAAATTTCAACGGCGCCGAATGTAGCGGCACTGGAGCTGAATATTTCCTGCCCGAACGTTAAAGAAGGCGGCATCGCATTCGGGACCGACCCGGAAACGGCGAAGCGCCTGACGAAGAAGGTTAAAGAAGTATCGCAAGTGCCGGTGTATGTGAAACTTTCTCCGAACGTGACGAATATCACAGACATGGCGCTCGCGGTTCAGGACGGCGGAGCGGACGGCTTGACAATGATCAATACACTGCTTGGCATGCGCCTGGATTTAAAAACAGCCCGCCCGGTGATCGCGAACAAGACAGGGGGCCTTTCCGGTCCAGCCATTAAACCTGTTGCGATCCGCATGATTCATGAAGTAAGCCAGCAAGTCGACATTCCGATTATCGGCATGGGCGGCATTTCGACAGCCGAAGACGTGATTGAATTCTTCTATGCGGGGGCAAGTGCGGTAGCGGTCGGTACAGCTAACTTCGTAGATCCGTTTGTTTGTCCGGCCATTATTGAGAGATTGCCGGCTCTATTGGATGAACTAGGATATGACCATATTTCAGAATGTACAGGGGTGAGCTGGAAATAATGAATAAGTCTCTTATTATTGCTTTGGATTTCAGCACAGTAGAAGAAGTCCAACAGTTCTTGGACGGTTTTCCAAATGAACAGTTATTTGTCAAAGTCGGCATGGAGCTATTCTATCAGGCTGGTCCGGCAATCATTAATGAAATCAAAAGCAGGGGCCATAAAATCTTCTTGGATTTAAAGCTCCATGATATTCCGAATACAGTGAAACAAGCGATGAAAGGCTTGGCGAAACTCGATGTCGATTTAGTCAATGTCCACGCGGCAGGCGGCAAGAAAATGATGGAGGAAGCGTTGGCGGGATTGATTGAAGGAACTCCCGAAGGCAAGCAGCGCCCTTTGATTATAGCTGTCACGCAGCTGACAAGCACAACCGAAGAAGCGATGCAGCAAGAGCAGCGGATCGCTGTTTCTTTAGAAGAATCAGTTGCATCATATGCGACGCTTGCGAAAGCTGCAGGAATGGATGGAGTCGTATGCTCCACGCATGAAGTAGAAAAAATTCATGCATTGCTGGGTGACGGCTTCTTGACAGTAACACCCGGCATTCGTATGGCAAGCGACGATGTACACGACCAAAAACGTGTCGCGACACCAGAGAAAGCAAGATTGCTAGGGACGAATGCAATTGTAGTCGGACGCTCTATCACGAAAGCGGAATCGCCGCTTGAAGCATATAAAGCAGTCAACAAGGCCTGGGAGGGAACAGAAGTATGAAAGTAAGCATTGCAGAGAAATTATTAGATATTAAAGCCGTATTTTTACAACCGAACGATCCGTTCACTTGGTCCTCAGGAATGAAATCTCCAATCTATTGTGACAACCGCTTAACATTATCTTATCCGGCAGTACGCAAGGAAATCGCTAAAGGGTTGACGAGGCTGGTCCATGAATTCTATCCGGATGCGGAGCTGATCGCAGGAACAGCTACAGCAGGCATCCCGCATGCGGCATGGGTGAGCGCGGAAATGGAGTTGCCAATGTGCTATATTCGTTCGAAAGCGAAAGGGCACGGTAAAGGGAATCAAATCGAAGGCATCGCATCCCCTGGCCAAAAGGTCGTGGTTGTGGAAGATTTGATTTCAACGGGCGGAAGCGTCATTACAGCGGTGAAAGCTTTACGCGAAGCAGGCTGTGAAGTGCTGGGCGTTGTATCAATCTTCACTTATGAGCTGGAAAAAGGCAAAGCGCAGCTTGATGCGGAAGGAATCACCAACCATTCCCTAAGCAATTATTCTACGTTGGTAGAAGTAGCGAAAGAGAAAGGTTATATCGAAAGCGGCGATGTAGAGAAGCTGACGAAATGGCGTGATAATCCAACTGAAACAGCTTGGATGACCGAATAGAAATGATGGGAAAGACATTGGCGGATATGGTTGCCGATGTCTTTTTTCGTTATAATGGGAAATAGCACACTAATGAAAGAGGTCGTTATAATGGAAGCTATAGTCATTCGGCGGGAAGAGGAATTGCAAGCGGCTTTTCAAATCAGAAAGAAAGTATTTGTGGAAGAGCAGGGAGTGCCATTAGAGGATGAATTTGATGAATTCGACCATCTCGGCGAACTTTGTGGCCATATTTTAGTTTATTATAAGGAACAGCCTGCCGGGACCGGGCGGCTGCGGATAGTGGATGGCCTCGGCAAGTTGGAGAGGATTTGCATATTGCCGGATTATCGCAAGTGCGGCCTCGGCAAAGTCATTGTTGCTGAATTGGAGGAAATGGCGAAAGAGAAGCGGCTTTCGCGCGTCAAGCTGCATGGGCAGACACATGCGGAAGGATTCTATCATAAGCTGGGCTACCAAACGAGCGGAGAAGAATTTATGGAAGACGGCATTCCCCATGTTCTGATGGTGAAAGAAATATAAAGCGTAGGCGTTGCCCATAAGTGAATGGACAACGCTTTTTATGTAGGCTCTGTAAATTCTTCCCGCAAAATCGAATAGATGTGGATATCGCGGTGCTTTCCTTTCACGAAGAGGCCTTTTCGAATGGTGCCTTCAAATGTCATGCCTGTTTTCTCCATGACTTTTTGGGAACCGATGTTTTCTGTGAGGCAGCGGGCTTGTATGCGCACGGTATTCATTTCTTTGAAACCAAATGCAATCACAGATTGTGCGGCTTCGGTAATAATGCCTTGATTCCAATACGCTTGCGATAGAACATAGCCGATTTCCGCCGTTTTATGAAGTGGCTGCCATGAAACAAATTCAATAGTCCCTATCAGTTTGTTACTCTCTTTCGATTGGATGCCCCAAGGCGCCAAGCGATGCATCTCATATTGCTGGAGGATCGAATGGATGTATCCTTTTGTATCGGTCAATGAGTGGTGCGGGTCCCATGTGACATGTTGGCTGACGGCCGGGTCGGATGTATATTGATAGATATCTTCGGCATCTTTAAATGTGATTTTTCGAAGAAGCAGCCGTTCTGTTTCGATTACGGGCAGTACGTGATTCGTTCCTATCGCCATCTGCATCATCCTCTCTGTTAGTATTATGTATCCATTATATATGTGTGGCTGTCAAATAAGAAGGTTGCGGCATTCGGTCACGATTTATATGCCGATAAATGGAATGGTAGTGTTATAATATTTGTGAAACAAGTCAGGGGAAAAAATGGGGGAGTGCGATGCTTTTAAAAGTGTTTTGGTCGATTAATGCTTCTTTTTCAGGTTTGCTGCTAGGGTTCTCGCTATTTAATTTATTCTTCATTGGCTTGTATAACAAGCTGTGGATTGCGATTCTTATCTGGTCGATTATCCATACGGCGCTTTGTGTGGTCGCTTTCCGTAAATATGCTAAAAAAGGATTGTTGTTTCAGACGAAAGAAAAGGCATGAATTATCATTCCTTTTCTTCTTGCAGTTTTTGGATGGCCAGTGTCAGCCAATCGCTGGCTTCATCCGGCGACAATACTCTATTGCCGTGTTCTTCAATCATCTCTCGGGCCAGCGTGAGCCGATTATTCTTCATGATTTCCTTCAGCTCGGTATGCAAAGTTTGCTGAAGCCGCTTGTTTTCGCGGCTGATGAATTCATCGATTGCATATTGGAACTCATCGCCGTCCAAGCTAACTGCACAATAAGCTTCTAAAAAATAACGAAATTCCGGATACATATTATTTCCCTCGCTTTGCATTTGGATAGGAAGTAAGGATTTTGTATCGAAGGTCGCTTTCAGGATCCTTCACTAATACAGTGATTGTATTGCGGATTTGGTCGATTACTTGCAAGTTGGATTTGAGCACGGATTTTCCGACATCGAAAGAGTGCTCCGTGTTCAACACAAGACGGTCGCGGTCGGAGTTGTCAAGCCAATTGCCGATTTCCTCTTCATGGATCCGCAACGCTTCTTGTACAGCCTTAGTCGCGGTTTCCTTATCGTAGTATGTGCTAGCGGCGGAGATGTTGTCTTTTTGGACACGCTCTTTTAATTCCTGCTCCGTTTTGCCGACATGCCGTGCGATTGTATGGCCGCCTTTAGGGGGGCCTTCCATATCGTCGAGGATGGTATCGCTGATTTGTGCGGTTATATCTGTATCTTCTTGTATTTGTTCGCTGTTTATGCTACATCCATATAATAATCCGGTGGCCAGGATGGCAGCAAGCAACAATCGAATCCATTTCATGTTCTTCACCTCGTGTAACAGTATATAAGAATTTCGGCCACTTTCCAAAGAAAAAACCGCATAGCCCCTGACCGGGCTATGCGGTTCTTCGGTTTCATTTCTTTAATTTCAGCACTTCATCGGCATCCGGCGTTACATAGAGGGTGTTTTGATTATCGTATGTGACAAAGCCCGGCTTTGAGCCCCTTGGCTTCTTCACATGGCGGATTTGTGTGTAATCGACCGGCACTCCGCTTGAGTTCTTCGCTTTACTATAGAAGGCAGCGAGCATCGCCGCTTCGTGGATTGTCCGCTCGGATGGGTTTTGGCTGCGAATGACAACGTGCGATCCGGGGATGTCTTTCGTATGGAACCAAAGATCGTCCCGGCTGCTTAGCTTATTCGTTAAGTATTCGTTCTGTTTGTTATTCTTGCCGACAAGGATGGTTTCGCCGTCTGTTGAGATATATTCATCCAGTACAGGCTTGGTGTCTTTCTTTTTCTTGTTGCCTTTTTTGTGGCGCTGCTTCAGGTAGCCGCCTTCTTGAAGCTCTTCGCGCATTTCTTCGATATCCTTCGGTTCAGCCGAATCAAGCTGCTGCAATAAGGAATCGAAGTAGGCTACTTCTTCTTCGGCCAACCGGATTTGCACGGTGACGATTTCAATCGCATTTTTGGATTTCTGGTATTTCGTGAAATAGTTCTGGGCATTTTGCGAAGGCGATTTCTGCGGATTCAATGGAATGGCAATCATCTTTCCTTCCTCATCGTAATAATTGACGACCGCAACTTCCGTCATGCCTTGCTTCACTTGATAAATATTCGCAGTTAAGAGCTCACCGTACAGTTTATACCGCTCGCCTTTTTCGCTTTCCGCCAATGTCGCCTCCAGTTTGGCGATTTTCTTTTCGTTTTTTTCTTTTTCATTGACGATGAAGCGTTCCAAATCTTGAGCTTGCTGTTTAATGCGGTCGCGTGCGGCTTTTCCGAAATAGAAGCGGTCCAGCATTTCACTTAAACTAGCGAATGTTTTCGTGCGCCCCTTTGCATGCTCAAGCGGTATGCAATAAAAGATCTCTTTCGTATCCGTTTGGATGATGGACGGGCTGTAGGACCGTTGGTTAAATAGCGCCATCACTTCTTGGAAAGCTTGGATCACCTGCGCTTGCGTCGGCAGCTTGCTGCGGAATACCACTTCTTTTGCGAGCAGGGGAGAGAAGCCTGCGAAAGCCTGCACCAGCTGTTTATCGAGTTTCCCTGTGTTGAAATCCAATGCTTTCAGCACATCTTCATCGTTTGCTGTTAAAGGATTGAGCTTATGCTGTTCGGGCGGGAATTTATACTCCTGCCCCGGCAGGATCGCACGGTATGAGTTCACCGCATAAGATACGTGCTTAATGCTGTCTAGAATCATATTCGTTTCTTTGTTTACGAGAATGATATTGCTGTGCCTTCCCATGATTTCGACAATCAACGTTTTATAGCTGATATCACCGATTTCATCGCGTCCTTTAATATCGAAAATGAGAATGCGGTCTTGTTCTTTTTGATAAATATTCTCTATGATCGCGCCTTCCAGATGCTTGCGGAGCAGCATGCAGAACATCGGCGGGTCTTGCGGGTTTTCGTACGCTTCATTCGTTAATTGCGCTCTTGAGTAGCTAGGGTGGGCCGATAAGAGCAGTTTATGGTTTTTACCGTTCGCGCGAATGAGAATGATAATTTCATTATGGTAGGGCTGGTGGATTTTATTGATCCGACCGCCGTTTATCGTTTGTGCAAGTTCCTCGTACATAGCTTTTGTAAATAGTCCATCAAATGACATATATAAATCTTCCTTTTCTTTTGGCTAGTGGCCGGGGCTGAACGAGCCGCTTCCGCTTTTATTTATTATAGCATTTTTTTCCCGTTGTCTGAATAAGCATGGTTACATAGAAGGACAACTCTTTGCTGTTTTGAAGAATGGAGTGAGAGCAAGTGGTTTTTAGGGAAATGGACAAGGCAGAGCTTGAAGCTGCCTTGAAGACCAGTGTGAAGGAAGGTTTGGATGAAGAAGAAGTAGAAAGACGATTACAGAAAGCCGGATTCAATGAATTGCAGGAAAGCGAGAAGAAATCAGCACTACTGATGTTCTTCGCCCAATTCAAGGATTTTATGATGCTGGTGTTATTGGCTGCCACTTTGATTTCCGGGTTCCTTGGTGAATATGTCGATGCGATTGCCATCATCGCCATTGTTGTCATGAATGCTTTCATGGGATTTATCCAAGAGCATAAAGCGGAGAAGTCCTTGGATGCTCTGAAGGAAATGTCGGCTCCTCAAGTGCAGGTGCTGCGAGACGGCAATTGGATGAAGATTCCCTCCAAGCATGTTGTAGTCGGGGATATCCTGAAGTTCAGTACAGGCGACCGCATCGGCGCCGACCTCCGGATTATCGGAGCAAGCGCATTAGAGATAGAAGAATCCGCTTTGACAGGGGAATCAATCGCCGTTAATAAGTCGGTTGAACCGATTTATCACACAGTCAATAGCATCGGCGATGAAGAGAACATGGCTTTCATGGGAACGATGGTGACGAGAGGGAACGGAATGGGAATCGTGACGGCGACAGGCATGAATACGGAGATGGGGCAGATCGCGGATATGCTTCAAGCCGCCAAAGCGATGATCACGCCACTTCAGCATAAATTGGAGCAACTGGGGAAAATCTTGATCGTCGTGGCCATTTTATTGACTATTTTAGTGATCGGGCTGGGCGTTTTCCAAGGGAATGATGTATATACGATGGTACTGGCGGGTGTTTCGCTTGCTGTCGCCGCAATCCCTGAAGGCCTTCCGGCGATTGTGACGGTCGCTCTCTCGCTAGGGGTCCAGAGGATGATTAAGCAAAAGGCGATTGTACGTAAGCTGCCGGCAGTAGAAACATTGGGATGCGCCTCCGTCATTTGTTCGGACAAGACAGGTACGTTGACGCAGAATAAAATGACTGTTACGACCATTTGGGACAGCGGGCAGGTCTGGCATGTAAGCGGTAAGGGAAACGAGGCGCACGGGACATTTACGAAGAATGGCCAAGAGATGGACCGGACGAGCAAATCGCTGCAACAGCTCCTGACGTTCGGCTTGCTATGCAACACTTCGGAAGTCAGGGAAGTGGAAGGGCGGCTTCAAATAGATGGAAGTGCGACTGAAGGAGCGATGCAAGTCGCGGCCATTAAAGCAGGCATCACAAAGCAGCAGCTCATGCAGCAGTTCACGATTGTGCAGGAATTCCCGTTCGATTCCGCGCGTAAAATGATGAGTGTCATCGTAAAAGACCAAAATGGCAAACAATTCGTTGTAACAAAAGGCGCTCCTGATGTCTTGCTTGGTAAATGCAAATCGATTCTATGGAATGAGAAAGCGGAAATAATAACTTCGCAGAATACGAAAGCCGTTCAATCCGCGATTGATGACCTTGCTTCCCAAGCGCTTAGGACAATCGCAATCGGCTATAAAGCCATCACATCGGCAAGCGGCATCCTGCATGAGCGTGAAATTGAAAAAGATCTGACTTTCATCGGATTGCAAGGAATCATCGATCCGCCGCGCCCTGAAGCGAAGGATGCGGTCATGGAATGTCAAAAAGCGGGCATTAAAACGGTCATGATAACGGGCGACCATGTAACGACGGCATCCGCTATCGCCAAGCAGCTCGGTATATTGCAGGAGAATGATATTGTGGTTGAAGGCAGAGAGCTGAATGATATGAGTGTGGAAGAGTTGGAGGAAGTGGTGGAACAAGTCGCCGTATTCGCGCGTGTTTCCCCGGAACATAAACTCAAAATCGTGAAAGCATTGCAGAATAAAGGGCATGTTGTTGCGATGACAGGAGATGGCGTCAATGATGCTCCTGCCATTAAAGCGGCTGATATCGGCGTGGCGATGGGGATTACAGGCACAGATGTATCAAAGGAAGCTTCAGCGCTTGTATTATTGGATGATAACTTCGCGACGATTAAAGCGGCTATTAAAGAAGGCCGTAATATTTATGAAAACATCAGAAAGTTCATTCGCTATTTGCTTGCTTCCAATGTGGGGGAAATATTGGTGATGCTGTTTGCGATGCTGCTTGCACTGCCATTGCCGTTGACAGCGATCCAAATACTATGGGTGAATTTGGTGACGGACGGTCTGCCGGCGATGGCGCTCGGGCTTGACCGGGCGGAAGGCGACGTGATGAAACGGAAGCCGAGGCATCCAAAGGAAGGCGTCTTCTCAAGGGGGCTGGGCTGGAAGATTGTTTCGCGCGGCTTCTTGATCGGTGGGGTAACATTGCTTGCCTTCATGACTGCGCTTCATAATAATCCGGATAATCTGGCTTATGCCCAGACGATTGCATTTACAACGCTTGTGATGGCACAGCTGATCCATGTATTTGACTGCCGCAGCGAGAAGAATATCTTCGCCCGCAATCCGTTCGGCAATAAATATCTTGTCGGGGCGGTTCTTCTATCATTATTGATGATTATCCCGGTAATTTACTTGCCTTCCTTACAGGGCATTTTCGGTACAGTAGCGATTGTTCCGAAAGATTGGTTATTGGTGATGGGATTATCCGCACTGCCAACTTTTTTGCTGGCGGGGTCATTTTTAATAAGAAAAACAAAGTGAATTATGTTATAATCGGTAAGGTAGTAGAGTGTGCTCTATTACCTTTTTATTTTTATTAGCTATAATGAAATGATTATATATCAATAGTGAAGAGGTCTAATGATTACTTAGACTGCTATCGAAATCTTGTGCCTACTATGCTTAAGAACATAGGCCACATTGTGGTGGAATTGGAAGTGATTATTATGGTTGTTAGTATGACTGGATACGGTCGTGGAATTAGTGAAAGTGAAGATTTGCGCATACAGGTTGAAGTGAAAACGGTAAATCATCGCTTTTGTGAATACCATATTAGAATGCCCCGGCAACTGCTGGTCCTAGAGGATAAGATTAAGAAACAGCTGGGCTCTTATATTAGAAGAGGGCGCGCTGAAGTATTTGTATCTGTAGAAGGCGAAGGACTTATACATAAGAAGCTTGTTGTGGACTGGTCGCTGTTGGATCAATATATGAATAATCTAGATATTATTTCGAATAAGTACCAGCTCCATCCTAATAATATCCCCCATACGATTTCTCAATTGCAGGACGTCTTTGTTATACAAGAAGAGCAAGCGAATTCTCCGGAGATCGAAGCGCATATCATCCGTGCGGCCACTCAAGCGGGAGAGGAGCTCAAGCGTATGAGGGAAGCGGAAGGAGAGCAGTTGAAGCGGGATATCGGACAGCAACTGGAGAAACTTTCGCAAACCGCCGGCAAAGTGAGCGGCTACGCGCCGATTGTCATTGCGCAATACAAAGATCGGCTTCAGCAACGAATGGCTGAGTATACAGAAGGTTTGGTCGATGAGACGAGGCTGTTGAATGAAGTGGCGATTTTTACGGATAAAGCGGACATTAATGAAGAGATAACAAGGTTGAACAGTCATATCTCCCAAGTGCTCGCTACGTTGAACGGCAGCGAGGCAATGGGGAGGAAGTTAGATTTTCTTGTTCAAGAAATGAATCGTGAAGTGAATACGATCGGATCGAAAGCAAATGATTCACGCATTGCTCTTGAAGTTGTGGAGATGAAAAGCTTGCTTGAGAAAATGAAAGAACAGATTCAAAATATTGAGTAGTCATCGTTTATAGCACCTAAGAGTAGGTCACACTAGTATTACGATAATTGGAGGACAATCATGTCGATAAAGTTAATTAATATTGGCTTTGGGAATATCGTCTCGGCGAATCGGATTATTTCTATTGTAAGTCCAGAGTCTGCTCCTATTAAAAGAATAATACAAGAAGCAAGAGATAAAGGCTCACTAATCGATGCTACATATGGCAGACGAACACGGGCGGTTATTGTAACTGATAGTGACCATATAATCTTATCTGCAATACAGCCCGAAACCGTGGCTTCCAGATTGCAAGATAAAGATGATCAAGTCGAGGAAGGATAAGTGGGTATAATGAAAGACAAAGGATTATTAATTGTATTATCAGGACCTTCGGGCGTTGGGAAAGGAACGGTTCGCAAAGAGCTATTCAAGCAAGAAGACCTCGGTTTCCAATATTCCATCAGCATGACAACGCGCAAGCCGCGCGAAGGTGAAGTGGATGGCGTTGATTATTTCTTCAAATCCCGGGAAGAGTTTGAGGAGCTGATCGAACAAGGGAAACTGCTGGAATACGCTGAGTTCGTAGGCAATTATTACGGGACGCCTGTCGACTATGTCCGTGATACAATTGAGGAAGGCAAAGATGTCTTCCTGGAAATCGAAGTGCAGGGAGCCCGCCAAATCCGCGAGAAGTTCCCGGAAGCGCTATTCATCTTCTTGGCGCCGCCAAGCCTTTCTGAACTGAGAAGCCGCATTGTGGGCCGCGGAACAGAGTCGGAAGAAGTGATCGCCAACAGATTGAAGACGGCTAAGGAAGAGATTGAAATGATGGACTTATACGATTATGTGGTTGAGAATGACACAGTCGAGTCCGCTTGTGATAAAATAAAAGCTATTGTCGTTGCAGGCCACTGCAATCGGGAATATGTAGCAAAAAGATATTTAAAAATGTTGGAGGTTGAATAAAATATGTTATACCCTTCTATTGATTCATTGTTGAATAAAATCGATTCTAAGTATTCGCTTGTATCGGTAGCGGCTAAACGCGCTAGACAGATGCAAATCAATGAAGATCAACGCATCGCAAAAACTGTTTCATACAAAAATGTCGGGAAAGCATTGGAAGAAATCAATGCGGGCATCTTGACTTACACGCATGAAACACCCGAACACACACAAAGCTAATGATTCTTTAGAAACCTTGTCATTTTAGAGACAAGGTTTTCTGTTTTTCTTAAATAGATGAAAAATAGTGCGCCATCCTTCATAATAGAATCGATAATGGAACGGGAGGAATACTGGATGTTAAAGAACAAGAAGATATTGTTGTGTGTGACAGGCGGAATTGCTGTCTTTAAAGCGGCGGCTTTAACGAGCAAGCTCACTCAAGAGGGGGCGGAAGTGAAGGTTGTCATGAGCGGATCCGCAACGGAGTTTGTCACACCGTTAACGTTTCAAGCGTTGTCTCGTAATGAAGTATATACAAGTACCTTCCAAGAAAATAATCCGAAAGTGGTTGCCCATATAGATCTGGCTGATTGGGCGGATGCGGTTCTGGTAGCTCCCGCAACAGCCAACATCATTGCCAAGATGGCGAACGGCATCGCCGACGATATGATTTCAACGATTATTCTAGCGACGACAGCCGATGTTCTGGTGGCGCCGGCTATGAATGTACATATGTATGCCCACCCTGCTGTTCAAAACAACATGCGTACGCTGAGAAGCTATGGCTATTTGTTCATCGAACCGGGGGAAGGCTATCTGGCATGCGGTTACACAGGAAAAGGCCGATTGGAAGAGCCGGAAGCAATTGTTGAACAGTTGAAACGCCATTTTTTGAATAAGGAGGGGAATCAAATATTGCAAGGCAAGAAAATCTTGATTACGGCAGGGCCGACGAAGGAGAAGGTCGATCCAGTACGTTTCCTGACGAATCGTTCAACGGGCAAGATGGGCTATGCCATTGCGGAAACTGCGGCAAGCATGGGAGCGGATGTGACGCTTGTGTCGGGTCCTGTAAATATCGATGCGCCGGAGTGCGTACAATTGATTAAAGTAGAATCCGCCCGTGATATGTATGAAGTGGTCATGAGCAGATATAAGGAGCAGGATGTCGTCATTAAAGCGGCCGCGGTGGCCGATTACCGGCCGAAAATCACCCATAACCAGAAAATGAAGAAACAAGCCGGCGACTTGCATATAGAATTGGAAAGAACCAATGATATTCTAATGGAACTCGGACAAAATAAGCAGCACCAAATCCTGGTCGGCTTCGCTGCTGAAACGACGGATGTAGAATACTATGCGAAAGCGAAACTGGAAAAGAAAAAGGCTGATATGATTGTGGCGAACAATGTCGCATCAGAAGGCGCAGGCTTTGCCAGCGAAACGAATAAAGTGGCGATTTATAAGAAAGATGGAAGCGTCGTGGATGTTCCGATGATGAGCAAGCATGACGTAGCGAGAAGAATACTGGAAGAGGTAGCGAGTTTGTTAAAGAAGGATTGATTTAAATGGAAATAGCGTCTGTTATTGTGGATGTTCCGACCAGACAAACGGATAATGCATATGATTATTTAGTGCCGGCGCAATGGGAAGGAATGGTTGTACCGGGCATCAGGGTCATCGTTCCTTTCGGTCCAAGGAAAGTCCAAGGCTTCGTGGTCGGAATCAAAAGCGGCAGCGATGTGAAAAAACTGCGGGAAATCGATTCTTTGTTCGATCTGGAGCCGCTTCTGAACGAAGAGCTGCTGCAGCTTGCGGACTGGCTGACAACGGAAACGCTATGCTTGAAGATTGCGGCTTTCCAAGCGATGCTGCCGGCGGCATTGAAGGCGAAATATAAGAAATTCCTTAAATTGAAGACGAATATCGATGATGTTGATTGGGAGCTGCAGAAATACTTCCTCCACAATGAACCAATCGAGTTCGAGGCAGCGATGGAGCATGAATACGCCCGCCTTTTCAAAAAGGAAATCATGGCCGGCCACATTGAAGTCATTTATGAAGTAAAGAATAAAGGCAATAAAAAAACAGAGCGGAGCGTCCGTTTACTTTTTACGGAAGAAGAATTGCGGCAAGCGAAGCAGTCGATCAATAAAAGTGCGCGCAAACAAATCAAGCTGATCGACTTCTTTCTGGAGCACCGCGAAACATTGCCGCTCCAGAAGCTGCTGCAAATGTCCGGCTGCGGCGAAAGTGTAGTGAAAGGGTTGGCGGAGAAAGGCATCGTGGAGATCATCCAAACGGAAGTGTATCGCGATCCTTTCAAAGACCGGGAGTTTACGCCTAGCGAACATCTGACTTTCACGGAAGAGCAGTCGGAGGTTTTCTCTTCCATCAAGGAAAGCATGATGGAAGCCCACAATGATGTCTTTCTTCTGCACGGTGTGACAGGGAGCGGAAAGACCGAAGTATATTTGCAAAGCATTGATGTCGCTTTAAAGCAAGGGAAAGAAGCGATTATGCTTGTGCCGGAAATTTCGTTGACTCCGCAGATGGTAAAACGTTTCAAGGAGCGCTTCGGCGATCGCGTGGCAGTCTTCCACAGCGGCCTATCGAGCGGCGAGAAATATGATGAATGGCGCAGGATCTACCGCAAGGAAGTCCAGGTGGTTGTAGGGGCGCGTTCAGCGATTTTCTCGCCTTTTCAAAATATCGGCATTATCATTATCGATGAGGAGCATGAAGGCACGTATAAGCAAGAAGATTCACCGCGCTACCATACGCGCGATGTGGCGATTGAAAGAGGGCTGTATCATAAGTGCCCTGTCGTACTAGGCAGTGCGACGCCTACGCTTGAATCATTCGCACGCGCGAAGAAAGGCGTGTACAAGCTGCTTAGCCTGCAGAACCGTGTGAATAACCGGCCGCTTCCTTCCGTGGAGATCGTTGATATGCGGGAGGAGCTTCGCGGCGGCAATCGTTCCGTCTTCTCAAAACTGTTGCTCGAGAAAATCAATGACCGGCTCGAGAAGAAAGAACAGATTGTATTGATGCTGAACAAACGGGGCCATTCGTCTTTCGTGATGTGCCGCAGCTGCGGTGACGTAAGGCAATGCCCGAACTGCGAAATTTCATTAACCTATCATAAGCATAATCATATGCTCAAGTGCCATTACTGCGGCTTTGAAGAACGGATGCCGCCGGTTTGCGGCGCTTGCGGAAGCGATGCGATCCGCTTTTTCGGTACAGGAACACAGAAGGTGGAAGAAGAATTGATGAAGCTCTTGCCGCATGCGAGAGTGATCCGGATGGATGTGGATACGACAAGCAGAAAAGGCAGCCATGAAAAACTTCTGCAGCATTTTCAATCAGGAGAGGCTGATATTCTGCTTGGAACGCAAATGATCGCCAAAGGGCTGGATTTTCCCAATGTCACATTAGTCGGTGTGCTTTCAGCGGACACGATGCTTCATTTACCTGATTTTCGTTCATCGGAGAAGACCTTCCAGCTGTTGACGCAAGTGAGCGGAAGGGCGGGAAGGCACGAATTGCCGGGTGAAGTGGTCATCCAGTCTTACACGCCTGACCATTATTCCATTGTTCTTGCTTCAAAGCAGCACTATGATACGTTCTTTGCCCATGAAATGATGATCAGAAAGCAAAACCTATATCCGCCTTATTATTATATTACGCTTGTTACCGTTTCTCATGAAAATCTGATGAAGGCCATCGCTGTTACAGAAAAAATCACGAAATTCATCAAAAGCGGCCTATCGCCGCAAGCCATTGTGCTCGGACCGGCCGCGTCGCCGATTCCGCGCATCAATAATAGATACCGCTATCAATGTTTGATAAAATACAAACGTGAGCCATACTTAAATGAAAAATTAAAGAAAATCATCGAGCATTACCAACAAGAGATGGGACAGAAAGGGCTGCAGATTGCCGTTGACCCCCACCCCCAAATCATGATGTAAGATGGTATGCTATACAGGAGGAAATAAATTGGCAGTATTACCTATTGTGAAACACCCGAACGCAATTTTGGAACAGAAATGTGAAGATGTGACAGTCTTCGACAAGAAGCTGGCGAAGCTATTGGATGATATGTACGATACGATGGTGAAAGCGGACGGAGTCGGTTTGGCCGCGCCGCAGGTCGGTGTGGCGAAGCGAATCGCCATCGTTGAAATCGATCCTGAAGAAGGCACTTTGGAAATGATCAATCCGGAAATCATCGAAACAAACGGATCGGAAGTAGGAGTGGAAGGGTGCTTGAGCTTTCCTGGCATTTACGGGGAAGTGGAGCGCGCATACACCGTGACCATCCAGGCCCAAGACCGTGATGGTCAAGTATTCATCCTGCAAGCGGAGGACTTCCATGCACGTGCGATCCAGCATGAAATCGATCATTTGCATGGCGTTTTATTCACGTCGAAAGTGACTCGTTATATAGATGAAGAAGAATTTGAAGGGTATGAAGAAGAATGACAAAAATCGTATTTATGGGAACACCGGACTTCTCGGTTCCGGTACTGCAAAGAGTAATCGAGGATGGATATGAAGTAATCGCCGTTGTAACGCAGCCGGATCGCCCGGTCGGCAGAAAGCGCGTATTAACGCCGCCGCCGGTGAAAGTGGAGGCATTAAAGCACAATATCCCGGTATACCAACCTGAGAAAATCCGCAATCGCGAAGATTTAGAGCAAATCTTGGCCCTGGAGCCGGACTTAATCATTACAGCCGCATTTGGACAAATTCTTCCTAAAGAATTGCTGGATGCCCCTAAGCTAGGCTGCATTAATGTCCACGCGTCGCTGCTGCCTGAATTAAGAGGGGGAGCGCCGATTCATTATGCGATTTTAGAAGGCAAGAAGGAAACGGGTATCACCATCATGTATATGGCTGAGAAGCTGGATGCCGGGGATATCCTTACGCAAGCGGCAGTTGAAATTACGGAAGAAGACAATGTCGGAACGCTGCATGATAAGTTAAGCGCTGCCGGCTGCGAGCTTCTTTCCAATACACTTCCCAAGTTGATTGCGGGCGAATTGACGCCGATTCCCCAAGATGACAGCAAAGCTACATTTGCTTCTAACATTAAACGCGAACAAGAGAGAATTGATTGGTCTGCAGACGGGGAAGAGATCTATAATAAGATCCGCGGCTTGAATCCATGGCCGGTCGCGTATACCACATTCCAGGGGAAAGTGATGAAGGTATGGGCCTCTAAGAAAGTGGAGAGCAATGTACAGGCTGCCCCGGGAGAAATAATCTCAATTGAAGAAGATGGTTTTATCGTGAAAACGGGCAATACTGTAGCTATCAAACTGACGGAGATTCAACCTGCCGGCAAGAAGAAAATGTCATCATTCGATTTCTTGCGCGGAGCCGGTTCCAAATTGGAAGCAGGAGAACGATTAGGAGTAGAAAATGAGTAAAAAACCACAGAATAAAAATGTACGGGAACTGGCGCTTGATTTGCTTCTGGCTGTAGAGAAGAATCAATCGTACAGCAACTTGGCATTAAACAACATCATCAACAAAAACCATCTATCTCCCGCAGATAGCGGATTGCTGACGGAAATCACCTATGGCACCATCCAGCGCAAGCTAACATTGGATTACTACTTGGAGCCGTTCTTGAACAACAAGAATAAGATGGATGACTGGGTTATTGTGCTGCTGCGTCTATCACTGTACCAAATGCACTATTTAGATAAAATCCCGGATCATGCCATTATTTTCGAAGCGGTGGAAATCGCGAAGAAAAGAGGGCATAAAGGGATTGCGAGCATGGTGAATGGCGTGCTCCGCAGCATTCAGCGCAAAGGTGTCCCTTCACTTGATTTAATCGAGGATGATGAATTGCGAACAGCGGTTGAAACAAGCCACCCGCTGTGGCTTGTAAAGCGCTGGGCGGCACAATACGGTTTAGAGAAGACCAAAGAAATGTGTGCTTTTAACCTAATGGCGCCCAAACAAACGGTCAGAGTAAATCCCCTAAAAGCAAGCCGTGAAGAAGTGATGAAGCAATTGGAAGAGGAAGGCTATGCGGTGGAAGCAAGCGATGTCATCCCGGATGCAATCATCAGCCTGCGAGGCAATTTGGCCCACTCGGAGACGTTTAAAAAAGGATTCATTACGGTACAGGATGAAAGTTCCATGCTTGTATCCTATGCTTTAGGCGCTAGCGATGATGATAAAGTTCTTGATTGCTGCGCCGCACCGGGAGGAAAAACGACCTCCATTGCCGAAAAACTTACAAACGGGAATGTGGTGGCACTTGATTTGCATGAACATAAAGTGAAGCTGATCAATCAACAAGCGAAGCGTCTGGGGCTTGCGAATATTACGACACAGGCATTGGATGCCAGAAAAGCGAAAGATACATTCCAGGAAGCATATTTTGACAAGATTTTAGTAGATGCGCCATGTTCGGGGCTCGGTGTGATGAGAAGAAAGCCGGATGTGAAATATACGAAGAGCGAGAATGACATTGAACGGTTGGCGGCGATCCAGCAAGACATTTTACATGCTGCGGCGACTCTTTTGAAACCGGGCGGAACATTAGTGTATAGTACATGTACAGTTGACCGGGCGGAAAATGATCAAGTCGTTCAACAGTTCTTGCAGCAACATGAAGATTTTATGGAAGATGGGGAACTGAAAGAGCGTCTTCCGGAGAGCGTCCGCCCTTTTGCGGACGAGGGCAGCCTGCAATTGTTCCCACAAGATGTTAAGAGCGATGGATTCTTCATTGCCTGTTTTAGAAAGAAGGTTAATTCATGATACAAAAAGAAAAGACAACCGTAGATATTAAGCCATCGATTTATTCACTGCAGCCCGAGGAACTCAAAACATGGCTGAAAGACAATGGCGAGAAGCCATTCCGTTCCGATCAAATCCTCCAATGGCTATATAAGCAACGAGTAACGAGCTTTGAGGAAATGTCCAACTTATCGAAGGAATTACGGTCGAAATTAGACGAACACTTTACTTTAACGACACTTAAAACGTTAATTCAGCAAACGTCTGCCGACGGCACGATTAAATTTTTATTCGAATTGCAGGATGGATATTCCATCGAAACGGTTTTAATGCGCCATGAATACGGGAATTCTGTTTGTGTAACGACACAAGTGGGCTGCCGGATCGGCTGTACATTTTGTGCATCGACACTTGGCGGCTTAAAGCGTAATCTTGAAGCGGGGGAAATTGTGGCCCAAGTCGTGAAGGTGCAACAAGCCTTGGACGAAACAGATGAGCGCGTCAGCTCCATTGTCATTATGGGAATCGGCGAACCGTTCGATAACTATGATGCAATGATGTCATTCTTGAAGATCGTCAACAGCGAGAAAGGCTTGCATATCGGAGCCCGCCATATCACCGTATCGACAAGCGGTATCGTACCTAAGATCTATAAATTCGCAGATGAAGACATGCAAATCAATTTCGCTATTTCACTGCATGCGCCAAATAATGAATTGCGCGGCAAATTAATGCCGATCAACCGTGCATACAGCCTTCCTAAGTTAATGGAAGCTGTGAAGTATTACACGGAAAAAACAGGACGCCGTATCACGTTTGAATATGGTTTGTTCGGCGGTGAAAACGATCAAGTGGAACATGCGATTGAACTGGCTAATCTGATTAAAGGATTGAAATGCCATGTCAATTTGATTCCTGTGAATTATGTGCCTGAGCGCGATTATGTAAGAACGCCGAAAGAGCAAATTAAATTGTTTGAACAAACATTGAAGAATAAAGGTGTCAACGTAACTGTTCGAAGAGAACAAGGACATGATATCGATGCAGCTTGTGGACAGCTTCGAGCGAAAGAGCGAAAAGAAGAAACGAGGTGATTGGAATGCGAGCTGTTTTTAAAACAGACCGAGGCAAAGTTAGGCAACATAATGAAGATGATGGCGGGGTCTTTGAAACGGAAAATGGTTTTCTCTGTATCGTAGCCGATGGTATGGGCGGCCACCGGGCCGGCGATGTTGCCAGCAGCATGACTTTGTCGTATTTAAAGGATTCATGGCAGCAAGCGGAAGGTATCTCCACGCCTGAATCGGCGGAAGCGTGGCTTTCAGAGCATATTCAAAAAGTGAATAGGATTCTCTATGACTATGCGGAATCCCATACAGAGTGCCAAGGCATGGGAACGACGCTTGTTGCAGCTTTATGTACAGATCGGTTCTCGACGATTGCCAATATAGGCGATAGCCGCTGTTATATTTATAATGAGAACGGCTTTAAACAGCTCACTCAAGATCATTCGCTAGTAAATGAGTTAGTGCGGACAGGGCAAATCAGCCGGGAGGATGCCGAGCACCACCCAAGGAAGAATGTATTATTAAGAGCATTAGGGACGGAACAAAAGGTCGCGATGGATGTGCTGACGATTGTATTCGAGGAAGGCGATTCGCTGTTATTATGTTCCGATGGGTTATCCAATAAGGTGAATGAGAAAGAAATGCTTTCGGTGATCAGCTTGGATATAACGATTGAAGAACAAGCGGAGCGTCTTGTAACGATTGCGAACGATAATGGCGGAGAAGACAACATTACACTTGTCCTCTTGCAGTATAATGATGGAAGAGAAGGCGGGTCATTGCCATGTTAATCGGTAAGCGCA
Organism: Bacillus sp. (in: firmicutes); assembly: GCA_051874035.1. Taxonomy (GTDB): domain Bacteria; phylum Bacillota; class Bacilli; order Bacillales; family DSM-1321; genus Bacillus_AD. The sequence continues at coordinate 88,473 of JBJEFM010000179.1, forward strand.
TATATGGCCGCTACAAGATTATCCGCATGATCGGCGGAGGCGGGATGGCTAATGTATATCTCGCCCAAGATATGATTCTTGAAAGAGAAGTAGCCATTAAGATTTTGCGCATGGATTTCAATAATGATGAAGAATTTATCAAGCGATTCAATCGGGAAGCTCAATCGGCGACGAGCTTGTATCACCCGAATATCGTCAGCATTTATGATGTCGGCGAAGAAGATGATATTTATTTCATCGTAATGGAATATGTGAAGGGATTGACGCTCAAACAGTATATCCAACAGCATCACCATATCCCAATCGAGAAATCGCTTAATATCATGCAGCAGATCACAGCGGCCATTTCACATGCCCATCAGCACGGCATCATCCATCGAGATATTAAGCCGCAGAACATACTTATCGACAACGAAGAACATGTGAAGATTACAGATTTCGGCATTGCGACAGCGCTGAGTGCAACAAGCATTACCCAAACAAATGCCGTACTAGGCTCGGTGCATTATCTATCACCCGAGCAAGCGCGCGGCGGCATGGCAAACAAGAAATCCGATATTTATTCATTAGGTATCGTTATGTTCGAATTGTTGACGGGCAGACTGCCTTTCTCGGGAGAATCGGCTGTTTCAATCGCTTTAAAGCATTTGCAGTCATCCACTCCTTCTCCGAAAAGATGGAATCCGGATGTGCCGCAAAGCGTGGAGAATATTGTGCTTAAGGCAACAGCGAAAGATCCGTTTCACCGCTATGAGAGCGCCGAAGAGATGAAAGAAGATTTAACGACAGCTCTTCTGCCGAACCGGCAAAGCGAGAAGCCCTTTATCGTGCCTGAAGATATCGATGCGACAAAAGCCATACCGATCATCACAAGCGATATTCCGGACACTGGTGAGAATGAAGATACCATCGTTATAAACAGCGACACTCAAGAATATAGCGGCGATGAGTATGGCGACGATGATAATCAGCCAGACATCATCATCCATAAACAGAAAGGCAAGAAAGCAAAGCCGGCCAAAACGAAAACAAAGACCAAAACCAAGACAAAAAAAGTAAAAACGAAAGACAAGAAATCAAATGGAAAGCTGTTCAAGATTGTTCTTGCCATACTGGCTACGCTGGCTGTCCTTGCGGTTCTTGCATTGACTGTGCTGCCTAAGCTAATGGAACCTGCTGAATTGAAAGTTCCGAATGTCGAAGGAAAGAGTGTGAATGATGCGATTGCCATCCTTGTGGAGAAAAACTTTAAAATTGGTAAAACAATTGAAATAGAACATGAGGAAATAGAAGCGAACAAAGTCATCAAAACAGATCCGAACGCCGGGAAATTAGTGAAAGAAGGCAAGGAAATCAATCTGTATGTCAGCACAGGCAAAGAGAAGGTGGAGGTTCCGGAATTCACAGAGCGCCAGAGGGATAGTTTGGCGGATACACTGGAAAGTTTCGGGTTTCAAGATGTCACATATAAAGAAGTGTATAGTGATGATGCAGAAGCCGGAACCATTATGGACCAGACTCCGCGTGCGGGTGAAGAAGTAATACCTTCAGAAACAATCCTTGAATTGACGGTAAGCCTTGGCAGCGAGAAAATCGTGGTCAAGAATTTAGCGGGATATAATCAAAGAGGCCTGGATGACTATGCTCATGAATCGGGCTTGCGTATTAATGTTTCCAAAGAGGTGTATTCTGATACGGTCGCCGAGGGGCTTGTTGTCGATCAATATCCGGAGGCGTTCATGAGAGTAGATAAGGGGAGTAAGGTGAATGTTGTCCTCTCCAAGGGCAAGAAAGAATTGCCGCCTAAAGAGGTGGCGAGGGAACTGACAATTCCATATGAACCGGACCCCTTGAAGCCGGACGAACCTCAAGAAGTGCGCATTTACATCGAAGACATGGACCGGAGCATGACGGAACCGACAGAAGTCATTACGATTACAGAAACGATTAAGAAAACAATCGAACTGCGGATCGCCCCTGGCGGAAAAGCAGGCTATAAAATCATTAGAGATAATAATGTCATCATGGATGAAGCGATTGCTTATCCTGCTGATTAAAGAAAAATAATAAGCAACAGATGTTTTCCCCGGAAAACATCTTGTTGCATATTTTTGTGTATTATATAACGAAGAGGAGTGGATCGATTGCCTGAAGGAACAATTATTAAAGCATTAAGTGGTTTTTACTATGTAATGGATGGAGAAAAAACGATACAATGTAGAGGCAGGGGTGTATTTCGCAAAAAGAAAATTACGCCGCTTGTCGGAGATGATGTCGTCTATCAATATGATAATGAGCAAGAAGGCTATATTCTAGAGATTAAAGGAAGAAAGAATGAGCTCGTCAGACCGCCAATCGCCAATGTAGATCGTGCGATTCTTGTCTTTTCGGCCGTAGAGCCTTCTTTCAGCACACTTCTGTTGGATCGTTTTCTTGTCCTTATTGAAGCGAATCATATTGAAGCAATGATCGTCATCAGCAAAATAGATTTGGCTTCCGATGAAGAGAAAGAGAGGATTCTCTCCTATCAAGAGGATTATCGAAAAATGGGGTATGAGGTGATTGCCACTTCATCCGTAACCGCAGAAGGCATGGAGGCATTAAAGCCGTATTTGAAGCATAAGACAAGTGTTTTTGCAGGGCAATCGGGAGTGGGTAAATCTACCCTGTTGAATACACTGAATCCGGATTTGGAATTGAAGACAAATGATATTTCCTCGCATTTGGGCAGAGGCAAGCATACAACCCGCCATGTCGAGTTGATTCCGATAGAAGATGGATTGGTGGCGGATACGCCCGGCTTCTCCTCACTCGACTTCACCATTGAAGAGAATGAGCTGTCGGATTGTTTTCCTGAAATAAGAGAGATGAGCCAAAACTGCAAATTCCGCGGATGCTTGCATAATCAAGAGCCGAAATGCGCGGTCAAGGAAGCAGTCGAAAGCGGCGAAATCAAACAATACCGCTATGACCACTACATGGAATTTTTAGCTGAAATCAAAGATAGAAAGCCGAGGTATTAATTATGGTAAAAATCGCTCCGTCTATATTATCTGCAGACTTTGCAAAGCTTGGGGAAGAAATTAAAGACGTGGAACGAGGAGGAGCCGACTACATCCATGTTGATGTAATGGACGGCCATTTCGTCCCGAATATCACGATCGGCCCTTTAATTGTGGAAGCGATCCGTCCGATCACGAAGCTTCCGCTTGATGTTCATTTAATGATCGAGAATCCCGATCAGTACATAGAAGCCTTTGCCAATGCGGGCGCCGACTATATCACAGTGCACGTGGAAGCGTGCCGGCATCTTCACCGCACCATCGGGCTGATTAAGTCATACGGGGTGAAGGCGGGGGTTGTATTAAATCCGGCTACGCCTGTCAGCATGATCCAGCATGTCATCAAAGATGTGGATATGGTGCTATTGATGAGCGTGAATCCCGGCTTTGGCGGACAATCCTTCATCCCGGAAGTATTGCCGAAAATCAGGGCTGTAAAAGAAATGGCCGAGCAATATAATCCGGCGTTGGAAATCGAAATCGATGGCGGCGTGAATGCCGAAACAGCCAAATTCTGCATTGAAGCGGGCGCCAATGTATTAGTGGCCGGATCAGCTGTATACAACCAAGCCGACCGCAAGAAGGCAATCGAAGCGATCAGAGGTTAATCGTTCTTAAGTCGACAGTTTCTTGTCGGCTTTTTTCATAGATAACAAGAGAAAGTAGGATTATGCAAATGGAGACAATTTATATAATGGCTGGCGGTCCGGTCGATCATATTCCTGATATAACCAAGCTGGATAAGCCTTCTATGTGGGTCGGGGTCGACAAAGGGATCAGTACATTACGCTCATTCGGGGTGACTCCCGATGTGGTATTCGGCGATTTCGATTCCATCGCCCCCGCTGACCTGGAATACATAAAGGACGCCGGGACAAGCGTGTTCCAATTTCCGGCGGAGAAGGATGATACGGATCTGGCCTTGGCGTTTGAATGGGCGTTGCGGCAGGAGCCCGGCTGTATCACGATATTCGGGAATACAGGCGGCAGGATGGACCATACCATGGGAGGCATCCAGCTGCTTGTCTCTGATGCCGCTTTGCGTAGCGGGGTCCCTGTCAAGATGATGGACCGCTGGAATTCAATTTATGCCGTTCTCCCGGGAACGTATACGATAGAAGCTTGCGGCAGCTATAAATATATTTCCTTTTTTCCCATTTCTCCTCAAGTGGAAGGTATAACATTGAAAGGTTTTAAATATCCATTAAATATGAAGGATGTACCGTTGGGAAGCACTCTTTGCGTCAGCAATGAACTAATTTCTGAAACTGGTACTTTTTCATTTGCAGGCGGCATATTATTAGTAATAAGAAGCAGTGATAATGGTGCTTTGTAATCGATGAATATATGCTTTTACTGAACTTATAAAACTTTTGCTTTGTTTTTAGTGAGGAGGGAAACAATGAAGTTTTATACAATAAAATTACCAAAAATATTAGGCGGTCTGGTACGGGCGATGTTAGGTGCATTTCGAAAAGGATAAACGGGGGCTGCGCGGCGCGGATCTCACAGCAAAAAGGCGGGAAATTCATATATAAGCGAAGGGGGTGTTCTAGAAGCAGGATAACTAGAGCGCCCTCTTTTTATCCCGTTTAACAGGTACTA
>JBJEFM010000180.1:0-7368 GCA_051874035.1 Bacillus sp. (in: firmicutes)
GTAGGAACATCCGCGGGTGCCCATTCAAGTGCTTCCAGCTCTTGGCGGGGCACCCATTTTAGTTCGGCGTGCTCTCTGGCGATTGGCTGGCCTGCTGTTAAGCTTGCGCGGTAGGTGAGCAGGTGGACGATGAAGGTAGGGTATTCGTGGACGACGTCTTCCACTAATTCATGCACTTCGATGGTGCATCCCAGTTCTTCGTCGATTTCGCGGATCAGGCATTGTTCGGGTGTTTCGCCTTGCTCGATTTTGCCGCCGGGGAATTCCCAGAGATTCGCCAGTACCATATTGGGCGAGCGCAGGGCGCATAGTATTTCGTTATGTTCGTTTTCGATGACTGCCCCGACTACGTGCACTTTTTTCTTCATATGTACTCATTCCTTTTTCTTATCATTTATTCACACATTATAGCAGGTTATCGAGAGGGAAGAAATTTTTGATTGTGCGAAAGGAAATATTTGTTTGTAAACAAAGGATAATAACGCGCTTTTCAAGAATACATATGTATGTTTCTCGGTAAAGGAGGAGAACCGTTGTGAATGTATTGCCGAATCCGAATATGGACCGCCTGCAGGTGAGGGTCGTATCGGAGCTTTCAAAGGACGGTACGGTTCCGTTGGGGTATGCGGCGAAATTATTGAATGGATGGCGGGATTTTGTGGCAGCGGCAGCTTGCGTGGAGGAGAATCCGCAGCCTTTCTTCAGGAGGGTCACGAAAGCGGGGCTGCATTATGCGGATATGTGCCGGTTCGGGCAAGTGGATTCAGGAAACTTTCTGATCACGATTGAATCGTTTGTTCCGCCTTTCTCCCAGCTTTCCTTGCCGCTGCAAGGCCAGGAGCATGAGGAAGAGCATTTCAACAGGAGAGTGATGGCGCGAATCCGACGAGGTTTGCATTCGCTTGAGGCGTCAGTCGCTGAAGGGGATATTTCCCCGATTGTCAGCGATTATAGGACGGGCTGGAATGCCAATATGTGCGAGGCTTTGCTTGCGATGCAAATGGAGCAGATGGAAATCGCTCTGGAATGCCGGGTGGATTGGTCTCCGAACGCACCGAAGCCCTATGATTCATCTAGCACAGTGCGGATAGAGAAAGCGGGCTTTGAGCATTTGCAAAGCGCCGCGCAGGTTCTGCGGGACTCGGATGAATCGATGCGCAGAACCATCAAGGGCAAGGTGGTGAAGCTATCGGCCGCCGAGCTTGAAGAAGAATGGGACAGCCACTTTGTTGAGCGCGTCATTACGGTTAAGACAGAAATTTACGATAGATGGCTCAAAGTCAACGTTCCGCTTAGCTTGCGGGAGTATAAGATTGCTTGTGATGCTCATAAAGAAGTGAAAGACATTCAAGTGGAAGGGATTATGGAACGGGCGGGAAAGCAGTGGCAGTTGGTTGAACCGGAACATTTTCTTGTGCTGGAATGAAAAGAGACATTTTCTGTATGTTGGAAAATGTCTCTTTTTCTCGTCAAGTTTTCTATTAATGGCTTTTCTTCTTCTGGATATTGTAAATCGCAACCAAGATTGCAAACCAGACCGGCGTCAATAAGAGCGGCAGGCGTGTAGCTTCCGCGAACAGCATGACGATCAGGATGAACACGAACAATGCGAGAATAATATAGTTGATGTAAGGCGCGAATGGCGCTTTGAATGTCGATTTCGCATGTAAATCCGGTCTTGTCTTTCTGTATCTAATATGGGAAATCAAGATGATGCTCCATACCCAGATGAAACAGATGGCGCTGATTGTCGTTACGATTGAGAAAGCCTGTTCCGGCAAGATTTTGCTTAATAATGTCGCGATGGAAATCACGATGGTCGATGTGAACAAAGCATTGCTTGGAACGGCGTGTTTATTCAATTTGCTTAGCTTGGCGGGCGCCTGTTTGTCTTTGCTTAATGTATATAGCAGGCGGCTTGTCGAGAACAGGCCGCTGTTGCAGGCGGAAGCCGCCGATGTCAAGACAACGAAATTGATGATCCCGGCTGCGACCGGAATGCCGATCAACGCGAATACTTCCACGAACGGGCTGCTTGATGCGTTCAGCGCAGTCCAAGGGTTGATGCATAGAATGACAAGCAAGGCACCTATATAGAACAGCAAGATGCGGATCGGAATCTTATTGATCGCCGATGGGATGTTTTTCTTCGGATTGGCTGTTTCGGCCGCGGTCACACCGACCAATTCAACGCCGACGAACGAAAAGACAACCATTTGCAGCGAGAATAGAAAGCCTGTTGCGCCATTAGGGAACAAGCCGCCATGGCTCCAAAGATTCGATATGGAAACCGTTCCTGTGTTTGTCTTAAAGCCGATGACAAGCAAAACGATGCCGACAACGATCAAGGCGATGATCGTCACGACCTTAATAATGGCGAACCAGAATTCCAGTTCCCCGAATAATTTGACTGTTAATAGGTTCAGCCCGAGCAGAATGACTAAGCATCCAAGAGCCGGCACCCATTGCGGGATGTCGAACCAATACTGCATGTAAATGCCTACGGCGATGATATCGGCCATCGCTGTCATGATCCAGCAGAACCAATACGTCCATCCGGTTACAAAGCCCGCCCACGGTCCGATGTATTCAGTCGCGAATTCGGTGAAGGATGTATAGCCGGTGTTGGATAATAGCAATTCCCCCAATGTCCTCATCACGAAGAAAAGGGCGATCCCGATAATCAAATAGGAGAAAATGATGGAAGGGCCGGCCATCTCAATCGATTTCCCGGACCCTAGGAATAAGCCGGTTCCGATTGTCCCTCCGATTGCGATTAATTGCACGTGGCGATTTTTTAAATCTCTTTTCAATTCCTGCGTAGCCAAGTTTACTCCTCCAGTTGTATGCGTTTTAGTGAAATTATTCACAATATATTGTTATATCTAAAAATAAAAAGTAGTATGAAAAATAATAGTGGTATAAGGATATGTCTGCGTTCTATGATTTTTACACTTGGCTAATGATGTCTGCCGAGTGTGAAAAATACTCCATGCCGTTTGTTCGGATAGGCGCTTTCGGTCACCTATGGCCGGCTAGCCTGTTCACTTTGCCTTCACCTCGGATCTAGTTGTAGTAGGGCATAATATGGACTAGTGGATATAAAAAAAGAGATTGGAAGTATCCAATCTCGTCAGGTTTAAGAATAACAAGTTATGTTCGTTACCCTTCTGTCCTTTTGCCTGAGATTGTGAATCCTTCGGCGCTGCGCTAGTTAGCGCAGTCTCTCCAGAAGCTGCTCCTGCTATAGTGTAATCCATAGCATTCATCGCTTACTATTATGCGTTTTTTTTAAACAATGTAAAAATATTATCATTATTTCTCCATAAGGTCAACATATAATTGATATAGAGATACATATTCCCTTGCTGTTTGTGGAGGGGAAAAGAAGTTCATTTCAGGAAGAAACGTCAGGAAGCCAGTTATGAAATGTTCAGATACAGGTCATTTGCTTTATTCGAATAATCAAATTGGGAATGGCTTTCACCTATGCGGCTGCTTCAACAGGCTGTGTTTATCGTTGGAGGGCAGAAGTATATCAATATGAAGAGATTGTTCATTGATAAAGATACAAAAGAGCCGGATAAGCTAGAAGTCATCCTGGCCAAGCACCGGCATGGGCCAATCGGGACGGTGAGGCTGGATTTCCAGAAACAAATCGGCCGGTTTGAAAATAGTGTGAGCCCTATGAGGAAAAATATATAAACATTTTATCAAATATTGTTTATTCTCTAAAAGAAATGGTAAGATAAAGGGCGGAAATTATTATAATATATTATTTTTTAGGAAAATGGGTTGATTATGATGATTGCGAGGAGTGACGCGAATGAAAGTTTTATCATGGAATATTAGGCAAGGGGGCGCAAACGGCCGTTTTAAGCCTATTGCGGATGCGTTATTGAAATATAATGCTGATGTGGTGATTTTAACGGAATTCTGGGAAGACGAGAAAGGCGATTACATCAAGAAGCATTTAGCGGAAGCCGGCTATACATATCAGGCGACGCATCAAGCGCCGTTTAAAGTGAACAGCGTCTTCCTTGCTTCTAAAGCGGCATGTGAAGATGTCACTGATATGAACAAGTACGCTGTACCTTTTGAAAGATGGACGGAATTCTATTTCCCGGAAAATGATTTCACATTGCTGGGCATCCATATTCCGAACCATAATTCCAAGCTGCATGATAAAGAAGTGTTCTGGAAAGAGCTGAATGCGTATGCGAAAAATAATCTGCATAAGAGAGGGCTTATTATCGGCGACATTAATACAGTACTTGCGGAAGATAGCCAAGAATCACCGTTAAGCTGCACGAAATACTTGCAGGAGCTTGTGGAGAGCGGCTGGCAGGATGCATGGCGCTGCAAACACCTTGATGGGACAGAGTACAGCTTCTTCAACGGGCGAGGCCAAGGCTTCCGATTGGACGATGCTTTCATCACGCCTGCTTTGAAGGATGCGCTGGTTAACTGCGAACTGTCGCATGCGGAACGGGAAGAGGGACTGTCCGACCATTCTGTACTGATTGTGGAGCTCGAGTTGTAGGCAGGGGAAAGACCCGCGGAACCGCAGCCGGGAGCATATGGAAGAATCGGATGTATGCTGTTTCTTCCACTGCGCAATCAATCGGGAGAATGAGCCGCCCGCCCCATTCAAAGCGAATAATGGATCAACGGTTTAGAAAGCTTGCAGGCAAAAGTCTCTGCAGGCTTTTGCAGTTGTGAGATTTGACGTGCCAGCTTGCGCATTTCTTCGGGGAAGCATGTAAGGCCGGCAGGCTGGTTTGATTGTCTATCTCGGTTATCGCTGTAGTGATTTCGCCGACCATAGCGGAGCTTGCTGCCGATGCTTGCGGGACGCCGCTTCTGTCGTTGACTTTATAATGGCTCGAATCCATCTATTTTGCGCTTCTTTAGACGGAGGCAGGTCCTTGTTGTTTTTTAGGAAAATACGAATTTACTTTAAAATGGAGTTTTTCCGAGAGTGTTTTTGATAAGGGAAAGCAGGAAGGGAGGGGGATTTCCCCCTCCGGTCACTGTCTTTCTAGTGTGAATTGATGGACCGAATGCTGCAATTCAGCTGCCAGGTGAGCCATGGCTGTAGAGGAACTCGCGATTTCCTCCATTGCGGCCAGTTGTTCTTCTGTAGAAGCCGCTATTCGATGCGTGTGGGCGAATGATTGCTTCGTTTGAGCGGAGATATTGCTCATGGTGGCTGATACTTCCTGGGCATTCGCGGACATTTCCTGGATAATATCATCTATCTGCAATATTTGTGCATTCATGTTTGTCATGGTACCTGCAATGCCTTTAAAGCTTAGTTCGGTTTGTCGGACGCTGTCCATTCCGTCCTGCACTTCTTGTTTAACATGGTCCATTGCTACTGTTGAACGGTTCATGTTATTTTGGATTTCTTTGATCAATTCAGAAATCTGTTTGGATGATGTCTGCGACTGTTCGGCAAGATGGCGCACTTCGTCTGCGACAACCGCGAATCCTTTTCCGTGTTCACCTGCGCGCGCAGCTTCAATGGCCGCATTCAGGGCGAGCAGATTGGTCTGGTTGGCGATTGCTGTGATGGCCTTTGAAATTTCATCGATTTGGTCCGAACTGGAATGCAAGAGTTGCAGAATATCATTGCTTTCATTCACTTTTTGATGAATGGAATTCATTTGCTTCACTGTATGCTCGACAAAGTCATTTCCTTGTCGGGCCTGTTCGATGACGTCTTTGCTTGTGCTAGAAATGCTATTTGAATTCTCCGCCAGGTCTTGGATGGAAGTTGTCACTTCTTCAAGGGCGGATGAACTTTCTTCTAAATGGTTGTTGTTGGCTTCCGCATTGCTTGCCACATGCTGGATGGCTTCTGTAATCTCATGGGTCGCCAGGCTTGTTTCTTCACTGCTTGCGGATAATTGTTCGGAAGCGGCCGCTACTTGATTGGTCGAATGAGTAATATTCAACAGCAACTCTCTCATATTCGCCCTCATTTGATTGTAGTCGGCACAAAGCAGTCCGAGTTCATCCTGCTTAGAGACTTCTATGTCCTTGCCTGATAGGTCGCCGGCCGCCGTCGCATGCAGCTCCCGGGAGAGCGCCCGGATTGGCTTCGTCAACTGATGGGCGAAATAATAAGAGAGAACCCCGCCGGTCAATAGTGCAAAGAAAGTGATGATGGCGACAATATAAGCGACCTTGGTGGCGTGTTTGTTGAATTCGGAAGCATAGGCGCTTGAGCCGACGGTCCAACCCCAGTTAGGTTCTGTTTTGACGTAAGCCAATTTCGAAGCCTCTTTGCCTGTGTTGATATGCAGGCCTGTATAAGAAATGAAACCACTTTTCTTGCCATGTTTTAGAAATTCTTTCCCTAAATTCATGCCGCCTTTTATTGTTACCTCCGTTAAATCTTTTCCTTCATCGGAAGGGTCCATGACAGTGACGCCATCTTGGTCCAGCGCCCAGATGAAGCCGCTTTCCCCCGTTATGTATTGTTTCTTCAAGGTCCGTCTGTTTTTACCGTCTTTTGTTCCCAATATCTCTTGGCGCAGCTTCTCTTGTGCATCTTCTTTACTTATATGGCCCGCCTCAATATCCTCCTGTAACAGGTTGATCATGCCGATGACCATATGCGCGCTTTTTTGTAATTCGGCTTTACCCGCTTCGGTCAGTTGTTTCTTTGAAATCGAATAAGCGCTAAAGCCTATTAATAGGCTTGGGACAATAAGGATAAATAAACATAGTGTAACAAGCTTTGTTTTGAGAGAACGATATTTTTTACTCATATAATGATCTCCTTGGCTGTATAGTTGTGACGAAAAAATATGCTTTTATACCTAATTATCGACAAGAAAATAATATTTTTAATAGTTTTCGATAATTAATGGAAGGTGAAATAGGAATATAGTGAACAGCAAGCAGGGAAGGGGCTCACATTTATTGCTGAATAATGGCCTATCCAAATCAAAAGATGGGGGTAAGCGCACCCTATTATTTAATTCAGGGAGCGATAGAGGCCTTAGATGGAAAAGGAGACTTGAAGAACAGCGGCTGGCAGGATCCGTGGCGCTGCAAACGCCTTAATGGGACAGATTAAAGCTTCTTCAATGGGCTAGGCAAAGGCTTCCGGCTGGACGATGCTTTCATCACGCCTGTTTTGAAGGATGCGTTGGTTAGCTGCGGCCTGTTGCATTCGGAATGGGAAGAAAAAACGAATAGAGATTGGAACTCGGGAGATATGATTGAACATTCAAATATACAAGCGGAATTCAAACAGGGAAGCCAATGTCAAAAAAACGATCCGCTTCCGTTGTTTCCCGGTACACGGATCGTGTGCAATGATTATATGCCAGATGTGTAACTGGGAGGTCAAGT
>JBJEFM010000181.1:0-7342 GCA_051874035.1 Bacillus sp. (in: firmicutes)
AGTTGTTACAGGTACTTGATCCCCCACTTACACTTCTGCGCTTTCACTGCTGTGTTGAAGTGGGAGTCTTAGTACCTGTTAAACGGGATAAAAACCGCCAAGCTCTTTTAGCTTGGCGGTTTTTATAATGCAATTCTGTAGGATGTTAAAGGCCCTCTCTCACTACCCGAATATAAGGATGCTATCTACTTTAGCTTGGCAAGATGTTTCTTCCTTAATTGGATTCCAAGTTTCACAAAAGGAACCGTCTTTTTTTATGAACTTAATATGTTAACTTGATTTGAACAATTTCCGAACGACTGTTGGTGCGGATTGGCGGCCCCCAGAACCCATATCCTGATGAGACAACGGAATGCAAACTGCCTTTTTGCAAGTAGCCCCAATCGTTTTCATAAATGCGCTGTGTTAGTAATTGAAAAGGCGCCACTTGACCTCGATGTGTATGTCCGGAAACCATAAGATCTACCCCTTCTTTCCGGGCAATATCCAATTCATACGGTTGATGATCCAATAGAATGACAGGCTTAGTTGCATCTACGCTTTCCATTAATGCGGACACGGGTAAGCGGCTGTCCTCTGTTTTATCTTTTCGCCCAATTAAAGTAATTGAATCTGCAATAACCTCTGTTTCATCGTAAAGAACCTTCATCCCGCTCGCTTTCAATACATCAATCAATTTTGCTGTATCGCCTTTATCATGGTTGCCCAACGAAACATATACACCATAGGTGGATTTCAGCTCGGCAATGACTTTTTCAATCCCCTGCTCTCGATAAGAATCAATTCTATCATCGACGATATCGCCTGGAAACAGGACAAGGTCAGGATTTAAAGCATTTATCTCTTCGACCATTCTTTGGGCATGGGCTTTGTTGGACAAAACACCGAAGTGGGTATCTGCGATCATTGCGATGTTTAATTGATTCTTCGCTTTCCCCTCATTCGAAATCCCCACTTCATATGTACGAACTACAGGATTATACGCATTATATGTACCATAACTGAAAACCAAAACAAGTATCAGTACAGACGCTATGCCTGCCCATTTCTCGACTATGCGGCGAGGCAGCTTCGAGAAGCGAAGCAATGCGACCGCAATATGAATGACTGGTATCGAAAAAATAAAAATATAAAACCAAGCGAACCAATATGCTCCTAAAGCCCTGATTATGTCAATACCCGTTATTGTCCCAATGAGAAAGGCATTGGCCAATAGAAAAAGAGTTATATAATAAGGCCATGCAAATCGCTTGGAAGGTGTTGGATTCATCCACTTCTGCACCATTCTTCCTATGTAAAAACTAAGCAAATTATATACTACTAATACAACAATCGCACCAAACCAAATAGACATGCCTGAATACCTCTCTATTTACATTTATATCTTATGACCTTCCTATAATAAACTTCTATGAAGAGCTTATAGCATAATCTTTCACAAACAAACCGGCAAATCATCTTCATAATAACATTACCACAAAAATAAAAACCCTGCGAAATAATTCCTCAGGGTTTCTGTAAATTATACACTATATTGCAAATGACCATGATTGAACAACACTTCAATAGCATTCCGTCTTAAATGCTCATCTTTTCTTTCCACATATTGGTGATAGCCAACCACCCCTTTTTCGCTGATTGCGCGGAGTTCCGGAATGGATGATGCAGCATTCAAATCATTCGCTAGCCCAATCGCTTTCTGTTCACTATATTTAAAAATATTCAATAGAATTTCAATCGTGATGGCATAAGTTTGGGGCTGGTTCAGCCTTTCGCTTCGAGCAATGGATTGAAGCGCCCCCATACAGAATACTGCAACCCGGCGTCTATTAGTTTCTGAGATATTCTCTACTTCCAAGTCCAAAAGATTAAAAACAGTAAATGAAAAACCTTGTAATTCCTTTATTGTGCTTCTTATGGTTTCTCTTTCAAAATGATCATCCGAAAAAAGTATCATCCTCATTCTCCATTCTATATAACATTAAACGCGGCCTTAGAAACGTAGATGATGTTTAACATATGAACGTTTTTTACTGTTAAATTTTAAAACATATTAATTGAATAAGGTTACATACAAGTTAAAATTTTCATCATCACTCAACAACAATAAATACTACAATTATTGTAATACTTGGGCCATTTTAGGGTAAATAGGTTAATGGTATGAACTATTTCGGATTTACGCAGTCAAAAAAACCATTTTCCGAAAAATTGTTGCAAAATATATCCAAAAAGCCTCTTGTAAACTTTTTCCACTTCGTTATCGGACCGTTTTTTTACATTGTTTTATCCATTATATGGTCGACAACATGAAACCCTAAGCCGGTTGCTTCTTCTTTAGAAAATCCTTCATCCAGATGCATACAATAGACTCGCTCCCTGCAAGAAACCGGAACCAGTTCCTCAAGCTTCCTTAAAGATAAATGAACGTTTCCTTCAAAATCCGCTTTACTTGTATCTTGATAAAATAAATCGATGCTGCCATTTTTCAATTTTTCAAGAATATCCGCTGGTATTTCATTAGAATCACCGCTGTAATACATCACTTGGCCATTGATTTTCATTAGATAAGCATAACATTGTAAATGAGGTACATGCGTTACCTTATAGGGCTTGATTGACGTAATGCCCATCAATGATTCTGGTCGGTATTCCCCTTCAATTTCCACACTTGTGTATTGATTATTTGTAATGCCCACTTTTTTTAAGATTTCATTAATATCCTCCGTCAAATCTTTCGGTGTCAGGATTGTTACTTTCGCTGTTTGTTTCGGTTCCACGCAATAGAATGCATAGCCCACTAAATCACCTAGAGATCCTACATGATCGGCATGCAGATGTGTTTGCAATACAGTGATTTTCTTCACATCATCTAAAATGCCACTGGAAATCATCCGGCTAAAAGTCGTGCTTCCGCAATCGATCATAAATAATTCATCGCCATGTTTCATAAATGCATTGTTATTTCCTAATTTCGTATTAAAAGCGCTCCCTATCCCAAAAAACTGTAACATAGCTACATTCCTCTTTTCTTATTTAATATGTACTTTATTTTTATTGATGTTTTCATAGCAGCAATCTGTTAGCGTATCTTTTATGCTCCAAAACGTAAAAAGCAATTTCTTTTTTAAAAATACCCTATGATAATAATGAAAAAACCTTGATGAATCAAGGTTTTAAGCGAATATAATATTAACTTTTCAATATATGCGCCAACCGGTCGATCGCTTGCTGCAGTTTTTCGCTGTTTTCAGTATACATTTGTTTGGCAGCTTCATCTTCTGTACTAAGTGCGAATAGTTCCAAATCTGCTTGGCACTTTTTCATTGTGGCATATAATAGCGGCCTTTCTTGCGGGGACGGCACCTTCAATTGATCATCGTATAAATCAACAGTCAACTCACCGTATGAATTCACTTGTGCCATAAAAACATTCTCAATCGTAACCCCTTGTTTCGTCAGCTCTGTTTTCAACCATTGCCGGCTCCGTCCCATCGTCGCCAGTGGTTCGAGCAATAATTCCCCATCCATGATTACGGTTTGCGGTTCTTTATCGGATGCCACTGTCATATGTAACTCCTTAGGTGTTAATGGTCGATTCTCTTTCTTTAACATAATATTCAATTTACCCGACGCTTCCAATACAGCATATTCAACTTCTGAAACGTCAAAGATGCTTTTATCCCTCAATAATTCAAGAAATTCATCAATCGTATATCTTTCTTTCTTCAGATTATCTTCCATGATTTTGCCATCTTTTATAAACACTGTTCCTTTGCCATCAACCAAATTACGCAGCTTCTTGCTCTTTAATGTCAGTAATCCTGAAAGAAATGGAATGGCTGCCGTTGTAATAAGTGCGATGATTCCTAAATGAATCTTCTGCTCCAGTCCAGTAACCACTTCAGCGCCGATATTTCCGATTGTAATACCTGTAACATATTCGAACATAGATAGCTGTGATATTTGTTTCTTCCCGAGAATTTTTGTGATGATAAACAGAACAAGCAGGAACAGAACCGCCCTGAATACAACATCTAACCAATCCGGCATTTTCTTGCATCTCCTTTCATTTAAAATCCCTTATATTGAAATTCTTCCCGCTCCAGTTCACCGACCCGCCTCTTCATATCCACTAGAATTTCACTGACCGCAATCATCGTTTCATGGAGCGTACGCGCTGTCTCATCATCTTCAGTGCGGATAGCCAGACTGGATAAACTGGCTTCAACTCCTTTCAGATTTGCCAAAGTTTGTTTTACCTCTGAAGCAACTGTCATCTTTAGCAGCCTCCTTTTCCTATCAATTCATTCATTTATTTCGATTGAAACGGCATGGGCGATGCAAGGTATTGTCTCATTTTGCTGAAAGGATAATGGCGATAGCAATGCGCCCGTCGCCACTACCAGCATGCGCTTCATGTCGCCTGATTTCATGCGATTCAATAAATGTCCATATACAACAGTCGCAGAGCAGCCCGCACCGCTTCCTCCCGCGAAAACCGGCTGGTCTTCACTATAGATCATCATGCCGCAATCTTTAAATGCTTCTTCTTGTATTGTCGTGCCATGCTTCTTGAATAATTCCAAAGATATCTCATGACCAATCTTTCCTAGATCGCCTGTCACTATCAGATCGTAGTAGGAAGCATCCACATTCCGCTCTTTCAGATGGGCTTCTATTGTATCAACGGCAGCCGGAGCCATCGCCCCTCCCATATTGAACGGATCGGCCATGCCCATATCGACCACCCTGCCGATTGTCGCCGATGTCACACGCGGCCCTTCTCCTTCTTTCGCCACTAAAGCTACCCCGGCTCCTGTGACCGTGCACTGCGCGGTTGGAGGTTTCTGGCCGCCGTATTCGTTCGGATAACGAAATTGTTTCTCAACTGCCGCATAGTGGCTTGAAGCGCCAGTCAATAAAGTATTGGCTCCATTCGTATTAATGAGGTAAGCGCCAAGTGCCAACCCTTCCATCGAGGTGGAACATGCGCCAAACAAACCAAAATACGGCATGCCTAATGTACGGCAAGCAAAGCTGGTCGGCGTCATTTGATTAAGAAGATCACCGCCTAGAAAGAATTGCACCTGCTCTTTTTGCATTGCTGCTTTCTCCATAGCTTTTTGGCTTGCTTCTTCCAATAAAACCCGATTCGCTTTCTCGAAGGAGTCTTGCTTCAACCAAAAATCATCATGAAGCAAATCGAAGTCATCAGCCAGTAAGCCATTGGCTTCAAATGGTCCGCCCACTGTTCCCGTGGCAACAATTACAGGCTTATTCTCAAAAATCCATGTTCTATGCCCGTGAAGCATCACAATCCACCCCATTTCAGCAAAATCGTTTTAATTGTGGCTATGATGAAGGCAGAGAAAACACCAAATATGATCACAGAACCCGCCAATTTGAAGATATTTCCTCCCACCCCGAGGACGAGGCCTTCACGGCGATGTTCAATAGCCGCGGATATGACCGCATTCCCGAATCCGGTAACCGGAACAGCCGTGCCTGCTCCTCCAATCTGGGCCAATCGATCATAGACGCCGAATCCTGTCAACAGCATAGAGATGAACACCAGCGTTCCCACCGTTGGGTTGCCTGCCGTTTGTTCGGTAAAAGTAAAAAAATAAATATAGAAATAGGATATGGCCTGGCCAATTAAACAGATGAGGCCTCCCATCAAAAATGCCCTTGCACAATTTTTCAAAATAGGGCGCTTAATTTCAATTTGCTGCTGCAGCGCTTGGTATTCTTGTTGAACGGGCGTCAATTTTTTCTTTTTGCTATTTGACATGCTTTCATCACCTCTTTATGTAAACAATCTATATATGTATCAATAGGATTACAAGGAGAGGGCCGGTTCATGCGACCAACCCTCTCCTTCTTTATTACTGTTGGTATTGCGGCTCTTCTTGCTCCATCTCTGTAACACGCGGATTTAAACTATCAACGATCGCTTGAGTTTGTTGAGCTGCATTTTGATACAGTTGCTTCGCTTGTTGGTTATCAGTGCTGAGAGCAAACGTCTCGAAGCTCGCCTGTGCACTCTTTAAACTAGCAAGTGTTGTTTTCACATTCGTAATAACTGTCAAATGGAACGCCTCCTTTTGTTGTTTGGAACTACTCTCTTAGTATGAAAAAGAAATGTCTTTATTATGATTTCTATTTTTAACCACTTAAATCGGATTAGATCATATAAAGAAAATCT
Organism: Bacillus sp. (in: firmicutes); assembly: GCA_051874035.1. GTDB lineage: Bacteria > Bacillota > Bacilli > Bacillales > DSM-1321 > Bacillus_AD. The sequence goes on from JBJEFM010000181.1 coordinate 6,209, forward strand.
ACTCCCGTGTTAAAATAAGAAATAGTAATGAGGAAAAAACAAATAATATTGAGGGTGAAAATACAGTGGACTTTATAGCAATTGACTTCGAAACAGCAAATAAAAATTATAATAGCGCTTGTTCCCTCGGAATGGTATTCGTGAAGGACCGGCAAATCGTGGATGAGAAATACTTTCTAATCCAACCGCCTTCGCGTTACTTTCATCCCAAAAATATAGACGTACATGGCATCAAGCCTCAAGATGTAGAGCATGAACGGAAATTTGATGAAATTTGGCCGGAAATCGCCCATTACTTTACTGATAATACAATTGTTGCCCATAACGCTTATTTTGACATGAGTGTACTCAAGTCTTGCTTAAAAACGTACCGGATCGATTGCCCGGAGATTACGTATATTTGCAGCATCCCGATCAGCAACAGAGCCCTTCGTGGCAATAAAGTCAGACAATCATTGCAAGCGAGAGCGGCATACTTTCAAATTCCATTGGATAATCATCATCATGCACTCGATGATGCAAGGGTCTGTGCCAACCTTGTCATCAAAAGCATTGAATCTCAAAACTGTGAATCATTGCAAGCGTTTTGTGAAACGTATCCCAGCTTGCCGATCAAGCAGTTCTCCGCCTTACAGATGGAGCAGACATTACCAAAGAAAAAAACGACCGTTAAAAGCTTTGCGTCTGCCATAAAGATTTCTGAATTGACGCCAACCGAAACAATCGACGAAAATCATCCCCTCTATGGAAAGAATTTCGTATTAACAGGCGAACTAGAGACGCTGGACAGGAAAGAAGCGATGCAAAGAATTATAAATGCCGGCGCCAATGTCAAAACAGGCGTAAGTAAAAAAACGGACTACTTGGTCGTAGGTATACAAGACCGCAGCATCGTCGGCCCAAACGGCATGAGTACAAAAGAAACGAAAGCGATTGACCTTATCAATGCCGGGGCCCCTATCGAAATCCTTACAGAAGAGACATTCTTGCAACTATTAAATAAAAAATAGCCAAAAAAACATAAAAAAACCAAGCATCATTTTGAAAATAAGCAATATTCCTTGCAATATTATCTGAACCAATAAAGTGAATCTTTGATAGGTGGGAGTTTTCCTTCATCTCCCACCTATCATT
>JBJEFM010000182.1:0-7321 GCA_051874035.1 Bacillus sp. (in: firmicutes)
CGCTTTCACTGCTGTGTGGAAGTGGGAGTCTTAGTACCTGTTAAACGGGATAAAGCCTGTTATGAAAGAATTCCTGCCGCAAGAGGACATAATGCAGCCGGAATGGGCAGCGTCTTTAATGGCCCATTATTGGGACTGATACAGGCTCCAAGCCTTTCCATGTCTGCGGCAATAGACTGGATTCTTTCCAGGAAGAGAAGATGGGCCGAGTGATTCCGATATATCATATAAACATCGATAGACCTACCAAAAAGAAAAATTATACAAATAATCACTGCTTAAGTTTCGTTTTCACTCCTAATATTACATTCATATTACAAAGATGATAAAATGATTACAGAAGGAAAAAACAGGTATTAAATAAAGAAAAAGGGTACATTGAAACCTGATAACAGGGGGTTATTCTATTGAAAACGAAACTTTTGAAACTGTCGGCTGCTTTCGCGCTATTGCTTTCCATCCTATTCGCGACAAGCATGCCAAATGAAGCGAGCGCCGCGAAAATCCAAAACGGCGTAGTCGACATCAAATCAGGAAGCCTGCAAGTCCGCGCTGCCGCAAGCGCCAAAGCGAAAGTCGTGGGGTCATTGAAACGGAGCGACAAAGTGAAAGTCTACGCCACCACAAACGGATGGCATGAAATCAGATACAACAACAAGAAAGCGTTCGTTTCCTCCGATCATGTGAGATTCTACCATACTACTTCCCTTTATAGCGTGAAGCTGATCCATGACAAAATTCTTGGCATTGAGCGGAACACTATTTTTAAAGAATTGACAAAACAACAATTCTATAAAGCTATGTCGCCTGCTTTCACAAAGGACTATATCGATAAATATCTCAAAGAGGAAATGGTCTCCTACCGCAAGGATTCAAAAGGGAATCCTTTGTACAGCGTGAAGGGCACTGATTTTTTCGTTTATATCCTAAAACCATTTGATTGGTACTTAAAATCCCAGGATAAGAAGCCGACCCATATCTTCTATACGAAGAATAACGTTCAATATATCGAAGTAACCCAATATTTCAAAAGGGATGGCCTGCAGGAGCCTCTATGGTATACGGTTTACATGAAAAAAGAACCTAATTCTACATGGAAAGTATACAAAAACCATAACAAAATGGACTTGAACTCTTAATCTTCACGAAAGAAGCCCTGCATAACAAGCAGGGCTTCCTTTGTATATAGAGTTGTTGATGCGTACCTTAAAAGTCCCGGCTCCACTCCTCTTCCTCAAGCGGAACGCCATCTTTGATATAAGCGACGATAAGCGTGCCTTGCTTGATGGCATCGCTTGATTTCCATGACTCGATCATTTCTTCAAAAGCGGCTTCGTCGGTCGCTTCCTTTTCGCGCGGAATCATCAGGCGGATTATCGGCGACAACGTAAATTCGGTATAGCTTTTTGGCTTGTTCGGGTCGATTTTGAGCGCCCTTACCTCTTCTTCATCGAAAAAGACATTGATTTCCGTTTTCCCCTCCAGCTTCTTCTGGATTTCCTCATAATCATCGCCATGAATGAACTCATTCATCTCCTCGCCGATGATTGTATCGCCCAATTTCTTGCCGACAGACGGACGGATGGCCTTCTCGGCGTCATCTTCCCACTTGTCGATGATGAAAGTGTCCTCCATTTCCCCGGTCTCGATGCTGCGATAGACGAGGAATTCCGTTTTGTACTTCCCGTGGCGTGCTTTCGCGGCATACTCGAAATCCCCGAAGTTCCCCATATTGTCATACAGCGCATCATGGACGTCCACTTGATCCCGGAACGTTTCCGCCACATACTCCTCGGCAAGCGCGATCGCTTTCTCTTCTTCGTCCGGGTCGCCTTTCATCGATTGCCAGAATGAAAACACAAGAATCGCTATCCCGATGACTATCACGCCAACGATGGAAAGCAGGATCAACCCCCACTTTTTGTATTTGTTCACTGTTCCATCCCCTTTTGCATGCTGAATGTGATGCTTTCCTATCCAGGATACACACAATATCAAATATTTTCCATAAAAGAAAGGATCTTCTTTAATTGCGTCTGGATTATCTATTGCTTTTATTATGCCGCCCTTGAACGTCTTGAAATAAAGTAAAGGTTAATCTTCATTGAAATATAACGGAAAATTTGCAGCAATGCATACAGAGAACGCAACAAGAGTTTTCAGCAAACATAGATTCACACTCATATATTATTCTGATATAATTTTTCTGAATCTATAATCTTTTAGGAGAAATTATGAAAAGGACATTAATACCATTATTAACAGCATCCCTTTTTCTAACTGCTTGCGGTGTAGAGGAAGCGGGAAATCAACAAGCAATTACTAATGAAGTAGTTAAAACAACTGAGGAAAAGGAAAGCACAGCAAAAGAAAGTGTTATAAGACTTTCAGAAAAAGAAAGAAAACTAGCTCAAGAAGAAAGAGAAAGACAAGCTAAAGAAGAAAGAGAAAGAGCGCAGGAAGAATTATTAACTATTCCACAACAAATCGTGGAGATTGCTAATTCAGATGAAAAGCCAGTTGTAAAATCTCTATATAATCTTAAAAATGGCATTATGAAAGATTTTATTCCTACAAAAGAAGATGAAGAAAAGGCTATTGAAGTATTAAAAATTTATAATAACAATAGAAATATATTTAATCAGAATGATGCCGATGTACTGTTTGTTATTGCCAATACTATTGTTGTAGAAAGATTTTATGAATTCAATGAACCAGCAACAGAAAATGAAGAACAAAGAGAGGATTTTGCTAGTGAAATTTATTGGGCTATAAATTCTTATTTTATGGATCGTGAAGCATACGGTACTTATAATATTGAATCAAGTTATAATGAATTTGATTCTTTAAGTGAAAATTTATAATTCTTGAAACTGCTCTATTCACGCAAACCAAAAATGCCATCCGCCCCCGCGGATGGCTTTCTTCATGCCTTGAACTGCTCCACCACTTCATCGAACCCCTTCTCCGGGTCGATTCCCGCAGAGAGCGTCAGCTTGTAGCCGTCCGGGTCTTCAAGCACCAGCTCGCGGGCATTCCACGGCCGGTCGGTGGGACCTTCTATAATGCCTCCCGCCCTTGCCGCGAAGGCATCGACATCCGCGACGGTGAAATTGAGCATCACGCCCTCCCCCTTTGGCGCAGCGCCCTTTCCCGCCACCAGCATAATATCCTGGTACCGGCCGGCACGGATGTGGGCCATGACAGTGTTCCCTTCGCCGGCCGGCAGCTCAAACACGGAACGGAAGCCAAGCTTTCGGTACCATGCGAGCGAACGCCCCATGTCGGCCACGCCCAGCTTCACGAACATCGGCATTGGATAAGCTTCCATATCCATCTCCCCTCCTTTCTGTCGATTGACTACAGGATAAGCCCTCACGCCGCGTAAGGGTCAAGGGTTTTTCGCACCATGCGCCCAATTTTACGGTAAACAGGAAATTATGCTATTTAGGACATCCAGTATTAGGAAATATCGGTTATACTAAGAATCCAAGGGTGGCGGCTTCATTCCGGAAAAAGGGGGTGTTGCCTGATGACGGTGTTCCAAGCCCTGTCGCTGATGATTTCATTCGCGTCGTTCACAGTACTCGTACTGTCTTTCCACAAGAAAAAATAACCCTTCCCATGAGTTCGCAGCTCGAATAGGAAGGGTCATTTCCACACAATGCAAGAAGCCGATTCCCGGGTCCGGGAACCGCCCATGGCAAGGCCGTTCGTGTGTCCAGCACGTTCGGCCTTTTTACTTGTATACGCCATTTCTATCTTCAATATACGCCATCATGGACAAAAAGGGAACATTTCCCTTCAGAAAATCGCATGCTTGTCCCCTTTTCCCCAAGAATCCCCGACTTGGACCGACCTTTTCCCTAAAACAAAAAAAGGATAGTCTGGATGCAAACAGAAATCCGCCCTTCCATTACCATTCATTTTTTCTGAAATTATATTAAAATAAGAATAATTCATTCAAATGAAACAGAAATCCGCCCATTTTTTCTTTATGCGTCTATTTGTGACACATATAGGACTCCACGAAAGAAAGTTTTGGTGATATAGCTTGAAGAAGTTAGATTTATTCTTGGATTATCTTTGCGGCCGATTCGATAATTCGTGCCAATTATCCAAGATGGATGATGGACGGAAACAGCACTTTCCGTTGGCCGAACATATCAACACAGAAGTGACAGGAAGGATCACGGGACTGCCGGCCGGCTTCTCATCCAGCTTCGTATTGGAGGAAAGTTATTATACATTGCACGGCAGGAAAACGATGCGGCCGCATTTGATGCTGTTCACCATGAACAGCCGTCATCAAGTCGTCTTGATTTCTTACGAGACGCCCAGACATGTGAACCAGGAGGATTTCGTCTACAGCGACAGTTTCCGGCTCGACTACAGGGAACTGACCGCCTCCCATATCTTCACTCCCCTCGTCTATCAATACAGCGACGGGGCCTTTCAAGGGGCCAATGAAAGCATGTTCGCGCCCGCGGTCAAATTCGCCACCGCCAGAAAGATCGGCAAAGACGGACTCGTCATCAAGGAGACGATGGAAAGGAACGGCCGGAAGACGTTCGGCTTCGATGAACCGATTATGTATCGGCGTGTGGAATAGGATTGCGGTTTCAGAAAAGCTACATGCTATCATCATTCCCGCAAATCAAGCGCAGGAATGATTAATTTAAACCATAAATGTAAATGTATGGTATAATAGAAAAAGCTACATCGGGCAGGGTATGACGCGCGGCGGTACTCCATTCCTTATGGAAAGGGGGTGTTGCCAATGAACGTAACTTTCGAAGCGTTAGGAGTTATGATTTCATTCGCGTCCTTAGTCGTCGCTATCATCGTTGCATGCAAAAAAGACTAAGCCCATGCCCACCCAGGTAAGGGAAACTTAGTCTCTTTCTTTGTATTCCTTTGCCGCCGCAGTCTTGCACTGTGGTTGTAGCAATGTGGAAGAAGGTAAAGATGCTGACAACATCTTTGCCTTTATTCATGTTATTAATATTTATCCATATCATATGCTTTATAACAGAAAAATGCAAGAAATAAATGGATATTCCGCGATTTGCCCAGGTTTTCATTGTTTCTTTGTACAATAATGGAATGAATATTCGGATATCAAGCGCACAAATAGGCAGGAGGAACATTCATTGAGAAAAATATTGTTTTTATTATTATTATTATTTGCAACCTTCCTTTTAGCAGCATGTAATTCATCCACTTTAAGCATTAGTGAAATGGATGTTATTCCAAATAATGTACAAGATAAAATCGACCCCAGCCATACACTGCAACTAATTGATGATGGAGAAGATATTGCGTATATTGTTTATCAATCAAAAGGAACTATTGCTGTTGATCTTGAGGAACAAGGTGACACATTAAAAGTAAAGTTAGATGAAACAAATAAAAAAGATGGGGCAATCGAACAGCATGTTTATAAATTGACATTGAATCCTGAACATGAAGCTATTGATATTTTGATTAATGGGAAGTCCACTCCAATCGATAATGTTACAGTCTTATAATTTTGGGGCGGTTTCACGGCAAAGCATTCTCTTCAGCAGTCTGACCAGCCGCAAAGAAAGGAATTTCTCTGCCGGATTCCCTTCTACATCAGGTCTGTTCTCCATTTTCCCACGCAAATGAACTCTCTTGCTTCCCTTCCTCCATATCTTTATCCATCCCTTCATCTCTCCTGTTTCCTTGCCCTGCACTTTTTGGAGCGTATGCAGATAAAAAAAGGACTTTAATCGGCATGTTTTATCACATCATTCCAGAAAACGATTATTTATACCTATTTTTCTATATAACTTAGGAAACATGTTTCACTCTTCTCCATAGTGGAAAAGTATAGATATGCACAGAAACTATACAGGAGGTAATAGAACATGGATGATAGAAATATGAAAATCAAAGGTCAAGAACAAGAGAAACAACCCGGTCTTCAGCACGAAATGGATCCTGAGCCAAAATCGGTTGCTTCTTACTATAAAGGCAGCGGCAAATTGAAAGATAAAGCCGCAATCATCACAGGCGGGGACAGCGGCATCGGACGTTCAGTCGCAGTCTACTTCGCGAAAGAAGGCGCGGACGTCGCGATCCTTTATGTGGATAGAGAGCAGGAAGACGCGGAAAGAACAAAAGCGCTTGTGGAAGCGGAAGGACGCAAATGCCTGTTGATCAAAGGCAATGTCGGCTATGAAGAAGTCTGCATCGATGCTGTCGAGCAAACCGTGAAGGAATTCGGCAAAGTGGACATCCTCGTGAACAATGCCGCCGAACAGCATGTACAGGAAGATTTCACGAACATCTCGGCTGAACAGCTGGAACGCACATTCCGCACAAACATCTTCGGATACTTCTACATGGCGAAAGCCGCAATGAAGCACTTCAAAAAAGGCGCGAAAATCATCAATACAGCGAGCGTCACAGCCTACCAAGGCAATCCGTTATTGATCGACTATTCATCAACCAAAGGAGCGATCGTGGCCTTCACACGCGCTTTATCAAACAGCGTGGCGCCTAAAGGTATCTACGTGAACGCTGTCGCACCGGGTCCAATCTGGACACCGTTGATCCCGGCTTCCTTCTCGGCCGAACAAATCGAAGAAGACTGGGGTGCAAGCGTGCCACTTGGCCGCGCCGGACAACCGGACGAACTGGCGCCTGCCTATGTATACCTGGCGAGCGAAGATTCTTCTTACGTGAGCGGACAAACCATCCACGTCAACGGCGGTAGCGTCGTAAACGGATAAACCCATTAGAAAGCACAAATAGAAAGCGCAAAAAAGCATCAACTATTTGATGCTTTTTTTGCGTGCAGCGTTATGAAATGAAAAGGCACAACAGTTTAAATGAACTAGATGACAGCCTTTTTCTAATATAGTTGAACCCATTCCCCATCCCCTTCATTCCCTGGATTCGCATTCAGGATCGTTGGACGCTTGCTTCACTCACCACCAACAACAGTTTCTTCTCCTTCTGTGGCAGCAACGATGTTTATTGCTTTTCCTGCCGCAGCCGCAGCTACTTTCATCGCCTTCTACAATTGTTTCATAGACATCTCTTTCTTCAACCGGATAACAATGTTCATGCTTAATAACAGTCCGATGCACATTTATTATTTCTTTCGGATGGATGTGCTTTACTATGCGCTCCCTTGTATTTGTATTGACCACTGTTTCTGTCGGACAGGTAATCACTTCTTCTTCTCTTCTGTTTCCCATGAGTTGATCCGCCTTCCGCATATATTATCGTACACCATACTATATGAGAATCAGAGGAATGCGCCCTGGGCAAATTATTCAGATAAAGT
>JBJEFM010000183.1:0-1637 GCA_051874035.1 Bacillus sp. (in: firmicutes)
AACGCTATATTGTAAACTTGCCTTTACGCTTTCAGCATCTCACCATATTCAATAAGCGTCACATTACCCATCTCTGCCGCTTTATCCACACAGCCCTTTGTGAAGCCTGTTTTGGCAAAAAGATAAAAATGCTTTTTCTTATAGTTAAACAGACTACTACGCTCTACAAGAGTTTCCAGAACACCGAGATCCACCTTTTCATTTGTCCATTTACATTCGGCAAACAGGGCTACATCTTTGTCAGTTCCCATAATGTCGATTTCTTCCTGCGTTCTGGTTTTTGAATTTGTGCCCCACCAACGACCAAGGTCACTGAAATTCACGGCGCATTTCCCATCAAGCAGCAGCTTCCAAAGGTACTGCCTGCAAATTTCCTCAAACACAGCGCCCATATAGGAGGAAAGCTCAGGAGCGATGCGCCGGTATGCAAGGTCGGTTGCACCACGGGAAATGACCGAGGTGTTCTCCGGCACAAAGCGATACCAAAATCGGAACATATTGTCCTCAATGGAGTAAATCGTCCTGCGGCTTGATTTTTCACCGTAGGGCGATTCTTTTTTTACAATGCCCAACGCAATCAGGTTCTTGATGTAGGTGGCGCACACGCTGGTATCTTCATCTATTTTGGTGGAGATTTCATTCATTTTGGAGCAGCCGGTGGCAATCGCTGTAATGACCGCATTATAAATCGCCGGTTCACGCACCTCCTGTTTTAAGAGGTTGTTCGGCTCTTCAAAAATGGAAGAGGAAGGATTCAAGTGGGTATTTTTAATATTCTCCTCAATCGAAAGGTTGTCATCCATCTGCATCAAATACTGTGGTGTTCCACCGACAACTCCGTATGCCAGCGCTTTGTCAACATCAGAAAACCTTGTAAAATAGCGGCATGCTTCAAAAAAATCAAAGGGATTAATCTTGAGCTGTGCCGTCCTTCTTCCGTAAAGCGGCGCTTTATATGCCAGAACATGATCCTCCATATATGACATGGAAGAACCGCAGAGAATCAGGAACAATTTGGAGTTGTCCTTGTTTTTGTCAATCAAAAGCTGGAGCGTGGAGGCAAGGCTCTTGGATGCACGGGCGACATAGGGGTATTCATCGATGACAAGCACAAGCCTTTTCGTTTTCGCCAGTTCAAAAACATATTCCAGCGCTGCCTGAAAAGAGGCAAAGGACGAATCAACAGCGGTTCCCGTGCTATATTCCATGATACATCTTGAAAAGTTATCTAAATTTTGCTTTGCGTTGGTTTCCACGCCTGTAAAGAAAATAGTGTCTTTATCCTTTGAAAACTCGCTGATGAGGGCAGTTTTTCCCACCCGACGGCGACCGTAAATAACCGCAAATTCAAACTTACCGGAATTGTATAACTTATGAAGTGTATTCAATTCCTGCTGCCTTCCTATAAACATTAGCGCACCTCCAAGCGATTAGTGATTTACGATTTACTTAATTATAATCAACTTCTGCCGTGCTGTCAATAGCTTTTGCAACATTTACTTAATTATGATTTACTAAATCGAGTTTTATTTCTTCTTCCTATTCGGAAAGCTGGCTTCAAGCCATTCTTCAAAATCCGCAAGAGTTATTTTGCCGTCGGAGCATTCGTCACGCTTTGTCATCGCCTGATACTTCCA
>JBJEFM010000184.1:0-1628 GCA_051874035.1 Bacillus sp. (in: firmicutes)
GCAGTTACATGGGAGGAAAGTTTTCGCTCTTACCAGGGGAGGTCTTGTGAGGGTGCAGTGTGAGTTGGATGAAAACGAGCCAGCACAATCGGAGTGGTGACATTTCGATGAATCACAAGAAGTCAGCTGAAGTCATAGTAGTATCCCATCTGACAAGGATACGAAGGACGGAACAATAGTAATTTTGAGCATTTTAGGAGGTGTGGAAAGTGCGACAATCGCAGAAAACAGGACAATCTGGCTATCGTCAGAGAGATAGTGTGGAACATGAAGGATATGACGAAGTGCTTAGCGCTTTTCATGGTGAACAGAACAATCAAAATGGTGTAAATCTGTTTGAGAAAATCCTATCAAGGAACAATCTCAACCTTGCTTACCTTCAAGTTGTCAGAAATAAAGGAGTGGCTGGAGTCGATGGCATGACATGCGAACAGTTACTTCCGTACTTGAAGGAACATCGGGAGGAATTACTAGCGCAACTCCGAGATGGAACATATAAACCTTCTCCCGTCTTACGGGTAGAAATCCCGAAATCTAATGGAGGAAAGCGTAAACTAGGTATTCCAACCGTCATCGACCGAATGCTTCAACAAGCTATCAATCAAGTCTTACAACCATTATTTGAACCGACCTTTTCGGATAATAGCTTTGGGTTTCGTCCAAAACGTAGTGCTCATGATGCCATTAGAAGAGCACAGACGTACTACAAAGAAGGGTATAGATACGTAGTAGACATTGATATGAAAGCTTATTTTGACACGGTGAATCATGACAAACTTATGTACTTTATCGAGAGAAAGGTAACGGATAAGCGTGTCCTACGACTGATTCGTTTATACCTTCAGAGTGGCATCATGACAAATGGGCTGGTTGAGCGATCGGAGAAAGGAACACCGCAAGGTGGAAACCTATCCCCATTACTCAGTAATATCTATCTTAATGAATTCGACCAGCTTTTAGAGAAGCGCGGACACAAGTTTGTGCGTTACGCGGATGACTGTAACATCTACGTGAAGAGCCGACGTGCAGCGCAACGAGTGATGAACAAGGCCATTGACTATCTTGAAGGGACATTAAAGCTCACCGTTAATCGTGAAAAAAGTGCCGTAGGCAGTCCGTTGAAACGAAAGTTTCTGGGATTCTGTCTGCTTACGACAAAAACGGGTGTCAAAATTCGTCCTCATAATAAGGTGAAAGCATCGGTAAAAGCAAAGCTGAAGAAAATCACAAAGCGTAACCGGGGAAGAAGCCTTGAAATCATTCTAAAGGAAATCCGTCAGCTTATGACTGGTTGGCTAAACTACTATGGTATTAGCGAAATGAAAGGGTTTATGAATGAATTGAATGGATGGTTGAAGCGAAGAATCAGACAATATATCTGGAAACAATGGAAATATCCACGAACAAGAAGGAAAAATCTGATTCAATTGGGTATCGAAAAGCAAAAGGCTTATGAATGGTCGAACACTCGGAAGAGTTATTGGTGTATTTCCAAGAGTTACGTCCTTCATCGGTCCTTAACAGATAAAGAGCTGGCACGTCACGGATATGAAGACATATCTGTGAAATACCAGCTCATTCACTCAAGCTATTGAACCGCCGTATACGGGTCCGTACGTACGGTGGTG
>JBJEFM010000185.1:0-1628 GCA_051874035.1 Bacillus sp. (in: firmicutes)
GCACAATCTGCAGGTCAAAGCCAAGGACAATACGGCTCTGAATTTGCATCTGAAACTGATGTGCAAAGCGTAAGAGAAGCTAACCAAAAAGCTGAACAAAACAAAGCGAAAAACTCCGGTAACTTCGGAAAACAATCTTAATGCATGCTTAATCCGAAGCACTTGCCCTTGCCTGGCAGGTGCTTCTTTTTATGTCGACAAAACCTCTTATTAGCCAACAGAAAAAGTCAAAGGGATTAAAGCACTACATAGAGAAATTATTCTTTATACGGACAAGAGGTGGGTGATGACGATGAAAAGCTTTGAGGAATTAGTGAATGAGCAGATGTTGATCATGGATAAATTATTAAATATGCAAACAGAACTTGACCGTTACAGAGAGCTTGAGGAAGAATTGAGGAACCGTAAGAAGGAGCAGGATTTATTATCCGTACAGGATGATATTATGGAAATGAAGAAAGAGCTGAATTCGATTCAGAATATTTTCATGCAGCTGACAGAGAGGGTTATTGAAAGCTACCAGACGAAATCCTCTACTGAGAAAATCATGCATGATTGAGATTGTTTTTAAAGGGCATCTAATCGATGTTCTTTTTTATTTGTTTAATCAAATGTTTATACATATAGAGCCAAGTGTTTCACATATGGCGGGAAGTGGGAAGTATATAATACTTGTTCATGAGGTTGTATGCATAATCCTGGTTCACTTTGTTTTAAAATCACGCTCAAATCGTTATAATAAATAAGAAGAATACGGAAATGGTGTCTTATTTATACTGAATAAGGACAAGGGTGAATTGATTGGTGATAGATAAGTGCCCTGCCCATAGGGTGAGAAAGTAGGTAATACAACGTGCGAGTACCGAGAGAAGGAGAAGAAATCCAAATACACAGCTATAAGCATAATGGACACATCCACCGAGTTTGGCAAGAAACGACCGTTTTGAAGGGAACGCAATATATTGTGATTGGGTGCAATGACCGAACTCTCGTCACCGAAAGTGATGGCCGGACATGGCTGACGAGAGAGCCTGCAATCACCTATTTCCATTCGCAATACTGGTTCAATATAATTGGCATGCTGCGAGAAGATGGGATTTATTATTACTGTAATTTAAGCTCCCCTTTCGTCTTTGATGGAGAAGCCGTAAAATATATCGATTATGATTTGGATATTAAAGTATATCCAGATATGACGTACAATTTACTTGATGAGGATGAATATGAGCAGCATAAGCGTGAAATGAGTTACCCAAATGTAATCGATCATATTCTAAGACGGAATGTGGAAAAATTAATCGGCATGATTCGGGCGAAGAAGGGACCGTTCGCGCCTGAATTTGTTCATAGCTGGTATAAGCGTTATGTAACGATCAAGAATAACGAAAGATAGCCTGTTTCCATTACGGACGGGCTTTTTCCGTGATAAGAGGAGAATTAATAGTGAGCAGTATAAAACGGTATATGAAATTTGTAAAACCTTATAAATGGCAAATCATCATCACGATTCTCATCGGAATTGTGAAATTCTCCATACCGTTGATTACTCCGGCATTGCTTGGTTACGTCATTGATGATGTCATCGGGGCGAATGCCCTGACAAAGGATGAACAGCTTAGAAAGCTGTT
>JBJEFM010000186.1:0-7209 GCA_051874035.1 Bacillus sp. (in: firmicutes)
ATGATAGGTGGGAGATGAAGGAAAACTCCCACCTATCAAAGATTCACTTTATTGTGGCTGTTTGTTGTTTTTTCTTTAAAATATTTATGTCTATTAAAGGTTTGTTAATAATTTATTCATATCTTAGGATTATGATAATGTCAAGAGAATGTTACTGATCCAGTCAGAAACGTTAGGAGGAAACCGAAATGAAAGACATGAATAATCATCAAGATCCGAAAGAAGAAAATGTGAATGACTATAAAGAAACAGAAGTCGAAAATAATAATCATCAAGATCCGGAAGAAGAAAATGTGAGTGACTATAAAGAAGCAGAAGTGGAAAACATCGCTTCGGATGAGACTATAAAGCAAGAACAAAAAGAGGAGAAAACGGTCATTGCTGCTAAACAGCGTAAGCCTAAGGAGAAAAAATCAACAGGCTGGCTAAAGACCATCAGCGCCGGTGTCGTAGGCTCTGTATTGACGTTATCCATTTTACCGTTTACAGATTACTCGGAGTGGGTTGACCGGTCGGAACAAAGTGCCACAGTGCAGCAAGAGAATTCTTCCAGTGAATCGAGCAATTCAGGCGCTGTAAAAATCCAACAAACAACAACTGCTGCTTCATCTATCGCCGATATGGTGGAAAAAGCGGTTCCCGCTATCGTGGGAGTGGTGAATATCCAACAGAGCCAAAATAACTATTTCTATCCTCAACAAGGCCAACGGGGCCAATCCAGCGAAGGTGTTGAAACAGGTTCAGGTTCAGGAGTGATTTTCAAAAAGGATAGCAAATACGCCTATATCGTTACAAATAATCATGTGATTGAAAATGCACAGACAATTGAAATCTCTCTTGAAAGCGGTGAGAAAACAACTGCGCAATTGATTGGGACAGATGCTCTTAGCGATCTGGCAGTTTTGACGATTGATGCAAAATATGCGGAATCGGTATTGGAATTCGGCGATTCAGATCAACTGCGTACCGGCGAACAAGTTGTCGCCATTGGTAATCCGCTCGGCTTGGATTTCTCGCGTTCTGTGACGCAAGGGATTGTCAGCGCCCTTAACCGTTCAGTGACAGTATCGACTTCAGCAGGAGATTGGGAAATGAATGTGCTGCAAACTGATGCGGCCATCAATGCAGGCAATAGCGGCGGCGCTCTAATCAATACTGCGGGGCAAGTCATCGGAATCAATAGCTTGAAAATCTCTGAAAATGGTGTTGAAGGACTTGGATTTGCAATTCCAAGTAATGAGGCGGTGCCAATCATTAATGAAATCATTGAAAAAGGAAAAGTGGAGCGTGTATATCTCGGAGTCGGTTTAGCGGGATTGGACGAAATTCCGGGCTATTATCTGCAAAACCTGCCTCAAAATGTGGAGGAAGGGGTCATGATTACTAGCGTAAACCAAAACTCAGCGGCAGGCAAAGCCGGTTTGCAAGTACAGGATGTGATTGTTTCCATTAATGGTCATAAAGTAAGTAATTCAGTAGAATTCCGTAAATATTTGTATACCAATCTTAAAGTGGGCGATAAAGCGACATTGAAACTATATCGCCAAGGGGAAATGAAAACCGTTGAAGTGACCTTGGCTAGCAATAATGGTATACAGAGCTGATTAAATGATGAAAAAAAGAAAGTTTGGAAGTGCAGCGCGAGTTCAATTGAACATGCGCTTGAATATGCTATTCTTCATGGCATTCCTTATATTCTCTCTTTTGATTTTACGACTTGGTTATGTTCAAATTGCCAAGGGTGAAGAATACCGGAATGAAACGGAAGAAACAACTACGACGACATATAAATGGAACAGCCCCCGCGGCAAAATGTATGACCGCGCGGGGAGGGTTCTCGTAGAGAATGATCCGGTTTATATATTGACATATGCGAAACCGGAAGATGATTCGGCAGCGAATCGATTAGAAACGGCGAAGCGGCTGGCTAAACTGATCGCCATTGATACCTCAAAAGTAACGGATCGAGATAAAAAGGATTATTGGATTCTAATTAACCCCGATGAAGCTCTCGGGAAAGTGAGCGATGCGGAGCGTAAAAAACTTGATGATGAGGAAGAATATCAATTATTGCTTGAACGCATCACAGACAGCGAATTGGATTCAATTACTGATGAGGAAATGGAAATATATACGATCAAAAGCAAGATGGAGCAAGATACTGCCGGGGCAAGCCGGATTAAAGAGGATTTAACAACAGAGGAAATTGCGGTCATTAATGAGCATTTGGATGCTCTTCCCGGCATGGAAGTGAAATTGGATTCCAAACGCAGTTATGTATATGGAGACACATTCCGCCAAATGTTCGGGAACCTTTCCCAAATTCCGAAAGAGAGTGCCAAAACTTATCAAGAGGCGGGATATGACCTGGATGATACAGTAGGTAAGAGTTTTCTTGAAAAACAATATGAATCGATTCTGCGGGGAACGAAAGAAACACAAATATATATTAAAGATAGCAAGGGCAACTATACGGGTGAAACGGAAATGAAGCCGGGCGAGCTGGGAAAAGACATCGTATTGACCGTGGATATAGAGTTGCAGCAAAAGGTCGAAGCCATCATGGAAGAAGAGCTCAAGAAAGAGCCGACCGCCGATGGAGCTTATGTGGTGATGATGAATCCAACGACCGGGGAAATACTGTCCATGGCAGGCAAGAAGCGGGATGGAACGACCATTGAGGATGAAACATACGGTGCGGTCTACAATGCGTATGCGATGGGGTCGACAGTAAAAGGAGCTACTGTCCTGACTGGCTATGAAACCGGCGTGATAAAACCCGGTTCCACATTTCTTGACGCCCCGATTAAGTTGAAAGGTACTCCCACCAAGAAATCCTATACAAATATGGGTTTAATCAATGATTTGAAAGCTCTTGAACGTTCATCCAATGTATATATGTTCCATATTGCGATGGCGATCGGCAATTATGATTATACGACTAAGTCAGGTTTTAAAAATCAGGATAAGGCATATGAAACGATGCGTAAGTACTTTGCGGAATTCGGGCTTGGCGTTGAGACAGGCATTGATTTGCCGCAGGAGGCGACAGGATATAACGGTGGGGTGCAACAACTGGGGAACTTGATGGACCTTGCCATCGGCCAATTCGATACGTACACGCCGCTTCAGTTGGCACAATATGTATCGACAATCGCGAACGACGGCAAGCGGATGCAGCCGCATTTCCTCAAGGAAGTACGAAAGGCAAGTTCTTCGAATGGAGAAGCGGGCGAGATTGTTGAAACAAGAGAGCCTAAGCTATTGAATTCTGTCAGCATGGATGCATCAGAAATTGAGCGGGTGCAGCAAGGTTTTCGCCAAGTAATGATTGGGAGCCAAGGAACAGCAACTTCTTATTTTCAGAATGCTTCTTATCAACCGGCCGGAAAAACAGGTACGGCTCAAGTATATAAAGGAAAAGGCAGATACGATTATAATCTGACCTTAGTTGCCTACGCACCTTATGAATCGCCGGAAATCGCAATTTCTGTCGTTGTGCCGGAAGTCGATCAATCCAGTAGTTCGATCAATAAGAATATCGGTAAACGGATTATGGATGCTTATTTCGAGATGAAGTCATAAGGCAATCGTGCGGAACTGTCGGTAGAATTCCACATTGTGTGGAATTCTATTTTTTTAAATTCCAAAATATGAAGCGTGTGAAGTCCGGTCGATGTGTTGCGTAATATGAGAATTCACTATATGTTAATAATAGAATATACTTTTCAGATTTGGACAAGAGTTCTTGTGAATAGGAGAGCGATGAATGATGAGAATTTTAGTAATTGAAGATAATGAAAGTGTCTCCTCCATGCTGGAGATGTTTTTTGCGAAAGAAGGAATCGAAGGCGTCTTTGAAGCGAATGGTTTGCAGGGCTATAAGAAGTACCGGGAAGGAAATTGGGATGTCTTGATTATCGACTGGATGCTGCCGGATATGGATGGAGTCACTATCTGCCGAAAGATACGTGAAGAGAAGAGCACAGTCCCCATTATTATGCTGACTGCTAAAGACAGTGAATCCGATCAAGTGCTCGGCTTGGAGATGGGGGCGGATGATTATGTGACGAAGCCGTTCAGCCCGCTTGCTTTAATGGCGCGCATTAAAGCTGTGACACGACGTTATCAATCAATGGCGCCAAAAGAAACGGTGGAAAAAGGGGTGATAAAGACAGAACACTTCAAAGTAAATAAAAATACGCGGGAAGTGCTGATCGACGGTGAACCAGTTGCCAATTTAACGCCGAAAGAGTTCGACTTGCTATATTTCTTTGTCCAGCATCCAAAACAGGTCTTTTCAAGGGAGCAGCTGTTAGAGCGGGTATGGAGCTATCAGTTCTATGGGGATGAGCGGACAGTCGATGTGCATATTAAACGGCTGCGCAATAAAATCGGCACGGCGAAGCAACCTTTCTTTTATACAGTTTGGGGGGTAGGGTATAAGTTCGATGAAACAACAGTGGAGAATGATGAAGATTAAATATCTGTATCAGCAGTTGATCAGCCACATCAGCATTATTCTGGTGGCTTTCTTGGTGTTAAGCATGTTATTTGGGAAATATATGGAAGATATGGTTTATAAGAATAAAGCGGAGGAATTGATTTCATACGGGAAAAATATATTGAGCGATGTCAGCAGTTCACACGGCGATGGCACATATGTGCTGAATGAATATAGCAGGGTGCTTGCCGGTAGACAGATCCAATATCATATCTTCAATGAAAGCCGTGAAATCATCTATCCGACCGGTGGAAGAATTACACTGAAAGATCAAGAATGGAATAATATAAAAAATGGTAAAACAGTTATCGTAAAAAAGGATTATAAACGATTCAATCAAGGTGTGACCTTTGTTTTGCTTCCATATTTCCAAAATGATGTATTCATAGGTGGAATCTTGCTTACATCACCGATTAGCGGGCCAAGGGAAATGATTTCCGAAATCAATAGCTATCTTTGGTATGCCGTGCTGATCGCTCTTGCCGTTTCACTATTGTTAAGTTTTGTGTTATCAAGATTCCATGTGAACCGCATCAAGCGGATTCAAGAGGCGACTTCATTAGTATCAGCAGGTGATTATTCCGTAAGGATTCCCTCTTCTAATTTTGATGAAATCGGTGAACTGGCCGAGGATTTTAATAATATGGTGCGCAAGTTGAATGAATCCAATGAAGAAATACAATCGCTTGAGAACCGGCGCCGCCAATTTATAGCGGATGTTTCCCATGAGCTGCGCACACCGCTGACAACTATCAGCGGCGTAATTGAAGGTATCCGCAACGATATGATCCCTGAAATCGAGAAGGAGAAGGGAATCAATCTAGTAAGCAAGGAAACAAAGCGATTAATTCGTTTAGTTAATGAGAACTTGGATTACGAGAAAATCCGGTCCAATCAAGTGGAGTTGTTTAAAGAAGAAATTCAACTATTCGAAGTACTTGATATCATTAAAGATCAGTTGGATTTATTGGCTGAAGAGAAGAATGACTGCATTATTGTCGATGTGGATAAAGACATCTATATATATGCGGACTATGATCGCTTAACACAGATCATTATCAATATTACAAAGAATAGCATTCAATTTACAGAGAACGGAACGATTTGGCTGCGGGGCAGAACCGGTGAACATGAAACCATCATTGAAATTGAAGATACGGGCATCGGAATTGAACCAGACGAAATCGAGAAAATTTGGCACCGTTTTTATAAGGCCGACTTGTCAAGGACTACAAACCCTTACGGTGAGTTCGGATTGGGATTATCCATAGTCCAGCAATTGGTAAGCATGCATGATGGAAAGATAGAAGTCAGCAGCACGAAACAGCAAGGCACCAAATTCACCATCCGTTTTCCTTCATATCGTCCATGAAGCAGTGGAAACTCACTGCTTTTTTGGTTTATCCCGTTTAACAGGTACTAAGACTCCCACTTCAACACAGCAGTGAAAATGCAGATGTGTAAGTGGGAGATCAAGTACCTGTAACAACTAAGATTGGTTCATCTATGATAGGTGGGAGATGAAGGAACCCCCCACCTATCATAGATTCACTTTATACGTGTTTTTTTACGATTTGTTAATAGTTTGTTCATATTTTCACGATATGATAAGTACATACCTTATTAAAGGAACGATTTGTTGGAGGGAAAATGATGTCAGAAAAACCGAAAAATAAAAAAGCGCTATGGATGTCCATTGCAACAATCGTTGTGATTGTTATAGCGGTGGCAGTAGGCATGGCATTCACGAAGCAAGATGTTGTTGCAAGCGTGGATGGAGAAAAAATCAAGAAAGATGAAGTGTACGACATCTTGGCGGCACAGTATGGATCAAGTGTTGTAAACACACTTATTAATAATAAAGTCATTGAACTAGAAGCGGAAAAAGAAAAGGTAAAGGTAACAGAGAAGGAAATCCAAGCGGAACTGGATTCTTTCATTGAATCATACGGCGGCGAAGAAACTTTTAACGCAGCTTTGGAGCAAAGTGGCATTACACTGGAATATTTCAAAACAGATATCGAAAATTTCCTGAAGGTAGAGAAAATCTTAAAACCTTCTATTAAAATTACAGAAGATGAAATGAAAGAGTACTTTGAAGAAAATAAAGATTCATATGCACAAGAAGAGCAAGTGCAAGCCAGCCATATTCTTGTGGAGGATGAAAAAACAGCAAAAGAAATAGAGAAGAAGTTAGCTGACGGCGAAGATTTCGCTGAGTTGGCAAAGGAATATTCTACAGATACCGCTTCGGCTGAAAATGGCGGTGAATTAGGCTACTTCGGATCTGGCGAGATGGTTGAAGAATTCGAAAAAGTTGCTTTCTCTACACCAGTAGGTGAAATCAGTGACCCGGTTAAAACAGATTACGGATACCATATCATTAAAGTAACAGACAAAAAAGAAGCGAAAGAAGCCGTTTATGAAGATAATAAAAAAGCGGTTGAGCAAGCATTGTTTGATGAGAAGCTGAACGAAGAGTATCCAACATGGCTTGAAAAAGCGAAAAAAGATTATAAAATCAAGAACACATTAGACAAAGAATAACAATATTGAAAAAACCCCCTATTCGGTTGAATGGGGGGTTTTTTAGCATATGCTTTATCCCGTTTAACAGGTACTAAGACTCCCACTTCCACACAGCAGTGAAAACGCAGATGTGTAAGTGGGAGACCCGAGTACCTGTAACAACTAAGGTTGGTTCA
>JBJEFM010000187.1:0-1618 GCA_051874035.1 Bacillus sp. (in: firmicutes)
TTCACTGCTGTGTTGAAGTGGGAGTCTTAGTACCTGTTAAACGGGATAAAAACATTGCGTTCTCAAAGCTATGAGTGTTTGTCGCTTTAATATATTGTTGCAAGGCATTTTCATAAGTCATCGGTTTGCCTTCTCCTTTGTCATCTTGTTCGGATCTATATATACTTCTACATTAATTATTCAAGTTCCTTCACTCTCTAACCTGCACCGTTAGTCGGAAAAACTCTTATTAATTTTCTTTTCTAGAATGGTTAACGAAAGACCTTCAGCTACCCTTATTTCTTCTGTCTTTGCGAATCCATTTTTTTGATAAAAATTTATCGCAGGTACATTTTTAGAGCCAGTTGATACTATAATTGTTTCAAATTCTTTTCCATTGGTTTGAATGAAATCTAATAACTTCTTGGCGATACCTTTTCTAAAATGTTTGGGATGCACGAATAATCGATGTATATCCATTACACCATCTTCTATTTTTATTGAAATGACTCCACTTAACTCTTCATCTATGTAATAGCCAAAAAAAGTTTCTCCACTTTGTTGTAAGCTCTTAACTGTATCTTTTAATGGCGGCAGTTCATAAAAATCTAGTAATTCTGCTTCTACTTCATAAGATGGTATTTGAATTTTTAATACAGCTTTAGCGAATTTCGGATTAGTAATATCGATTTTTTTTATCAAATCTATCTCTCTCCCTGTTGGACAATTTCCTCTATTCTTACTCCACTCCCTTAATCAATAAGATAAGCCAATTGAAAGCAGCAATCTCTTCAGATAGAGCCGCCCGTTTCCTTCGCGCCGGCCATGATCATATCCAGCCGGCTTTTGTCCATAAAGGCTTGATGGTTCGTGACCATTCCCCAAACGAGGGTGGCGCTGTCCGAGAAGATGACGGTGGATGGCGGTTCTTCACCAATCTCCACAATTCGGTTGGCCGACCACTCCCGCCAATTATGGGTTACGGTATGGAACAGCTCGCAATTCACGGAGATAACGACACGCTGTTCGTAGCCTGCATAACGGAACGCATAGTCCAATCCCCTTTTCAGCTCATCCGCATCATGCACTTGCATCTCGACGACAGCATACTTCGCCTTCTTGCCTTTATCCCTTTCATCACATTCCACTGAGTATGAGAGCGACAACTCATCCAAATCTTTGTACACGTCAAGACCTATCTCGACGAAGCTGATTTTCACTGGAAAAACATTCTGTTCCATAAGGATGTTATAAATCGCCCTGTAATTGCCCTGCTCATAATCAGGGTCTTGTCTTCATATGTCGATTCCAAGGAATAGCATTTCTCGCTGCCATTCCCCTTAATAATGAAGTCTTCATCAATTTGGTATGTAAAACCTTCAGCTGTCATCATTATAATCCCTCTTTTATTTCTTATAGTCATACCCAAAGTATAAACGACTTCCCATCCATCGACTATATGCATCCGGCATAAACCGCAACTCCGGCGCTGACTTGAAGGACGAATGCCCCGATGCCCTGCTTCCGCCCTCGCCCACTGGCTCTGTCGAACGTGGATCATCGAATGAAGGGCCGTTCGCTCCAGAGGCTCTTGGTCCTCCCTGTTTGCCGAACCCTTGAATGCGGGTATTGATTCAAG
>JBJEFM010000188.1:0-7123 GCA_051874035.1 Bacillus sp. (in: firmicutes)
TTTTACCCTTGGTTGAAAACTTTTTCTACAGTAATTTTGCATCAGTTTAATCAATTAAAGTAATAACAATGAAAAAGTTACTCTCACTCCTCGGAGTTTTAATTATTATTGGATGTCTTCAAGCCAATGCCGCAAAATCTGGAGTCTATATGGACTTTTACAAGTATGGTCACGAAGGCAAAAACACAACAGTTCATCGTTCTCCTATGAGAATCCCTATTGATGTATATTATGACGACGAACTACGTCAAATAGAGATTTCCGGTTCAGTGGATATTGATGTACAAATATTCCTATGTGATGAAAATGGAAATATTATTGCCTATTCTTCAATTACTAATACCACATTGGATATTCCGGAAGATTATAATGGACGACTCTCCATCAGTATAGAATGTGATAATTGGGTTGCTACTGGTTGCATAACAATATAAAGCAAGAAATCATAATAATTGCATAAACAAATCTATCGTTTTAACAAATTGGCGTTCAAATAACATTAATAAAATTAATGGAACGAAATCAGCAAGTAGAAAGATACAAATTACCGATGAGATGATTTCAAATTCTAATGGCTATGTCAAAGTCGATTAACATGCGAATATTGAGCTTGGTTACTATTGCTGTAATTGGATTGGCATCATGTAGTGTATATAGAAATAGTGCATCTGCATCTATCTCTATTGGAGAACTGAATATTGGAATGGATAAAGAATCTATTCTAACCAAATACGGGCAACCGTTTTCGTTCGATGCTCAGATTTCAGGCAATGATACTATAGTGGTTTTGTCATATAAATCGCCCAAGCCGGTAGCTAATTGCGAATTTATAGTATCAACGAAACTACTATTCGTTAATAATAAGTTGAAATCCATCTCTCAAAGCGACTTCTTCGTGCCCGAGAGTGTGATATACTGCGATTCAACAAAAGTCCTTCTTAAAGATAAAAATTATAACACGAAATATTAAAGTCGACAATAATCCCACAGACCGAACTGGATAAAAGGCGCGGAATCCGAAAAGCGAAAAGAGTAGGAATATATAAATCAGAAGAAACATGAAAGATCTGAAATTATTCTCAATTGAAGAGATGTCAGTGTTAGAAGCACTTAATGTCAAAGGTGGAATAGCAGAACTTGCTGTTACTCAGAATGGTTGTTCAAACAATGTAGCAGGATGCGCTTGTGATATTGTTATCGTGAGCCCTAAACCTACTGTTCCTACTGTTCCGACAATTCCAACCTTCAAATAACTGAGATTGCTTAACATTGGTCGGGCTATCATGTGATAGCCCGACTTTAAGAATAACAATTATGAAAGCGAGTAAATATAATTATATAATTGAGCGAACGAATATAGCCTATTGGTATAATGGAATAGAGCACAAATATTTTAGTTTGCCGATTGATTTAAGTCGTAAAATTGAGACAATAATCAATACTCCGAATAGAATAACATTGCTGCCGAATGTACTTGTAGATAAACTTACAACCGGCGGATTTCTCATTCCCGATGATACTGACGAATTGGATGTTATCAGAACAAGAAATGAAGAACGAATAAATCGGAAAGATTATTTGCTGATTATTCTTCCGACCTTAAATTGTAATTATAAATGCTGGTATTGCATACAAGATCATATCCCATCACGAATGTCGCTTGAGACTATTGAATCTGTCAAAGCACACATTAATTATATGGTCAATGTAGAACAAATAACGTCTTTACAAATAGAGTGGTTTGGTGGGGAACCATTTATGTACTTCAATCAAATTATTAATCCCGTATGCGAATATGCCAAGCATATTTGTAAAGAGCATAGTATTCCGTATATAGCAAGTGCTACTACTAATGGATATTTCCTTTTCCCAGAGAAAATTTGTGATATTAAAAGACTAGGATTCAAAAGATTTCAAATAACTCTGGATGGGCCGAAACAAGAGCATGACAAGGTGAAATTTCAGCATAATTGTGCATCGACATTTGTACATGTTTTAGAAAACATAGAGAATATTCTAAATAATTTAGATGACATACAGATTCTCTTAAGAATAAATTATACAGAATCAAATCTTAGCTATCAAATTGTAGATGATGTTAACGATTTAATTTCTCCTGCAAATCGTTGCCGAATTCAAATCAATCCAAAGAAAGTATGGCAAGAAACGGTCAGTAAAGACAGATATAATAATGTTAGTACATTATTGAATTTGTTCGAATCATCTGGCTATAAAGTAAATAGATTAGACTTTGTTTGGGATTTTGTTCCATGTTATGCCAACAGGAAATACTATAATGCCATTAACTATAATGGTGATGTGCTCAAATGTACAGCTTGTAATGATTTGTATGACAAACAATCTCATGGAATCATAAATGATGACGGTTCAATCAAGTGGAATAGTGATTTTATAGAAAAATACAAGGCCAAATCTTTTGAGAATACAGAATGCCTCTCTTGCAAATATTTACCAATATGTATGGGTATATGTCCACGCGATTATGGAAGCGCATCATATTGTAAATTCAATGGAATGGACATGAAGATAGAAGATGCTTTAGTAAATTACATTAATTCAATGTGCAATGAAAGCAAGTAATCTTTAATCAGTAATGAACTAATTATAAAATATAATATCAAAATTGGACAACCAAATGAAGAATATTGATTGGCTCAGAATCTTGATTTGTTCGATTTTGATTCAAAAATAATCATATATGAGACAGCTTGGATATATTTTTTTGTTTTCGATTATGTTGCTTGGTTGTGCCCAAATTGCAAATGCACAAGCCATTATCAGTGGTAGGATTTTGGATGTTGAACAGAATCCTATTGCTGGAGTTAACTGTTTGCTTTTGAATTTGCCCGATTCGACACAAATTGCAGGAACGACAAGTGATATGGAGGGACGGTTTGAATTGACAGTAAAAGAGGCAAAAGAATACATTCTCCAATTGTCTTGTATGGGTTATGAAAAGAAGCACCAAGTTTGTAAGCCTGGTAATTTGGGAGATATTATTCTGAACGATGATGCTATGCTTCTTGACGAAGTCGTCGTTACTCCGCAAATCCTGAATACTTTCGGCAATAAAAATCAATTGACACTGAGTGAATCATCAAAAAAGGTAGGCAACAACGCCTTGGATGCAATCGGCAGCCTGCCACAATTCAAGACAGATATCAGCAATGATGCTTTAGTTACGGTGGACAATAAAAGTATTCTTGTACTGATAGACGGAATGAGGCGTTCCTCACGGGAACTGAAAATGCTGAAAGCTGATGAAATCAAAAACATACAGTTTTATAGCGAACCTCCGGCACGATATGCTCATGAGAATATAGGTGCAGTGATTGATGTGAAAACAAAGAGAAAGACAGATAAATTATATAGTCTTTATCTTGACACAAAGAACGGTGTTACGACTGGATATGGTACAGATATGCTCTCTATGGCATATATGGACTCATTGAATATGGTTACAGCCGCATATTTCGTAGATTATCGTGTGTTGAACGACAACCGGATGAATAACACGTATTCCTATGCTGATAAAACAAATGAATACAGAGGACTGCCCGGCAGATATAACGGACAATATCATATCGGACAAATTGCCTATCAGCGTTATCAAGGCAAGAATCTTTTCAATGCCAAAGTCGAATACCGTAAATCTCCCGGCAAACAAGAATACGAACAAGAACTGATGTGGCAAAACGACAATCCGCCAATCAACAGTAGAAGTCTCAAAAGTGATTATTCTTCCGTTGCTGCTGACTTGTACTATATGTATATGTTCAATCAGAACAGGAATTTATCCATAAACATATTGAACACCTACCATCATTCAAACTCGGATAACACCCTCGCAAACAACGCAGGTGGATATACGTTTGAGAACCATATCGACAACAAATCATATTCCTTGATTGCAGAAGCTCTGTATAGCGATAAACTATGGAACGGAGATTTCAATCTGGGAACTTATTATCAATATAAGAATCTGGACCAAAAATATAACTTCACAGACTACTCAACAATCGACACACATAAAGAATATGTATATGCCGATTATAGTAATGCGATAGGCAAATTTTCATATAACATAGGTCTTGGGTTGGAAAACAATCATTATAAGACTGCGACAAACGAAAGATTCAATTATCTGGTATTCCGTCCGTCAGTGGTCTTGAATGTTCAATATAACAAACATTCAGCAATGAAATTTACCGCCGCCATAAACTCATCAGTTCCAAATGTCGGAGATCTGACCAATAGTATTGTGACAATTGACGAACATTTCTACTCACAAGGGAATACGGCACTGAAGCCGTATTATTACTATTACGCCAACCTTAACTACCAATATGCTTCTGACAACGGGAAATTTTACATTGCCCCGTCTGTGACCTATTCGTATTATCCGAATAAGAATATGCCTGTATTGTTTACCGAAGGTGACGATATTATCCTCCGGATGGCGAAAATTGATAATGTTCATTCATTAGGAGCTTCTTTGTCGTTGAACTATAAGCCTGTCAACTGGTTTGTCATTCAACCATTCTACAACTATGAATACTCAACATACAGAACACCTAATCAGGTTGTGAAGCATAATCTCCATAATGCCGGCATCGGTGTTCAGTTCCTGCCAAAGAACTGGCAGCTTATGTGGAACGGCAACATGCCGATGACATTGGTCGATGGTGACATACACACTCGTATGGGATTCAATATGAGTGCTTCGATACTTTACAAATTCAAATCAATGTCAGTAGGCTTGGAGTATATTTACAATCCGAATCCATCAAAAATCTATGCTGACATCAACGGCTTCAGCTATTCGGAAGAAACTAAGTGGAACAACTTCAAGAATCTCGTATCCTTGAAATTCACATACTATTTCTACAAAGGCAAATCTCGTGGTCACGTAGGAAAGCGTATCAGTAACTCTGATAAAGATTCAGGTTTGATTAATATTAATACTGCTAAATAATAAAAATGAGATTTCATTTTGTTAAACAATTGGATGCAATGCAATGCGGAGTTGCCTGTTTGGCAATGATTTGCAAATATTATAAAAACGCATATAGTATTGAAGCACTTTCTAAGCTATGTAGTGTTTCAACTGAAGGTGTGTCGCTATTCGCAATAAAAAACGCTGCAGAAAAAATAGGATTCAATTCAGTATACGGCAAGGCTTCTATTGAGCAATTAGTCACCATTTCTCTGCCAAGCATATTGCATTGGAATCAAAACCATTTCGTTGTTTTATACAAAGTAAAGAGCAAAAAGAAATTCTATATAGCAGACCCTGGTAAAGGATTAATGTGCTATTCATTGGAGGAGTTTAAGAAGCATTGGATTAGTTCAACTTTGAATGGAGAAGAAAAAGGCATTATTATGATTCTTGAACCCACAGAAAAATTTGGAGAAAGAAATGTTGCGGGAGTGCAAGAAGAGAGACGTTCTTTCAAATTTTTATTTGGTTACTTACTGCAATATAGAACAAATCTTATTCAAATTATCTTAGGTCTCTTATTGGGGTGTTTACTTCAACTGATCATGCCATTTCTGACCCAATCAATCGTTGATATAGGCATAAAATACGATGACATTGGATTTATTTGGCTTGTATTGTTAGGAGAACTTATGATTGTTATTGGACGTACAGCCACGGACTTTATACGACGCTGGTTGTTGCTTCATATTTCCATGCGGATAAATATTTCATTAGTAAGTGATTTCTTTGTCAAGTTGTTGAAATTACCTATGGCTTTTTTTGACACAAAACTGATGGGAGATTTATTGCAACGTATTGAAGACCACTCGCGTGTTCAGAATTTCCTCACAGGGCAAGTTCTGAATGTTATCTTCACATTTTTGAGTTTCATTATATTTGGTATTGTTCTGTTGATATATAACAAAGTAATTTTTGGCGTTTTTATTATGGGAAGCATTATTTACGGATTATGGATATTCTCATTTCTGCGGCGTCGCAAAGTAATTGATTATGAGATATTTGAGCAGCAAGCGATTAATCAAAATAAGACATACCAATTCATTACATCAATGCAGGAAATAAAGTTGCAGGATTGTGAGCAGCGCAGACGGTGGGAATGGGAAGATACACAAGCAGACTTGTTTAATGTCCAAATGAAGTCGTTGAAACTGCAACAGACACAGGAGGCAGGTTCTGTATTCATTAACGAGATCAAGAACATACTGATAACCGTTTTTGCGGCAACTGCTGTAATAAACGGCCAGATTACTTTGGGCGCAATGCTTGCTATCCAATATATCGTTGGGCAGCTTAACTCTCCGGTCGAGCAGTTTATGTCATTTATATACTCTTTGCAGGATGTAAAAATTTCTCTTGAAAGAATTAACGAGATTCACGAAGGTAAGAATGAAGAATCAAAAGAAAATCAGGCAAAATCATTTGATAAAGAAAAGTCAATCAAAATTGAGAACATAGATTTCAAATACGACCCTCATGCTTTGAAGAAAACACTTGAGGGCGTATCTTTTGACATTCCAGAAGGGAAAGTGACTGCCATAGTAGGAGCATCAGGAAGTGGAAAGACCACACTAATTAAACTCATGCTCGGTTATTATCGAGTTATGAACGGTTCAATTTTTATTGCCGGACGTAATATCAACGAATATAACCTCAAATGGTGGCGTCGCCATTGTGGAGTAGTAATGCAGGATGGAGTGATATTCTCTGAATCCATAGCCCGGAATATTGCTGTCGATGATGGTGAGATAGATGTGGAACAGCTTGAACAAGCTGCGAAAATTGCAAATATCCATGACTATGTCATGGGGCTTCCGCTGAAGTATAACACTATTATCGGACGTGACGGAGTTGGACTGAGCCAAGGTCAGAAACAACGTGTACTCATAGCCCGCGCAGTTTATAAGAATCCGGATTTCATATTTTTAGACGAAGCCACCAATGCCCTTGATGCAAAAAATGAGAGAGCAATAGTCGAGAACCTCGATGAATTTTACAAAGGTCGTACAGTTGTAGTGGTTGCACATCGACTATCCACGGTTAAAAACGCAGACCAAATCGTAGTGGTAGATGGTGGAAAGATTGTCGAAGCCGGCAATCATT
>JBJEFM010000189.1:0-1608 GCA_051874035.1 Bacillus sp. (in: firmicutes)
AAATTCATGATTGGCTTTTGGAGAGATACCCCGACCTAATGGTCGGTGGAAGTACGGTAAGAACGTATGTAAGAGATATTCGTGAAACCTATCAGATTGAGAAAAAGGTTGTTGTCCGTCAATATGAAGCCGTTCCTGAACAGCCAATGGGCAAACAGCTTCAGGTAGACTGGGGTGAAACAAAACAGAAAACGACAGACAATAAAGAAATCAAACTGTACTTTATTGCTTTTGTACTCGCTCACTCCAGACATAAATATATGGAATGGCAGGCACATCCTTTTACCACGAGAGATGCCATTCGTTGTCATGAAAATGCATTCCAGTTCTATGGTGGACGAACAGAAGAAATTGTTTATGATCAGGATCACTTAATCACAGTGAGTGAGAATGCAGGCGAGCTACTGTTAACAGCTGAATTTCAAAGCTATGTGAATGAGCGTAAATTCAACATTCACTTGTGCAGGAGAGCCGATCCAGAATCTAAAGGCATGATTGAGAATGTAGTGAAATACATAAAAGGTAATTTCGCTGACAGTCGTGTGTTTAGCGACATAGAAGATTGGAATGATCGAGCGCGACAATGGCTTGAACGTACGGGAAACCATCAGGTTCATCAGACAACGAAAAAAAGACCAGCAGAAGTGTTTCTCCTCGAAAAGCAACACTTACAGCCAGTCTCTTCGTTACTTTCATATGAAAGTACCCATAACCAAAGTATAACAAGAAGTGTAAGCAAGGACAACACGATCCGTTACAAGTCAAACCGGTATTCCGTCCCACTTGGGACTTATCAAACAAGGAGTAAGAATCTTGTCTGGATTGAAGTGAATGATGAAAATCAACAGACGCTAGTCATACGCAGTGAAGCAAATGGTCAAGTCATCGCCAAACATCTTGTGAGCTCAGAAAAAGGGAAACTCATTCAAAATCGCCATCACATTCGTGACCGTTCCAAAGGGATTGAAGAACTTAAACAACGCCTCGTCTCTCACTTTGTAGATCAGGATCAGGCAGCTGCTTATTTAGATGAAATCAGCCAACGATACCCGAGATATCGTCGAGATCAGTTTGCGATTATCTCTAAAGTGATTCAACAGTATCCATCATCAATTGATACTGTGTTGACAAAGTGCAGAGTAGAGAAATTATATAATGCGAATGATTTCCGGGACATCGCCCATCATCTGGATACACTCCGTGATGAATCGATTGAAAAGGTAGAATCCTTTCATTCCAGTCTAACAAATCATTCTCATATCAAAGCCCCAACCCGTTCTCTACAGGCCTATACCAGCATCTTAGGAGGTAAAGCCTGATGAACAAGACTGTGCATGAATTACAAGCTCAATTTCGTCAGTTACGTTTATCAGAGACAGCGGAGGAGCTGCCTCAGCTTCTTCGCGAAGCTGAAAAAGCCTCATGGACCTACTTGGAGTTTCTAGAATCTATCACACGATATGAATTAGCAAAACGTGAGGCAAAAAGCCTGGAAAAAAGAATGAAATGGGCACGCTTCCCTTTTGTGAAGTCGTTAGATGAGTTTGAACTGAAAGGACAAAACGTTCTGACAGCCCGCGAACTTTCTCAACTTCGAGAATTAAGCTG
>JBJEFM010000190.1:0-1603 GCA_051874035.1 Bacillus sp. (in: firmicutes)
TATTTTTGCCTCATGTGTAGTTTGAGGTGCGATTTCTGCTTGTATGTTTGAGTATGTACACAAAATCCCCCACCCAAGCTAATGGGGAGACATAATAACCCTAAAGCGTGTGCTCTTATTCAAGGAACACTTCCGAATAATATGCTTTATGCGTATATAGGTTCAGTACATTCTGCCTTCCTGTGCGTATCCATTTTGCAGGAACACTGATAAAATGCAGGATGAAGGCTTTAAGCCTGCTTGTCTTCCTCAGGGGCTCCACCTTTTCGCTGATATGGCGGATAAGATACAGATAGAAATTCTTCAGCATGGCAGTGACGAGCATGAATACCATGTTCTCATCCAGGAAGGAAAATGGCAGATGCGCCCATCCGAAGTCGTTGTTCTGTATGTCAAAGTTCTTTTCGCTCTCTCCCCGTGCATTGTAGAACACGATGATGTCTTTCTCGGTGGAAAGCCTGTCATTGGTAAGTATGCAGCGATAGGTGTATAACGGTCCGAACAAGTCAGACTGTACGCTGCCGTCCTTGTCCTTCAACGGACTGCGCTGCACGACAAGCCTGTAGGACTTTCCCTCGACGAAGTCGTCCATGTCCAGAGATGCCACTTCACATTTCTCATAGCCTATCTCCACGGTTTTCCATTCTTCATGGTTGCGAAACTCCTCGTAGCGGCTGGAACAGTTGCTTGCACGGATATAGAACGTGTTGCAGCGTTCCTCAACGGTACGGACAATCTCTTTTGAGAAAGAGCCACAATCAGCGCGGAAACGCTCTATCACCACTCCAAGTTCGGACTTCACGCGGTCCATGATGCGACGCAGCGTGTCCTCCTGACGGAACTTCACATTGGCATTCCCGTCACGGTTCTCTCCGCCCACGATGATGCCTCCAACGGATGCCCAACCGGGGAAATACCCGAAATCCTGTTTGTACGAGTACTTTGCATCGTACTTGTGTGCGGGGATGAACTGATGGTCGAAGTCCATGTCAACATGGCTTCCGACCTTTATAAGTCCCATTCGCCGTATCATGCGCAGGAGCAGGACATTCAGTTTTTCTGCCGTATTGAATCTGTACGACATGCCGGAGGACTCGCATTTATATACGGTGTCCTCTTCGGAAAGTTCCTTCAGCCCGCGGCCTACCGTGTCTGCACCAGGCAAAAGGGTGCCCGGCCTTTGTCTGAAATCTCCGACAAGAGTGTTGATGTCTTCAAGACATTCACCGCCACAAAGGTAACTGAAGAACAGCGAGGCGAAAATGCTGCCATAACTGTATGCCTTACCACTGCTGCCACGCTTGCCTACTACAGTTTCGGTGAGTTTTTCAAAGCCAAGCTTGGAAAATACGTCCATCACGTGATAAATTCCACCAAAAGATGTGATATTCTCATTTTTTATTGCTACCTTTGCCATGTCAGATGTTTTATTTGTTTTTGTTTTGCACCACTAAGATAGGTGAAATTTCTGACATGACCAAGTGTTTTGAGAACTTTGTTTCTCAGACACTTGGATTTCTTGCAAGTTTTTTTGCTGCGGAATTAAGGTATTACTCAAATTTCGGAAGTAAGGTAGATTGTTGGGAGTTAAGGAGTTAAGGAG
>JBJEFM010000191.1:0-35293 GCA_051874035.1 Bacillus sp. (in: firmicutes)
ATGATAGGTGGGGGATGAAGGAAAACCCCCACCTATCAAAGATTCACTTTATATACGTATACAAACAAAATAAAAAAATATCTTTGCTAAAAAGTTGTTTAACCTTATATAAGATTAAACAAAAGCTGTTTCATTCTGGTAAAATAGTAGAATATATATTCTACTTTGAAGAAAAAGGTGTTTTAACATGTTAGCAATCGCAATGATTCTTTTTGTTCTATCTTTAACGGGGATTTTATTGGGTATTGTAGGAGTCATCAAAGGCAGCTTGAAGTTCTTGAAGCTCAAATCGACAAAAGCCAGCGTGTTTTTTCTGTTGGGCTCTTTAGTGCTCTTTGCATTATCCATCATCATTACTCCTGTCGATCCGGAGCCGTCTAAGGATGAGTCTGTGAAGACGGAAGTGGAAGAGAACACGAGTGTTAAGGAAGAAAAGCAAAAAGAGCAGGCAGATACGAAGCAGCCTGATCAGCAAGACGAAGAGAAATCCACTGAAGTTTCGAAAGTGGAAACGCCGGGTGGGACCCTTGAAGTCCATTTCGTTGATGTGGGGCAAGGGGCGGCCCAAGTCATCGTCACACCTAATAAGAAAGTGATGGTCATTGATGGGGGCAATAACGATGATGAAGATGATATGGTGGCCTATTTAACGCAATTAGGCATTAAAAAGGTGGACATCCTAATCGGCACGCATCCCGATGCCGATCATATCGGCGGTATTGATGCGGTAATCGACTCGTTTGAAATCGGCAAGATTTATTTGCCCAAAATACAAAGTAATACACAAACGTTCGAATCAGTGCTGCAATCTATCAGGAATAAAGGCTTGAAGGTCACCACAGCTAAAGCGGGCATCGAATTGCCGCTCGATTCAGCGGTTCAAGCTGAAATGATCGCTCCAATCGGGACAACAAATGATTCGAATGAAATGAGTGCAGTGGTCAGACTTGTATATGGTGAGAACTCCTTCTTATTGACAGGTGATGCGGGCTTGCCTTCTGAACAAGATATGATCGCTTCAGGCGAGATGCTTAAGTCCGATGTGCTATTGGTCGGCCATCATGGCAGCAAGCACTCCACCGGTGAACCGTTCGTACAGGCCGTACAGCCTAAGTACGCAGTGATTCAAGTAGGGAAGAATAATTATGGACATCCGGAGGCGGAAGTGCTGGCAAGGCTTGCGAATGCAGGAGCCAAGATATACCGTACCGATACGGATGGAACCATTGTATTCAAAACGGACGGAAAGGGCATACAAGTGAACAAAAACGCTTGGACGTACGAGGGGCCGACAGAGTCCAGCCCTTCGACCCCGGTTCCGCCGCGAGAGAAGCAGCCTATAACGGAGCCGACTACCACTACGTCGCTCCAAGCGACGGCGAGCATTGATAACGCCACACCTAGTCAAAATGAAACGGTGACAGTGACGGTTAACGTAACGGACCAAGACGGCAAACCGGTCAACGGTGCGAAAGTGAGCTTGAATTTACAATTTAAATCAACGAATACCGAATATACTGGAGTAACCGATGCGAATGGCACAGCTGCTTTGCCTTTTAAAATCGGGCGTGCGGCTAAAGGCTATACAGTCAATGGAGAGGTGACTATTATAGCGAATGGCCAGACAGCAACCGCCAAGACCGCCTTTACTCCACAATAAGGAAGTGTTGAAGGTGAAAGGGATTATCGATCGTTTTGAAGGAGAATATGCCGTTATAGAGGTTGAAGGAAAAACGCGCGATGTAAAACGGGATTTGGTGGAGCTGGATGTTTCAGCGGGTGATGTTGTCATCTGTAAAGATGGAAGATGGTATAAGGATCACGCGGCAACTGTTGAAAGGACACGGCACATCAAGTCTTTGATGGATTCTGTGTGGGAAGATTGACTGTATTTTTGAAAGAATCGGTACGTTATGGATTTCATATAATGTCCCATATTCTATAACATTAAAATGAAGGATAGATAAAGCGAATGTAAAATCTGCTTTGTCTATCCTTTTTTCTACTATAAATAATCTCATTTACTGCAAGAGCATGGATGTTAATCCAGAAATCGATTGCTTTGCTAATTAAATAAATAAATGAATGAATGAATGGGCCAGGAGGCTAATCTTATAATACGAATGGCTAGGTTAGTTTCCTTTTATGATAAAAGGTTGAAACCCTTTTATCATAATGCGATTAACTGATGTTGTCAGTTCTTCCAGGGAGCATTCAACTTTTCCGGCAAACCAGTCTTGATATAAAGAAACGAGTCCGCTCACAATAAAGTTAACATTCAGGATATATTCTTCACGCTCTTGGATGGAATGAATGTTTTCTTTATAACTAAGTATTTTTTCCATTAGTACGGCTTTCAGTTTTGTTATAAAGGTAGGTGCGCCTTTTGTGTAGATTAGCATACGATAAAATTCAATATCTTGTTTAAAAAAATGCTCCATTTTTAGTAAGAAGGGCATAGGATTTTGAAGTAAATCAACATCCTCAAAATCATTGAGGAACTCAATCATTTTACTCATCGTTTCATTTTCTATTTCTTCAATTACAGCGTATATATCCGAGTAGTGGGCATAGAATGTGCCTCTGCTGATTTCAGCCTTTTCTACAATGCTTTTTACAGTTATTTTCTCCAACTCTTTTTCCAATATTAATTCCACAAATGCGTGCCTGATCATTTTTCTGGAACGGATGGCACTTTTGTATTCTGCTTTTCCACTCATTTTTTGCACTCCTAAAAAAATTTTTAAAGTTGAACACTGATGCAGGGAAATGTACAAAGTTATACAGATAGATAAAAATTGAATATTGTCCCCTTTTATGAGCCTGAGTATACTTTGTTTATGAACAAAAGTAAACACATGTATGATTTTGGGTGAGCCAGTACCGTGAATAGAAGACTGAACTCTGCTCATTTATCGCCATTCGGATGCATGATCTGCCAACTGGAATGCTTGTGGCAATATTTTATTTAATGAATGGAAAGTGGGAAAAATAATGATGAAGAAAGTAATGAATTGGAGATTGGCTTCGTTTGTTCTATGGATAGCCGTTACCGTAATCATTGTCACGACGATGCCGAATTTGGATCAATTGGTGAGGGAAAAAGGGCAAATTACTATTCCTGAAAGCGCCCAAAGCAGGGTGGCACAGGATATGCTTAATCAAATGGACGAAGATAGTGGAGAAAAATATCAAATTATCGCCGTCTTTAATAGTGGTAATGACCAAGCGTTGACAGATGAACAAAAAGAAGAAGTAGGAAAAGTAATTAACCGATTAAAAAATGAAAAATCACAGCTTGGCATTAAGGATATTGTTACTCATTTAGATAATGAACAAGCTGAAGAGCAACTCATTTCCAAGGATGGAACGACTATTCTGACACAGCTGGCAGTAGAAAAAAATGATAGGCAAATTTCCGAGGTAGCAGCGGCGCTTAATGAAATAGTCGACAGTAAGAATGTGGATACATATCTGACAGGTAATAGTCTCGTTATGGAAGATTTTGTTCAATCAACACAAGAAGGGATCAAGAAAACAGAAGTCATCGCGATTATCTTCATTATCGTTGTGCTGATTCTTGTATTCCGATCCCCGATAGTGCCATTCGTCTCGCTTTTAACAGTAGGGATATCCTATTTGGTGTCGATGGGGATTATCGCCCATTTAGTAGATCAGTTTAATTATCCATTCTCTAACTTTACACAAGTATTTTTAGTTGTAATCTTATTCGGTATCGGAACAGATTATAATATTTTACTGTTCACTCGATTCAAAGAAGAACTTGTGAAACAAGAGGATATTCGCAAGGCGGTCAAAGTAACATATAAATCGGCCGGTAAAACCGTTCTATATAGTGCGTTTGCTGTGTTTATCGGATTCATGGCGCTTATTCTGGCGGAATTCGGATTGTACCGGGCAAGCTCCGCAGTTGCAATCGGCGTAGCTGTACTCCTACTTGTTTTAATGACATTAAATCCATTCTTTATGGTTTTATTAGGAAAGAAGATGTTTTGGCCGGTTAAAACATTCAGTGGGCATAGTGACAGCAAAATTTGGGGATTCTTAGCCAAGATGTCTGTTTTTAGGCCATTGGTTGCCTTAGGATTTGTAGCCATCTTGTGTGTCCCATTTGTAATGAATTATAGTCATTCACTTAGTTATAATGATTTGCAGGAAGTGGATGATGGGTATGCATCCAAGCAAGGGATCAATGTCATTGAAGATCACTTCCCTCCTGGATTCTCTTCGCCGGCTACTCTTGTTATAGAGTCGAATGAAGCATTGGATAATGCAAAGTCATTACAGGCATTGGATGAAATCGCTGAACGGATTTCTCAAGTAGATGGTGTGTCCGAAGTAATGACAGCGACTCGTCCGACTGGCGAGAAAATAGATGAATTATATATTACAGAGCAAACAAAAGAATTAAATAGTGGATTAGGGGACGCTAATGAAGGTGTTGGCGAAATAAATAAAGGGTTGTCATCAGCCGAGGAACAATTCAGTCAAACAGATACAAACGGTGTACAAGATGTACAAGCGCTGATTGATGGAACAAATGAAGTCAAAAAAGGTGTTTCCGGTTTAGGGAAGGCCGTTGCTGAATTATCGAGTGGCGTAGATGCGGGAGTAAGTGGAGCCCAAGAATTAGAAAATGGCTTAGCATCTGTAAAAGAGAATATGAATACTTTATCAAGCTCGATGCCACAATTATTGAATGGCTATGTGGAACTTGAGAAAGGCTTATCCTCATTCAGCACATATTTTTCAAGCATAGGCCAAGCAATTGAAAGTGCAAAAGAAGGATATGGGCAAATTGAAGGTTCATTGAAAGCATTAGTGCAATCAAATCCAGAGTTGGCTAATGATATGAATGTACAAACCTCTATAGGAATCGCTTCAGCAGGAAAACAGCAGCTGGGAGAGCTCACAGAAAAACTGAATGCATTGACACCTCAATATAATGCGGCAATGCAATCATTTAGAGAAGCGAATGCTTCACTTGGAGAAGTTAACAGTGGCTTCTCACAATTACAAGCTGGCGTGAATCAGCTATATGAAGGGGCATCTAACTTAAAGCAGGGATTACAAACAGCTGCTGACGGGTCAAGTCAAATTGCAAGCAAAACACCTGCCCTTGAATCAGGCTTAATAACCATTAACGCTGGACAAGAGCAGCTGCTTGCCGGACTGACTGATTTAGCTGATAGAATGGAAACCTTGCAATCAGGGTTATCAGAAAGCACGAAAGGCTTAAAGGAAGTCGGCACGGGTTTAACAGATGCCCAAGATTATCTATCGGGTCTTAGTGAATCAAAGGCCTCTGAAAAATTCTATATTCCTCAAGATGTTTTAGAAGGTGATGAGTTCCAAGAATCATTGAATATGTATATGTCCGATAATCGAAAAATAGCCCAAATGGGAATCATATTAGACGTCAATCCATATTCAAAAGAAGCAATGGTAATTGTAGAGAAAGTAAAAAAAGAAGTGCAGGCAGCTACACAAAGTGGTGAACTAAGTGATGCGAAGGCAGCAATTGGCGGAAAAACGTCAGAGAATGTGGACCTCGAGGAGATTGCTAGTGGAGATTTCACTCGAACAGCAACCATTATGCTGATTGGAATCGGAATCATCTTAATCATTATCACTCGTTCATTTTTAAAATCGATTTTTATCATAGCTTCGTTGCTATTAGCATATTTCACATCGCTTGGCATGAGTGAATTATTAAGTGGTCAAATCTTGCATGTGAACGAGTTGGGATGGAATGTGCCATTCTTTAGTTTCATTATGATTGTGGCGCTAGGAGTGGATTACAGTATCTTCTTGATGATGCGCTATAAGGAATTGGATGGTAATTCTACGAAATCGATTGTTGATGCCGCACGCCATATCGGTGGGGTTGTTATTTCCGCAGCCATCATTCTTGGAGGCACATTTGCAGCACTGATTCCTTCAGGGGTCATCACGCTGATTGAAGTAGCAATGACTGTAATCATCGCCCTTTTCTTACTGGGCTTTGTCATGCTGCCTATTTTGATACCGGCGTTGCTAGGGGCAGTGGATCGAATCCGAAGAATAGGAATGAAGAAAAAGTAAAACGTTTTTACTAATACAAGATATTGTTCATGAGTGGGAAGTGGAATACTACGTAAAAAAGGAATTGTGATCACAATTCCTTTTTTACGTAGTTAAATAAATGAGATGTTTACCTAAGATTTCAGCCATTTTTCATCTTGTATTCTTGCAATATTTATCAATAATAAAACAATTAGCTTTAATATTGTTTTGATAGTCAATGAAGTCATTTAAAGGTTTTATGAACAAAAAAATAACATTTACTAGCCTTTTTAAAAGTCTATTTAACAGCATGAGGAATCTGCAATCCTAGAATCTTCTGCAGCATTTCCTCTGTAGAAGCTGCCCCGTTTTGATGAATCCAGCTAACATCTATAGCGGCGGCCTGTTTCTCGTAAAGTTCGCCGTGAAGAGGGCTGTATCCGATATCGGCGCCGGAAATCATATCGTAATCCATGAGCGAATCACCGGCGGCAACATGAAAATCGTACTCAAGCTGTTCTTGCAGTCTGGCTACAGCGGCGGCTTTCTCTAGATGGGCGGGCAAGATATATAGTTTCTTGCCGTGCAGGAAAGACCTCCAGCCGATACTTGCCAACTCCAGTTCAAATGCTTCCAATTCGGCATGCGGCACATGCTCTTTAATCGTATGAAAAACATAAAAGAAGTCATCGACATAGAATTCCCTAGAAACCCAGGATGTATGGCGGATGCGGTTGAATACCTTCAGCATATCTTCTTTCGGAACACATGTTGCCGTGATTTTTCCGCGAATCATTTTGTTCCACTCTTGATCGACCTGTCCATTGTGCAAAATGGTACCTCCATTGCATACAATCGCATAAGCCGGCTTGATTTCTTGCTGGAATAGCTTGATTCGCTCGTATTGATATAACGCTCTTGTTGTGACTGGAACGAAAATATGCTTTTCATTGATTTGTCTCAATAAATCAATGGACTGCCGGGACATGAAAGTGATGATTTGGTCATCTTTATATTCGACAGGGATGCCTTCGCCTGTAATCGGAAAGTTCTTCATCATGTTTGATGAGTAGATCAGTGTTCGGTCTAGGTCTGAAGTAAATAATAGCAAAGTGGACACTCCTTATAATTCCTTGATGATGCCACAGCATGAATAGGACATCCCGGTGAATTCTTCTACGGGTACATTGCGTTCCTTGGCCAGCAGAAGAATATGTGTCAGATCATTCGAGTAGCGCGGGTTAATGAGTATTTTCCAAGGAATCCTGCGCAATAAAACCCTGCTTGTCTCACCTACGCCGGGCTTTATGAAGTTGACATCGGCGACCTGGAATCGTTCGCCAATCAAATGGATGGATTTCATGCCTTTCCATGTCGGCGTAAGGTCTTGTCGTTTTAATTCCGTCACATTAGTTTGTACAGTTTGGCCAATGGACGGGAATTCCGCTTCAATCGTATCGATATAGTGGTTGGATACATCCGCGTACGCCAATTCTTTATAGTATTTAGCGCCGTGGAAATCATCCGGATCCATGAAATCATAATTAAGAACCGTTCGGCTGACAAGGCCTGAGACTGTGGAATTCAAACAAGCGGAAGGAATTAAGAAATCTTCTCTTGTGCCGAATAAATCTGTGCAATGCCCAGGGTCGGCAAGTACTGCCAAGGCAGGGTCCAGTACATGGCCATGAGCTTCATTGTACGCATCACAGGCCTTCTGCAATTCCAGAGTGATAGCTCCTTTACCGGTCCAGCCATCCACAAATTGAATCTTGGCGTCCGGATGTTGGTTAAGAATATATTGGATAGCTGTTTCGTCAATTCCTCTTCCCCTAATAATCGAAATAGAATAATGCGGAATGCTGATTTGGTATCTATACTGGATATAGCGTTTAATCAGAACGCCAATCGGTGTGCCGGCACGTGCAAGGCTGGCCAGTACAAGGTTGTCCAGGCCGTTTCTTTGCGCGATTTGTTCCGCAACCACGCCCACGGCGATCGCGATCCGTTTTGCATACCTATGCAACGTTTGGTGGAATAAAGCGACATAGTCTTCATTAGGCTTATATTCAACAGGCAGCATTTCCGAGTAATGTTTGCCGGATTGAATCAGTTTCTCGCGGTCTTCTGTATTCGTTTCAAGCAGTAAGTTGGAAATATCCCTTAATAGAAAAATAACATCTTCTTGTTTATAGCTGCCCATCGTATCTGGTGCGATATTGGTTTTTAACATTCCGTACTCCCTCCAATGCTTGTCATGACCACGACATGAATGAACGGTATGCCTGTAGCCTGTAATTCTTCAAGCAAGCTGTTGATATCTTTTTCTTCTGCCAATCTTTCAACGAAAATAAAGATTTCATCATATTGTTTATGCTCAATGTTATAAAGATGATTGGCTATACCATTGTTCTCCGGGCAGTCAAACGTAAACTTGCTGCGGATCGTATAAGTTGCTTCTTTGGATTGATGAATCGGACTGCGGGTTGTAGATTGATAGTGAATGCCCGCACCCATATTAGCGGCAATTCTTATCGGAATATACATGAATTCACCTGTTCCAATTACCAGCGTTTTGGCTCCTTTGCGGCGCGCGGCTAAATATCCGGCTAATTCTTTACATTGCCTCGAGAAATATTGCTCTTCTTCTCTCGTTAAACCGAATCTTCCTGTCGACTTAAGATAGGGAGAAGGATTATCTGCCCCATTAGCGCTTACAGACGAAATAGGGATGAAATCATCCTTGTCCATATAGTGAGATACATGTATAAGAGAGAGTTCTTGTTTGGTTGCCGAAACATCCGCTTGCTTCTCTGATGGGAGAGCGGGACTGCCTTTAACGCCCATAGCACCTTCTATTAAAGAGACTACATGAATGGTAATGCCAAGTTCTTGTTCTAGCCGGGCATATTTAGCCCGGTTTTCAGCGGTTCTCCAGTCAAGTATGGAAACAATAGAGAAGACGTTCTTGGCAGGATACTGGGCTTTCAATGTACGAATAATATTCAATCCGGTTTGGCCGGTAGTAATTTCATCATCCACAAGAATGATTTCTTGCCCGCCATCTAAAAATTCGCTATCCAGTGCATATACTCTGTGGCTTGTAGCATGTGAGTGCTCCTCTTCAAAATTGATTCTTGAAGAGAGTTCCGGAATATTTTCTCTTGTTGTATGAATATACGTGACATTGCTTTCAAAAGCACTGAAGACAGCGTGTCCGAGCGCGGTAGCTGTTTCAGCGAAGCCAATAATCGTCGTTGGCTGTTCTAGAGGAATCGGTTCCTTTTCCAATTTAGCCAAGATTTCAGTCATGGATTGGTTGGCTTCGAGAGCATCGCAAATGTTTCGGATGCGGTGATCCGGCTTTCCGTGTACGACTTCCTTATAACGCATAGCTAATAAATGGCCGATTGCAAGCGGAATTTGAGGAGGGACTGCCAGATGTTTACCCAATATTTTGCTGACAAATAGAAAGCTTCTTTTTTTATTGATGCGGGCTGCCATTTGAAATAGGCGATGCAACGATAGACCGTACGGATTGCTATGAACCGTTACATCCACTTGAAAGCCGTCCAGTATATGAAATGTTTCTTGTAAAGGAGGGGCTGTTGTTTTCATTATTTCACCTCAAGAAGTTCAGTTTGATTTTGTTGTTCCATAATGATGCTTGTAAAGTTTTGATCTGGATTGCATACCCCGAATGCTTTGGCGCGCAGCAAGATTTGTGTCGCCCAATGAAGATGGGGTTTCATTTCATTCATTTTGTTCTCGTATGCGCTTTTCATAACGCCGAGCTTCTGCCCGCTATGCTCTACAATGCTTGCTGCATCCATGTATTCCTCATGCGTTACTACATATAATGCATGGACAATCGGGATATGGGTCGGGTGGATAATGGTTTTTCCATTCAGGCCGTTCAACTTATCCAGGAGCACTTCGTTGATTAATCCATCTATATACTGATTGATCATTTCTGAACGTTTCTCTAGACCAGTGCTGCCATAGCGCTCATGGAAAGGAGTCATTCTTAATTGGGGCTTTAGGATTCTTGGGTCCTTTGAGAAGAATTCCCATACAGGCCCCGAAACGACGTAGCCATTTTCTTTTCTAGTGAAA
Source organism: Bacillus sp. (in: firmicutes) (assembly GCA_051874035.1). Classification (GTDB taxonomy): domain Bacteria; phylum Bacillota; class Bacilli; order Bacillales; family DSM-1321; genus Bacillus_AD. Next base: position 10,183 of record JBJEFM010000191.1, read on the forward strand.
ATGTTGATAATATCAGAAATACAATCTCTGATGATGGACACATCGTAAATGGTTGAATCAGCTTTTCTCCTAATGCCGAATAATCCACAAAAATCTGTGGCCCCAATACGCACATTCAAGATATATTCTTGATAGGAATCCAATAATTCCTTAACCCGCAGAAGCGTGTCTATGCGGGATTCTTTGTAAATGATTTCCGCTGATTCTAGAATCGGCATGCCATATAAGACCATTTCAGGCGAGTTGCAACTTTTCAGGATGTGCAAAAACTCTTTGCCGTTCTCGTAATTGAACTTAGGAAACACATAGCCGGTCAGTACTTTCTGCAAATCCCCTAATCGATTTGTGATACGGGCCATTTGTCCGGGAGTCCGGACTCGTACAAAGATTAATGGCAAATCTGCGTAGGTGATGATGTGGTCGTCTAAAGCACATTTAATCTGGTGCAGGTGGGCGCATAGCTTCTGTTCGGCGCCTTCAAGCTCTAAATCTCCTACAGCATCTTCTAAATCGATGACCATCGAAGTCAGCTCGGGATATTTCTTCTCGATTACATTCTTGGCGATGTGATCTTTCGTTGCCGGCATATATAATGTGGCGCCCAATGCGTAAGAGAGAAGTTCTTTATCGGAGAATTTCGTGAAAGATTCCGGTTCTTTATAAAAAATCCCGCTTGTTTTTATAGGATCCTTAAAATGAAAATGTTTCAAAATGCACTTCCAACTCCTTCTGAATTAATGTCTGCGTATTGAAAGGAAGCGGTGTGAATAAAAAGAATGGCTACTGCATGAGCAGTAGCCGTGGAAAATTAATCTTCCTTTGAGGCAGCTGTTTCGGATTTTTGATTTTTTCCCTTGTTGATATAATGAATAATGAACGTGATGATGAACGCCCCTAAAATAATGATGAAAAAGAGTTCGTGTGGTACATGCACACCGAACACACTTAAGAGCATCTTCAAGGCAATCAGTCCGATTAAGATAAAAGCTGTATTCTCAAGTTCCGGCACTTTATCAATCAGCAGCAGGAAGAATTGTGCGACTGTACGCATTAACAGAATGCCGATCATACCTCCGAGCAGAAGCACCCAAACCTGGTCGGAAATGGCGAATGCAGCGAGGATGGAATCAGCTGAGAAGGCTATGTCCATCAATTCGACCATGATGACCGTTGCCCAGAACATGCCGAATGTCCGGACCAGCCAGCTTTGCTTGTTGAATTCCTTTATTTCGTCTTCGCCGGCTTTCTTTCTGAAATGGTTGATTGAAATCCATGCCAGGTAGGCGGCGCCCAAGATTTTAACAAACGAGAATTTAACTAAATATACACCGATCCCGATGAACAGGAATCTGAAGAAGTATGCGCCCAGCAATCCATACATGAGCGCTTTCTTCCTTTGTTTCTCGGGTAAATGCTTAACCATAACAGCAAGTACTAATGCGTTATCTGCGGACAGCAGGCCTTCCATAATGATTAAAGTTCCGATTAGTCCCCAAGAGACAGGGTCTGTTAATACATCCGCCCACATGTTCCAATCGAAAAAAAGTGCATAGGTACTGAGAATTTGTTGAATAATGTCCAATTTAGTAAGACCTCCGCTTGTATAGAAGAGAACATAACTCTTCACAAAAGATAATGATGGTTACTTAAAAAGAGTTATGCATCCAAACCATAAGCGCGAACTAATGCTTGAAGTCCGCCTTGGTAGCCTGAACCTACAGCAGAGAATTTCCATTCGCCATTATGCCTGTATAATTCACAGAATACGACAGCCGTTTCAATACTGAAATCTTCTCCTAAGTCATAACGCAATATTTCTGAACCTGTTTCTTCGTTCACTAATCGAACGAAAGCATTTGATATTTGACCGAAATTTTGCCCGCGTGCTTCAGCATCGTGAATGGTTACAGTAATCGCGATTTTGTCGACATCTTGAGGCACCTCGGGAAGGTTCACTTTGATGGACTCGTCGTCGCCGTCTCCTTCTCCGGTCCGGTTATCCCCTGTGTGGACAACTGAACCTTCCGGGCTTTGCAGATTATTGTAAAAGATAAAATCCAGCTCGTTGCGGCATTTGCCGCTAGCATTTAGTAAGAAAACAGATGCATCCAAGTCATAATCCTGCCCGCCGTCGAAATGTTTAACATCCCATCCTAAACCAATGGTGATCTTTTGCAAGCCTGGATCATTTTTGGTTAAATCGATACGCTGACCTTTGCTCAATTGAATTGCCATAGTTTTTATCATCCCTTTAATACTGTAGTTTTTTAGAGAGGAAATAGGGCTAAAAGCAGTAGTAGTGATAAATAATCAAGAAAATGAAAGGCCTTCTACCTGTTATTGCCGGCTTCAGTAGAAGGCTCCTTTCATTTCGGCATGCTGGAAACTCCTTTTATTTAATAGTGGAGAGCCTTATTAACCTACTTGTAAGCCGAAGTCATTGCATAAAGAAGCCAGTCCGCCTTGATAGCCTGATCCAACCGCACTGAATTTCCACTCGCCATTGTGGCGGTATAATTCTCCCACTACAACGGCTGTTTCGATACTGAAGTCTTCTCCAAGGTCGAAACGGATCAATTCAGAGTTTGATTCTTCATTCATAACACGGATGAAGGCGTTGGAAACCATGCCGAAGTTCTGGTTGCGCGCTTCAGCATCATGGATTGTTACAGTGAACGTAATCTTCTGGATATGCTCAGGCACTTCTTTGATGGAGATTTTTACTTGCTCATCGTCTCCGTCGCCATCTCCTGTCAGATTATCGCCCGTGTGCACAACCGCACCGTTTGCGCCAGTTGTATTGTTATAGAAGATGAAGTCTTCTCCGCCTTTTACTTTACCGTTGGCATCCAATAAGAAAACAGATGCATCAAGGTCGAAGTCTTGGCCTCCGTCGTATTTATTTACGTCCCAGCCAAGCCCTACGATTACTTTAGAAAGACCCGGATTTGTTTTTGTTAAATCTACTTTTTGACCTTTTGCTAGAGAAATTGCTGCCATGATAATACCTCCTAAATATTTTTTATATTAAAAATTACTGGAATTTTGAAACGATTTCAGACAGGTTGCGGTCTGTTGTACCGTCTCCGACTGCTGCAAACTTCCATTCACCGTTATGACGATAAATTTCACCCGTTACTAGCGTTGTTAAGCCGCCAAAATTATCAGTAAGATTAAACTTAGTCATTTCTTGCTTTGTATTTGGATTTACGATACGGATATAAGCGTTTTGAATCATGCCGAAATCTTGTTTTCTATTAGCGGCATCATAGATATTAACGACGAATACCAGTTTATTATAGCGGTCGGGCACTGATTTCAAATCAATCATAATCACTTCATCATCGCCATCGCCATCTCCTGTTACGTTATCTCCGGAGTGGCGTACAGAATTACAGCTGCTTTTTAAGTTTCCGAAATAGATTAAGTCGTTCTTATGTACAAACTTATCATTTTGCAGCATAATCACGGATGCGTCACAGTCGACGTTAGCCGATTTATTTCCGCCGAAGAGACCGCCCAGAAGCCCGCCTCCGGAAGATTGCTTTACCGGGTCCCATCCTAAGCCGACCATAATTTGATCCAGGCTCGCATTTCCTTTCGTTAAATCAATGCGCTGCCCTTTTTGTAAGTTGATTGACATGCTTTGAATCATCTCCCTTTAATTGTATATTTCATAATCGGTTCATAAGAAACAGATTATATGTAAAAAAATAAGGTTGTTTCATGTTCTTATAAAATGTGGGGAAATCGTTTCAGTGGTTGCTGTCGATGAGATAGTTAGTTTACTAAGGTGAATAATAATTTAACTATTTCAATAGTATCTGATTCGTCTTCAAAAACCAAATGTAAACCCTTCCTTTATAAAAACTTCACAATGAAATCATTTTGTAACAATAACGAAAAGAATATAGGAAATATTGAAATAGTAATTATATTCTATTTCTCGCTATTACATATACGGCTCTTAATCGATAAAAGTTTCGGATTATTTTATATTTTTCTCTTTTAGGATAAAACACGTTTGGCTTCTTCTCTCAAGCTTTCTAAACGTTTCTTATCTTCGATCCTTTGCATGGATTGTTCTTCTTTCACTTGTTTGTATTCATCGATGCCTTTAGTGATGGTATCCCACATGTTTTCGATGGTCTCCATTTTAATGCTGGAGCTGCCGGAACGCTCGGCAATCTGTACGCTTTGATTCATAATATCTTTGGTCACATCCTGAAGCATTTGGTTCGCCCGGTCTTCAAAGGCATTAAGAGAATCGGAATGCATTTTTTGTCGTTTTGCATGAACGGTGTTGATAATGCCCATTTTAAAAATAGGAATCGTAGTTACAAAAGCGCTATTAATCTTAGCAATCAAGTCGTTATTTCCCCGTTGCATCGTTTTGATTTGAGGGGCGGCGATTACTGCAACCATTCTTGCTTTCTCTAAGTCATCGATTTTGCGTTCCAATAGTTCCTGAACAGTGCGATATTTCTCCAATTGCATGCGAGCCATCTGGTCTCCGTTGTTTACACGTTCTGCAAGAGGGGGGATGACAGAGGTGTTCAATTCCTCTAATTTTATTTCGGCCGCCACTGAATAGCGCTCCAATTCAAAATAGTAGTTGATATCCTCTTCGTACAATCCTTCCAAATCAGTATTTGCTTTCTTTAGCTCATCTTCTATTACGGAGAATTGCACATGGATTTTTTCGATTTCCCCTCCTAATGTTTGATATTTTTTAAATAAAGCTTCAATCGTTTTCTGGGCGCGTTTAAAGATTTTATCGAAAAAACCGGGTTCTTTCATAATTTCATTTTTGTCGAAGCGCTTCATGACATTTTCAAGCTGTGCCAATAGGTTGCTTGATTCATCTAATTTGGCAAGTGACATAGAGTTAAGAATACGATCGGAGAATTGTGATAGTCTTTCAGCAGGCTCCTTGCCGAGTGACAGCAAATGATTCTGATCTCTTAAATCGATGGCTTTTGCAATTTGCAGAACTTGAGGGTCTTGCTTTAATTGCACTCTGATTTCATTGGCCGTCTGTTGATTCAATTCTTGCTTTTGTAAGGATGTAGACATATTTCATAGCTCCTATTCTTCATGTTTATTTATCCCGTTTAACAGGTACTAAGACCCCCGCTTCAATACAGCAGTGAAAGCGCAGATGTGTAAGTGGGAGCTCAAGTACCTGTAACAACTAAGGTTGGTTCATCTAATGATAGGTGGAGGATGAAGGAACCCCCCCACCTATCAAAGATTCACTTTATAGAATTTTAAAAAATCCGCTTGATGAATTTTGAAATGATAGATTGGCTTTTCTTTTTAAAGCCGGCAAATTCCTGATTGAAAACGACATCTTCCAGCCAATGCACATCATAAAGGGCAGTGTCGATATAATTCTCGATATCATTATGGCCGGCCGGGTTATACAGGATTATGTCTAAACCGAATTCATTCAGAAACAGCAGAAGGGCGGCATCTTCGCGCGAAAGCTCGCCGTTTGTTTCTGTACTATAAAGAACAATTCGCGGAATATCCTGGGAATAATCGAATTGTTGCAGAAGCTGTAAAATTGCTTCCGGAATCATGGTTGCTTGTTTAAAAAGAAACACACGAAGGTCTTGATCCGATTCTTGCCCGACCTTTTGCAATTTTGGCTGTTCACAATACTCTTTAATCGTTTCCGCGATAGCTGTTTGCAATTCATACGGAAGATTTCCATATTGCCACCAGCTGCCTTTTATCATTTTATCGGTTGACAAAGCCTCTTTGTCCAATGAATGTTGATAATGGAAATGATAGTTGGCTTTGGTTGTTTGAGAGAATGGAAACTGTTTAATCACAAGCGACAGTGGATTCTCCGTTAATTCTTGCATATTATGCCAGTATTCTTTTCGGTCCCTTGAAACACCTTGAACTTTCGCGAAAATGACGGGGATATAGACTTTATTGTCTTCCGCCCTAAAGTCCGGCCGTATCATAGCTTTTTCTTTGGCATAGATGAATATATCATCGTATGTCATTTTCATGGTGATGGACGAAGGAGTGCAAGCCCGGAATTGCCATGGTTTAAAAACACCCGAAGTGTGGTCATTCATCATTTTTTCTAGTTGTTTATTGGCACGATAAGCGACAGTGGATTGCCGCTCTCTTAATTGGGTGGGGAAGGGAATGGCTTCACCAGTATGAGAGTATTTGTAAACCATGGAAAAATGGTGGCCGGAATCGAGGTCGGATAGTTGGTCCAGCCCTTCCGGATGAAAGATGACACAGTCGCAACCGAATTCCATAAGCAGGAGAAGAAAATATTTCTGGCTTTCATTTAAATTACCGTACCAAACCACTTTTGGAAAATCCTGATCGAGCTGCATATTCTCTGTCCATTTCTCTAAATGATTCTTCATCCACTTCACCATATCGATTAAGAATCTTCTGAATTCCGGAGAGTGTAATCCTGTATGATGTTGGTTCTGAAAAGTTTCGACCACTTTTATGACAGTAAGTTGAATATGCCTATTCAAGGCAGTATCTTTATATTTAGGCATTAAGTTCTTGCCATACATAAAAGCGATTAGACGATTGATTGATAATCCTTTAGGCTGTTGTTTGTTAAAATCCAATATTTCTTGAATCGCCTTGAAATCCCGATTGTCAATGGATTTATCGAGCTCTTCACTGAGGACATGAATATGTTCTTGCTGATGCATATCGAATAAAGAGTTGTAATAGTCGTCTTCATCCAATGGCAGACCCAATACTTGAAGGCCGACCCTTTGAAAACGAAGAGTGCTTGAATCTTTATAATAATTGGCCCTATCTTTTGCTGATAATAGAAATTGGTTCAGCCAATCATCAGTGGATTTATATAGAAGAGGATCAATTTTTGTATTGTTCACCATTCATTTCCCTTTCTGTAAGTTATCCGATAATTCCTTTTATTTAACCATTATATATGTACTTTCAAAAAAATGCTGTAATGAGCTAACTTAAAAGGGGAGTTTTGTATGAAGCTGGATGGATTAAAGCAGAACTGGCGAAATGCTGAGAATGGAAAAGGAAGGGGCAAAGTGTTTATGAGCAAAAGTAGAGTTATATGGATGGGGGAGTATGGCAGGAGTTCATCTGACATTAGATTAGTATCCTGTGCCTTTCGCACTGTGCAAAAAACCTGAATGGGTTCATTCAGGTTTTTTGCATGGGCAGCCCATTTATAGAATTGGACCGCCAAGTTCTTTGATTTTTAATGATACATTATCGAATTTATTGAAATTTTCGCGGAATGAGTTAGCTAAGTCTTTCGCTTTCGCTTCATAAGCCGCTTTATCTTCCCATGTTTTGCTTGGTTGCAGAACATCATCCGGCACACCAGGAACATGCTGTGGAATTTCAAGGCCGAAAATGGCATCTTTTACAGTTTCCACGTTGTTTAGGTCGCCTTCTAATGCTGCTTGGATCATTGCACGGGTATAAGCCAGCTTCATACGGCTTCCGATACCATATTCTCCGCCAGTCCAACCAGTGTTCACCAAGAATACATTAGCATTATGCTCGTCAATTTTTTGCCCAAGCATTTCAGCGTATACTGTTGCAGGAAGCGGTAAGAAAGGCGAACCGAAGCATGTTGAGAACGTTGCTTGCGGGGAAGTGATTCCACGCTCAGTTCCTGCCAATTTACTTGTATATCCACTTAAGAAATGATACATCGCTTGTTCTTTAGACAGCTTGCTGATTGGAGGCAATACGCCGAATGCATCAGCTGTTAAGAAGATGATTGTGTTCGGATGGCCAGCGATGCTTGGTTTCACAATATTGCTCATCACATCAATCGGATACGCGGCGCGCGTATTCTCTGTTAAAGAATTATCGTCATAATCCGCTATACGGGATTCTTCATCTAACACAACATTTTCTAGAACGGAGCCAAAACGGATTGAATCGAAAATTTGCGGCTCTTTCTCGCGTGACAGACCGATGCATTTAGCATAGCAGCCGCCTTCAATATTGAATACGCCGTTGGATGACCAGCCGTGCTCATCATCACCGATCAGTTTACGGTTAGGATCTGCTGAAAGAGTCGTTTTGCCGGTGCCTGAAAGGCCGAAGAATAAGGCAACATCGCCTTCTTTGCCTACGTTTGCCGAACAGTGCATAGGAAGAATACCTTGTTCAGGCAGCAAGTAGTTCATGATAGAGAAAATCGATTTCTTCATTTCTCCGGCATACTCGGTACCGCCGATTAAAACTGTTTTATATTCGAAAGAAACAATAATGAATGTTTCCGATTTAGTGCCGTCAACAGCAGGGTCTGCTTTGAAGTCAGGAGCAGAGATAACTGTGAATTGTGCCTCATGGTCAACCAATTCTTCTTCAGTCGGACGAATGAAGAGTTGATGGGCAAACAGATTATGCCATGCATATTCGTTTACAACCTGGATTGGCAAACGGGATTTTTTATCTGCGCCAGCAAAGCCCTTAAATACGAATACTTCGTCTTTCTCTTTAAGGTATGCCGTCACTTTATGATATAGTTTAAGAAATGCTTCCTGAGAGAATGGTTGGTTTACTGCGCCCCAGTCGATTTTGTCTTTTGAAGCTGCTTCTTCAACAATGTATTTATCTTTTGGTGAACGACCGGTATACTTTCCTGTTTCCGCTTTAATTGCGCCTGAGGAAGAGATCACGCCTTCGCCTCGGTTCAAGACTTTTTCAACTAATTTTGGAACAGAAAGTTGAACGCTGATATTACTGCCTTTTAACAGATCATGTAGCTCATTTGAAATGCCCACTGTATTCATTATGAGATACCTTCCTTTATCATTAATGTAATTTTCTTAATATTAAGTATAGCACATCAAATAGTATAACACATTAAAATTATTAATCTATACTAATTTATCCTAAAAGCAAATTTTTTTATATATTAGGCAATTATTCATAGTTTTTGTAGGTTATTGGAATAGTAGGAGAGAAGAGGGAGGTCGATGAATCTTACTTAATTTATATGTATGAATCGTTATTTTAATATGAAAAGACAAAGGGTTTAAAGGGAACGAGAAATTAAGTGAAATTGTTGACAAATATTGTGGGTATGTTATTATTTAAACCTGAACGGATTTCTCTTATCCCGAGCTGGTGGAGGGACAGGCCCTACGAAGCCCAGCAACCTGCTGTTATTTTTATAATAGCGAAGGTGCTAACCTGATGCAAGGCAATGGTCCTTGAACGATAAGAGCGAAAGGCTAGTTGTACAAAAAAGTACCCTTTCCTCACATCAAGGAGAGGTTTTTTTTATGGCGAAAAATCTCTAAAAAAAACCAATCAAGTTCCTGTGTCTAGGGAATGATTTCCGTCAACAAAAGAGAGGAAGCTGAATACGATAACTATTCATAACAGCCTCTACCAATTCATGAGGAGGGTATTTTGATGTCAAAAAAACGTCGACTTTTTACTTCAGAGTCTGTAACAGAAGGACATCCAGATAAAATCTGCGACCAGATCTCAGATTCCATTCTTGATGCTATCTTAGCTAAAGACCCGAATGCACGTGTAGCATGCGAAACATCCGTTACTACCGGTTTAGTGCTTGTTTCAGGAGAAATTACCACATCCACTTATGTGGATATCCCAAAAACGGTTCGCGAAACGATTAAGGGAATCGGTTATACGCGAGCTAAATATGGTTTCGATGCGGAAACTTGCGCTGTTTTAACTTCAATTGATGAACAATCTCCTGATATTGCAGCCGGTGTCAATACAGCATTGGAAGCAAGAGAAGGACAAATGACAAATGAAGAAATTGATGCTATCGGTGCCGGCGACCAAGGTCTAATGTTCGGATTCGCATGTAATGAAACGAAAGAACTTATGCCGTTGCCAATATCTTTATCCCATAAATTAGCACGCCGCTTAACAGAAGTGCGTAAAGAAGAAGTGCTTTCTTACTTACGTCCCGATGGAAAAACGCAAGTAACTGTAGAGTACGATGAGGACAATAAGCCTGTTCGTATCGATACAATTGTTATTTCTACTCAGCATAATCCGGAAGTGACGCTTGAACAAATCCAAGCAGACATTAAGGAACATGTAATTGCACCTGTAGTGCCGGCGGAATTAATTGATGAGGCCACGAAATATTTCATCAACCCTACTGGCCGCTTCGTAATCGGCGGACCTCAAGGCGATGCCGGATTGACAGGGCGCAAAATCATTGTAGATACGTATGGAGGATATGCTCGCCACGGCGGCGGTGCATTCTCCGGTAAGGATCCAACCAAAGTCGACCGTTCAGCTGCATATGCGGCGCGTTATGTAGCGAAGAATTTGGTTGCAGCCGGATTGGCGGACAGAGTGGAAGTCCAACTTGCTTATGCAATCGGTGTTGCAAAACCGGTTTCCATCTCTATTGATACATTCGGAACAGGAACCGTTGAAGAAGATGTATTAGTGGACGTAGTAAGTGAACACTTCGACCTTCGTCCTGCAGGCATTATCAAAATGCTTGATCTTCGCAGACCAATCTATAAAGGAACGGCCGCTTACGGTCATTTCGGCCGCAATGATTTAGATCTGCCTTGGGAGCGTACAGATAAAGCAGAACTGTTAAAGCAAGCGACTTTAAAATAATATAACAGTAAAACCCCAACCTTCCCTGACGGAAGTTGGGGTTTTTGCATATATGGAAGTTCTGGCACATATGCATGTTGAATAGTCTCAAAAGGAATTCATTATTTCTGGATCGATTTATAATATTGGCCTTTTTCGGCATATTCCCGATTTACCCGTAGCATATCTTTGATATCCGCTTCGTTTGTCGGGCGTATTACTTTAGCGGGCCTTCCGAAAGCCATTGAATTTGGAGGGATGACTTTGCCTTGAGGAATCAAGCTTCCGGCTCCAATAAAAGCTCCTTCGCCAATCACCGCGCCATCCAGTATGGTTGAACCCATCCCGACAAGAGCGCCTTTCTTCACTGTGCAGCTATGCAGAATAACGCTATGTCCGATTGTTACTTCATCCTCTAAGATAAGCGGGTTGTTCGGGCTTTGGTGAAGAACGGAATTATCCTGTATATTGACTTTCTTTCCGATGATAGTAGGCGCTACATCTCCTCTGATTACAGTGTTGAACCAGACGCTGGATTGTTCGCCAATCTTTACATCGCCTGTTACGACTGCATTTTCAGCCAAGTACACACTGTCATGAATCTCGGGTTTTTTTTCGTGAAAAGGATAAACTATCATTATGTGCATCTCCCTTGTGTGGAATATCCACTTTTTTTGTTTTCTATTGGTAGTGTAGCGGCAAAGGAAGCATCTGTACAATATCTTCCCTTCGTTAAGGGATTGATTTAAAATAGAAGTATACTGTTGATAAGGAATGATTCGATATTCGGGTATTCCTTATCAAACTGGGCAGTTTGATTTCAGTAGAAGAAATCTAGTGGATGGTATTTCTTTTTATCCCGTTTAACAGGTACTAAGACTCCCACTTCCGCGCAGCAGTGAAAGCGCAGATGTGTAAGTGGGAGATCAAGTACCTGTAACAACCCGATTGGTTCATCTAATGATAGGTGGGGGATGAAGGAAAACCTCCACCTATCAAAGATTCACTTTATATGAAGGAGGCAAGGAACAACATGTATAAATGGGAAGCCGATGGCGATGCGAAGGCTGTGATCGTGATTGTGCATGGAGCCATGGAGCATCAAGGGCGTTATAGATGGTTAATTGAAATGTGGCGCTCTTCCGGCTACCATGTCATAATGGGAGATTTACCGGGGCAAGGACTGACTACTCGATCGAAGAGAGGTCATATTAATTCCTTTGAAGAATATATTATTGAAGTAAAAGATTGGATTCAAGAAGCTTACCGGTACCATTTACCCGTCTTTCTCGTAGGGCATAGTATGGGGGGATTGATCGCTATTCGCCTCTTGCAAGAAGAGGAATTGAATGTGGCAGGATTAATCTTGTCATCACCATGTCTCGGTCTTGTTAGTTACCCGTCTAAAACGCTTCATGCAGCATCTACAGTATTGAACATTGCTTATCCAAGCTTTAAAGCTACTACCGGCCTTACAATCGATAAGATAACAAGAGATCCAGAGGTGCGCGAATCCGGCTTGAATGATTCATTGTATATTACAAAAGTTTCTGTCCGTTGGTATCATGAATTGCTTACCAATATGAAAGAGGCTTTTGAGAATATTCCGGATTTAGCTGATGTTCCAATGCTGCTTATGCAAGCGGGAGATGACAAAATTGTGGATAAGCATTCTGTAAAAGAGTGGTTTAATTATACATTAAATAGTGAAAAAGCATATAAGGAATGGCATGGCCTATACCATGAATTATTTAGTGAGCCAGAAAAAGAAGATGTGTTTTATTATGCAAAAGGGTTTGTTGAAAGTGCCCTTCGCAATTTAGGGTATGTTGTGTAATAAAAGGGGGGCAAAAAGTATTTGAGTATTCCTACAACACCGATTACGTTAATGAACAAGGTTTATAAAGGCATTTTTCCGCTCGTGCAACGAGAGCTGCATTATTGGAAGAATGAAGCAGCAAAAATACCGAATCCGGAATTAAGGAAACAAGCGATCGATAGCATCGAGAATAAAGATTTTCATTGCGAAGGAGGAGCAATCTTTGCTCTTCTTGCTGAAAATCGAAAATCGGAGGCTATTTCATTCATAATCGCTTATCAAACAATCAGCGATTATCTGGATAATTTATGCGACCGCAGTACTTCCTTAGACGCTCAAGATTTTGCATCCCTCCATGAATCCATGCTCCATTCTCTTCAACAATCTTCTCCAGATGTGAACTATTACCGCTTTCGAGAAGAGCAGGATGATGGTGGATATTTGAAAAAACTGGTGGCGACATGCCAGGCATTTTTGCGTAAAGTAGAGCGCTTCGAGTATATTGAAGGTTACTTGCATGAATTATGCTCTTATTATTCGGATTTGCAGGTCCACAAGCATGTTCATAAGAATGAGCGTGTTAATAGGTTGCAAAAATGGTTTTCTTTACATAAAGATAAGCTTCCGCCTATGTCCTGGTATGAATTCTCCGCTTGTTCCGGTTCAACATTAGGTATTTTTTGTTTGATTTCCTATGCTTTGAGAGATGATTTCAAGCAAGAGCATGCTGAACAAATCCGTAACGGCTATTTTCCTTATATTCAAGGCCTGCATATCATGCTGGATTATTTCATTGATCAGCAAGAAGATATTGAAGGCGGCGACTTGAACTTCTGCTTCTATTATAAGGATAACCAGGAATTATTCGCGCGTATGTCGCATTTTGTGCAGAAGGCGGATCAATATCTGGACTTGCTTCCGCACAAAGGATTCCATAAACTGATTCATCGGGGCTTATTAGGATTATATTTATCCGATGATAAGGTGGACGAGCAGAAAGAAACAAAGGCATTAGCGAAGAAAATAGTGAAGTTAGGTGGTTTGCCATCGCAATTCTTCTATATGAATGCCAGGTTCTATCGCTTTGTTAAGAAGCTGATCCCAAGTAAATTTGTGGTGGCGGACGTGAAATAAGATATATTCGGGTTAAAGCGATGATCAAAAGCCTTTATGCAGATTTGCATAAAGGCTTTTGATTAGCCGTCAATCAGATTAACTCGCTTCCGTTTCCTGAGAATGGACTTTCTTCATGAATTCATTGACATCCGCTGGAACTTTACGGTCAATCATGGAGACAATCCATACTGATAAGAAACCTACAGGGACAGTGACAAGTCCCGGGATTTTGAATTGCAAGAAAGTCGGCAGCGTGTTAGGTAAGAAAATCATCCACATGGATACCACCAATCCAATTACCAAACCCGCAATGGCGCCTTTCTCTGTCATTCCCCGCCACCAGATGCCGAGAATGAAGATCGGCGTAAAAGTACTGGCCGCAACAGTGAAGGCTAGGGCCACCAGATGGCCGATGGATGCATCTTTAACAAGCAATCCCAATGCCCCGTAAAGGAAGCCTAAGATAACAATCGCTACTTTCCCGGCGATGACACGCTCTCTCTCACTGATATTCTTGCGGAAGAAAGTTGCATATAAATCATGGGCAAGCGCTCCGGAGCTCGCGATGAATAAGCCCGAAAGATTAGAAAAAATGGCAGCAAACGCCCCGGCGATGACCAAGCCAAGCAGCCATTCGCCGCCCAATCCTTGAGCGGTAGATGGAATAACCATATTGTTTCCGCCCAATACAAGATCTTTCATTACTTGTCCGCTTGCTTCGCCCGAAAGGAAGATAGAACGGCCCACAACACCTAGATATACTGCTAGCAAAAAGAAAACGCTTGCAATTCCGATTGCCATAAGAGCCGATTTTCGGGCTGCTTTCGCACTTGGATTTGTATAGAAACGCAAAAGGATATGCGGCAGTCCGATGGTTCCTAATGCAAGCCCGATTGTCATGCTGATGGTTTGCCAGAAAGTAGGGAAGTAGAAGCCTGTCCCCGTCCATGCTTCCCCGTCGAAGACTTGGTCCTTGCCGTCCAATGCATAAGGGGATGTGCCTTCAATAGGGCCGCTGAACGAATTAATCGCATGAAGGATTTTGTCATAATGAAGTCCGCCGTACATTGCCGCAATCAGCATGATTGCGAAAGCGCCAAGGCGAATCCATAGTTCTAGCGCTTGGTTGATGGTCGTTCCTTTCATGCCGCCTATGCCTACATAGAAAATCATAACTGCGCATGTAAAGATAATTCCGAATTCATAGGTTGTACCGAAGAACATGCTAAGAATTTGAGCGGCGCCCAGTAGTTGGGGAGCTGCATAGAAACCGGAAATAGCCAGAACTACGGCAACCGCCGCCAGCCTTGCACGCTTGCTATGGAAACGGTAAGCAAGAAAGTCTGCTACTGTGTAAGCCCCGAACTTTCTAAGCGGACCTGCTACGAAAATCGCGAGCAATGTCAATCCGATTGAAAAGCAGAAAGCATAATAAGCGCCATCATAGCCTAATTGGAATGTCAGGCCGGCAATTCCCAAGAATGTCGCCGCACTTAGATAGTCACCGCCGATTGCCGAACCATTCGTGAACCAGCCGAAGCTTCTGCCCCCGACGAAATAGTCGGAAGCAGTGGCGTTTTTTTTGGTCAAGTAAGTGATATAAACGATTGTTCCCATCAGGAGAAGGGTCATGATCATTTTGGGTTCTAATAGCATGCTCATCCCAGTTTTCTCCCTTCCTGACTAGTGCTTGTGTAATTCTTTAAGCGTTTTTCGTATAAAGCTGTATGAATGTACGCGATGATAAATGCCATTGCCATCGCGACAATACTGGTAATAAACCAGGAAACGGTCATGCCGCCCCAGAATCTTGAGAAAGCGAACTCAGGAGCGAACCAGTTCATTACTGGAATTGAAAAAATAAAAACAAAGTAAAATAGCGTTAATGTAAATCCTGTACTAAATTCTGCCTTCATAATTCGATTTGTTTCAGCATCAAGCGGAGGCAGTTTACTATATTCGATTGTTCCCGCTTCAACATAATCATAATCTGAATATTCATTAGCCATTTTTTATCTCTCCCCTTTTTTTCCCTATATTTCCGCGGTTAGTATCCTCCTTTACTGTGCGGAAGCGTTACTGTTATATAATTGTAGAGTAAAAATAGGACTGTTGCCTTACAGTTGTATGTCCTAAATATACAAAAATTTGCTAATTTTCTAAAATTTAATGTAGAATAATAGTGATAAGAGGGTTAAAAAAAGTCTGAGGTGATGAATCATGTTGCGAATCAAATTATTTATTGCGGATGAGCAAGAACGGCAGCAAATAATTAATTGGCTTCACGAAGGATTGCCGGGCCGCTTTCTCATCAGTGATGTGTCTGATGGGCAAGAGGCGGATTTATATTTCGTGGAATTACTGAAAATTTTTGATTGGGTCAAGCTTCGCCGTCTGCAAAAAAAATATGCCTCCAGTATGATTTGCCCGATTCTGCCACCCGAATTAGTAGATACATCCGCTTTGGCGATGGACCTGAAATTACAATCCATTTTATTTAAGCCATTGCAAAGAAACCTATTCTTGCGGACCGCCAAGAAAATGCGGACCAGACATATACAGAAGATCAATATGACATTTACGTACAGCGATTGGTATGCTCAAATTTCACATGATGATAATGCTCCGTTTCAGGAAGCCTTTCTAAGGAGACTATTAAGGGGGGAGGTCGAATCGGAGCAAGAAGTGATTGAAGCACGCGATTATCTTCCATCACAGGCAATCCCAAATGTTGTATTGTTGCTTCAAGGATTCTCGATAGAGGATTTGCCGGAAGGAAGGGAAGCGAGCTCTATTATTAAGCAATGCATCAGAGAGCACTTTACTGATTTAGTGCCCCACGTGTCTTTTCTTGCTTATTTGAATCATTTGCTGATACTTATGCGCATGCCTGATGAATATGATTCATTTAAGCATTGGGGGGAGGGTGTGGAGAATATGCTTTCGGTTATTAATATATTAAAGGAAGAATACGGTATTCAAGTATATATCGGAGTAGGGGATACGTATCAGGAGCCGATGCATCTGCATCTTTCCTATAGGCAAGCCAGAAAGGCGCGCCGGATGCCGGCGCTTGATCATCTGCAACTTCGCTACTTTGCTGATATAACGAAGAATCCTGCGCTTGTGAAAATGATTGATTTCATTGTGGCGAATTGCTGTAATAACATTACTGTCAGTGATGCGGCTGCTTATATGAATTTTAGTGTTACATATTTTAGCCGGCTTTTTAAAAAGGAAACCGGCCGGAGCTATGTGGATTATGTGGCCTTTTTAAAGATTTTTAAATCTTTGCCGCTATTAAGACGGACGAATCATACGATTGAACAAATCGCGGCGGAAACGGGATTTAATACGCCGAACTATTATAGCAGCACATTTAAAAGGTATGTAGGCTTATCCCCGAGTGAATATCGCGCTACGAAAGAAACTATTTTTAAATAAGAAGGCGAATTTCAATGTCAACCGATGACTATGGAACTTCGCTTTTTTCTATTTCTAAAAGATAGTCGTCTTTTTCTTTTCCTGGCGGGGCCAAATGAAATAGCTAAGGGAAAAGAAGATATCCAGGACTAGGATTACTCCCCAAAATTTCATGAT
Source organism: Bacillus sp. (in: firmicutes) (assembly GCA_051874035.1). Lineage (GTDB taxonomy): Bacteria > Bacillota > Bacilli > Bacillales > DSM-1321 > Bacillus_AD. Next base: position 27,317 of record JBJEFM010000191.1, read on the forward strand.
GTCGCTCAATGCGCCTGTTCGGGAAGGGTCATCGATAAGGCCTATAATGATAGCAAGAAAGGATGCGCCGATAATATAAGCAAGAACATGTTTCATAGAGGAAAGAAAGGTATGTTTTGCATACGCTATTCCATATTTCTTCTTTGGTTTATCTCCTTGTTTCAAGAGGTAATGTTGAAAATGGGCATCCGCCCAAGCAATCATACTTTTTCCATATACGATGGATGTGCCAATATAAATTGCAGTAATTCCATGTACTTTGGTTGCAGTTGCTCCGTTTAATAAATCCAAAGTGGTGGAGATTAGCAATATTATATCAATCACTGGGGTGCAAGCGAGGAGACCCAGACCCAGACCCAGCCGCTTCTTTTTGAATATATAGCGGCTTATTAAACCTAATAGAATGAAGGCCCAGAAGCCGATTTCACAAGCGATAATTAATCAAGCAATATAATTCATAAATTCCTCCTTTTTCCATTTGTTTATATTTTATCCCGTTTAACAGGTACTAAGACTCCCACTTCACCACAGCAATGAAAGCACAGATGTGTAAGTGGGAGATTAAGTACCTGTAACAACCCGATTGGTTCATCTAATGATAGGTGGAGGATGAAGGAACCCCCCCACCTATCAAAGATTCACTTTATGTTAACTTACATCTTTTTACAATGCAATTGTATTGTAAAAGTGGATGGATTTTATAGCGGTGGTTAAGGAGAAAATATGATAAAGCTCAAATAAATTGATTGTCAATTTATTTAAACTAACATATAATACAATTATCAAAGTGATAATTGATAATATTTTGTTTCATGCATCGTTCTTAAATTAGAGGTGAAGAATTCATGAATAATAAAGAAGAAATGATCACAGAGCAAGATGCATTGAAGGATTATAATGTCCGGGATTACGAAACACCCGCAGGCTATACGAGTGATATTGCCGTATTCACACTTGTACCGAAGAATGATCAAACACAGGCCCAAGTGCTGAAAGTAATGCTTATTAAGAGAACTTTCACGAATGCTGAAGGCAAACCGAATATTGAAGGCGGAAAATGGGCATTGCCGGGAGGATTCATTCAACCGCATGAAACAGCCTATGAAGGTGCATTGCGTGAATTGATGGAAGAAACCACAATCAGCGGTGTTCATATAAAACATTTCGGTGTTTATGACGCGAAAGGCAGGGACCCAAGGGGTTGGATTATTTCGAATGCCCATTATGCAATCGTTCCTTCCAGTTACGTGGAACAGAGACAAGCGAATGATGATGCGATTGAAGTGGAAATGTTTGACCTGGAAGAAGTGCTTCAATTACCGCTTGCTTTCGACCATCGCAATATCATTCAAGATGCTCTGCGCCAGGTAAGGAAAGATATGGTCCAAACAACGCTGGCGAAGGACTTCTTGCCGGTGGAGTTCACATTGTCTGAATTATGGCATGTAGTGGTCGGTGTAGCAGGCGAAGAGGCCATTGAATCCTATCCGAATTTTCACAGAAAAGCAAAAAGCTTATCTTTTATTGAAGAAGTGAAAGATAGGCATGGTGTGGTGAAGAAAGCAAAACGATTCGCTAAACAGCCTACGAAATTATATAGATTCACAAACAAGCAAGTAAGAAAAAGCATTTATAAATAATGGCCAAGAGAGGAAGAGGTATAATGAAGGCATTGATTAATGTCGACTATACAGTGGATTTTGTTGCAGACAATGGTGCGTTAACTTGCGGGAAACCGGGGCAAGATATTGAGAAAGAAGTTGTCGCGATTACAAAGGAATTTATTGATAATAACGATTTAGTGGTGTTTGCTATTGATTGCCACACGGAAGATAATACTTATCATCCTGAACATCTCCTGTTCCCGCCGCATAATATCGAGGGAACAGAAGGAAGAGCTTTGTATGGTGAATTAGCGAATGTCTATGAAAAAGCGAAGAATCAAAAGAATGTATACTGGATGGATAAAACGCGTTATTCGGCTTTTGCGGGAACAAATCTGGAGATACTGCTGCGAGAGCGGGGCATCACTGAAGTGCATGTAATCGGTGTTTGTACAGATATCTGCGTATTGCATACAGTTGTAGATTGTTACAATAAAGGTTTTAAAGTATTCGTTCATTCAAAGGCGGTCGCTAGTTTCGACCAACAGGGACATGAGTGGGCATTGAAGCATTTTAAAAGTTGCATAGGGGCAACGGTTTGTTAATTAGGCCTTAGGAGGAACGATGATGAAGAGAAAATATCCAGATGATAGCCTTGCGCTACACACAGATGCTTATCAGTTAAACATGGTGGAAACATATTGGCATGATGGAGTGCACAATCGAAAAGCGGTGTTTGAATTATATTGCAGAAAGCTGCCGTTCAATAATGGCTATGGGATTTTTGCCGGGTTGGAGCGTATTGTAGAATTTCTGCAGAATTATCGCTTTACGGAAAGCGATATCGATTATTTGCGTGAAGAAGTGGGATATGAAGAGGAGTATTTAGAATATCTTCGAGGTATCCGCTTTACAGGGACGATTCGTTCGATGGTGGAAGGAGAACTCGCTTTTGCGAACGAGCCGTTATTACAAGTTGAATCGACATTAGCGGAAGCACAATTGATTGAAACAGCCCTTTTAAATATTGTCAATTATCAAATGCTGATTGCGACGAAAGCATCCAGAATCAAACAAGTAATCGGCAATCAGGCAGCGATGGAATTCGGAACGCGACGCGCTCATGAAATGGATGCGGCCATTTGGGGAACAAGGGCGGCATTCATCGGAGGATTCGATGCGACAAGCAACTATAGAGCAGGGAAATTATTCGGTATTCCTGTTTCAGGGACACATGCGCATTCGATGATCCAAACGTACCGCGATGATTACACGGCAATGAAGAAGTATGCGGAAAGCTGTGTGCGGCGGGCGAATAAAGACTTCATCCCGCTTGTGGATACGTATGATACATTGCGTTCAGGAGTGCCGGCGGCCATTCGTGTTGCTGATGAATTCAAAGGGCAGATTGAATTTAAAGGTATCCGTCTGGACAGCGGTGATATGGCTTACTTATCTATAGAAGCTAGAAAGCTATTGGATGATGCCGGTTATCCAGATGCGAAGATTGTCGCATCCAACGACTTGGATGAATATACAATTCTGAATCTGAAGGCGCAAGGAGCTAAAATTGATGTCTGGGGAGTGGGGACAAAACTGATTACAGCTTTCGACCAAGCCGCTTTGGGAGCGGTATATAAAATCGTAGCGATTGAAGATGAACACGGCAATATGTTGGATACAATCAAGATTAGCGGGAACCCTGAGAAAGTGAGCACGCCAGGTCTTAAGAAACTGTATCGCATCATTAATCGCCACAATCAGCACTCGGAAGGCGATTATCTCACTATGAGCGATGAAAAGCCGGAAGAGGCAGAATTCATTCATATGTTCCACCCGACTCATACGTATATTAGTAAGTATGTTACGAACTTTGAAGCGAAGAATTTGCTTAAAGATATTATTGTTGATGGACAATTGGTGTACAAATTGCCGGATATATTCGAGATTCAAGCGTATGCTTTAAACAATATGAAATTATTATGGGGTGAATATAAGCGCTCCATGAATCCGGCCGAATATCCGGTTGACTTAAGCCAAAAGTGTTGGGACAACAAGATGGAGAATATCGGAAAAGTCAAAGAGCAGGTAGCGGCTAAGTTAGGCGAGAAATAAGCCATTGAAGTAGGTAAGAAGAACAAGATGGTGAACGGAGGTTTGTGGATGGGAAAAAAAGTCGAGCACTACGTTCAATATTTCGAAGAGTTAAATGAAAGCGGAATAACCGGTGGCATAAAAGATTATCGCGGGATGTTTGCTGAAGGGGCAAGAATAGGCATATACGGTTCATCTTTTGATCCGATTACGAATGTGCACCTGTGGACAGCTTCTACAGTAGCACATCGGAAGAAGCTTGATTATATTATTTTTCTTCCATCAAGTGGAGCCCGGATAGATAAACGGTTGCAAACAAGTGATCAGCACCGAAAAAAAATGGTTGAGCTTGCGATTCGCGATAATCCGAAGTTTATCTTGGATACGTATGAATATCATGTTACACCTGGCAAGCAGTATACGTATTATACAATGCTTCATTATAATGAAGTGTTTCCAGAAGCCGAATTGTTCTTTATTCTAGGTGCCGATCTATTAGTCGATATCGCGGAAGGCAAGTGGAGGATGGCTGAAGAATTGGTGGAAAGTACAAAATTTATCGTGATGGCGCGGAATGGCATCGATATGCTCCAAACAATCAGTAAATCGCCATTGCTCAGAAATCATGATGATGGACGCTTCCAGCTATTGGATAAAGGTTTATCTATGGAGATCTCATCCACTTATATACGCGAAGAATTGGCTAAAGGCGGAGAGCCACGCTACCTACTGCCGGATTCGTGTTACGACTATCTGAAAACACATGGATTGTATCAAACTATTCAAAGATGAATGAATAGATAATGCCGGCAAAAAAGCAAAAGATGTTGGGTCTTTTGCTTTTTTGCTATTGTATTTTTTATCCCGTTTAACAGGTACTAAGACCCCCACTTCCATGCAATAGTGAAAGTGCAGATGTGTAAGTTGAAGATCAAGTACCTGTAACAACTAAGGTTGGTTCATCTAATGATAGGTGGGAGATGAAGGAAAACTCCCACCTATCAAAGATTCACTTTATTTATGGCTGTTCACTTGTATGTTTTGTTTTCTTCGTCTATTCGGGGCGTTCGTCGCTTGCTTCCATATCCATTCAAAGGGGCCTGTTTTGAAATAGCGGAGCCATAAATAAGAGAAGCCGGCCATAAACAAAATGATGATGAACCAAATGCCAATAATGGAAAGGGCGCTTAAATGATATAACCCTATCCCGAGCCCCCATCCATAGAAAATAGCAGAAGCTACGATATTCTGAAGCATATAGTTGCTGAGAGCCATCTTTCCAATCTGTTCTAAATGGAGGAAAACTCTTGCTTTGCTGTATTTCTCGAATAACCAAGCAATCACCCCCATATAAAATAGAGCCATAAATGGAGCGAAGAAGTAACGAGCAAGGATAAATACTGCATCGGGTGGAAGAAACACCCCTAAATTAAGAGGTACAGCAATGAACCCCAGCTTCAACAAACGTTTGCGGATGATGATGTTAATGCCTGTATCAACAGAGAAGGTTCTATTGCGCATGAGCAGGATGCCGGCAATGAATAAAATGATATTTTGCGGAATGATAAAAATGGCTTCAATACGCAGCAACCACACATTGTCGATTCGATATCCGATTTGTTCGAGCCATGTACCAGCGGAATAAACGGAAGAAGCTGTTGTGAAAGAGATGTTTGCATCAGAGCTTAATAGAATAATCGTTAAAGCAGTCACATTGAATAAATGAATCATTCCCATTCCGTAGAACCACCGCATCATCTTCTTATGGGGAAGGGCGGCGATATAAGCGACAATGATGGCGGTAATGCCATAGCTCATCAATACATCCACTTCAATGACGAAGATATAGTGAAGAATACCGTCAATAAACAGAAGAAAAGAGCCCCATATGTATATTCCGGGCCAAGGCCGGCTGCTTCTTACAGCTTGTTGGCGTTTGATTTCAAGCCCAATTCCAAACATGATTGTCAGCATAGCCAATAATTTTCCATTAACAAAGAATAAAAAAAGCGAGCTTATAAAACCGTCGGCTGTCAGCCACCATTCCGCACTTGTCAGATAGTCATTATGCTCATTCACAACCGCTGCGAATACCCAAACATTCGTACCAATCGTGCCGATTATGGCAAATCCCCGAAGAATATCCAATAAACGTATACGTTTCATATGTTCACCTCTTTTCTTGAAAAAAATTTACAAAAATTGTAACCTAGCGTTTGAAATAATACAACTGTATTATTTTGAATTGAAAAATTTTTCAAACATGGTACAATCAATTTATGCCGAAAATAGTTAATCATGAGAAGAAAAGGAAAGTCATTGCAGAAGCTACATGGAGAATAATAAGCGAACAAGGCATGGAAGGGGCGACAGTACGTAATATTGCCGAAGAAGCCGGATTATCGCTAGGAGCATTGCAGCACTATTTCTCCTCGCAGGCAGGTTTGCTTTCTTATGCGATGGATCTAGTTATTGAACGGGTAACGACCAGAATCAATACGGTTGCAGCAAATGATTTGCCTCCTAAACAGATGGTCGTGGAGATTCTCTTGCAAGCGATTCCTACAGATAAAGAAACGATGCTTGAGATGAAGGTTTGGTTTGAATTTGTCATGTATGCGAGGAATAAGCCGGAATTGCATAAAGTCCAAGGCGACGAGATTTTGCGTAATATAAAGGCGTTTTTAGAGCGATTGGGTCGGCTTGGGTTATTGCGGGCTGATTTAGATGTGGCAGTAGAAGCAGATAAGTTATACACATTAGTCGATGGCATGGCGCTGCACGCTATGTTAAAGCCGGATATATGGCATAAAGACCGCATTGTGGCCGTACTTATGAACCATGTTGATTACCTCTTCGCTGAAGGAAAATGAAAAAGGAGCCGCCCCCATAGGAGCCGGCTCCTTATCTTTTTTCGATTGCAATAATAAACGGTGGTGAATTCACTTGATTCATGAAGCCATAGTGCAGGACATGCGCTTTGTCCTGAGGAAGCGACTTCACGTATTCCATGAGTACGTCCCTCTCTACAACGCCTTCTGGATGCCCATGATAAACAACAAGAATAATGATGCCCTCCGTTTCCATTCTCTCTAATAATTGCTCGATAGCTGAAATGGTCGAAGATGCTTCTGTCACAATTTCTTTATTGCCGCCTGGCAAATAACCAAGATTAAAAATAGCGCCTGTTAGTTTGCGCGTTTCATCTTCCGGCAGCAGCTGTGCCAGTCGATCATGGCTATCGAGAAATAACGTGGCACGTTGGTCCATCTTGTTCTCTTCCAGACGTTTTCCCGTTTGGGCGATGGCTTGCTCTTGAATATCAAAAGCATACACATGTCCTTCTTCACCAACAAGTTTCGTTAAAAATAGCGTATCGTGGCCATTGCCGGCAGTGGCATCGACAGCAATGTCCCCTGGGGATACGCATTTTTCCAGTAATATCCGTGCGAAAGGCAGTATACGATCAAGCTTCACTTGTTACGCCCCCGACACGATTGTAATATTTTCCTTGCCAACTGTTGCGGCGTTTCAATTCAGCGTCAATCGCATTCAACACTTCCCACTTGTTCACGCTCCACATTGGCCCGATCATTAAATCAATCGGTCCATCACCTGTAATACGATGGACAATCATTTCCGGAGGAATGATTTCCAATTGATCGACAACAAGTTTAATGTAATCCTCGAATGATAGGAATTCCAGTAAGCCTTTTTCATATTGTTTTACCATCGGCGTGCCTTTTAACAAATGAAGTAAATGAATTTTGATGCCTTGGACGTCTAATTTAGCTACTTCTTTAGCGGTCTCAAGCATCATTTCCGGTGTTTCGAGCGGCAGTCCATTAATGATATGGGAACAGATGCGTATATTATGTTTGCGAAGTTTCTCGACCCCTTCTACATATGTTGGATAATCGTGGGCCCGGTTAATAATACGCGCTGTTTTTTCATGGACGGTCTGCAACCCAAGCTCTACCCATAGGTAGGTGCGTTCGTTCAGTTCAGCTAAATATTCCACTACATCGTCCGGCAGGCAGTCTGGTCGCGTGGCGATTGATAAGCCGACTACACCTTCTTGGGCAAGTGCAGGTTCAAACTTCTCACGCAGGACATCAACAGGTGCATGTGTGTTCGTATAGGCTTGGAAGTAAGCCATGTACTTGCCGTCGCGCCATTTCTGATGCATCTTAGCTTTAATATCTTCGAATTGCTTCTCAATGGAATCAACCCGGTTACCCGCGAAATCGCCTGAACCTGCGGCGCTGCAAAATGTACA
>JBJEFM010000192.1:0-2223 GCA_051874035.1 Bacillus sp. (in: firmicutes)
CCCCAGGAGAATATAGATATGTAATGGCAGACTGGCTTATTTATTTTCAACTCGTATTGTAGATAGAAGGCACCTGACGAAGCGTATGCAGCGGAATGTCTTCCGTGATGATCACTTTGCCGATGACGAACGAGCCAGCTGTTTCCGCAAGCAACTGCTTCAATTCTTGCTGCGCCTTCTTCTTGCCTTGCCTGCGTAAGAATAATAGGTGCTGGATATGTAAACGTCTGCTTGTGAGCATCGTATAAGCGCCTCTGCCTCGGCCCACTGTTTTTGCGTGCAGCTGGTGCGAACGCTTGATGACTTCCTTTAAAGAGGAAAGCGCGATGCCAAGCTTCTCCGCAAGCATGCTTAAAGAGCCTTTCATGTATGGCTGTTCAGGGCTTTGGTGCTGATTGAGGTGCGCGATGATGTCCTCTTCCCACTCGCTGTAGTGGGATCGCTTGCGGTCTTCGCGCTCCTTCTTGAACTTATACCAGCCTTCCCTGCCTATGAAAGAGGCCTTGCCGTCGGTCCATAATTGCAGCAGCCCTTCCACGTACGAGCGCTTTACGCCCTTGTACTTGCCCGAATACGCGCTCCGCACCGTTTTCTCGAAGTCCTGTTTCGAAAGTGGTGCATATAGACGGCTGTTGAACTCATCCAGTTCATCATAGGCGGCTTCAAACGGGCGCCCACTCGCATAGTTCGCCAACGCAAGCGTAAACAAGGCATTGTTGCGGCTCGCGCTGAAATGGCCCTTATCGATTTCCCTCGAACAGATCAGCGCCCGGTACCATTCCGCAGACACATAATCCACGCCTGGTGCATTTTTACCGTACACAACATGCAATCTTTGTTTTTTCTGCTGTTGCTCTTCATATTGTCTGGACCATGCGATCAACTTGCTTGTATTCGCCAATTCGCCGCGGAAATCAAGCACATTATCCTCTGTCGGCATGCGGTAGAAGCCGAACGGCACACAGTTCATATCCACTGGTGCATATTGCGACAATGCCGCACGGATATTATGGGACAGGCGTTCCGCAATGCGCAGCGCTTTATAATCGTCCTTCTTGTGTATGTAGAACGGTGTTTCAAGGATATAAAACACCTGATAGCCGCGCGGCGTTTCAAGAAGCAGGTTCGGGCGCGGCAGGCCAATTTCTTCGCAGCCCAAATAAAGCCCGTAGATGTCCGCATCCTTGGCATCGATGTCAAAGCCGATCACATTGACCTGCTTCAGATTATCCTTCGTGTGACCTTTCATGCGGCGCTTCGCGAAATCATAGTACGTGCCGCCGCGGTATGTATTCGGCGTCCAGTGTGTAACCCGATTGTACTTCTTCTGCAACGTTTCGTACGATGTGACCACATAGCCCCTGCCTTCTGCCAGGTCGGCTTTCGACGGAGAGACGAACACAACGCCCTTCCGGTACGGATGGGCCTCCCTGTTATACGCAGCCAGACGCTCAATTGGTGCATTTGATCCTTTCTTTTTATATAAAAGCAGGCTGTCGTGTGTCATCAATTGAAGAATCTCCACAATCGACACCGCCTGTCTATGTATGTTGCTCATCGCTTCCATCTCTCTCACCTTCTTTCCCTGGCAAACCAGCAAATTATGCACCAGACAAACTAGCAAACCGCCATGTATGCGGCCCATGTCGAATCCGGGCATATTTCGACCAATTTATATGAGATGTATTATACAAAATCCGCATCTGGCAAAACGGCTCTCTCTAAGGGGAAATGCACCAAAAAAAAAAGTCCCTTGAAGCCTAGAGCCCCAAGGGTTGAAAAAAAAGTTGAAATTTTTTTATGATGCAAGTTGCCCGAAAAAAACGGTGCATTTCCGACCAAATGCACCATCTCCGCAAAAAGCGGGCACCATGCGGATACCCCTCAATCCCAAGCAGGACAAGGGCTTCAGAAATCCAGGGAAAAAACCATACTACACAGGTTGCACGAAATGCAACACCAATGGTGCATTTTTTGCTACACAGGTTGCACGAGCACACCAAAAAAACGACAAAATTCTCGCTTTATTTTGCACCACTAAAATCAAAAACATTGATATATCAACGTTAAATACCACACAGGTTGAACGGAGCATTTTGGAGACTGATCCAAATACCACACAGGTTGCACGAAAACCAGCTTTTGACACAGACAAATACGCATGGAAAATCCGCCTTACCATACAGAGTGGACAAGGTTTTGGTCCAAATTCGGTGCAACCTG
>JBJEFM010000192.1:2323-7006 GCA_051874035.1 Bacillus sp. (in: firmicutes)
TTGAACGCGACTTGCCGGGATTTATGGTGCAGCTTGTACAACATGCCTTTCTTTCCATGCAAGTTGCACGGAACGGTTCGGGCAGTTGGGGTGCAAACTGTGCACCATTTCTCCTTTTCCATACAGGTTGAACGAGGTTTTAGAGAGGTGTGGTGCAGGATTGGTTATTTTTTGATATACTCGCAATAAGTTTCCAAAAAATGTTTTCTAGGAGAGGTTTATGAAGATTTATAAATTAGCTCATATTTGTACTCTTTTTATTGTTTTATCAGGATGCAGCACGGTTTCATCCCCAACAGAAGAACCGTCTAAAGAGGCCAAAAATGAACCGGTTGTGTTGGATATCACTCATAAAAAGGAAGAGGAAGAGTTAATTGAAGCTTCTCATGCCCGTATGATTGATGAACAGATAACGTCTTCTATCGGTGAAAGTAAATCGTATTTTACATCTGCAGGCGATTCACCTATCAAGGTATATTTATTGAACACTGGTACTGAAAGCTTTGTGTATAGTATTCGAAATGCGGATGATGAAAGAATGGTTGCAAATGGTGTCTTGAAGAAAAATGAAAGCTATGAACAGGTATTTGATGATTTACCGGAAGGAGCTTATTTCATTTCTTGTGCAGTACAGGAGGATAATGGTCCGATAAATATAGCTCTCACAGTGAAGACTGAGTTAGTAGATTAGATGCCTATCCAAAAATAAGCGGGTAATCATGCTTCCATAATAAAAAGTGTAAGCTTTATGGCGAGACCACAAATAGACCTAAAGATATCATAAAGTTACTTTTCCAGGTCTATTTGTCGTTTACTCCATTAAAATATAAATAAATAAAGATGAAGGAGGAATAAAAAAAACATGTTTTCATTTTATCAGTAATTGTATCCGACAAGATTGAGGTGATGAATTGATAAGTAAATCAGCTTGGAAAACTGTACTGTTTTGGTTTTTAATAAATCTCCTGATAGCACCAGTGGCATTTTTCATTGGTGGAATGGCTACGGATGCCCCCACTAGCACTTACAAGAATTTTCTGTTTGGTTTTTTCTTTATCCAGGGTATACCACTATTACTCTTGATTGGTAGTGTTATTATTCTAATAAGGAGAACTTTGATAAATAGAAAACGGAGCTAAAAAATAAGTATACTCCCCTATGAATCAACCTATAATGGCAACCCCTTTTGTATGAGTACAGCCACATGCCCATCAAGCTAAGGCAAATCATTACCCTAAAAGCGAAAAAAACGCTATCCTTTCGGCCATAACGTGGAAAGGTTGGTGTTTTTTATGTGTCACAAGGTATCAGATGAACTTACTCTTTCCATCCACACTTGCCTAATATATTCTTTAAAGCCCATTTCCTCAAATAGTGAAACCATTACTTGATCTACTGCCGGAAAATTCACCACATATTTATAGCCCGCACTCATTCCAAACACTTCTTTTACTAACTGCACACGACTCTCGTAATTTTCCCTATCGGCGAATCCGCATTGATATAAATAGATTGCATTTTTCTGTTTCCCTTTTCCATCCCATTTCTTCTTGAAAAGGGCATAGGCTATTGCTTCATTCCTATCATTAAAGAGAACAACCCCTTCCCCATTCTGGACGCTCTCAATCCGGGTTTGCCAGGAGGTATTTTCAGTGAAAATGGACAGTTGCCGGAGTTCATGCGGATAAACATTCTTGGCGCGATAGCGGACCTTCAAATTCGGAAATTGAATGATCCCCTCCTGCTGATAGTGAATGATTTCTTCCCGTCTTGAAAAGCCTGCCTTTTCATAAAGGGATATGGCCCGTTTGTTTTCCAGCAAAACTTCAAGTGTCGCCACTTCAATCTTTTCTTCCTCATAAATCCGTAGAGTCGCTTCCATCAACTGTTTTCCTAACCCTTTATTTCGATGTTCCGGACTAATTCCAGTCCCGCCGTTCCAGGCAATTCGTTTGCCATCGCGTTCCCGGATACCGTTTAGGACGATTCCAATCGGCATTTCTTCTTTAAAAGCCACAATCGAAATTTCAGGTGAGAGCCCCTCATAAACCATCCTGCTGAATAATTGTTCAAGCGTCATTTCCATATTTACATAATATTCTTCAAAACCTCGATTCCATGCCTCCTTATATTCAAGAAAGGTACATTCCGACAGCCGTTTTATTTCCATCAAAAAACACCTCCATTTTATGGTCAAAATCCACATTTCGAATTGCTGTAATCATACCTTCAAACCGACATGTTCGTTTACAGGTAAGTCATTATAAAGTTACGATATGAAATTGATTTTTAATACCATCTTTTCTTCTTTCTCTGTATAGTAAGAGAAACAGGATTCCGGCATTCGTACAGTGAAGAAACAAAGAGAGGTGTGATGTGCATGTTTTCTGATGAACAATTACAAGACTTAATCGAAGGAAAAATCATCGGGAACGAGTTCCCCTATGATACAAATAATGAGCAGGAAGTTGAAGCACATATCCGGCGGTTGTTTCATCGAATAAACCGTATTCCTAATTTAGTATGTGAAGCAGAGTGGAATCATTTCGGCAGCGGCTATGCCTCCTTTGTTGAGCTGTTCTGTTATCAAAAAGAAGATGTTATAGTCGTTGAAGAGAAGTACGGCCGGCGGGAGATCAAGACAGCGGGAATCATTATTGATGTTTGCCGTTTAGCCCCTGTAGCAATCATGGGAGAAGATGAAAGATATACAACAATCCGCATCGAAACGAACGAAGTAGTTGGAGGGGCATATGGTTCTTTGCTTGGCGGCCAAGGTCTGTTGCGTATAAGCGAGAAATATCAAATAATAGCGGTGAAATTGAAACAAATCTTAAAAGAATTTGGCTATGAACTGTTGGAAGCTAAAAAAATGAATCAACCTTTGCCTTTTCGGACGAAAATACCGACCATTTATCGTGAACCTGGAGAGTATTTGGTCATGGATGCTATTTTTTATTGGGAAGATTAGCTTCGTCAGTAAAAAAGATTGATCAAAACCCTGTGTGAAAAACAGAAGTTTTCTTTTGCAGTCGCCGCGGTAAATCTCCATTTGTATTCTTCCACGAAAGGTAGAAAGTAAATGGGAATTCAACTAAATGAGGTATGTACAAGTTCTGTATCGATAATAAACGGTGAAAAAGTTCTACTGACCTTTATTGGTTTACATAATTATGAATCTCCAACAAAGTGCGATAGCAATTATGCTATCGCGAGTAAACACATTCTGTTTGATCAAAAACGCTGACAGGCGGAAAAAAGCGATCTTCCACAGTGGAGATCGCTTTTCTTTCATGAGGAGATGCTTATTTACGCTTCACATTCTTGATTCGTACGTTGCTTCTTGGGATGCTTGGGATATCGACCATGCTGTAGCTTATATCCTGGTCCGGCACCTCATAATCCAGCCGGTTCGCCAAATAATCGAGGCTCACTTGCATGAGTTCAATCGTCACCCATTCCCCGGCGCAGCGGTGGCCCATGAAGTGGTCGCCTCCCCCTTGGGGGATGAAATCGAACGGGCTGCCTTGCCAGTCGGCGAAACGGTCCGGGTTGAAGACGCCCGGGTTGTCCCAGATGGCGGGGTCATGATTGGTGCCGTACAGATCGAGCAGCGTCAATGCCCCTTTCTCAAACAGATAGCCTTTCCACGTGAAATCCTTCTTCACGATGGCGGCCGCAAACGGGAAAAACGGATAGAAGCGCCGCACTTCCTGCACGAACATCCGTGTACGCTTGCTGTCGCCCGAAGCCAGTTTCTCCCTTTCTTCCGGATAATGATGCACCGCGAGCGCCGTGAAATTGATGTAGATGGCGACCGCAACGATTGGGCGCAGAATATTGATGATCTCGACAGCCGCGGTCTCCACAGGAAGAAGCTTGCCCTCATGGTCGCGATGCCAGGAGAATGTATGCAGTACCGTATTCGGTTCAGTCTGCAGCCTGCCGTCGCGGACTTTCTCGACCATGTCCCCTACCCATTTCTCCACCCGGTTGCGCGCATTTCTGCCTTTCCAGTGGGGCGGGCCAACTTTGGCCGTGGCCTCGATCATCGCCGTCAAATCTTGCGCCAAGTTCTTCACTTCCTGCTCGGGCACAGGCACCCCGGCCCAGCGGCAGGCTGTGCGGCACATGATTTCCTGCGCTTCCTTATAGAGGATGACCTCATCCATGCCCTCCCATTTAGCGATTGCGCTCTCCCATTCTTCTCTTGTGATCTCCGAAAGCTTCTTCAAGGCGTCCGGGGACATCATCGACATGAACATCGCTTTCCGGTGCTTATGCGCCTCTCCGTCCAACGCCTGGACCCCGTTCTTGCCGAACAGCGACTGCATCACCCGGGGCGGCGCCGCGCCTTTCCTTTTGAACTTCTCATTGTCATAAAAAAGCTCCGCGGCTTCTTTCCCTGCCATGCAGATCGCCTTCTTCCCGAGCAGACGGGTCTCGAACACATCCGACTGAAATCCGCGGCGCCTGTTCGAAATGTATAAATATCCTTCCCGCACAAGGCCCACGGTATGGTCCAAACCCTCTTCCCGCGGCATTCTGTTTACATCCGACATATTACCAATCTCCTTTTTCCATGAATCATGACTATCTTTTGTGCATTGTTCCCTTTTTTCCCCGTAAAGAAACGTGGATGTCGCTTCACGCACCGCCTTTCGCCTTCGAAAACTTGCCTGC
>JBJEFM010000193.1:0-6955 GCA_051874035.1 Bacillus sp. (in: firmicutes)
AACCTGCGCCGTTTGTTTACGTGTATTTATTCACAAGCTTTATCTGATTTAGTTAAATAAAGTGAATCTTTGATAGGTGGGGGCTCCTTCCCCACCTATCATTAGATGAACCAACCTTAGTTGTTACAGGTACTTGATCTCCCACTTACACATCTGCGCTTTTACTGCTGTGTTGAAGTGGGAGTCTTAGTACCTGTTAAACGGGATAAAACAAGCCTTAGAGATTTTAATCAATCTGTTTTATAAACGGTACAACTTTCTTTCAAACCGACAATAGCTCCTTTATTTCCATAGCTTCGTGGCACGTAAGAATCATTCTATATCTTTCTTTTGTTTTGGAGGTTCATACTCTTTCTTGAAAGTGGTTAAATGTGTCTAAAGTGTGAACTTTTGATATATAGCGAGAAAAAATACTTACATCAGGCGTTTTTTTTTTGCTATAGTAAACAAATCGGTTGGTATGGCGGGGGTGTACCAACGAACATGGAAACAAAATCGCCGATAATCATCATCGCGATTCGGCTTTTCCAGTGAAAAGGATGGATGGAGGATTGAATGCAATCATGCAGTTGCTATATTGCGAAAGGCTTTCTCTATCACCACTTCCCTGATGGAAAAGAATCACTGTTAATCGCTTGCCTGCAATCTGCGGATGGGGCGATTACTGCGGATATAGAATCAATCTTCGGACAGCATCCCTCCATGATAGAAGCGATTCACGCTATGGATCGGGAAACGGATCATCAACGTATCCATTTGGCGGCACTGCCGGTGGGAGGGGCATAAAGGTATATTAATGGGAATTCCTGACTGAATATTCGTGAAATTTAGTTGGATTGAAGCCCGCTTCCTCTATTTCATGGATGATGACGGCTTCTATGGAGTGGCAAGGATGCTTTGTTCCGCAAAAAAACAACGGAATGCTTGAGAGTGATCTCAACATTGTTATCGAATGTATTGAAGGGGTTTTAACAAGTGAGTAAGAACATCAAAACAGGACCTATAATGGCTGCCCTTCTGGTGGCCGGCTTTGTCGGGCTGTTCAGTGAAACAGCACTGAATATCGCCTTGGGGGAACTGAGCAGACTTTTCAGCGTTGACGCTACGACAATCCAGTGGCTGGCTACAGGCTACTTTCTGACGCTTGGCATTCTGGTTCCTGTGACAGGTATTTTAATGCAGAAATTCACAACGCGCCAAATGTTCATGGCGTCTTTATTTTTTTCCATTTTCGGGACGGTGCTTGCCGCGCTGGCGCCATCGTTCAGCATGCTATTGACGGCGCGTGTCATTCAGGCTGCCGGCCTTGCGATCATTCTGCCATTGACGCAGAATGTGATCTTCACGATTTTCCCGCCGAATAAACGGGGAGCCGCAATGGGTGTGATGGGCTTGGTGATCCTGGCCGGTCCGGCATTCGGTCCGACATTGGCGGGGATGATCCTGGATACGCTATCGTGGCATTGGATCTTCTGGTTTACGGTGCCATTCCTACTGTTCTCGATTATCTTCGGGTATATCTATATCCCGAATGTCAACGAAATCCGCCAAGTATCCATTGATCTCTTATCGGTTGTGTTATCGACGATAGGGTTCGGGGGTGTCGTATATGGCGTCAGCGTCGGCGGAGAGCAAGGCTGGACGAGTGCGGCAGTTTTGGCAACAATTATCGTGGGGCTGCTGGCGCTGCTTCTATTCGCCATCCGCCAAACGAAGATGGAACACCCGATGCTGAATCTGAAGGCATTCAAGTACCCGATGTTCGTATTGGGGCTTGCGATGAATATGATCACTTTCCTGAACATGCTGTCCATGCTTGTCGTACTGCCGATGTATATGCAGCTGGCGCTGTTGATTTCCGCGTTTGCGACAGGCTTGATCATGCTTCCGGGCAGCCTGTTGAACTGTGTGCTGGCGCCGACGATCGGCCGCTTGTTCGATAAATACGGCCCTCGTGCCGTCATTACGCCAGGAACGTTTCTTGTCGTCATCGGCTACGCGCTATATGCGATGTACGGAACGGAAACAGCTCTGTGGGTGATGGTGCTGACGCACATCGTCATGATGCTTGGAATCGGTATGGTGCTTGCATCCGTACAGACAAATACATTGAATGCATTGCCGAGACAATATTATCCTGATGGCATCGCAATCACGCAAACATCCCAGCAAGTGTCCGGGGCGATCGGCATCGCTGTCATGGTTTCGCTGTTCTCGGCGAAACAGAACAGTTATATATCAGTGGCGGCCAATGATCTGCCGGCGTCTGCCGCTGCGGGTTCATCGTTCGTCTTCACGATCAGCTTGGTGCTTGCCGTCATAAATGTGGTCCTATCGCTCTTCTTGAAAAAGACAGAGTAGGATAATCAGGCCTGATAAGGGGCCTCTATGATAAAAGAAACGCCCTTCCAGGATAACTCCGGAAGGGCGTTTTCTTGTTTTGCGATGATTAAGCTAGTCCGGTGCTTATAATAAGCCGACCATTTGAAGGCCATGGAGGATTCCGTCGTCTTCCACTGACTTGGTGACGAATTTTGCGACTTTCTTCACTTCCTCTTTCCCGTTCCCCATCGCGACGCTGTTTGTTACCGTCGAGAGCATTTCCAGATCGTTCAGACCGTCTCCGAAGGCGTATTGGCGCTCTGCGGGGAATCCTAGTTTTTCGACAATCTTTTCGATTCCTTTCGCTTTTGAGCCCCCGCTTGGAAGAACATCGACGGAAACAGGATGCCATCTTACGAAATCGAAGTCATGGAATGCCTCTTCATATTGTTTCTCTTCTCCCTCCGGGCAAAAGAGCAGGGTCTGATACAATTCACGCCCTTTGTAATAGCCAGGGTCATGCGTAGGGAAGCGATCGATCTTCAAGGTATCGATGCTCTCCGTAATATAGGAATGTTCAGGGACATTCGCTTTCATATCTTCGTGGTCCATGAACACGACCGGATGGTCATTGTGAAGGGCGGCTTCGGTTAATTTTTCAAGCGCCGGGATGTTTAATGGGTTGGTGTACAGCACTTCTCCCTGCAGTACGACATATTGCCCGTTATAGCTGACAAATGTATCGATGCCCAATTCCTTCCGCAGGTCTTCGAACATAAAAGGGGCGCGTCCTGTCGCAATCGCCACTATATGGCCGTCTTCTTTCAGCTTGGAAATGGCTTCTTTTGTGGAAGCCGGCAATTTCTTATCATGGTCAAGCAAGGTTCCGTCAATATCGAAAAAGATAACGCTTTGTTTTGTCAATGTAATTCCTTCTTTCAGCTTGTACTTAAAGTTGTATACGGCATAGTAAGCCGGATGGGGGAGCCTCCATCTGAATGATCTGATCGATGGCTTTTCCCCATGCTTTCATCTTTTCAAATATTTCGTTAGGAGACAAGAGATTTCTTTATACTAGTATAAAATACCATTTCCTAAGATTATTCCATTATAATCAAGAAATTAATCTTAGAAGGATCTAGGGAACTCCCCACCTATCAAAGATTCACTTTATTATCATCGTAAATATGATGGAATTTGAAGATTACCGTGTTCCTTCGGAGGGTATTATACCCATAAATACTAATTGAGGTGATAGAATGGCAAACAAAGCAGATTACAACACGGAAGAATTGGAGAAACTGAGGGATTTAATCAAGGACATCGATACAGCCATGCTGACGACGCAGACAGAGGAAGGGCTTGTATCTCGCCCGATGCAGACACAGGAAGTCGAATTCGACGGGGACCTATGGTTCTTCACGAAGAAAGATACAGACAAATACCCGGAAATCCTCCACAACCAAGACGTCAATGTTTCGTATGCGGGCAAATCGTATGTGTCCATCCGCGGTAAAGCCGAGATTGTCGAGGATATCGAGAAGAAGAAAGAACTATGGAACAAAGTCTATGAAAAACTCCTTCAAACTTCTTATGACGATCCCAACCTGGTTCTGATCAAAGTGGACGTGGAAGCAGCCGAATATTGGGAAACCGGCAGCATGGTGAAAAACATAGTCAATCTTTACAACAAAATGACCGGAAAAGGCTCCGACACCAAAAATCTGAATGAAACCCTCGAATTGGATTGAACCAACAAAGACCCGTTATTTGCGGGCCTTTGCCATGTCTATGCCGATTTCTGCCGGAATGCTATCGATATTGATTGTGGGTGGGCTTGAACAAATCTTCATCCGCATTTCTGACGAGTGAAAAATTCTCGACATTATAATGGCCATGAAGGGTTTCGTTATGATGATCAATGATCTGCTCGGCAGATAATATTTTCGAATCGCTAGTCGAATGTCCATCTCCGACTAAGGTGACATCGAAATGGTTGATGGTTGCGGTCCTGACAGCTGTATCGAGACAATGTTCCGTCTTGCATCCCATAACTACCAGATGCTCTATGTTGTTTTCATTTAAATAGGAGTGCAATGCTGTCCCGTGAAATGGATTTGTTGCGGCTTTATCAAATATAACAGCAGTGGAGGGGATGATAGTATCTTTGTGTATCTGGAATCCGGGTCCTTCACCATTCGAAACGTCTACATCCCTCATAAAGTGAATCTTTGATAGGTGGGGGGCCACCTATCATTAGATGAACCAACCTTAGTTGTTACAGGTACTTGATCTCCCGCTTGCCCCTTTGTATCTTTACTGCCGTGCCGGAGTGGGAGGTTTAGTACCTGTTAAACGGGATAAAAACGATAGAGGCATTGTTAGTGAGTGCTTTTTCAATGACAATATTAATATTGGCGATGATTCTTTCTTTCTCAAAAACTCCCTGTTCTTCCTTCCCGCCTTCTATGAGTTCTTGTTGAGCATCAATGACCAGCAGTGCTTGCTTCAATTGATTTCCTCCCTTATCATGGCTTTCCTTTCCACTACTTTACCATAAAATACAAATAGGTCGCTGCGTTTCACGGTTTCTCAAGCTAATACAAGCGATTTTTTCGTTCCATTTTCCATAGCCTTCTTCAGAAATCATCGTTGTGGAAGCTATTTCAAGTTCAAAAAATGGCGCTCGTCATTTAAATCGTGTAAGATTTAATCGTACACGATTTAAATAGGGATGAGGAGGAAATAGAATGGCGACAGTGCATGATTTTGAAGTGAAGAAGGCAAACGGCGAGATGCAGCCATTGAAGGAATATGCGGGCAAGGTGCTGCTGATTGTGAATACAGCAAGCAAATGCGGGCTGACTCCGCAGTTTGAGGACCTTCAGAAGCTGTATGATGCCTACAAGGAGAAAGGCTTTGAGATTCTCGGGTTCCCTTGCGGTCAGTTCAACAACCAGGAATATGATAATATTGAAGAAACGACGCAATTCTGCCAGAGAAATTATGGCGTGACATTCCCGATGTTCGCGAAGGTCGATGTGAACGGCGACCAGGCCGACCCTTTATTCGTCTTCCTGAAAGAACAGAAGAAGGGCATACTATCGAATAACATCAAATGGAACTTCGCGAAATTCCTCGTGGACGGCGAAGGCCAAGTGGTGGAACGCTATGCGCCGACCACCGATCCGATGAAGATAGGTGCCGACCTGCAGAAATTGCTTTCGTAAGGAAATGGGAAAGGTGAATGGCATTGAACGATTTTTTGACATTGGATAAACAATTATGCTTCGCAATCTATGAGACGGCAGGCGAATTCAACAAGCTGTACGCGAGCGTCCTGCATGATTTCGGACTGACGTATCCGCAATATCTCGTATTGCTTTCGCTATGGGAGAAGGACGGGGTGACAGCGAAGGAGCTCGGCGGGGCGCTGCGCCTCGGCACAGGGACACTTACGCCAATGGTATCGCGCATGGAGGCGAACGGCTGGCTGCGCAAAGAACGCTCCAAGGAGGACGAACGGAAAGTCCGCATCCACCTGGAGCCGAAAGCCTACGAGCAGAAACAGGCAATCACGGAGAAAGTCGCCGGAATGATTGTCGATTGCCAAATCGAACGCGATGATTACGAAAGTCTGCTGCGGCTTTTGCATGACCTGAGCAGCAAGTTAAGAAACCGTGCCTGAGGGTACCGGTTTTTTTTCTTGTGAAAGGGGAGACCGTCATTATTCCTCGTTTTCTTATGCAACAGCACATACTAAGCAGCTGGCCAAAACTGTGCAATAAAAAAGGCACAGACGTTATGGCCTGTACCCGTATCCGAACCCGAATAGAAAAGTGAAGAATAAAAATATCGCAGTTGAAGGAATCAAACTTGCCAGAATCAGCCCTTTGGCTGTCTTGCTTTGCACACTTCTAAACCATTTGTAATAAATAAAAAGGAGAATGATCGCCGAAGGGAAAAAATAATAATTAAGCATTGTATCAACCCAGCCTGAATTTTTATCCCAATATGCATCCGGCACAGGGAGAACATTCTCATATTGTTCATCGATTTTGTTTTTGATGGTGATAAAGATATAAGAAATGACAGAATAATAAGCGACGATGATGGCTTTTGCCCACCAAAATAAAAACTTGTTGAAAACGACGATCAATAAGAGAATGGCCAGCATCACGTACAAAACTGTGTATTGCAAAACAACATCACCTCTCCACCATTGTAGTCAATCGGCATACACATTTCCATAAAATGTTATGTTGTTGCTGTGCAAAACTTGAAAATTATGATTTGTGTAGCTTTAAAATACAGTTTGATTAAATTTTTACTAATAACCTTGATACAAAGACAAGTATAAAGAGCATGTTTTGAAAAAAGAGTAATCAAAACATGCTCTTATTTGGTGTAATCGATTCATTTCTTTAAATCGATAACAATAGGCTCAAGTTCAATTTTTGTATGACCTTCGCCATAGACAAGACTTGCAATTTGGATAGGTTGAATAATGAGCTTACTTGCTCCCTCTATAATTCTTATTTCACAATCGCGCCATTTTACGGAAGAGAGTTTCAATAAGGAATAAGGAATACTTTGCTTCGATCTTAAACATACCTATACTTATAATTATTGT
>JBJEFM010000194.1:0-1581 GCA_051874035.1 Bacillus sp. (in: firmicutes)
ATTTCATGGGCATTAAAGCTGAAGAAATCAGTGCGCTGATAAAAAAGCAAATTGAAAACTATCAGTCAGAGATTGAAGTAAGCGATGTAGGTACAGTTATCTCAGTCGGTGACGGTATCGCACGTGTTCATGGTCTTGATAATGTAATGGCTGGAGAGCTTGTTGAGTTCTCTAACGGTGCTATGGGTATGGCACAAAACCTTGAATCAAATAACGTTGGTATCGTTATTCTAGGGCCTTTCAAGGAAATTCGTGAAGGCAGTGATGTTAAACGTACAGGCCGCATCATGGAAGTTCCTGTAGGTGAAGAATTAATCGGGCGTGTAGTTAATCCATTAGGTCAACCAGTTGATGGGCTAGGTCCTATCAATACTACAAAAACTCGTCCAATCGAAAGCCCTGCAACAGGCGTAATGGATCGTAAATCAGTTGATCAACCACTTCAAACTGGTATTAAAGCGATCGACGCCCTTGTACCGATCGGACGCGGACAACGTGAGTTGATCATCGGAGACCGTCAAACAGGTAAAACATCAGTAGCAATCGATACAATCTTGAACCAAGCGGACCAAGATATGATCTGTATCTATGTGGCAATCGGCCAAAAAGAATCAACAGTTCGTGCAACAGTTGAAACTTTACGTAAGAACGGTGCATTAGATTACACAATCGTTGTAACAGCATCCGCTTCTCAACCGGCTCCATTATTATACCTGGCTCCTTATGCAGGTGTAGCAATGGGTGAAGAATTCATGTTCAACGGCAAGCATGTCCTAATCGTTTATGATGATTTATCAAAACAAGCTGCTGCATACCGTGAACTTTCATTATTATTACGTCGTCCTCCAGGCCGTGAAGCGTTCCCAGGGGATGTATTCTACTTGCACTCACGCCTATTAGAGCGTGCTGCGAAATTGAATGATACGCTAGGCGGAGGTTCTATTACAGCACTTCCATTCGTTGAAACGCAAGCGGGGGATATCTCAGCTTACATTCCAACAAACGTAATCTCCATTACAGATGGACAAATCTTCTTACAATCTGATCTATTCTTCTCAGGCGTTCGTCCAGCAATCAATGCCGGACTTTCCGTATCACGTGTAGGTGGATCAGCTCAAATTAAAGCAATGAAAAAAGTTGCCGGTACATTACGTCTTGACTTAGCTTCTTTCCGTGAGCTAGAAGCATTCGCTCAATTCGGTTCTGACCTTGATAAAGCGACTAAAGCGAAACTTGATCGCGGTGCCCGTACAGTAGAGGTACTAAAACAAGATCTAAATAAACCACTTCGTGTAGAGAAGCAAGTAATGATCCTATATGCATTGACTCGCGGACATTTGGATGATATCCCGGTTACTGATATCCGTCGCTTCGAAGCGGAATATTTAAGCTGGCTGGATCACAACCACACTGAATTGTTAGATGAGATTCGTACAACAGGCAACCTGCCTAAAGAAGATGCAATTAATGCTGCTATCGCCGAGTTCAAGAAAACGTTCGTAGCAAGCGCATAATTATCTAACATTTTGAAAAGGGTGGTGAGAAAGAATGGCATCTTTACGCGATATTAAGTCTCGTATT
>JBJEFM010000195.1:0-6941 GCA_051874035.1 Bacillus sp. (in: firmicutes)
TGGTATGTGGTTTTAATTTTCTGATGCTGGTTGTGAAATTCTATATAACAGGGTAAAGATAAAATGAAAATGTGTTATATGCGAGGCTATGAAAGGGTACGTAAGTCATTGGTATTGTTGTTATCCGGATGCTGAACGGATATGGTTATTTTGCTACGGATGTTTTTTACGATGTTGAACGTGGTGTCAGGGAAATAATTCCAGAGTAAAGCGGTTCTGTTTTCAGAACAGGAAACGTCATGCCGGTCGTAAAAGCGAGAAATCAATATTCGGTCTGCATGGATGTTTGGAAGAGTTGAGAATGTCGGGAATGGTACTATATACACGTATTTTACTAAGTGTTTTACCAAACGTACACGTATTTTCACTACGTATTATACAGACATATCTTCACTAAGTGTTATACACGTATTTTCATAAACACTTCTACAAGTGTTTTCATTAAGCATTGCTATACACATCCAGTTTAGCAAACCTGTCAGTCCTGTTTTTACGTTAACTAAAATCAGCTTAATGCTACTACAAAACAATCTTTCCTGTTTAAGCAGTCAATATGCGATTCGATTTTACTGAGCCTGTGTTTAACCTTTCCTGTGTTTTAATCATTTTTGTTGTTAACCTGAGACAAGTGTCTTTACGTAAAAACTCAAATCCGGCAGAGATAACCTGGCGTGATTTACTGTGTGCTTACGATGATTTTGTTAAATGGTTTTATGGATGTTTTTGTAACGATGAGATTGATGAGATGATTAACTGGCCCTGGTGTTTTTTCTCAGAGCAAGGTGATTATCTTCATCATAAGACTCTTTTCTGAAAAAGCGTGATGATTGGTTCTGGTGTTTTGATTCAGATGAGGATCTGTCAATGATTATGACGTATTGTGAGAAATAACCCCTTCAGAATGTTGGAGCATGCTCTTACACAAACTGTTTTTCTAAAATTAAGGGAACAGTTTAAAGATTATAAACTGTTCATCTTCTTCAGGATTAAGCTACATTGTTGGTGTGACTGACAGGATTGTTTTCTTCCCCTGACTCTGGGCTTAACAGTCTCTGGCGTTGTAGATATTCACTGACTGACATTCCAGAACTACGGATCCTGTCAGAGATTTTACGAAATTGATCCTTCCATTCTGCAGGTAATTTCTTAATTTGTCTGACTTTACAGGCTACACTGTACGGGGTTCGCCCTAGTTTCTCTGCCAGCCAGAAAAGGTGTTTACCAATTTCATCGTCCGGTACATCCTCCAGAACATCTCGCAATAAACTCTCGTCTGCCTCATTCCATGCCACACCAGCATTTGGGAAACGAGGATCGATCTTCTCCTTCTTACGCTCTTTTCGGGATGATACAGATACGACAGAACGTTCTTTTACCGCTGTAATTGCCATAACTGCATTGAGCAGAGATCTGCGCTCCACATCGTTCAGCATTTTTCCTTCACAGATCAAATCATTCAGGATGTCAATGACTAGATTCAGACTTTCTTCTGTTAGCTTCATATTTCAGACCTTGAAGTATGTAGATAATCAGCACAACTACTAATGTGATAAATATCAGAAGATAATTTACAGGTAAACCGGAAAATACATCTGAAGAATAAAGGCGCCAGCTTAACGTTTCAGCCAGTTTGTGAGCTGATTGAGGGACAGCGATGACATTAACGGGAATTACTTCCCCATAGCTCTGAGCTTATTTTTCACCTTGGCAACATATAGTGGCTACTGCCGCATGGTTCTGGAGTAGATATCTTACTGCTCGTAGAATTGTGCTTACAGGTCAGGCCAGCGTACAGGCATCCGTGCGATCAATAGAGTACTGGTTTTTTAGTCTTCTGTTACCCATCAGGATGTTAGTGCCGATTCCGGTGTATTCGATCAGTTGTTCGGCGAATCAGCGATCGATCACGATGCGATTTCGCATGTTAGGGATGCTGGTATGATTACTCGCTGAAAAATAATGTTAAAAGGCAGTTTTTCTTTAGACATTTAGCTCATTCATGCTGTTGTTTTACGTTTTGCTGTCGTGTGCAGGATTATCTTTTCGTTACGGGACGATTCATTCCGTTTTAATCAGGAGCTATTGGCGTTGCTCATTGGTAGGATGCCGTAAAGTTTTACCGCGGCGATTAATGATGTGAAGTCAATCCAAATCAACGGAGATCTCTCATCATGAATCAACCAATACACAATGATTACTGGTTATCCCGTTTTGAAAGCATTCTCAACAGTGCCCTGGCGCAACATCGTGCCGTCTCGTTAATCCGGGGGGATTTACGTTTCCCTGAGTATATGCCTGCCACCATCATGGATCCCGATCCGGATTCAGCGGTGATTTCCCGTTTTTTCGCCTCCCTGAAAGCCAAAATTCAGGCTTACCAGCAGCATAAGCGACGTGCCGATCAGCGTGTGCATGCAACCAGCCTGCGTTATTTCTGGTGTCGGGAGTTTGGCAAGGAAAAAGGCAGGAAACATTATCACGTGATATTACTGCTCAACAAAGATACCTGGTGCTCGCCAGGGGATTTCACCGTTCCTTCTTCGCTGGCGACGCTGATCCAGTTGGCATGGTGTAGCGCTCTGCATCTTGAGCCCCGGCAAGGCGATGGACTGGTCCATTTTTCCAGGTGGACTCCTTCCCGTCCCGTAAAACCAACATCGCCTGATGCTCCCCCTTCTTCCGATGACACGCCTTTACCTGGTGGGGGTTCTGATACCCGGAAGGATTCTGACAAAAAGTCTGGTGGATCCGCTGTGCTCTGGGTCATGCGTGGGGATGTGGAAGCGATGCTGAAAGCCCGGAACAGAGCCAGTTATCTCGTGAAATATGAGATGAAGCAGCATGACGGTTCCGGGCAACGTAATTATGGTTGCAGTCGTGGGCTGGGGCGTCTACTGGATGGCAAGTGAGCCCTGTAAAACGGCATCCGGTGCCTGAGCATACGTCACGTAATTAACAGTCTTGACCAACAAAATTATGGAGTAACCTGATGGCAGGATTCATTACATTTCTTTGTTCTTTCTGAGCATCGCATTCAGGATAGCCAGCAGTTTGCGCATACAGGCTACCAGCACCGCCGTAGTCATTACGCCGATGCCTTTAATGTTGCTCAGGTGCTCAGCTGGTTCTTTAAAATGGTTCCGGATGTGGGGGGGCATCTTCCAGCGCTTTGATGATATTAATGTTTTTTTGCTTTGCGGGTGAGCCGGGTACAACCTGTTTCGCTCAGTAACTGGCATAGCGATCAACTGGCGTCTGCGAACGACTATGGCATTAAGAACCTGATGTTCTGCATCCGGCAAAGTCCGGATAAAGCGGTTTCGTTCCGGATGGTAATTAATAACTGCAGCCATCTGGGCAAAAACCCGTGCATCAATGCGGTCAGTCTTCGCCAGATATCCCATCGCACGGGCAAAGTCACGAGCTTGCCTGGAGTTAACTACGGCGATCTCAAAACCTTCGGGCTGAAACGTACAGGTTATGGCGGCCTTCCATCAACACAAAGGCTATATCGTGCTGCCTCAGTTCAGCGATGATGAAATCAACGCCGTCAGCACCACTGGTAACAGAAAACAGTTCAATAGTGTTGCTGGCGGCAATATCCAGCGTTGTTTTGGACACATCGGTATCAACACAAAGTGGATTTGGCAGACTCATTATTGCCCATTCTTGCTAATGCGTTATGGAGTACGGACAACTGTTCGGGTTTCAGATGAGTGGCCAGTGTATGCGCCATTTGCTTACATACGGGCTTAAACCCTAAGGGGCACCAGGCTGCATACGCTTTGCCAAATCTGTTCGCTGCTCATGATAACGAAGAACCAGGATACAAGGTGGAAGATCCTCAACGCTCAGGAGCGTAATGTTCCCTGTGTTTCATGCCCCCATCGTTTGTTGCTGTGGTGCCAGACTTCTGAGGCACCTCCATGTCGTTTTGCTTTTGTCAGCATCATAAATGCGTCGGGACTGGTGAATGGATACAAGCCATTTTATTATCGACGTCAGCGAACATACTCACAATGTCGGTATGTTTCTGAACTGAACAGTAAGTTTTGCGTTGATTACAGTATGCGAAGGAGGTCCATTACAATGAATCCCGATTATGTGCAATTTTTGCAGACATCCCACTACTCCCCAGCTGATTTAACCTACAGATTATTTCCTGGTGAGCTTGCGTATCTCATTGACGACTTATATGAAAGTACCCAACTTCCGCTGGAGCTCATTTTTAATACTGTACTGGCAACGCTCTCACTCTCCTGTCAGTCACTGGTTGACGTTGTTCATCCTCACACCAACATGCCGGAACCCTGCTCACTTTATCTGTTGGCAATCGCAGAGCCAGGCGCGGGAAAAACAACGATAAACAGACTGGTGATGAACCCCTGTTACGAATTTGCCGATCGACTCATTCAACAATACGAAGAGAGAAACAAAGATTATAAGACTGAACTACAGATCTGGAATACCCGGCAGAAAGCGCTTGCTGCCAATTTAAGAAAGGCTGTTAACCGGGGGTATCCGGGGGAACAGGAAGAAGAGGCGCTGCGTAATCACGAAAGAAATAAACCGACACGTCCGGTTCGACCGAATTTTATCTATGAAGATGTTTCGCTTAAAGCGCTTGTGGAAGGGCTCAATGAACATCCTGAGGCAGGGGTTATTTCTGACGAGGCGGTCACTTTTTTCAGAAGCTATCTGAAAAATTATCCGGGCCTGTTGAATAAAGCATGGAGTGGACAACCGTTTGATTTTGGACGGGCTGACGAGAAATACCATATCACGCCACGTCTGACATTTTCGTTAATGTCCCAGCCGGATGTCTTTACGAATTATATAAATAAAAATGACGTACTGGCGTGGGGAAGCGGATTTCTTTCCCGGTTTCTGTTCAGTCAGACCGGAAGTCCTTCCCGGGTACGGGATTATACGAGAGGCGAGTTCAGAACAATACCAACCCTGGAGAAGTTTCATAAAAAGATTAACGGATTTCTGTTAAGCCATAACATTAATTCCCCCGGTATGAGCACCGAAAGGAAAACATTAAAACTTGCAAAGAAAGCGTTGGGGGAGTGGCAGGAAAACCAGATTAAGATTGAAAGAAAAGCGCTTGCAGGAGGGGAGTGGGAACACATCAGAGATATTGTTCTGAAAGCAGGTTCTAATATACTGAGGATAGCTGGAATATTCACCTGCTATTGCTATAAAGATGCTGAGGAAATTGAATCAATTGCGCTTTTTAAAGCTATGCATCTCATGGACTGGTATCTGGAGGAGGCGAGCACAATATTTTATCCCATGTCTGCACGATGCCAGTTTGAACAGGATGCCTGTGAACTGTATGCATGGATTATGACCCGAATAAGGCAGAATAACTGGCGTGCTATCAGGAAAACAGACATTGAAAGATATGGTCCCAATCGTCTGAGAAGAGCAGAAAAACTTACACCTGTACTCAATCAGTTAATCGCTCAGAATTATTTCCGTATCATCAAGATGCGATCGCATCAGGCACTTTATGTTTCTGCTCTTGATAATAATGGTTACATCCTTCCTTTCGGCGCAATGTCTTACGAACCGTTTGATATTGTTCCACCCCAGTATAACCATAATGCGAAAACATATTCCGTTGTTATTCCACCGGCATTAATTCAGTCATTTACACCTGATTCCTCAGCTTACACCTTATTTTAAAACAATTTTGTGAGTGGAAAACGAAAATCATAATCCTTCGAATGAAAGTTGATGATAAGGTGTGTTGCATATCCTGCACCTGTGCAGATATTCACCAATTATTGGGTGTGAATGAAAATTTCTCTGAAAAAATCGCTATGGTAGCAACAGTAGCAGCACATACACTACATCTGTGATTTGGTTTTGTTTTCATAATGACCTGCTGTCAGAGCTGATTGAATGCTGGGATGTGCGCACTGGTGGAAGAGTGGTTTTCGTTTCAGATATAACGAAAGGTAATCGAAAGATTGTTTTAAACATGGATTAAAGCTAATCATTAACCATATTGTGTGAGTTTTTATATATAAGTTTGTTTGATTCTTGCCGTGATGAATGCTGGGGTATATGACGATGCCGCTCTCTTTCTGAATAACAAATTATTATTCGTCTGTTACTGATAAGGGATGCGATTCATGTTTTAATAGAGGGTTAAAGAAAATTAATTTGATATTTTTTTTGTAAGGGAATGGAACTGTCCGGAATATGTTCAGAACGGCGGATTTCTCATTTCCATTCATTAAACATGGATAATTTTAATTTAGGTTTATTACTATTATTATACTCACTCCCTTTTTCATACAATCTCTATTGTTATTTACTTCCTGTCTTTACTCACTCTCTATCTTTACGATTATATTCACTCTATCGTTACACATTCCATTAGTATTACTCTTGTTATCGTATTCATTCCATCCCTCAATCATATTTACTGTAACTCATATGATGTTCAGGTAAGTTATTCTCTACCATTCTACTGATGATATTCATCTGTTCTCATTTTCAGTGAGACAGTAATTGATTTTAATCTTATTCATCATGAACTGTATTGACTTAATGATGATTGTTGTTGACCTGAAGTGTTTTAACTATTCTGGTGAACATCAATACTTCTGTCATCACTGATTAACTGAATGTTTACTCTTTGAGAAGGTATCCATGATTCTGTAACGATTAACAGAGCTGAATAAACAACAGAATTAATAGA
This sequence comes from Bacillus sp. (in: firmicutes), assembly GCA_051874035.1. Classification (GTDB taxonomy): domain Bacteria; phylum Bacillota; class Bacilli; order Bacillales; family DSM-1321; genus Bacillus_AD. The sequence continues at coordinate 6,719 of JBJEFM010000195.1, forward strand.
GTGAATTTCTGATTATGTTTGTTCGTTCCTGATTATCTTGTATGTTAAACAAAATGAAAATTATCCATCCATGGTATGTTTCATTCTGGTACCGTGTACGCGTTAACGTTCATATCTTGAACATGAGTTGTTTTTAACAGATTAAATGAGTGCGTGTAAGTTTATTGAGTTACAGATATGTGTTGGCCTTGTACACGTTTTTTCAGACTCACTGAGAGCAAGT
>JBJEFM010000196.1:0-1562 GCA_051874035.1 Bacillus sp. (in: firmicutes)
GGGTCACTCTAAAAATCAGTGGGATTTAGCATCGCATTTCTTCCATTTACAGTTATTGAAAAAACAGTTGCATAAGAAAAGGACCTTCGGTATGATAATTGAGTGCATCTTGGCGGATGTTACAACTCAATCTCGGAGGTCCATACATGAATTATATACAAACAGAAGCCAATGGTCAAATGAAATTTTCACAGGAGCGTTGTTCATTTCTGATGATCCCATCTGCGCTGAATGGATTCAACAATTCGGATACGACGACAGAAGTGTCCAAATCCGGTCGAACAGTGTACTGTTTCAATGGCACATTGGATGATGATATGGACCGCACATGCCCTCAATGCGGCAGCAAAATGCATGTGAACAACCATCTGGGTGTTGAACTGCGTCACCTGTGCTTTGGTGGAGCACTTACACAGATTAGATTCAGCAAATTGCAGCTTCGTTGCCCGAAGTGCGGAGCTACACGCATGCAGGATGTTCCATTCAAGGCAGAACATCACCGCATTACACAGGAACTGTACAACTACACCCGGGATCTTCTGGCTTTAGGCAATTACACGAACCGACAGGTCGGTCAGATTACCGGACTTGACGAGAATACGGTCAAATCAATTGACAAACGCCGGCTGCAGGAGAAATACACGGTTAACGGCAACGAGCTGATTCAGCCGGAGCATCCGGCACGAATTCTTGGGATTGATGAGTTCAAACTGCATGACGGCCATCGCTATGCGACACACATCATCGATATGGATACAGGGCACATTCTGTGGATATCCCATGGTAAGAAAAAGCAGGTCGTATATGATTTCATCGAACACGTTGGACTGGAGTGGATGGAAAATGTCGAGGCAGTAGCCTGTGATATGAATTCCGACTTTCAGGAGGCCTTTGAGGAAAAGTGTCCGCATATACAGCCGGTGTTTGATCACTTTCATATCGTCAAGAATTTCAATGAAAAGGTAATCAGCGCTGTCCGTAAAGATGAACAGAAACGACTTCTGGAAGAAGGTGACGAAGAAGCCGCGAAGGCGTTCAAGAGAAGCAAATACATCCTGACATCATCAAGGAAGACGCTCCAGCGAAAAGACGACGAGGCAAGAGACGGTAAGGTTATCTCCAAGGGGAGTAATCTGTTCCACAAAGAAGAAGTTCGGCGTAAAGGCGGATATCTGGAGAAGTATGAAGAACTGTTGAAACAAAACCAACTTCTGTTCACAGTGGACCTCGTTAAGGAAAAACTGGCTGACGCATACAGAATGGACAATGAACCGGAGATGGCCGAAGCAATGAACGAAATCATTGATCTCTGTCGGTCAACCGGAAACAAACACTTCAACTGGTTTGCGAATCTGATCGAAAACCACTTTGAAGGGATTATTGCACATGCAACGTACAAGCTCACTTCCGGCAAAGTGGAAGGAATCAACAACAAAATTAAGACCTTGCGGAGACAGGGATATGGATATCCGGATGATGAATATTTCTTCTTGAAGCTGTTCGACATCAGCAGGAAAGACTACATCCGCAACATCCCATCCCACAAGATTTTAGAGTGAGGC
>JBJEFM010000197.1:0-1547 GCA_051874035.1 Bacillus sp. (in: firmicutes)
GACAAATACAGCCTGCCTTCTATAAATTTAAAAAGTAGGCTGGTATAATGTCTATTGGATCAATTCTTATGACAGAAGTCTTTGGTTATATGTGGCTACGTCATAGCTATACAATTGATCTTTCTTAAATAAAGCGAATATCGTCCGTAGTAACTTATGGATCGATGCAATAGCGGCCTTCTTGTAATTCGTAGTACGGGAAGACCGTTTTTGTTTTTCGTAGTAATCCGCAATATGACAAGGATTTCCAGCTCTTTTCGCTGATTCTGCTTGTCGGATAGCCAAATACAACACTTTCCTGCCAATCGCAGTTCCTCGCTTTGAAATGGACAGATGAGCCGTAAGATTACCAGACTCATAAACTTGAGGATCTACGCCGACAAAGGCGTTTAATTGGTTTGGCGCAGTAAAACGTCTGATGTCTCCAAGCTCGCTAATAATTCTTACAGCAGTGTTATCGCCAATTCCAGGGATACTAGTTAGAAGCTCCATATCGCGTTTAGGGGCCAACTCAGCCATCCTCTTTAAAATGGTCTGACACTCTCTATCCTTGGTTAAGAGGTTATTAACGACCATTTCAATGCCATAAATAGTGGCACTGCTTGTACTAACTGCTGGGCAGGCAATTTTGGCTAATCTAATAAGTTTTTGAGCTATGGTTTTAGCACGCTTCTCGCCAATATGGGGTAAATTATGCAGGAAGTCGATAATATCGGCTTCTTTTGTTTTAAGCACAATATCTGGGTGTGGAAATCTAAGAACAATATTCCAATAGTGTTTTCCAGTCGGATTCGAAAATATTTGTTCAATTTCCGGAAAAGTAAACTGAATTGCCTTGTGGAGTCGATTCTTATTCACTGCCAGATCATGTGATGCCTGCTCATAAATGCGGTCATAATCCTTCAGTTCTTGATATTCCTCTGACTGGATATATGCCAGCCTTTGTGGGTGTTCAGACTGTAATTTGGCAAGATACATGGCATCAAGCTTGTCAGTCTTATTCTGGTGTAGACTGTCTTTAGTCTTTTTCTTAGCCTCGAGTGGATTCATTACGACATAGCGATACTCCTGCTTATTCAGGAATGTCTGCAGTCTTTTAGAGTACACGCCCGTTGCTTCAAAGATGATTTGCGGATTATTTACCTGCTTCAGGTCACTTAACAGATCATTGAAGCCGACCATGTCATTAGAAATGGTATAGCTCTTAATATTCTGTCCGTTGATCATAATGCATACGTTAGACTTATGGCTGCTAACATCAATACCGAAAACTGTTTTTAAAGAATCCATAAGATTAAACCTCCGCTTTATTGAAGATGAAGATCCTTCACACAATTCAATCAGATCTAATTTTCTCAACAGGACTTTGATAGCCAACATACTTAGAAGAGACTCAGGATTGAATGGTGAAGCTGCCCGTTTGCTTTACGACATCTAGTGTCCAAAAAACCTGCGGCATTGGCTTCATCTCCACTTTTTATAGTAAAAGAAAAAGTGTTGAATGACTACTCCGTCGAGTAATCATCCAACACTAGGTTAGTATGTTT
>JBJEFM010000198.1:0-1534 GCA_051874035.1 Bacillus sp. (in: firmicutes)
AAAATGGGCTTCGCACCTTGAAAATTCAATATTTCAGCTAACAAAATAGTAGTTTATGCCGCTGTAGCTACTGGATGGAGTGCTTTACGCAGATATTCCGGCAGTCTGGCCTCGAAGTCAGCAGTGAACGCAGCAAGTTGTTCGTCACTCAGTTTCAAGATCTCCTGAAGGCTCGCCATTAAGGCATCCATCAGGATGCCAAGTGATTTGCAGAAAGTAATATCTGCCATTTCATCGACGAGAAAAAAGAATAGTTCTCCAAGAGTTCGCTGGTCTTCATTCTGTCGTTGTTCCATTGCCAGTAACATATATCTGGCGAACACGATTGCTACATGAGCGGTCAATGCATCATAAGATAAACTGTGACATTCTCCAACCAGATTGAGCATTGATTTACAGGTCTTGAAAAACACCTCAATTTGCCAGCGTTTTCCATAAACACGGATGATTTCTTCTTCGCTAAGAGATGTATCAGTGCATATGAAAGCAAGCCAATCCTTACGATTCGCTTTATTTCGAACACATACGATTTTTGCCGGGAGAGGCTTTTCTTTCCCTACCACGACATCAACAGAAAGAAGATATTTGGATCTGCCACGGCGCTTCTTGTTCTTGGAATAGATCTCCTTGATGTTAAGTTGTTCTCCGTTGTAACTATACTTGATCCGGCTGCTTTTCTTAATCATGGCAATCACATCCATCTCCTTGCCCTTGATCGCTGTAATCTGGGCAGGATTTGAGAACCAGGAGTCGAAAAGAACGTATTCTGCAGATAATCCGGCAGAAATGGCTGTATCAAGCAGTGTCAGCATAGCTTCTGGTGCCTTAGTCTGAGCAAGCTTACGACGTTTTCCAGCAAGTGTTCTTTTATCGAATGCCTTAACTGGGCCAATGACGTTTGATTCCTTTGACGAAGCAAGCAGGCAACTGTTTACAGGAATAAGTGTATTTCCATCGCTCCAGCTAAGAGTCAGCATACGGAACCCCTTTTTGTATTTCATTCCAGTATGATCAAAGACTTTGGAACCCAACTCGGTTTTCTTACAACTGGTTCGGTTAAAAAGACTATCATCGATGATGAATACATTCTTACGGGAATCATCTGTAAGATCTCGGATATCATTGTTCACAATATCGGCTGCGAGGAGTGAGGTAAAGCGGAGCCAGTTGGTTTTGGTAGAATTCAAAAAACGATAAAACGTATTCTTAGAGAAATCTTCCTTGAAGGAACCGGTACGTTGCTGCATGTACATGCTTTTTCCAACGAAAATGTTTCCAAGCTTATACTTCAGTAAGGAAACTGCAGAAACACCTTTCTCTTTGGTCCCGTTACACTGCTTCAGAAGCTTTCCCACATGATGCTTGGAAAAAAACTTCTGGACACAATCAAGTAATGCTACCTCATCTGTATGATTCTGTGGTAAAATGGACATGGCATAAATCTCCTTTTCTATTTTGGTTTCTGGACAATTCCATTATACCAAAGGAATGTATTTATGCCTTTTTTATTGGCTGAAATATTGAATTTTCAAGG
>JBJEFM010000199.1:0-34281 GCA_051874035.1 Bacillus sp. (in: firmicutes)
CACATCTGCGCTTTCACTGCTGTGGTGAAGTGGGAGTCTTAGTACCTGTTAAACGTGATAAAAAAGAAGCTAAATCACCCGGTCCAATTGGGTGATTTAGCTTCTTTTTGTTCAACAGCATTGAAGAATGAACTTCACTCTATCGAATCGCTTATTCAGCAGATCATCCCTGTCCATACAAAAATACAGCACGCCAACATCTCCCCACATGACTTCCAGATCGTCATCGCTATCCATTTGGAACAACAGCACCATATTCCGAACCGACGCCTTTATCCCAGGCGCATCCCACGCCAGCTTTTCCCGATGCTCATAATAGCTGATTTCTTCGAATACATTGTCCTGTATGTTATACGGATCTCCGAACATATAATGCATCGGCTCAGGATAACCTTCTTCCCCTTCAATGGAATCGGCCTGCGTGAGTGCATCTTTGAATTCATCATACTTCTTTGCGTCCGCTTCCTCCCATTCCCCTTCCATCCCCTCTTCGGCAAGGGTACGGAACGCTTTAAACACCATCCGGAAAGCAGGCAGCGGAAAGTAATCCTCCGTTGCTTCCGGATAAGCTGTCCGCTCTAGCGCATCCAGCCCGCCGTCATAGTAAAGGACGCGGAAGCACCCTTCATCCTCTTGATCCATGCCCCATGGCTGCTCGACCGCGTCATAGAAGAAATACAGCATCCCTCGGGCCGGAAGCAAGTTCTCCGAATCGAAAGGTTTAGCTTCCGACAGATTCATTTGCGCTAAAAAAGAAAGAAAGCCGTGCTCATATTGAGGAAATATCAAATGTGGCGGCAAATCGGGCAACCCGCCGAATTTCGAGGCTCCTACAGGTATATCCGCTTCCTCTATTTCCACTTTCCCCAATCCGATTGCCGGAGACAAACGGCGGATGATTTCCTCTTTCTTATGCGTCAACTTATGTTCTTCCAATAATTGATCGATGCTTGCCATAGCTAATTCCCCTTTCAAAACGCTGAATTGTATATAACAACCCACAAAAGAACATTCGTTCCCTTTGTTTGAATTATACTATTATCTCCGGAGGCAGCTCAAGATTATTTTTGTAAATATTATAAATTTTCCATCTATTATTAAACAAAAAGAAAAACAGATTTGAAACCATGGCGAATACTGTGTTATTTTGTAGATAATGGGAGGTTATTTATGGAAGCGAGAATCGACATGGAACAAAACCAAGACGAAGCAAAAAAGAAGCAGCAATTATCCTATATGGCCTTATCACTCATCATGCTGATCCTTTTTGAGGACCTGTTTGCTTATAGTCCTGCAACGAAGTTCATAAACATCATGGCATACACAACCCTGTTATATATGGTGCATCAACTGATCCTGAAGGAAGCATAATCTCTGCATAAGAAAAACACACCTATTGCTATCATAGATGTGTTTTTCTCGTTCGCTCTGCTTATAGCGCCGGAACTCTTGCAAAGAATGCTTCATATAATGCTTTAACAGCTTTCTTCTCATGCACCGCTTTGATGCCGAACATCATGCTTACTTCCGAAGATCCTTGGTTAATCATCTCAATATTAACGCCTGCATCAGCCAGCGCTTGGGAGGCTTTCGCTGTGGTTCCGACATTATGGCGCATACCTTCGCCCACAATCATCAGCATCGCTAGCCCGTGCTCTACTTCCACCTTGTCCGCATGCAATTCATCGTAAATCCGTGCCACGATTTTGGCTTCTTTCTCCGGATTCAGTTGGTCTTCTCTCAGAACAACCGTCAAATCATCGATGCCTGACGGCGTATGTTCATAAGAGATGTCATAATCTTCAAGGATTTGCATAAGTTTACGGCCGAAACCCAGCTCTCTGTTCATTAAATATTTGCTCACATAAATGCTGCAGAAGCCTTTATCAGCCGCAATGCCGATAACAGGCCCGTTCGTATTGTGCCGCTCGTTCACGATCAATGTCCCCGGAGCGGAAGGGTTATTCGTATTCTTGACATTCACAGGGATTCCCGCACGGAAAGCCGGGATAAGCGCTTCATCATGGAATACGGAAAATCCTGCGTATGACAGCTCGCGCATTTCACGGTATGTCAGCTCTTTAATCTCTTTAGGATTGTTTACAATCGTCGGATTGACAGAGTAGACAGCGTCCACATCTGTAAAATTCTCATAGACGGTCGCTTTCGTTCCGTTTGCCAGGATGGAGCCGGTGATATCCGAACCGCTTCTTGAGAACGTCGCGATTTCCCCATCAAGCGTATAGCCGAAGAAGCCCGGGAATATGATGATTCCTTCTTGCTCCCTCAGCTTATACAAATTCTCATAAGACTGCGGCAGCACCTGCGCATTGCCCGGCTCATCGCTCACATAAAGACCGGCATCTTTCGGATTCACATACACCGCATCTGTACCCATACTGTTGAAGAAAGCGGCAATCAATTTCGCATTATTGTCTTCACCGCTTGCTTTCACAGCATCCATATACTTCTCAGGCTTCGTTTGGTCGCCTTCAAGCACATTCTTAACGTCCGTTTCGATTGTGCGGATGACTGCTTCCGGCAACCGCAATTCTTCCGCAATGCTCGCATATCTATCCAGTAAAGCGGCAACCGGCGCTTGTTCTTTCGCATTATTCAGATAATGTCCGGCACACTCTATCAATAAATCCGTTACTTTAGTATCGTCCGATGACCTTTTTCCCGGTGCCGAAACGACAACAACCTTTCTCTCCGGATCACTCATGACAATCTGGTACACTTTCTGCAATTGTTCTCCTGATGCTAATGAAGATCCTCCAAATTTCACAACTTTCATTCTGACATCTCCTAAACGTTAAAATACTCTGATAATTTTCTATTATTATGAACGCTCATTCCTAAACTTGCAACCTTTTTTCCCATTTTCCTATCATTGGATAAAGCAAGCTCAGGAAATCATTCATCTTCTTTCACTTCTTCCTTCAAGATGGGCGGCGGCAGGCTTCCACCGTTGCTGTAGTAATCCGGAACAGCACCTTCAATGAAAATATCGCCTATTTTCGCTTCGAATTTGATCGGTTCTTTATCCGAGAAATAAGGAATGACAATTTGGATATCAACCTCGAAATCCACATATAATTCCAACCACGTATTATTGATGCCGCCTTCTGTCATCACTGTGCGGAACTTGGATTCCACATCCCGGACCAGCGCGAGCTCCACCGGTATCTCAGGTCCGAAATTGGCGAGCAGCGAGTTGCCTGTTGCGACTCCCAGCGGAATCTTATACACAATATTCTGCAGTTGTGCATCTTCCACTTCGTTAATGTTGCGGCTGTCGTTTTCTTCTCTATGTTCAATCCCCAGACGCTTCTCTATATCCATCGTCGTCGATGTCAGAACCTCGTAATAGACTTTCGGATTAAAGCTATAGGTCGGCGCCATGCCTTCCCGCTTCCTCTCGACAATCAACTCTTCTATATTTACTTTCTTCGCAATATTTTCATGTACAGCTTGATCGATTGCTTCTGTCGCAATCCTTTTCACTTCCGTCTTGGCGACATCCTTGATAATCGGCGTCACCACCCCGTCCACCAGCCAAAGCGATATGAAATTGAACACAAGGAATATAAGGAAGGAATACAGAAGCACCTTAGGAAAGCTCATCGGTTTGCGTTGCATTCTCATTCCTGTTCGATATCTCCATCTTCTCAAGCAGACCAGCTCCTTTGGAACATACATATGCCTGTTTCCCTGAAAAAATGTAGATAATAAACGGTCCGGATATAAGGAAACAGCCAACAAAATGATGTATGTTGGCTGTTTTGCTTCTATATTTATAGTACTTTGCTTAGAAAGGATTTCGTTCTTTCATGCTGCGGATGATCGAAAATCTCAACCGGTTTGTTCTCTTCCACCACGTAGCCCTCGTCCATAAAAATCACGCGGTCGCCCACTTCACGGGCAAAGCCCATTTCATGCGTTACGACGACCATCGTCATGCCTTCTTTCGCCAGCTGCTTCATAACTTCAAGCACCTCGCCGACCATCTCCGGGTCAAGCGCCGATGTCGGCTCATCGAACAGCATCACTTTCGGCTCCATCGCAAGCGCCCTTGCGATAGCCACACGCTGCTTCTGCCCGCCTGATAGTGAATCCGGATAAACATTCGCTTTGTCGGCAAGCCCCACTTTACGGAGCAATTCCATGCCATACTGCTTCGCTTGGTCCGGCGCAACACCCTTCACCTTGATCGGGGCAAGCGTGATGTTATCGATTACCGTTCTATGAGGGAACAGGTTGAATTGCTGGAACACCATGCCTACATCCATGCGCAGGCGGTTGATGTCTGTCTTAGGATCTGCTACATCCTTTCCTTCCACATAAATATGGCCTGCCGTGATATCTTCCAATAAGTTGATGCAGCGCAGGAAAGTAGATTTGCCTGAACCGGAAGGCCCGATGACAACAACTACTTCTTTCGGATGGATTTCCACATTGATATCTTTTAACACTTCGTTCGTCCCGAAGGTTTTTTTCAAGTTTTCCACTTTTATCATGTCGTTTCAAGCCTTCTTTCAATACGGTTTAGTACATAACTTAAAGAAACGGTCAAGATCAAGTAAATAAAGGCCGCGGCCAAGTATGGCTCCCAGACTTTGAAATACTGCGTTCCCATCGCGCGTCCCCAGTACATCAGCTCCGGCGCCGCGATAATACAAGCAATCGATGATTCCTTAATCAGGACGATGAATTCATTGCCAAGCGGCGGGATGATTCGTTTCGTCGCTTGCGGCAAGATGACATAACGCATCGCTTCGAAATGGTTCATACCAAGGGAGCGTGCCGCTTCCATCTGTCCTTTTTCAATCGATTGAATGCCGGCACGGAATATTTCAGCAATATACGCCGCCGAATTCAGCGATAATGCTACGATAGCGGCAAGCGTCGCATCTGTATCGCCTGTGAACAAAGGAACGACCCCGAAATGGATCAATAACACCTGTACAAGTAAAGGCGTTCCTCTAAAGAATGTAATATACAGCCTGAATGGCAGCGCCACTATCTTGTTCTGCACCATTTTCCCCAGGCCGATCAATAAGCCAAGCACTGTCCCTATTCCAATGCCCGCGAGCGACAGCCCGATTGTCAGAAGCGTTCCTTGCAACAAATAGGGGGCATATTCTACAATTATATCAAAACGAAAATCCATATATTGTCCTCCTGAACTATTCTTTGAAAACAGCAAAATTGCGTAGCCGCCTATAAGGCGGCACGCAATTTTTTCTTATGCTTGATTATTGTTCTTGCTGTTTCTTCAGTAATTCAATATTCGGCTCGATTCCGAACCATTCTTTATAAATTTCTTCGTATTTACCATTTTCAAACATCGCATTGATTGCTTTATTGATGTCCTCTTGCAACTCTGTATTTCCTTTAGCGAACATAACGCCGTAGAACTCGGCACTGAATGCATCTTCATCTTCCACAACTGTTAATTTATCATTCGGGTTATTCTTCGCATATTCTTCTACGATGGCGTTATCCGCTATCACTGCGTCCGCTCCGCCTTTTGTCAGTTCCATGATCGCCAGGTTGTTGCTTTCGAATTTCTTGATGTTTTTGCTGTTTTTGCCTAATAATTTCTCGGCTGCGATATTTCCTGTTGTACCGCCTTGAACAGCTACTTTTTTACCTTTCAGATCAGCTGCGCTCTTGATCGGGCTTCCTTCCGGCACTAAGATTTTTAATGTTGATAAGAAGTATGGCACAGAGAAATCATATGTCGCTTTGCGGTCTTTATCAATTGAAATGGCGGCAATCGCCATATCCGCACGCTTGTTATCCAGCTCCACGAACATCGGATCCCAGCCAACATGCTCCACCTTCACCTCATAGCCGGCTTCTTGTGCAACAGCTTTCGCGAAATCCACATCGAAGCCCTTTACTTCATCTTTATCCAAGTATTCCATTGGGGCAAAAGCCGCGTCTGTCACAACGCGCAATGTTTTCTTCTCTTCTTTGTCGCCTTCTTTACTACTATCTGAACTTCCGCATCCTGCTAACGCCAATAATAAAGCAGCCAATAGCATGAAACCTAATGATATTTTTTTCATAGCAATAGTTCCTTTCTCTTATCGTGTATATTTTTTCGTGTTTTTAAAAATGATATGAATATACTAAAATATTATAGCATAATCTTATTTTTATGCAATACAATGAATATTTATTTTATGATAGAATTTTTTAAATCTTTCTTTTCTTGGTGGCCATCCTCCCTTCTCTTATCATGTAAAAAAAGCCCGCCGGCATCAAATCGGCGAGCATTATAGAACTTTCTTCAAGAAAGCCTGGGTGCGTTGATGCTGAGGATTTCCAAAAAACTCCTCGGGATGGTTCTCTTCCACTATATAGCCTTCGTCCATAAATATGACACGGTCTCCTACCTCCCGTGCGAATCCCATCTCATGCGTCACCACAATCATAGTCATGCCTTCCTTGGCCAACTGCTTCATCACTTCAAGCACTTCGCCGACCATTTCAGGGTCGAGGGCCGATGTCGGTTCATCAAAAAGCATGACCTTGGGCTCCATTGCGAGCGCCCTCGCTATTGCCACCCTCTGTTTCTGCCCGCCTGATAAGGAATCGGGATACGCCCCCGCTTTCTCTTCCAGACCGACTTTACGAAGCAGCGCCACCCCTTTTTGCCTCGCTTGTTCGGCAGGCTCCCCTTTCACCTTAATGGGCGCAAGGGCAACATTATCAAGGACTGTCTTATGAGGAAATAAGTTGAACTGCTGGAACACCATGCCCACTTCCATCCTAAGGCGGTTGATGTCCGTCTTGGGATTTGCCACATCCTTGCCTTCCACATAAATATGGCCGTCTGTAATCCCCTCCAATAAATTGATGCAGCGCAAGAATGTGGATTTACCGGAGCCGGAAGGGCCGATGACAACCACCACTTCTTTCGGCTCGATCGTCACATTGATATCTTTCAGCACTTCATTCGCACCGAATGTTTTCTTGAGCTTCTCCACTTTGATCATGCCGTATCCAACCTTCTTTCAATGCGATGTAGGATATAACTTAATGAAACAGTGAGGATCAGATAAATGATGGCCGCGGTCAAGTATGGCTCCCAGACTTTGAAGTACTGCGTTCCCATTGCCCTTCCCCAATACAATAGCTCCGGCGCCGCGATGACACAGGCGATCGACGATTCTTTAATCAATACGACGAATTCATTGCCGAGCGGCGGGATGATGCGCTTTGTCGCCTGCGGCAGGATGACATATTTCATCGCTTGTACATGTGTCATACCGAGAGAGCGGGCCGCTTCCATCTGTCCCTTCTCGATGGATTGAATCCCGCCCCGAAAGATTTCGGCAATATAGGCGGCGGCATTGAGAGACAGCGCCAGGATGGAAGCAAGCACCGGATCTGTTTCCCCTGTTAGCAGCGGCACTACACCAAAGTGGATCAACAGCAATTGCACCAACAGCGGCGTTCCCCGGAAAAATGTGATATATAGTTTAAAAGGCAATGATAGAATAGTATTTCTCATCATTTTGCCCATGCCGATGAACAAGCCTAGAATGGTTCCAATAGCTATACCTGCGAGCGATAATCCAATCGTCAGAAGCGTTCCTTTTAATAGAAAAGGTGCATATTCTACGATAATATCAAATCGAAAATCCATATATCTTCCTCCGAACTCCCTCAACTTCATATATAAGGTAAATTTGATCAAAAATTACAATCATAACCCTAAAAAAATTGCGTAACCAAACACAGTACGGCACGCAATTTTTCAGTTGATATTATTGTTGCTGCTTTAAGGTTTCCATATCCGGCTCTTCGCCGAACCATTGTTGATAGATTTTCGCATACTCGCCATTTTTGAAAATGGCATTGATCGCTTCATTGAATTCTTCCTTCAATTCTTTAGTACCTTTCGGGAACATGACACCATAGTATTCTTTATCGAACGACTCTTCATCAATGATTGTCAATTGATCTTTCGGGTTATTCTTTACATATTCATTTACAATAGCGACATCGGCAATCACTGCATCCGCACCGCCTTTGGTTAATTCCAGGATGGCTAAGTTATTATTCTCGAACTTCTTAATATTTTTGTTATTCACGCCCAGAACCTTCTCCGCTACAGCCATGCCTGTTGTACCCGCTTGTACCGCCACAATCTTGTCCTTCAGGTCAGCGGCGCTCTTGATGGGACTTCCTTTTGGCACTAGAATTTTATTTGTGGATAAAAAGTACGGGTGTGAGAAATCGTACGATTGTTTACGCTTCTCATCTATTGTAATAGAAGAGACAGCCAAGTCCGCGCGCTTGTTTTCTATTTCAACGAATAAAGGATCCCATCCTGTATTCTCCACTTTGACCTCATATCCCGCTTCTTTCGCGACAGCTTTAATGAAGTCCACATCGAAACCTGTAAGTTCTCCCTTATCTATGTATTCCATCGGTGCATAAGCAGCATCCGTAGCAACACGCAATACTTTCGCTTCTTTCTCTTCGCCGGCGGTTCCTTTTGAAGAGCCGCAGCCTGCCAAGACAATTAGAAGCGCACATATGAACATTATGTTAATTGTGGCTTTTTTCATATCATTTCCCCCTCATTTTTCTAAAAATTCTGTTATATTTAATATATTATAGCCACACCGTCCTTTTTATGCAATATTCAGAATATAATAAGCGCCGTTGCAGACTCTATTAAAAGAAATGGTTAGACGCTGTATCAGCCTGACTTTTCCGCTTTCTTTGCCATCTTTATGCATACATCTGTAAGGTGAACGAGGGGGAATTTGTTTGCAAAAACAAATTCAGCCGCTAACTTTAATGCCATCACAGCAGCCAACGGGCATGAAATGAGCGGCAGTGTGAAACTCTCAATTCCTTTCATGAAGAAAGGTGACCGCAATGAAGCTGTGCAGATTGTCTCGCGCTTATAAGCCGCCGAAAGCCCCGGAGCAACATCGCTGATCCGGGGCTTTCTCCACTTCTATTGATGATCGATAACCGTAAGCAATTCAGCCGCTGGCTTTCTTTGTTGCGGCTTAGGCAGCATCGCCGTATAGCCCATATGCAGATTGGCGATGGCTCTCTCGCCGGGCTGGATGCCCAAAGATTCCCGCACCAGCTCATCCTGAAGCCAGCCATAGGAATGCCATGTCATGCCGATCCCTTGTTCCCAAGCCAACAAGCTGAAGTTCTGGATCAGGCAGCATGTAGCGGCAAAGTCTTCTTCCCGTGTCACTAGATTAGGGTCTTCCTTCATGACAACCATCAAAAACATCGGATTAGACATCAATTTATTATAAACCTTCTCCCCTTCCGCCTTTTTCTTCGAAGGGTCAGGTTCTTTCCTTTCTCTGAACTCCCTTACCGTTTCAGCCAGCTTCACGCGGCCTTCTCCATGAATTAAGATGAAGCGCCACGGCTCTGTCAGCCGGTGATTGGGCGCCCATACTGCAATGTCCAATAATTCTTTCACCAGTCCAGGTGATATTTCCCGATCTTCAAAGCGTTTGACCGATCGTCTCTCTTTAATGATAGTTGTTAAATCCATACTCTATCCCTCCATATCCACTGATAATGATTCTCATTACATTATATATTCCTCCTTCTTCCATAGCAATTAATAATGCTGCCCGCTGCATCATAGAATGTAACAATCACCATGTTAGGAGGGATGGGACTTTGAGATTGACAGGACGGGTGGTCACTTCCAATGACCCTGATTACAACGAAGCTAGAACAAACATCAACACAAGCATCCCGCTTTATCCTAAAATCATCGTCTTTTGCCAGAATACAGCGGATGTCGTACATGCACTGGAATGGTCCAAAGCAAACCGCATGCCCTTCCGGCTCCGAAGCGGCCGCCATAGCTACGAGAATTTCTCCCTGATGAACGGCGGACTGATCATCGATGTAAGCGAGATGAACAGCATCATTGTCAATCCAAAAGAAAAAGCGGCGAAGATTGAAGCGGGCGCCGAGTTGGGGGATGTATATCAAACTCTGTGGAAGCACGGCCAAACCATCCCGGCCGGAACAGCCGCAAATGTCGGCCTAGCAGGGCTGACGCTCGGCGGGGGAATCGGATATTCAACCCGGCTATTCGGCCTCACCTGCGACAACCTGTTGGAAGCAGAAGTTGTGCTCGCTTCCGGTGAAGTTATTACCGCCAATAAGCAGCACCACCCTGATTTATTTTGGGCTTTATGCGGCGGTGGAGGAGGAAATTTCGGCATTGTCACCCAGCTCATCTACCGGACGCACAGGATCGAGAACGTATCGATCTTTTCCATGGAATGGGAGTGGGAAGACTTCGAATGCGCGTATGACGCTTGGCAGCACTGGGCTCCCTGCATCGATGACCGCCTTACCTCTTCCATCGAAATGAAAGCGGACCGTACAATTGTGGCGCAAGGCCAATTCAACGGTTCAAAGCGAGAACTCAAGCAGCTGCTTCATCCGCTTGTTCAAATGTGCAAGCCATACAGCATCAAAATCAAACATACATCTTTCATTGAAGCGGTCCGATTCTTCGATGACCCTTCTGAAAATGAGCCCGCCCCGTTCAAGCGATCCGGTTCGTTCGTCCAAAATCCATTCCCGAAAGAAGCGCTCTCGCTCATGAGGCGATTGTTGGAGAAAGCCCCCCATGAAAATGTAGCGATCTGGCAGCAAGCTCTCTGCGGTAAAGCCGGCGACATCCATCCGGAAGATACCGCCTTTTTCTACCGCGACTCCATCATCGCCCAAGAATACAATGCCACCTGGGCACATCACAACGAACGATGGCAAAATATTCGCTGGATTGAATCCGTACGTAAAGCCCTGGCTCCCTACACAACCGGCGACTACGTCAATTGGCCCGACCTCTTCATCCAAAACTGGCAAACAGCCTACTACGGCGACAATTATCCAAGGCTCCAACAGATTAAAGCCAAATACGATCCCGATAACATCTTCCGCTTCCCGCAAAGCATCGTGCCGAACAATTAGCACTGCGTGACTTCTCCTTTACTCTCATGATAAAGTGAATGAAAGTATTAAATCATGAGTCAAGGGGGATAATGTATGGTGGCATATATTAATGAAGAATTAGAGAAATTGTATCCAAAAATGATTGAAATGAGACGCTACTTTCATCAGCACCCTGAATTATCATTCCATGAAGTGCATACCCCAAAGAAAATCGCAGAATATTTAACCGCTCTGGGAGTGGAGGTGCAAACAGAAGTAGGCGGGCGGGGAGTTGTCGGACTGATCCGCGGCGGCATGCCCGGGAAAACGGTAGCGCTGCGGGCGGACTTTGACGCTCTTCCTATCCAAGACGCCAAGGATGTCCCCTATAAATCAACCGTCCCTGGCGTCATGCATGCGTGCGGGCATGATGCCCATACGACCATTCTGCTTAGCGTAGCGAAAGTACTGTCGGAGATGAAGGAAGAACTGCATGGCAATGTTGTGCTCATCCATCAATTCGCGGAAGAAATTGTTCCGGGAGGAGCGAAGCCTATGATTGAAGCCGGCTGCTTGGATGGTGTCGACGCCATATTCGGCACGCATGTATGGTCAACGATTCCTGTTGGCGAAATCGGGTACAAGAGCGGTGCATTCATGGCCGGAGCGGATGGTTTCTATATTGATATCATCGGCAAGGGCGGTCACGGTGCGCTGCCGCACAATAGCATCGACCCGATTATCATCGGAACCTCGATTGTCCAACAACTGCAGCAAATCGTCAGCAGGCGAATCGATCCATTGAAACCAGCTGTACTAACTGTCGCAACCTTCCATGCCGGCGATGCTTTCAATGTCATCCCTACAACTGCCAAAATTACCGGCACCGTCCGTACATTCGACGCCGAAGTTCAAGAAGCCATGATCAAACATATGCATAGTATCGTTGCCACTACTTGCGAGAATGCCGGAGCAACCTTCAAATTCCAATATGATAAAGGTTATCCGGCTGTCATAAACCATCAGGCAGAAACCGATTTACTCGTGAAGAATGCGGCTCTGATAATCGGTGAAGACAATGTGAAAGAAGTACCGCCAAGCATGGCAGCTGAAGATTATGCCTACTATCTTCAGAAAGTGCCCGGCACCTACTTCTTTACAGGAGCAGGAAATAAAGAAGCCGGCATCACGCATCCCCACCACCATGAGAAATTTGATATCGACGAGAAAAGCATGCTGATTGCCGCAAAGATACTGGCCGCGACAGCCATCGATTATTTAAATGGCTAATCAAGGCTCCCCATAAAAAATAGGCAAAGAGCTTGCAATCTTACTTGCAAGCTCTTTGTGTCCGTTTTATTTCGTTACCGTAATCCGTTCATTTTTAGCTTTATTACCATTTCTATCCATTATAAAATAAGTAAAACTCTCATCAGATAATGTTTCAACTGTGATTGTTTGAGCAAGCTCTTCTTCCGTTAAATCATCTACAAGCGTGATGATATAGCTTTCTTGATATTGGACCGTGCTGCCTGAAGAAGGTTTGATTGCAAACCCTGCTCCTTCGGCTTCTTGGACAGCATCCACAAACACATTCACATTCTCCCCGCTGATCCACGAACGATTAATCGGTTCACTGAATGTGATTTGAATTTTATCCTTTGTGATTAAGTCGGCTGATTCAACATATGGTCGATAGTTTTCAAGGAAATAGTCCGTTGTTGCATACGGATCCATTTCTACGCCCTTCCTGCTTTTCACGCCTTGAATAGTAACGCACCTATATCCGCTTTTATCAATAGATTCATGATTCAATCTAACCAATACAGTAGCATCGTTCACCAGAGTTGCCGATTGAACCGTCGCACCTTCCACTTGATAGTTCTCGATATTCTCCGCTGATTTTTTATCGACAGGGATATCGAATTTCACCATAAACTCTGTATTATTATGCCCGTAGTTCACATAGATTCCATTATTAGGCGTCGATATAGCCGGAGGAGTTTGGTCATACGACGTATCCAACTGCGGCTTAGGCCCTTTATCCACCTTTGATGCCCTATATAAGAAAATCGCATAGTCCCCGCGTATCGCATGCTCATCGGTGCCGAACCGCGTCGGTGTGAGGCCATCTGTGATTTTATTCTCCACTAGCGCCGAAACCGCTTGTTGATATTGCGGCGCTACATCTGTGAATGGAATATCGACCGATCCTTCCAAATTAAATCCACTTCGCAGCCAAAGCGCAATCTCCCCGCGTGTAATCATCGAGTGTGCATCAAATTTCGTATCTGATACACCGTTAACAATGCCTGCCGCTTTCAACGCATTAACATATGGGACACCTCGTGCCGGAACATCCGTAAAGCCTGAGGCCGGCGCATTTTCAATATCAAGCTCCAATACTTTCGCCAGCATGATGGCCGCATCCACGCGCTTGATATTGTGATAGACTCCAAACTGTGTATCCGAGAAGCCTTCCACGCCTTTTGAAACGACAAAATTGACGGCTTCCTTATAGCGCGGAGCCACATCTGTAAATGATGCCGCCAGGGTTGGTGCCGCGACTGCAGATACTAATACCGCCGTAGTTGTTGCTGAAATAAACATCTTGTTGTATCGATTCATAAATTACCTTCCCTCTGATTCTTTAAATGCAATAAGTATTTATTTTTACATAAATATGAAAATAAAATATGTTATTTTTCTTACATAAATATGATAAAAATCAACTTTTTTACAATAAACAAAAAATCGTATAGGAATCAAGTTCAAAATTCTGCCATATATTAATGGCAAGCAAAAAAAAGATTGGGCCTATTAGCTCAATCTTCATCCTTAATATCTTTATCCTCCGGAATGGGTTCGTTCTGCAATTCTTCCACTAACATGCGATACTTCTCCATCTGTTCGAAATGTGTCTTAAACTGATCTTTATACACCAAATATCGCTCCCCGTCATGCAGCGCCCTGATCTTGCCTTGCAGAATCAAGTTCTCCACATAAATGGTAGATACCGATAAATATTCCGCAGTTTCTTCCACAGTTAAATACATCTTACTTCACTCCCTTACGATCCAATAACTAATTGACTTATTGCTCTTCGCCTTCCTGATTGAACCAAAGAGGGTCGTCAATATCCACATCACCATTATAATTGATTAGGATTTCTTCGCCGGCTTGGATATCTTTGTAAGCATAGAAATGAAAAGCATGGTCTTCAAAGCTAATCTCATATTCCGCATTCGGTTCATATGAATGATTGAATAGCATGCCATATCCTAATAAAATGGCCGTATGGTTCTTGCCATATTCAAAAACATAATCCGCAAGCAACGTCTTCTCGATATGTTCATGTTCCTCATTCGGAAAAGCAATGACCGGCGCCGAGTGGATCAGCGTCCCCTTCTTAATATCTCCTGCAGCAAATACCCCTCTATTAAATTCCCCATCACTGAGAGCGGACATTTTAATTTCTATCATCCTAGCCACCTACGCATTTCGTTGAAGTTGTTTATCACTATCTTTAAGTTTGACAGGAGATGACAATGAAAGCAACTGATTGTTTTATTTTCTGCGCCATAGCCGTATGATGGAAACAAAAAAACCAGCAACAGAAGGGCTGCCGGCTTTTATTTCTTCATCCGTTTTCTTCGGTTCGTTTCCATCATGAACAACCCGATCACGCCGAGGAAGAAACCGCCTATCTGTATATATTCCACATAGGCGGATTCCCCGAAAATCTTGGTAGATGCGATGGTCATCATAAAACCGATGACTAACAAGACAATTCCTGCTTTAATCATACATTTTCAATCCTAGCTTCTTTTTTCACTCTAGTATAACAAAGTATCGGCTATTTAGAATCTATTGGGTTATCGAAAATATTACCAATCTCCACTCACTTCATTCCCACAAGCCTACATAAATGTAACGAAAATAGTTTTAATAGTAGATGAAGTGTGTACATAGCCACTCAAGTCGAAACCATCCGTTATCACGGGTGGTTTGTTCTACTTATAATAAAAGGATGCCCTAGCCGGACATCCTCCCCCCCATCATTTCACAATCTTTTTATAACCGATATACGTAGCCAGGAAATAGCCGCCATAGATGGCAATCAGCACTGCGACTGTGATGATCGACGGCACTAAAACACTTGTTTCACCGAACAGCATCACCGCTTCATTGACGATTTTAATTCCAAAGAAGGAGTGAATGATTGCAAGCGTCAATGGCATTAAGAAGTAGATGCCGATCTGTTTGAAAATGGCGCCGTGGATCGTTTTATCCGGCACACCAATCTTTTTCAGCATCGCATAGCGCGTTACATTATCGCTTGCTTCCGATAATTGCTGCAGCGCCAGGACAGCCGCGCTCGCAATCAAGAAAATCGTGCCTAAGTAGATGCCAAGGAAAACAAAAATCGTTGAGTTCCCCACCGCAATATCATAGGCATAAGTTTTCGTAATTGCATAAACCGGATAACCCCGCTTCTCCATTTCCGGCCCCCAGCTCAAGCCCTCCAGCTTATCCATGATCTCTTTATCCTTGCCGGCTTTATTCTCTGTATAGTTCACATTCCAGACCGATTGATAGACCGTCATGCCTTCGACCGCTTCATCGGGCAGTACGGCTGCCAGCGAATCTATAGGTGAATAATTGTTGGTATAAGAGAATTTATCTGCTTCATCATTGATGATTTTATACTCTTTACCCTGGATGCTGAGCGTTTTCTGGCCATCCACTAAGTTGTCCACGGTTTTATGGAAATTCTCCATATTATAGAATAGCCACACTGAATCTTTCGGGATATCGACCGGCTCTTTGCCTTGCATCTCCGCCAACTTTTTATAATCGGACTGTTTAATCGCCAGAAGCGGCATAGGCGGCGCACCCTTCGTCAGTTTCTCCGCCGTTTTATCCTGATGTTTCTTCAAGATGGGATTTTGGTCTTCAGCCGTATTATATAGATTGAAACTGAATGTTTGATCGTATTTCATTGTATCGATCTTAAATTCCTTCAGCACTTCATTTACGTCTTTGGCCTGCTGGTCTTCTGTTGCCGCATACGTGAACACGGATGCATCGTATGGTGTTGTGGCATCAAGCCCCGCCTCCATCGAATTCTTGATGCTGAATCCTGTTGACAGCACACCGATTGTGAAGAACAGCATAATGCAGATGACAGCCATCGACATAAACGTTGTATTTACTTTAGAATTGACTTGCCGCATCACGAACATATTGATGTTATTGTAATAGAATTTCTTATTCCGTCTTAACAGATTAAGCGCGAATCCTGATAGCGACATGAAGAAGAGAAATGTCCCGATCATGCCAAGCACTACACAGAACAAGACAACATTCCCGTCTGCAAATAAGCCTTTCTCAAGCATGACGCCATACGCAATCGCCAATATCACAATCGCAACAAGGAACAATACAACCGACACCCATGTTTTCCGGATTTTTAAGCTTTCATTTTTACGGGAAGCCGTCAATAAGTCAATCAGCTTGTATCTTGTGATGGTAAACGTATTGAACAACATCACTAACAGGTAAATCACGCCGAAGTACAGCGCTGTTTTACCGATTGCTTCCGTTGAAATGACGAATTGATAAGCCGATACATCCACCTCGAACATTTTCGCCGTCAAGATCGACAACCCCTGTGAAGCGAGAATACCAGCGCCAAGACCCACCGCCAAAGATAGAATCCCCACCAATAACGTTTCATTCACCAGGATGCGGGAAATTTTGTATTTGCTCATCCCAAGCGTCATATAGAGCCCAAGTTCTTTTTTTCTGCGCTTGATCAGGAAATTATTCGCATATAGAATCAAGAAACCAAGTACAATCGAAACGAATACCGATACATAAGACAACAATAATACTAAGCTATCGACCGTCGCTGATTTGCTCTCATTCAAATCGAACATCGCCTGCTGTGCGGAAATCGAGTTGAAGCTATAGAATAGGCAAACAGCAAACGTTAATGTCAAAAAGTAAATCAGAAAGTCGCTGATGCTTCTTTTCACATTACGAAACGCCAGTTTAGAATACATTGTTAGAGTCACCGCCCAGCATGGTTACCACTTCAATAATCCGGTTGAAGAATTCCTTGCGCGTGCTGCTGCCGCGGAACAGCTCTTTAAAGATGACACCATCTTTAATGAAGAGAATTCTGTGCGCGTAGCTCGCTGTGAACGCATCGTGTGTAACCATTAAAATGGTTGTCTGTAATTCTTGATTCAACTTCTCAAACGAATCCAGAAGCAATGCGGATGATTTGGAATCCAATGCCCCCGTGGGCTCGTCCGCCAGCACGAGCGATGGATTCGTCACAATGGCGCGCGCCGACGCCACCCGTTGCTTCTGTCCGCCCGACATTTGATACGGAAACTTATCCAATACCTCTGTAATCTCTAATTTAGCCGCCATTTCCTTCACCAGCGAATCGATTTCATTCGCTTTTCTGCCCTGGATTGTCAGGGCAATCGCGATATTCTCAAATGCCGTCAATGTATCGAGCAGGTTGAAGTCCTGGAAGATGAAGCCAAGCTCATCGCGGCGGAATCTCTCCAGCTTCCCCGCTTTCAGTTTCGTCACATCCTGCCCTTTGATCAGAATCTGCCCTGAAGACACTCGGTCGATGGTTGAAATACAGTTCAACAACGTCGTTTTTCCGCTGCCCGAAGGTCCCATGATGCCGACGAACTCACCTTCTTCCACTGTAAAACTGATATCGTTGATCGCCTTTGAAATATTGCCTTTATTCCCGAACCGCTTCTCTATATGATCAACCGTAAGCACCGTACTCATCACAATCAATCTCCTTTGTATTTGATGCTTTCATTATAAATCCACCCCTGTAATTCAAATATCGATTGAGATTTCAAATGTCTTACAATATTGTAAGAATAAAAAAGCGCCATGTAAGAAAGCGCGCCTGCGGACCGGATTCGGCCAAATAAAAAAACGGGCTGATTCTACGATCATACTTGTAGAATCAGCCCGTTTTCATTCTGGCGGCGAACATCTCTGATTAACGCCATTGTTATAACCCGTTTTATCCCGTTTAACAGGTACTAAGGTTGGTTCCTCTAATGATAGGTGGGGATGAAGGAACCCCCACCTATCAAAGATTCACTTTATTTATTAAGGTTGTAAAAAGTCTTTCTCTTTATAAGCCGGATTCGGATATTTATAGAATCCTTCTGCTGTCTGAATGCCCATTTTTCCTTTAGCGATGAATTCATTTTTTACTAAGTCGGCGATTTCTCTGAATTCATTCTTTTCAGGGTTTGGATGCTTGGCGGCTTTTGTGCTGACAATATTATAGACGGTCTCCAAGCCGACAACATCAATGATGCCGAATGGTCCCATCGGCGCTCCTGTCGCAATCATCCATGTTTTATCGATTGTATAAGGATCGGCCACGCCTGTTCCCCATAAGCGTTGGGCTGCATCCAGCAACGGAACAAGCAAGCTATTTAAAATATAACCAGGTTGTTCCTTCTTGATATGGAGCGGCACCATACCGATTGCGGCCGCGAATTCCAACACAGCATCCACCACTTCTTTATCTGTGCCCGGATGCTCCATTACTTCTCCCGTATTGTTCATCCAAACGCGGTTTGCGAAGTGCAAGGCCAGGAATTTCTCGGGGCGTCCTGTAAATGCAGCAAACTGGCTTGGAAGCATAGTGGAAGAGTTCGTCGCAAAAATAGTATGTGCCGGCGCCACTTTGCCCAGTTCTGTATAGAAGCTTTCTTTAATTTCCTTCAATTCAGGTATGGCTTCAATGACAAGATCGGCGTTTGCTGCCGCTTCTTCTAAATCCGTCGCATATTGAATGCGCGACTGGGCAGACTTTACAGCTTCCTGCTCATCTTTAAAGTAAGCGGCATACGTGCTTTCCAGGTTCACAATACGCTCTTTCGCTAATTCAATCACATTTTCATTAATATCATAAATCGTCACATTGAAGCCTTTAAATGCTGTTTGAAAAGCGATCTGGCTCCCTAAAACCCCGCTGCCTGCGATTGTAACATTCTTAAATTTCATTATTTATTCCCCCTGTACTATAGATTTAGCTGTTCGACCGTGTAAAACATATTCAATCAGAATATGGATCCCCCTCACCAAAATGGTCATCGGCGTTCAATAATGTTTCATCCGTTCCTCCAGAATCATCAGCTGTTCTGTCCAGTCATTCACCATTTTCTCCGAGAATGGCTCTGTTGTGAAAGTTTGGAGCGCCGTCACTTGTTCCGCTATCTTTTCGCAAAGGGCCTTCCCTTCCGCTGTCAAAGATAAATATTTTTGGCGTTTATCCTCCCCGCTTGTGAAGGTAAGTAAATCTCGTTCTTTTAGTTTACGAACTAAAGAAGATACTGTCGGTTTTTCAACCGACCATTCTTTCACAATATCTATGCTTCTACAGCCGTCATTTTGGGATACATGATGCAATACCAGCCATTGGACCGGCGTGATGCCATCAATCGAACAAATCTCTTGAAGCCGCATAACATACCATTTATTGAATCGGTAAATAGTTGAAAACAGATTCATATGAACTCCTTATATAGTTAGTATACCTAACTATATAACAAAAAAAGAAAACCGTACAATTATTTGCCTGGACACCGAAAAGCAGAAGCGGTCGTTTTGCGACGTACGGACTGGAGCTCTTCGAACGAGATAAAGGAAACACGAAGAGCGCAGCGATTCGATGTTGACTTATCGTAAGGAGAAGAGTGAAGTACGCTAGTCGCTGACCGCTGGCGCTGGACATCGAAATGCCGGCACTGGTGAATCGTTTTTCACAAAAATGATTCAGGCATGCGGCAAGCATAAGACAAGCCATTCTTGGAAACTCTCTTTTGGTTTCCAAAATGGATAGGCTTATGATCGAGCATGGTAAGTGCAAGGCTGGACACCGAAAAGCAGAAGCGGTCGTTTTGCGACGTACGGACTGGAGCTCTTCGAACAAATATTCATACGATCATTTTATTGCTCATCACAGATAAAACACATGAAAGCATTTACTGTTCGGGGCAAAATAAAAAAAGGAGAAATTTCTCCTTCTTTTTAAAATGGAATATTACGACACAGAAAGATGTTCCGCCTGTTCCCGGATCACTAAATCCCTCATTAACTTTTCCAAGAGGACAGGCATTTCAATAAATGCACTGGACATATGCAGACGCTCTGTTCTTTGATGGGCGTCCTTTCCGAACGGGCCTACATTGAGCACCGGTGCGCGAAGCTCCAACATCTCTTTGAATGGAATCGAGTAAGTCTCGTCCCAAACCGGGGTATTCTTCTCAAAACAGGACCATTCATCGTTTCTTTCATAATTGACATAGCTTAAATCACTGATGCCGTTGAAATAATGAATTTGGTCAAGGGTGATATCAAAGGTTTTGGCTTCCTGCTTCAATAACGAAATGGCATCGTCTATGAGAGGGTGGCCGGACGAATTGACAGCCGGATAATAAGGCGGCGCAAATAACAAAACGGTGGCAGGCGTCAATTCCTGGCAAGCGATCATCAAGCCATCGACAATCCGCAGCGACTTTTCGCGGTCGTCCCATTCTTCTTTTTGCAGCGCTTCATTCTTGATCCTCTGCACCTCCCCGCTTCCGAGCTTATTGATAGCATAGTCAAGCAGCTGGTCGTAGCGCAGCACCTTCACCTCCCCGACACCGTCGATTTGTTCTCTTTCGCATAACGCCCTGTATCTCGCATTGCATTCCGCCATTGCCTCTAAGGCAACCTGTTCGAATAGATTCATAACTTTCGCAGCCGAACGCTTCATCAGAAATACGTTATAAAGAGCCGCTGAACGGTAAGGCGTCTGTGTCGAATACTGCAGCTTCAAATCTTTCAATTGCAAGGAAACAGGTAAAGGCGTGCTTTCGCCAAAGTGCGTCTCACGGAACCGTTCATTCCATTCCATATGCTGCGTCAAGAAAGAAGAAATGAAGGGCGATGTGATGCCTTTCAATGGTTCGCCGACATGTGTCTCCTTTCCATAGAATAAAGCGGCGGGCATGATTTTGCCGATAGAACCCGAATAAATATATTCCTTGGTGTCTGAAGGACCTTGGGAGAAAGAAGGTTCGCTGTTCAGGAAGAGCTTATAATGCAGACCATATTCTTCCCTAAGTTTCACTAATGCCGGTACAGCCGTGCGCATTCCGACTGAATTCACCTCTTCATCGGGAACGGTTACAAGAAGCAGGTTAAGCGGCCATTGCTCTTCACTTGCTTTCTCGAGCAGCTGCATATGCAAGGCCAAGCCCATCTTCATATCCATCGTGCCGCGGCCGAATAGATAGTCTCCGGACAATAAGTCTTTGCGGGCAGCATCCGGCAGCTCTTCCGGATGCTCGAGCAGCTTCTTCGTAAGCTCTTCCGGATGGATCGCCAATGGCTCCAGCGCCCCATACTCTTCCGTCTGCACCGTATCGTAATGGCTGATTAACACAACCGTCCCGCTCGCCTCCGGATGCTGATACAATGCTGTCACTGTATGACGCCCCAAATCGGCGTCATGCAGCGCCACTTTCTCGGGGCATGAGCGGAAATACGGCAGGAGCATCAATTTTTCCTGAAGCTTTTTGGAAAACACCTTCTCCCCTTCTGATAATGTTTGGCTTTCCCAGCTCACTAATTCGCAAAGCAATCGGCGCAATGCACCCGATGTACTCCAAAGACGTCCTTCCATAAGTAAATCTCCCTTCATTCAACTTCTCCGCATTCAAAGCAGCGGCTTGCTTACTGTAAAAAATGACACACAACCAGTAAAAGGCGATGCAGGAATCTCTTCATGAAACACCGGCATCCTTATACACGGAAGAAATATATTCTATAAAGTGAATCTTTAATAGGCGGGGCTTCACCGCCGCCTATCAGTAGATGAACTAACCTGTTAAACGGGATACAAAAATTCATTTTCCGCATAACGGAAACACTTTCCGTCAAAAGGAAAAATTTATATACAAAATATAAGTTCAACACGATATAATGTCAATATATTTAGAAAATTTAATCTGATTTATTAAAAGGAAATAAAGGTGATGGATGATATGCAAACGATCGATAGAGCGATGGCTATAATAAGAATCCTCTCAGCTTCAACCATGGAGGAAGGCAGATCCATAACAGAGCTTGCAAAGCAGTGCGGGCTGCCGCTCGGCACACTGCACCGGCTGTTGAAATCATTGGCCAATCATGGACTTGTCGAGCAGGACGAGCAAAGCAAACGCTATTCCCTCGGTACCTTATGGTTGGAGTACGGCTTGAATATGTACGACAAAATGGACTATATAAGCATCATAAAGCCTGAGTTGGACCGGCTTGCTCATGAAGTGAAGGAAAGTGTTTATTTAAGCAGGCCCCTTGCTGTTGAATCAATCATTATTGAGAGAATCAACAGCGAAGATAACCCCATCCGCGTGCACGACCCGCTCGGTATCCGGATTCCTATGCATATCGGAGCAGCCAATAAAGCAATGCTTGCTTCAATGGCCCATTCAAAATCCTTATCCATTCTCAAGCAATTGCTTCCTTCAGAAGAAATACCCGCTCTACTGGAACAGCTAAAGCAGATACGCAAGCAAGGCTATGCTGTTAGCCATGGTGAAAGAACGGAAGGGACCTCTTCCATCGCGGTCGCCATTTTAAATGGATTGGGAGAGATTGCAGGCGCCATCAGCATAGGCCTCCCGCAGCATATATATGATCAGAGTAATGATGAGCGGCTTGCATTCCTGACGGGCAGCCTCATCAAAACCGGCAAGGATGCCTCTGCAAAAATCGGCTATAAAGGGAGGCTGTGAGCAGGATTCATTCATCCTTCGCTTCATTTCGCGCATTTTAACAAAGGCATGCCAAAGAGCACTTGAAGTACTTTCAAGTGCTTTAGGCATCATTATTTATATGCCAATTGGTTTACCCATTTCTTCGTCTCGCCATAGATATCTTCGGCACCGAGTATCGCCGACACTACAGCAATGCCATCGACATGATCGCCGTTAATATCAGCCAGGTTATGCAGCTTGATGCCGCCGATGGCTACGATGGGAATGGTTACAGCTTCCCTGATTGCTTCGAGTGTCGCCATTTCAATCGTTTGTGCATTCTCTTTTGTCTCAGTTGGAAAAATCGCACCGACACCGATATAGTCCGCACCTTCTTGCTGCGCCCGTACCGCTTTCTCCATATCGCCGGCAGATACACCGATGATTTTATCTTCCCCTATTAGCCGGCGAACGGCCGGCACTGGGATGTCGATTTGTCCGATATGCACCCCATCCGCGCCGGAAAGCACCGCAATATCAACACGATCGTTGACAATAAAGCGGGCGTCATATTTATGGGTCAGCTCCCGCAAAGCGAGGGCTTTCTCATAGAATTCGCGCCCCGTGCTATTCTTCTCCCTCAGCTGAATGATTTTGGCGCCGCCGCGGAGAGCCGCTTCAATACATGATAGGAAGATCCGCCCCTTTAGAATAGGTGAATCCGTCACCACATATAAGTCCTTCTTTTGTGAAAACAAATCCGCTTCCTCCTTACTTCACCGCTTCTTTTACTTCTGCATAAGCCATATCCCAAAAATGAAGTTCATACAAGCTGGCTTTCTTGAAAATCCCGCTCAATTTCGTTCTCTCTTCTATTGAAATAGCACTGAAAAGGCGGTTTGCATACGCAAGCCAACTATCGCTTAAAGCCGTGAATGCTTCTCCCCCGTATGCCTCAATCCATTCCTTATAAAAATGATCGCCGTTAACTTCATATGATTCCATTAAATGCCGTCCAATGTAGCTATAGCTCCAAATACAGGGCAATACCGCCGCGACGATTTCTTTCAGATCGCCTTTTAAACAAACAGCTTGCATATAGCTCGTATAGCTTTCTGTTGTAAGCTCCGCTTCTTGCTGCTCCAATTCCTCGATTGAATAATCGAATCCCTTCAAATAATGGATATGGACGGCTGTTTCGTATTCAAATGCGCCTCCGGCCGCTTGATGGAAGAACCTCATATCCTCAATCGTCTGCGCCTTGATCATCCCCATGCAGAACACTTTCGTGTACTCCTTGAGATATAAATAATCCTGTATTAAATAATGCTCAAACTTCGCTTTATCCAAAGTGCCCGCTCCCATTTCTTTAATGAAAGGATGCTCCACATATTGATCCCAGACCGATTGCGATTCCTGCAGCAAAATATCTGTTGGATTCATACTATCTCCACCTTCGCACCGTTATTTAGAATTTGTTCGTCTAAACCATAGAGCTGATCGAACAGCTGCACTTTAAATGTACCGATGCCAGGATTATTACGGTCGGCCAATTCACCGCTTAACGCCATCGACACTACTCCCATCGCAGCCGCTATGAATGGATCTTCCGCCACCCCCGCATAGCTCCCGACTAAGCTTGCTGTCATACAACCGGTTCCCGTGACAGACTTTAATTTAGGTGATCCATTATAAATCTGCAGCGCCCTGTTTCCATCAGCGATTACATCCACCTTGCCGGTCGCAGCAACAACCGCCTCCGTCTCATTCGCGAAATTCTGCAATATGCCAATATCCAGTTCTATGTCATCAGAGGCATCGACGCCTTTTCCTTGTGCTTCCTGCCCGGCAAGAAATAAGATTTCCGCTGCATTCCCTTTAATGACATCAAACTTCACCGTATCCAGCAGCTCCGCTACAAAATCCGTTCTGTGCTTACTGGCAAATACACCGACCGGATCCAGCACGATCGGCTTCCGCAGTTCGTTTGCAATCTTCCCGACCGCTAGATACAAAGGGATTTGCGGAGCATGCATCTTGCCGATATTCAGAACAACTGCGCTGCTCATCGCAATCAAGTCGGCTGCTTCTTCTATCGCATCCCCCATAATCGGGCTGGCTCCAATCGCCAGTGCGGCATTGGCACAATCATTGATGGTCACTTCATTCGTATAATGCACAACCAACGGATTCCGCTTCCTGACCGTTGTCGCTAAAACGCTCATATCATGAATTGCCATGGGCTCCCGCTCCTTCGAATTGATAGAAATGATGGACCGGACCTACACCGACACCAATAGGAAAACTATGAAGAATGGCATTCGTGATATACTTCTTTCCTCGCTCGACTGCTTCCTCCACACGATGACCCAATGCCAAATAAGACGTGATGGCCGATGATAGCGTACAGCCAGTTCCATGTGTATTGGCACTATGCAACCGTTCATGATGGTAGAGCTCGACCATTTGCTCGCCAATCAATACATCCGTCGCATCTCCCGTTAAATGGCCTCCTTTCATCAACACATACCGCGGCCCTAGTTCCCGGATTCTCTGCCCTGCCGCTTTCATCTCTTCCACACACGTAATCTTCATCCCAGTTATCTCTTCCGCCTCCGGAATATTGGGCGTTACAAGAAACGCCTTTGGCAAAAGCCTGGATATCAGCGCTTCCTTCGCTTCGTCCGCAAGCAGCGCACAACCGCTTTTTGAAACCATTACCGGATCAACCACTACATACGGTATTTCATACTGCCCCAGCGCCGCTTCAATAACGGTAATGATAGACTCGCTTGAAACCATGCCGATTTTAACGGCCTGCGGCGGGATATCATCCAGGACCGCTTGCAGCTGCCGTCCGACCATAGTTGCGCTTACATCCTCCACAAGTGCCACGCCTTGTGTATTCTGGGCGGTAATCGCGGTAAGGACGCTCATCCCATATGTCCCGATTGCAGCGAAAGTCTTTAAATCAGCTTGAATCCCGGCCCCGCCCGAGGAATCGGAGCCGGCAATCGTCAATGTCGCCACTTGATAATTTCTCACTATATCAGCCCTTTCCACAACTTCTCTTCTTTGGAACCGAACCGTATGGGAATGGCTTTCTATACAATAAAAAAAGCTATTTCCCACATAGGAAAATAGCTTATTATCCTCATAAACACGATAAAAGATAAAGCACGCTTTCCTACGCTGGCATAATCCAGATCAGGTATTGAGGGTTAATGAATGCTTCATCTCTCAGCCAAAAAGGCACCCCTAGCTACATATTCGATTCTTACCATTAAGACTAATCCTCCCACCAATAATTGTCAAGAATATTTAGACATTTCACAAACTATCGACATTCGAGAATAGCGTCCAACCTTGGGAAGAACCGGCCGCCGGCAATTCAGAAATCGTCAAAAAATGCTCCAGCAGCCATGCTCCAAACGGATAATCCGCCACATTTTGCTGCAAGGCTTCGATGGATTGCCCTTCTGCCAATAACTCCTCTTTTTGCTGGTCTATATAAGCGCGGATGATATCCGCTGAGAATTCCGGATGGAACTGCACGCCCCAGATATGATTATCAATCGCAAAGGCATGATGTGGTTCGAAGGCATTAGAAGCAAGGTTGCGCGCGTCCTCAGGAAGAGTCAGGACTGTTTGCGAGTGGGCGACATGGGCGTGGAATGTATCGGGCAGAATGGCGAGCAAGCGATTTTGGCTTCCCTCTTCTGTCAGCTCAATTTCGGTTGTGCCGATTTCTGTTCCGTGCGGATGAGCAGCAACCGTCCCACCGAATGCCTGGGCAATCAATTGATGGCCATAGCAGATGCCTAACGTAGGAATCCTCTTATGCCTTATCTCGCGCAGCCAATCCATCAACTGCAACGCCCACTCGCCACAGTCTGTCGCCATCGCATGCGATCCGGTAATAATAATGGCAGCAATCTCTTTTAAATCGGGCAAGGAAGCAAGATTTTCGGCAACTATCACATCTTCTGGAGCGATGCCCGCATTCCGGATAATCATGCCCTCGAAATCACCATATTGCCCAGCAACAGCAGGAAATATGGTGCCCGTTTTAACAATCAGCAATTTCTTCATATTCTTTCCTCTCCTTTCAAATCACTCATGCCAGCAAGAAGTCTTTCAAGTATAGTAGATATGAATAGATTTTATAATATTCAGAAAAAATAACAAGCAAAATTTCTCTACTTTCCTTTATTTCGAAAAGCACTCCGTTTTGAAAACGCTTCCTCTTACTTCCGTTTATCTGATGATAGGCAAGGATGAAGGAAAACCCTGCCTATCAAAGATTCAACCTGCCTTCCTCTCTCTCCATATATATGCAACAAGCATCGCCGCAGACGGGAAAAACAGGACCAACGATACATAATAAACAATCGAAAGAACCCACATGACAACAGCAGAATCAATCGGTATGACTATACCGTCCCTTAATATGCCCGCAAGTAAGAAAGCGGCCAAAAATATAAAAGCCAGAAGAGATGTATTCTTTCTCGACGGACGGTACTTCTGCTTATGGCTTTCGCGGTCCGTATAGATTTCCACCGTATCAGGGTGCGCCGCGAAAATATGCATATCACCGTATGAGCATATATGCTCCCAACCCGCAGCCGCGAACATATCAAAATAATCCCTGTCATCTTCTTCAATTGCCCTATAATCCAAACAATATTTCAATTCCCTTGGCTCCGCCTTCACCAATTTGTAACGGAAGACTTTCAGCTCCTGAAGAATCCACCCTTCTTTCGCCAATTCAGCAAGCTTTTTCATCGATTTATGCTCATCGAAAGCCAGGCCGTTATTCGATATATATTTATATTGTTTACTCAATTCGATTTCCTCCATTTAGGAATTGTAAAGCCTTCTTCCCCTGCTCGACCATGATGATTCTTCGTTCGATATCTTTTTGCAATATTTCTTTTCCCTTATCGGTCAACATATAAATCTTGCGACGGTCATCACTCGGAATCAAATCAATCAAACCGGCATTCTTCAATTTCTTCAAAATCGTATACAAGCTTGCCGGTCCGATTGCCATCGTTCCTTTCGACAGCTGCTCGATTTTCTGCATAATGCCATAACCGTGGATCGGCTCGATCATTGTAAGCAAAATATAATAGGTAGGATCTGTCAATATCTCATCATCCAATGCTTTTCCTCTAGCCATCATTCACCTCTTTATATTATTTAATGATATTTGGTGCTATATATATATTATTAAATGATATATATAATCGTCAACCTTTTTCTGGAAAAAGAAAAAGCCCCTGTAAAAAGGGCTTTATCGTACTTCTTTCCCGAATGGCATGAGAGACAGTTGCGCCATCTTCAACGCTTGGAATGCAAACGGAATTCCGATGATTGTAACAGCAAGCAATAGCGCACTGATCAGATTGGCGATTGCCAACGG
This sequence comes from Bacillus sp. (in: firmicutes), assembly GCA_051874035.1. Lineage (GTDB taxonomy): Bacteria > Bacillota > Bacilli > Bacillales > DSM-1321 > Bacillus_AD. The sequence continues at coordinate 28,201 of JBJEFM010000199.1, forward strand.
AATTCCCCCGAAAATCAGCCATACTATGTTCAATAAGAAATTTCCGAGGCCGTTGTTTACCGTTACAATCTCTTTGCCGAATGGCGCCAGCTGCAGCTTTGCCATTTTAAAGCATTGCAAGCCTATTGGAATGCCGATGATGGTGATGCACCATAATCCTCCTATGCATAGCCATCCTAGCGCATTAAAGAAGCCGCCTAAAATAAACCAAATAATATTTCCTAAACAACCCATTTCATTCACCCTCACTTTCTTACGGGATATAAAGAAAAATCCACATTGAAAGGCCAAGAGAAAACACATTCGTCTATACGACGCCTATATAGTCCTTTATACTCATACCCTCTTATATAGTACATCACACACAAAGCGAAAGCAGCGGCTTATTTATATTTTTGCTATCCCAAAATATATTTAAATATTCAATTAATTGTTTATATACATACATTTTCCCGCGTTAAAGACATTTTCAGACAAAAAAATCATTTATCACGAACGTTTTTTTATATAAAATGATATTCATTCGTCGATTCATGTTGTATAATATAAAATACATTTTGAATTTACAGAAATTTTAAATTATTGATTCGCTCATGTAACCTATCTACAATCACTCTCGTTACGTGCAACTGCATTTCTATTGGTGCTTACTAAAAAATTATATAGTACAACTTTTTCAAAGGGGAGAAATACTGAACTATGGCTATTTTACAAGATGTTCAACAAGAAGCTATGCAAAACGCAAAAGATTATGTATCTCGGGTCTATAAAGCGGTCAAAAAGCGTAATCCCAATGAAAGTGAATTCCATCAAGCAGTCAAGGAAATATTCGATTCCCTTGTGCCTGTCTTCGCGAAACATCCGGAGTATATGAAATATAATGTCCTAGAAAGAATTTCCGAGCCGGAAAGAGTCATTACATTCCGCGTTCCTTGGGTTGACGATCAAGGAACAGTACAGGTGAACCGCGGTTATCGCGTTCAGTTCAACAGCAATATCGGTCCTTACAAAGGCGGTCTTCGCTTCCATCCCTCCGTTAATGCAAGTATCATCAAATTTCTAGGTTTCGAGCAAATTTTCAAGAATTCCCTGACTGGCCAACCGATTGGCGGAGGAAAAGGCGGTTCCGACTTCGATCCGAAAGGCAAATCCGATATGGAAGTCATGCGCTTTACGCAAAGCTTCATGACAGAGCTATGCAAGCATATCGGCCCTGACGTGGACGTACCGGCAGGCGACATCGGCGTCGGAGCCAGAGAAATCGGCTATTTATTCGGCCAATACAAACGCATCCGCGGCTCTTTCGAAGCGGGCGTGCTGACTGGTAAAGGCCTTGGCTACGGCGGAAGTCTGACTCGTACGGAAGCTACCGGTTACGGAACTGTTTACTTTGTTGAAGAAATGTTGAAAGATAAAGGGTTAAGTTTCAACGGCAGTACAGTTGTCGTATCAGGTTCCGGGAATGTTTCAATCTATGCGATTGAAAAAGCATGCCAACTGGGTGCCAAAGTGGTTGCCTGCAGCGATTCGGACGGTTATGTGTATGATCCAAACGGAATCAATCTTGAAACGGTCAAGCAATTGAAAGAAGTAGAAAGAAACAGAATTTCCGAATATGTAACAGCCCATCCTCACGCTACTTATGTAGAAGGCTGCAGCAATATTTGGAATGTGGCTTGCGATATCGCCCTGCCATGTGCGACACAGAATGAAATTGATGAAGAAGCGGCCAAGACATTAATCGAAAACGGTGTAAAAGCTGTCGGCGAGGGTGCCAACATGCCATCTACGCTTGAAGCAATCGATACATTCTTAGCGAATAATGTTCTATTCGGGCCTGCAAAAGCGGCTAATGCCGGCGGCGTAGCTGTATCCGCGCTGGAAATGGCGCAAAACAGCAGCAGAATGCCTTGGTCTTTCGAAGAAGTGGATGAGAAGTTGCATGACATCATGAAGAATATCTATCAAAACAGCATCAAAGCTGCAGAAGACTACGGACATCCGGGAAATCTGGTCGTAGGTGCGAACATCGCCGGCTTCATTAAGGTTGCAGATGCGATGATGGCGCAAGGAATCGTATAAGGCCTGATTGTTTATCCCCCTAACCGGCTTATTGGCTGGTTAGGGGTTTTTATTTTGCCGCGTATCTCCACTAAGCCAATCATTATGTCTTTTCTCCATTACTTGTTACTATAGAACAACGAGAATCAATACAAAATTTTACCTATACAGAAAGAAGTGAAAGATCAATGAGCAAGAAACTGAATGAAATTTCGTATTCTGTCTTAGACCTTGCCTCCATTCCGGCAGGCGGAACCGCTCAAGACGCTTTCCGCAATACATTGGATTTGGCCCGCCATACCGAGAAATGGGGTTATAACCGCTACTGGCTGGCTGAACACCATAACAATCCAGGCATCGCCAGTTCAGCCACTTCGCTCGTCATTAGCCATGTCGCTGCCGGAACGAAAACAATCCGTGTCGGTTCCGGAGGCGTTATGCTGCCTAACCACGCTCCTCTTGTCATCGCTGAACAGTTCGGAACCCTTGAATCACTCTATCCAGGGCGCATTGACTTGGGAATCGGGCGCGCACCCGGAACAGATCACGCCACAACCTATGCGTTAAGAAGGAATAGCTACAACGGAGCACAGCAATTCCCTGAGCACCTGCATGAACTGCGTTCCTACTTCAATCCGTCATTAAGCTCGGAGCGCAATATCATTAAAGCGATTCCCGGGGAAAATCTGGATATACCGATTTGGCTATTAGGCTCCAGCGGCTATAGCGCACAACTGGCTGGACAGCTTGGGCTGCCTTTCTCATTCGCAAGCCATTTCGCTCCCGAGAATACAATTCCGGCTCTAAGTCTCTACCGCAGCAGCTTCCAGCCTTCTGATGTACTGGATCAACCTTATGCGATGGTCGGAGTGAATGTCATTGCCGCAGACACAGATGAAAAAGCGGCAAGGCTGGCAACGTCGATGCAACAATCCTTCCTGAAGCTAATACGCAATATGCCGGGACCGCTCGAACCGCCGATCGACCATCTGTCTCTTCTGGCAAGTGCTTTCGAGAAAGAAGCGCTGCAAGAACGCCTCTCCTCATCCATAATCGGCGGCCCTGAAACCGTGAAAGAGAAGCTAGCCGCTTTCCTTAACGAAACACAGGCGGATGAAATGATCATTAACAGTTCCATCTATGACCACACTGATCGATTACGTTCCTATGAAATCATTTCTGAAATTGTCCGTTAAAAAAATGAACCCGGTTCACATAGATGAATCGGGTTCATTTCTTATATTCATTCCTCGCCCGGCAAAGCGGGCATGGACGCTTTATTTTTGCAATCGGCGCTATCCTCCCCCGCTTCATGCTTAATCGTCGGAATCCAGAACATCGAAACCAACTGACAGAGCGCAATCGAACAAAGAATCAGCCTCACATGTATATAAGGAAAAACAAGTCCGCTGATCAACATAATAATATAGGTGGAAAGCAAGATTTCTACTTTGCTCCGTAAAGTCAATCCGCCGCTTTCTTTATAGGGAATCACATACTTCCGGTAGACTTTCCGGCTTTTGATCCACTCTTCGCTTCTCTTTGAACTCTTCGCGAATAGCGTGGCAGCGAGCAGAATAAACGGCGTAGTCGGAAGCAACGGCACAACAACGCCGATCATTCCTAATATGAAACTGATCCATCCGAGCAGATAAAGTATCTTCTTCACTTCATTTCTCCTTATCAGTTACAATGTATCATTTCAAAAACATATCCCCGACTTCGGTACAACTTTGAAGTGGTTGATATATTTGTATAACTCTCTATTAATTATATAAATATATCATTAAAAATGTCCATTTCATTCTCAATGTTTGTCCATGCCAATTTTTCCACACTAACAAAGATATTGACAACATTTGTGGGGAATACCTTTTGGCTTACCACTTATTCGAAACTCTTTCAGCGAAACCCAGAAAATCGTTTACTGTGATTTCCGTCCCATCATCAAGCACCGCTTTACCATCGAACCGCCCGAACACTTGATGCTGGTCGCTCGCGATGAGGCCGATGGAGGTGTAATCCTCCCTATCCAGAATCGGTGTAAAGCCCATTTCAAAACGCCCGTCATTTGAAGTGAATGTCCACGGCTCCATATACATATAACGAGCGCCATCCATCGGTATGTGAAAGGTCACCGTTTGCAGTTTATGCGCTTTTCCATTATAGAAGAGCATATTTTCCGTGGCGTAAGATGTATCGCCGAAACCATAACCGATATTAAAGCCGAAGCTCGCACCATCCACATAGCCGGAAGCAGAGCCCCAATACCATGTGTTCCTGTACGTCCATACTCCCCTCCCCCAATCAAGCGTCCCGGTCGAAACAGCCGGGTCGAATATATATTCTTCCCCATCATATACAGCCTTGCCTTCCGCTTTCATGCCGTTGATTTTTTGATTATAGTAGAAGGCTTTCCGGTCTTCTGCGAATGGAATCGCAATGACCATGGAATCCACCGGTTCATCATATAGCCTGAATTCGCATCGGAAGTCCTTCCCCTTCGTAAAATCCTTCATCCGGCATGTAAGCAACCGCTCGCTCCCATCATTGTGAAAGGCGATTCTCACCCGCTTGTCTTCATATCCGATATCCCCTGTCTGCGATGTTTCAGGCAGCCCGAACCTGCCAAAGGTAAATAGCTTCATCCGGCTCGTCGTCTGATACCATTTATTCCTGAAGTCCAATAATGATACACTCAGCAAGCCCATATACGAATTGTCGGCGATCGTCAGCGCCACCGCATATTCATCATTGGCAATTACATAGTAGTCCCATTCTTTAATACGGAACGGGTTGGCTTTAATGTCTTTTCGGTCATATTGCAGCAATAGCTGCCGCGCATACCCTCTTTGAATCAGCTCTCCCCGGTCGTTCAATAAAATATCCGGTTTGACGATTTCCCTTTGCATATGAAATCCTCCCGTCCATAAGTTTTCCTCTGTCTTAGATACTAATTCGAGTACTAATCGGCAAATCCTTTGTCTTTTTTATTCTACCGAGGAAAGAGAGGAGTCCTATTAAACGGGATGACCACCACTATCCATTATATGGAAGATGAAAGTCTGCCATTCTTATTCCCGATGTGAAATATCCCCTGCCATGGCGACTTCAATTTGGCCATCCCTTATTTCTAATACCGTCAAACTCGTATCATGTATATACGGCTCTCCCCATAATTCTTCAAGCGGAAGGTTATTGGCATATTTCAGCAGCATTTTAATAACCACCGTGTGAGTAACAACGAGGATATCACCGCTATCATGTTCGGACATTATGCGCTGCAAAGCTTGCAGCACCCTATTTTGCAATACATCATAATTCTCGCCGGATTCTGCCACATACCGGTGTGGCATATGGAAGAAAGCATGGTAGGCTTCCGCCTCTTTTTCACCCAGCTCATCCGCTGTCTTTCCTTCCCAACGCCCCATATGTATTTCTCTTAGATTATCATCCGGGATAATCGGCTGTTCCCGCTTCCCCATAATGTATTCGGCAGTCGCAATCGTCCGCTCGCTAGAACTTGAATAGACCGCTTGAAACTCGATATCTTGCAGTCTCTTTCCAAGCAGCTTCGCATGATGCACGCCTTTTTCCGTAAGCGGCGAATCCTTCCATCCTTGCAGCCTTTGTTGTGTATTCCACACTGTTTCCCCATGCCTTGTAACATATAATCTGAGCATATGCCCATCCCCCTTGTCGTTTCTCATATCATTCTTTATTATCGGAATTTTTAATTAAAAACACCACTACAACACATACTAATATAGACCTTCACAACGTACAATAGTCTGCTCCGTCTAGGTAGGCTATTTCCATCTTATAATTGTTTTAACAAGTTCATCGCAATTTCCGCTGAATTCTCAGCCGCTTTGATTTCAAACTCTTCATATGTTATATCCGCCTCGCCGTTCCCGGACATATCTGAGATATAGCCTTTCTTATGGTCGAATATGGAATTCCCCCCCCCCCGATCTTCTTCGTTACTTTTGTATTTTCCAAATTAGCTTGTAATGTCGT
>JBJEFM010000200.1:0-34255 GCA_051874035.1 Bacillus sp. (in: firmicutes)
TTTTTTCAACGAGGTCATCGCGACCAGCATTTGAAAACTCTTGGAGAGAGTCTTTACGTTGTTTTAATTCGCGAGAAAGGACAGTTAATTCTTCTGCTTCTGTTAATTCAGAATTGCCAAGTTTGATCGCTTCGTTTTGAAGTGACGACTTAACCATACGAATAACAGAGAGCTTGTCTTTTTCCTTGTTCTTCATCGCTTGTTTCATGTCACTGTTCAATCGTTCGAGAAGACTCATACTTCCACCCTCTCTTACCATTTACGTTTTCTAGCAGCTTCAGACTTCTTCTTGCGTCTTACGCTTGGCTTTTCATAAAATTCGCGCTTTCTAGCTTCCTGCAATGTACCAGTTTTTGATACAGAACGTTTAAAGCGACGAAGAGCATCTTCAAGTGATTCGTTTTTACGAACTACGGTTTTAGACATCTCTATCCCTCCCTCCGAACACAACACACTAACTCAAGGTGTAACATTAATAATTAAATCATGTACTTATCGATTATAATATAAGGATAATATAAGGTCAACCACTTCTCGAAAAATTGCTACTTCAAGTTTATAGGTTTTATCATTCTTATATTTTATCCTATCCTAACATATAAAGTTAATCCACAAACTATTCTTTACTTCTTTTTCCCAAATAAAAAAATTAAAACATTTATTTTTTTAGCATGTCCCAGAAAGGTTGGCAATAAGATGTCCTAAGGGGTGGGCATATGCGTGAAATCTTTCTTTTTACCTTATATATCATTTTATTTTTAGCCGCAATGGGACTGTTGCGAAACGGGCTTTTTAATTTAACGGGCGAACGTCTGACAAAAAGGCTGCAATCACTTACCAATACGCCCATTAAGGGCTTTTTTACCGGGATGATATTTACAGCGCTTCTGCAAAGCAGCTCCGCCGTTATGGTAATGACTGTTGGATTGGTTTCCGTAGGCGGAATCACGTTCCAGCAAAGCCTCGGAATTATCCTCGGAAGCAACATCGGCACAACCGTAACAGCAGAATTCATGACATTCTCTATCGAACAATGGATCTTGCCCGGCATCATCTTGAGTCTAGTACTAATCATCAGCCGGAATCATTTTATTCGGTCTTTAGGATTCGCCCTATTAGGACTGTTTCTTATCTTCTTTGCTATCGAAGGGTTTAAATCATTGGCAACACCTCTTGCATCCTATTCTTTCTTTGCCACTATTCTCCATTCGATCGAACATCATCACTTTTATGCCATTTTGCTGGGCGCCCTTATTACAGGAATCATTCATTCCAGTACAGCTACAATCGGTATTGCGATGGGCTTCATCGCAGGCGACCAATTATCTATCACAGCCGGCATCGCATTGATGCTGGGCTCGAATATCGGCACTTGCGTCACTGGCTATATCGCCAGCCTCGGAACAAACCGAGAAGCGAAGCTGACAGCGTACGCCCATATTTGGCTGAATATTCTCGGCGTACTGTTGTTTTACCCTTTCATAGAAGAATTGCGGATGGCCGCCGCTTTCTTTACAGATAACGAGCAAATACAGCTTGCCCACGCTAGCGTCATCTTCAACATTATCTGTTCTATACTGGTCCTCCCTTTCACGAATGCTTTCACAAAGTTCATTTTATTCATCCACCGCAAATGAAAACAGCCTCCAATCACACGATTTGGAGGCTGTTAAGTCATATAAATTAATAATCTGAATCTACCGTTAAACCTTTAACGATCGATACACCAGCGCTAGCGCCAATTCTTGTGGCACCCGCTGCGATCATTGTTTCCGCATCTTGCGTACTGCGGACGCCGCCGGATGCCTTTACACCGATATCCGGCCCAACCGTCTTTCTCATTAGAGCGATATCTTCTTTTGTAGCTCCGCCTGTTGAAAATCCGGTGGAGGTTTTGACATAATCTGCTCCAGCTTTCACAGCAAGCTCGCAAGCACGGACTTTCTCTTCATCTGTAAGCAGGCATGTTTCAATGATTACTTTTGTTAGAGCCTTGCCTTTAGCAGCATCCACTACCGCTTTAATATCTCTTTCAACAAGTTCGTTATTGCCGTCCTTTAAAGCGCCGATATTAATGACCATATCCACTTCCGTAGCGCCATCTTTAATCGCCTGTATCGTTTCGAACGCTTTCACTTCCGGTGTGTTGGCTCCGAGTGGAAAGCCGATTACTGTACATACATCCACGCCGGCACCTTCAAGCAGCTCGGCGCACTTCTTCACCCAAGTGGGATTGATGCATACAGAAGCGAATTTATATTCACGCGCTTCTTCACAAAGCTTTACGATTTGCTTTTCTGTTGTATCAGCCTTTAATACGGTATGATCGATCATTCCTGCGACTTTAGTGCTCATAGTAGTCTCCTTTATACCTTTTTATTGTTATTGTGCCTTGGACAATGAAGCTATTTCTTCCTCATCTTTCATCACTTTAACAAACTGCCCTTCGTTATAAGGATAACCCGCTTTAGTAATCTTTACTTTAACAATTTCCCCAATCATCTCTTCGCTGCCTTCGAATACTACTTTCAGGTAGTTGTCCGTATAGCCTACATACAAATTGTCCTCTTCACCTTCTGTGAATCTCTCTTCCGGAATGACTTCCAGTACTTCTCCATCGAACTGGGACGCATACTCTTTCGCTAATTGGTCGCTTAAAGCAATCAATCTGTGTACACGCTCATTCTTCACTTCTTCATCCACTTGGTCTTCCATGCGGGCTGCCGGCGTGCCGGTACGCTTCGAATACGGGAAGACATGAAGCTCGGAAAACCCGTGCTCTTTGATGAAATTATATGTTTCCATGAATTCTTCTTCTGTTTCACCAGGGAAACCTACAATCACATCAGAAGTGACTGCTAGTCCAGGCAACGCTTCTTTCAATGCGCGTACCCGCTGTCCGAAATAATCCATTGAATATTTTCTGCGCATTCTTTTTAAGACTGTATCAGAGCCTGATTGCAATGGAATATGCAAATGGCGGACTACTTTTTTCGATGTTCTTAATACTTCGATGACCTCATCGGAAATCTGGCTTGCTTCAATAGATGAAATACGGATCCGCTTTAATCCTGCGACATTCGCTTCTAAATCACGCAATAACATAGCCAAATTGTAGTCCTTCATGTCTTCTCCATATCCACCCGTATGAATGCCTGTAAGGACAATTTCCTTATAGCCCGCATCGACCAGTTGCTGTGCCTGGCGAATGACTTCATCCGGTTTGCGTGAGCGCATTAATCCGCGCGCCCATGGAATAATACAGAATGTACAGAAGTTATTGCAGCCTTCCTGGATTTTCAAAGAAGCGCGTGTACGGTCCGTGAATGCAGGTACATCAAGTTCTTCATAGACACGTGATTTCATGATATTCCCTACACCGTTAATCGGTTCGCGCTCTTGCTTGAATTGTTCAATATAAGGAATCATTTTATTGCGGTCTTGCGTTCCGACAACCACATCAACGCCAGGGATCGCTAAGATTTCAGCCGGAGACGTTTGCGCATAACAACCTGTTACACAAATGACCGCATCCGGGTTCTTACGGATTGCGCGACGAATAATTTGGCGGCTCTTCTTATCTCCTGTATTCGTTACTGTACATGTATTGATGACATATACATCTGACTTCGCTTCAAAGTCCACACGTTCATAATTCTCCGCTTTAAATAGCTGCCAGATAGCTTCCGTTTCATAATGATTCACTTTACAACCTAATGTATGGAAGGCAACAGTTGCCATTATATCTTCACCCCATTAATTCTAATTGATAAGAAACAGCCGATAACACGTATAACGGTGCTGTTTCTGTTCGAAGTATTCTCGGTCCCAATCCACATGTAATAAAACCTGCATCTCTGAGCGAGTCAATTTCGGACTCAGTCAAACCGCCTTCGGGTCCAAATACTACTATAACAGATGCTCCCGGTTTAAGGGCTTGCAGCGCCTTGCTAAGCGCACTGCTTTCATTTTGCTTGGCGTCTTCCTCATATGCCGCCAGGAGCACATCATGCGATTTCGCTCTTTCTAGCAATTGTTTCATTGAAAGCGGCATTTCCACCTGCGGCACAACGGTCCGATGCGATTGCTCGGCTGCTTCTTTCGCGATTTTTTGCAGACGGTCAATTCTCTTGGCCGCTTTCTTATCATCCCATTTTACAATTGAACGATCAGCAATAAAAGGGATAAATGAACTCGCTCCAAGTTCCGTACCTTTTTGCACAATGTATTCTAACTTATCCCCTTTAGGCAAACCGCTCACTATGGTCACCTGAACAGGCAATTCCTTCTCTTCATTCAACCATTCTATAACAGTGCCCGACACGCCTTCACTGGTAATATCTTCAATACGCACCACCGCGCTGCCTTGATCCCCGAGCACACAGATAATCTTATCGCCGCTTTCCATTCTCAGCACTTTGGCAATATGATGATGATCGTTGCCCGTGATTGCCACAACGCCATCCTGTATTTGTTCGTTAGGGACAAAATATCGTTGCATATCAACTACACCCACTTTATATAATTTACATTATAAAAATGAACGAACCACGCATGCGTTAAGAACTCTCCGCCTAAATAACAAACCCGAATTCAAGCGGCAGCAGCTTACAAACATGCGTGGCAGGTACATGAATTATTTTTTCTTAGCGATAAAGGCAACCCAGTCTTCCATAATCATTGTTTCCACGATTTCGAATCCGGATGCTAGAAGAGCAGCCTTCACTTCATCTTTCTTAGGCAAAATGATGCCGGATGAAATGAAATAACCGCCCGGTTTCAACGCCGATGCTACATCATCCGTAAAGCGCATGATTACTTCAGCCAGAATATTAGCTACAATTACATCTTGCAACCCTATGATGCCATCCAGCAAGTTATTCTGCGAAACATTGATGCGCGTTTGCACTTTATTCAGCTTGACATTAATCCTTGCTGATTTAACAGCTACTTCATCCAAATCAAGCGCTTCAACATGCTGGGCGCCCAGCATTGCAGCCGCAATACTCAACACGCCCGAGCCTGTGCCCACATCCACAACACGGTCTCCGCTCTTCACCATTTTCTCCAAAGCTTGGATGCATAATACGGTTGTTGGATGCGTACCTGTTCCGAAAGCCATCCCCGGGTCTAATTCAATGATCAATTCATCACTGGATACCGGTTCATACTCTTCCCATGTCGGGACGATTGTAAAACGTTCGGAGATCTTCACCGGATGATAATATTTCTTCCAGGCAGTTGCCCATTCTTCCTCGTTTACTTCACTGATTGTTACAGAGTTTAACCCTAAATCGATATCGTAAATCATCAAGCTGTTGATTGCTTCTTTAATGCCTTCCACCGTTTCTCCCAAGAAACTGTTCACCGGAAGATATGCTTTCAGCAATACGCCTTCTTCAGGATAATCATCAGGATTCAGTTGGTAGATCTCACCAAATTGATCTTCTCTTTCTTTGAAGAGGTCCTCTCTATCCTCTATGACCACTCCGCTCGCTCCGGCTTCATGTAAGATATTCGAGATCGGTTCCGCCGCTTCATTTGTTGTATGGATTGCTATTTCAGACCATTTCATTTAACTACCAACTCCTGTTTGAATTATTCTCCTTTAAAGGCGCGTTTAATTTTCGCGAAGATATTCTCTTCATTTGAATCAACGCTATCGCCGCTTGCTTCAGCGAACTCTTTAAGTAATTGTTTTTGTTTGTCGTTTAATTTCTTAGGTGTAATGATTTTTACAATTACATGCTGGTCTCCTTGACCATATCCGCGTACATTCGGTATTCCTTTGCCTCTGATGCGGAACGTCTTGCCTGATTGTGTACCGGCAGGAATCTTCAACATCACTTTGCCATGTAAAGTCGGAACTTCAATTTCATCTCCAAGAGCCGCCTGCACGAAAGTAATCGGCATTTCACAGTATACATCATCGCCGTCTCTTTCAAAGAACTCATGGCTCCGTACATGGAATACTACGAATAAATCGCCTGCAGGGCCTCCGTTCACGCCCGGCTCACCTTGTCCGGACACACGCAATTGTTGACCGTCATCAATTCCGGCCGGAATTTTGACATTGATTTTCTTTCTTTTGTTCACTTTGCCTGTTCCGGAACATGTTGTACATTTGTGTGGGATATTCTTGCCTGTCCCATGGCAATGACGACATGTTGTACGGTTCACAATACGGCCGAATGGCGTATTCTGTTCGATATTCACTTGACCGCTTCCGTTACAGTGAGAACATGTTTCCACCTTAGTGCCCGGTTTAGCCCCGGTCCCCTTACATGTATCGCAATTCTCTTCACGAGGAATTTCAATTGTCGTTTCTTTGCCGAATACAGCATCTTCGAAAGAAATAGTCATCGTGTATTGAAGATCGGCACCTTTACGCGGAGCATTTGGGTCTCGTCTGCTTCCGCCGCCCCCAAAGAATGTGCTGAAGATATCTTCAAAACCGCCAAAGCCCCCGCCGAAATCGCCGCTGAAGCCGCCGCCCCCGAAGCCTTGGTTCGGATCTGTATGGCCAAACTGATCATAATGCGCTCTTTTTTGCTCATCGCTTAACACTTCGTAAGCTTCTTTGATTTCTTTGAATTTATCTGCAGCATCCGCTTCTTTGTTGATATCTGGATGATACTGCTTTGAAAGTTTACGATACGCTTTTTTTATCTCATCTTTTGAAGCGCTTTTGCTTACACCAAGCACTTCATAATAATCTCTTTTACTCATAAGCTTTCAACTCCCGGTTCTTTCACATAAATGTTATTTTATCACTTACTTTATAGTGCTTGCAATAATGAAACAAAGGCAAAAATATGCTGCTCGCTATAGTAATGTATTTCGAAAAAATCAAAAAAGTGAGCACTTTATCTAGAAAGGCTGCATGTTATAAATAAGCCTGCTCTAAACTGGAAAAAAGTCAAAGCCCCGAACGATGACTTTGACTTTTTTCACTTGCTTTATAGTTGCATGGTCTTACTGCTTATCTTTATCGTCTACTTCAGTGAACTCTGCATCCACAACGTCATCGTCTGCTTTTGCTTCACCTTGACCTGCTTCAGCGCCTTGAGCTGCTTGTTGAGCTTTGGCAGCTTCTTCATAAAGCTTCATAGTAAGATTTTGAACGATTTCTTGAAGGGCATCCTTCTTAGTGCGGATTTCTTCAAGGTCGTTCTTCTCGATTGCTTCTTTAAGAGCATCTTTCGCCGCATTCGCAGATTCGATTTCAGAAGCGTCTACCTTGCCTTCAAGTTCCTTCATTGTTTTCTCGGTTGTAAATACAAGTTGATCCGCTTCATTGCGTAAATCTACTTCTTCTTTACGTTTTTTATCAGCTTCAGCATTTTCTTCCGCTTCTCTAACCATGCGTTCTACTTCTTCATCCGATAAACCTGAAGAAGATTTAATTGTGATTGTTTGCTCTTTGTTTGTGCCTAGATCTTTCGCACGAACATTTACGATACCATTTTTATCAATATCGAATGATACTTCGATTTGTGGAATTCCGCGCGGTGCCGGCGGAATGTCTGTTAATTGGAAACGTCCAAGCGTTTTATTGTCGGCAGCCATTGGGCGTTCACCTTGCAGTACATGGATATCAACAGCCGGCTGGTTGTCAGCGGCAGTTGAGAATACTTGTGACTTACTTGTTGGAATTGTTGTATTGCGGTCGATAAGTTTTGTGAATACGCCGCCCATTGTTTCAATTCCTAAAGAAAGTGGAGTTACATCAAGCAATACTACGTCTTTAACGTCACCAGTTAATACGCCGCCTTGGATTGCCGCTCCCATTGCTACTACTTCGTCAGGGTTAACGCCTTTATGCGGGTCTTTACCTGTTTCTTTACGTACAGCTTCCACTACAGCCGGGATACGAGTAGATCCGCCGACAAGGATTACTTTATCGATGTCGGATGTGCTTAAACCAGCATCTTTAATAGCTTGGCGAACAGGTCCCATTGTACGCTCGATTAAGTTGTGGGACAACTCTTCGAATTTCGCTCTAGAAAGAGTTACATCCAAGTGCAATGGACCAGCTGCGCCAGCAGTGATGAATGGTAATGAAATTTGTGTGGATGTCACGCCGGAAAGGTCTTTCTTAGCTTTCTCAGCTGCATCTTTCAAACGTTGAAGAGCCATTTTATCTTGGCTTAAGTCAATGCCGTTTTCTTTCTTGAATTCTTCCACTAAGTAGTCGATGATTACTTGGTCAAAGTCATCCCCGCCAAGACGGTTGTCGCCGGCAGTTGATTTAACTTCAAATACACCGTCGCCGATTTCAAGGATCGATACGTCGAAAGTACCGCCGCCAAGGTCAAATACAAGGATTGTTTGATCTTCGTCTGTTTTATCCATTCCATATGCAAGAGCCGCCGCAGTTGGTTCGTTGATGATACGTTCTACTTCAAGGCCTGCGATTTGCCCTGCATCTTTCGTCGCTTGACGCTCAGCATCGTTGAAGTAAGCAGGAACTGTAATTACCGCTTTCGTTACTTTCTCGCCAAGGTATTCTTCAGCATAGCCTTTTAAGTGTTGAAGAATGATGGCTGAGATTTCTTGTGGGGAATAGTCTTTTCCTTCCACATTTACTTTATAGTCAGTGCCCATATGGCGCTTGATGGAAATGATTGTGTTAGGGTTTGTAATTGCTTGGCGTTTAGCCACTTCCCCAACTTGTCTTTCACCGTTTTTAAAGGCAACAACTGAAGGAGTTGTACGATTGCCTTCTGGATTTGGAATAACTTTTGCTTCTCCACCTTCAAGTACAGATACACAAGAGTTAGTTGTACCTAAGTCAATACCGATAATTTTACTCATTTCAAAAATTACCTCCTAAAGATATATGTAATTCTATTTATTGGTTCACTTTAACCATTGATGGTCTAAGGACGCGGTCTTTTAACTTATACCCTTTTTGCAATTCCTCAATCACATGATTTTGCGGATAATTTTCATCGCTTGTTTGCATCACTGCTTGATGGAAGTTGGGGTCAAATTCTTGCCCTACAGCTTCGATTGGCTCCACGCCTTCTTTTTGAAGGGCATTCATCATACTTTTATATACCATCTCAAGCCCTTGGAGCATGCGTTTTGTTTCTTCATTATCTGTTGACACGCCAAGCGCTCTTTCGAAATTATCCAATGATGTAATAAGCTCACTCGCTAAACTTTGCACTCTATATTTATGAGCTGCTTCCAAATCCAGCTTAGCGCGCCTTCTTAAGTTATCCATATCAGCTTGCAAACGAAGATTGCGGTTTTCCAGCTCTTCCACTTTCGCTGCTAATGTTTGGATTTTCTCTTCCGCTTGAGCAAGTTGCTGCTCGTTTGTATCTTGTTCAATTGCATCGCCTTGATCGGCGGATGTCGCATCTTCAGCAAAGATTTCCTCCACAGTCTCATTGTCAGTTACTGTTTCTTCTACTTCGTTTGCTTTTTTGTTTTCTTCTGACATGATACTCACCTCCCTATGAAAGTCATATCTATGTTTTATTATTTAAAACTCGTAGCGTTCCCGTTGCGTACAGCATGAAATAATAAGCATTATCCACAAACTAATCAGCAACAAGCAAGGAAGCGGCAATTGTGCCGTATCCTTACTCAATATCCCCATATCTATCTATTTTGATACAAATTGGTCAAAACAGTCGAGAAGTCCTTCGAAAATAGTTGCAAAAGTGAAATAACGCGCGAATAGTCCATTCTTGTAGGCCCTAGAATCGCCACTGTTCCAAACTGCTCTTGCCCTACTGAATAGGTCGCTGTGATCAGACTGCAATCTTCCATCGCCGGATCATCGATTTCACTGCCGATTTTCACATGAAGGCCAAGTGGATTTTTCATAATCAACTGAGACAGCTCTTTCTCATGTTCAATCAGCGACAGCAATAAGCGGACTTTTTCAATATCACGGAATTCCGGCTGCCTTAGCATATTCGTTTTGCCTCCGAAGAAAACCTTCTGGTCCGGAATGACCTGCAGCGTTTCAGCAAGCGATGTCACCATATTCTCATAGTTGTTTATATGCTGCCTAAACAGGACAGCAACTTCATTTTGGATTTTCCCTCTTAATTCCACAAGTGGCACGCCAACCAACTGATCATTTAAGATATTCACAATCTTCTCAAGTTGGCCCCCATCCATCGTAGAAGGGATCTGAATCAGCTTATTCTCCACATGTCCCGTATCCGTGACAATTAACGCCACTGCTGTTTCTTGGTCAATAGGTACAAGCGAGATTTTCTTCAGCTTATTGTCCCTGACTTTAGGTCCTAGAACAATCGCTGTATAATTTGTGATTTCAGATAATATTTGCGCCGACTTCTGAACGACTTTCTCCAGTTCATAAATTCGGTCGACGAAAACGGATTTGATTTTTTGTATCTCTTCATTCTTGATTGATTGAGGAGATAACAGATGATCGACATAGTACCGATAGCCCTTTTCAGAAGGAATTCTCCCTGAAGAAGTATGGGTTTTCTCAATAAAGCCCAATTCCTCTAAATCAGCCATATCGTTTCGTATGGTAGCCGAGCTAAACGTAATGTCACTTTTCTTCGATAAGCTTCTGGAGCCGACTGGCTGCGCTGAACGGATAAAGTCATCAATGATTACTTGAAGAATCAACAACTGACGATTTGTTAGCATGTATGATCACCTCTGTTAGCACTCCTATACAACGAGTGCTAAATCTACTTAATAACTTATCAAAATCACTATATAATGTCAACGGTTTTACCCGATTCCAATAAAGGATTGGAATACTTCATTCCCAAGCAATTTTCCCTCTCTCGTCAGGGCTATTCGGCCGGACTTCTCCTCTATCAGCCTCCTTGCAGCCAGTTCCGTTATTTGCTCATTAAATATTTCCATCATATCCGTGTGGAAGCGCCGCTGAAACGATTCGAAAGAAACACCTTCCGCTTTCCGGAGCCCAAGAAACAGTTCTTCTTCCATTTGTTCATTCACAGGCACCGGATGCACACTCATCCGCGGCAGCTCGCCTGCTTCAATAGGTGCCATATACTTCTTCAAAGGCCCATAATTGCCCACGCGCGCCCCATTCACATAGCTATGGGCGCCCGCTCCGAAACCATAATAATATTCATTATTCCAATAGGTTGTATTATGGCGGCTTTCGTAGCCTTCTTTCGCAAAATTGCTTATTTCATAATGCTTGCGCCCGTGCGCTTCCATTGTATCCATCAACATCTCATACATTTCCGCTTCCAGGTCCTGTGTCGGAAGCTTAAGAGCGTCCTTTTGCATTAAGTTATAGAATACCGTCTTGGGCTCAACAATTAATGAATAACTTGAATAATGCGGCAAATCGAGTTCCAGCGCTTTCTCCAGTGAATCCCTGAAATCCTCTTTGCTCTGCCCCGGCAGCCCGTACATTAAATCAATGGTGATGTTCTCGAATCCCGCTTCCCTTGCTTTCGCCACAGAATCATATACATCCCCAGGGCGATGGGTACGGCCGATCGCCTTTAAGATTTCCTCTTTAAAAGATTGCACACCGAAGCTGATCCGATTAACACCCGCCTTTTTTAAAATGTGCATCTTCTCAAGCGACAAATCACCTGGATTCGCTTCAAATGTGTATTCCACTGTTTCTCTGTCAAAGGGCAGAACCTCTTCAATGGCATCACACAATGTTTGTAGTTGGACTTCATTCAGGGAAGTAGGGGTCCCCCCTCCTACATATATTGTCGACAACTGCCCGGTTGGATATTGCGCAAGCGTCAGCTCCATCTCTTTTTTAAGCATATCCAAGTATTGCTCAACAGGCTGCCCTTTCAAGAACATCTTATTGAAATCGCAATAATGGCAAATATGCTCACAAAACGGGATATGAATATACGCGCTCTTAATCATATGGGACCATCTCCTTTTTATAGAAAAAAGGCTAGCGAAGGTCAACCTACTCTAGCCTTTCAGACAATTATTTTTTTGTGTTTGTATCGTCCATTTTCAATACAGCCATAAACGCTTCTTGCGGAACTTCAACAGACCCGACTTGCTTCATGCGTTTCTTACCTTCTTTTTGTTTCTCAAGAAGTTTACGTTTACGCGAGATGTCACCGCCGTAACATTTCGCAAGAACGTTCTTGCGCATCGCTTTGATTGTTGAACGAGCTATGATTTTCTGGCCGACAGCCGCTTGGATCGGCACTTCGAATTGTTGCCTTGGAATTAAATCCTTTAATTTCTCAACAATCACCTTTCCGCGCTCATAAGCGAAATCGCGGTGAACGATGAAGCTAAGCGCATCGACCGTCTCTCCATTAAGAAGAATATCCATCTTCACAAGCTTGGACGGCTTGTAGCCGATTAATTCATAGTCAAATGAAGCATAGCCTCTCGTACTTGATTTCAATTGGTCGAAGAAATCGTATACGATTTCAGACAGCGGGATTTCATAGATAATGCTGACACGCGTTTCATCCAAGTATTGCATGTCGATGAAATCGCCGCGTTTTTCTTGGCAGATTTCCATAATCGCGCCTACGAATTCTTTCGGAGCCATCATTGTCGCTTTTACGTAAGGCTCTTCCACGTTTTCAATTTTTTGAGGATCAGGCATATTCGAAGGATTATCCACTGTCACAACAGAACCATCTGTCATTTGCACATGGTAGATAACGCTTGGCGCTGTTGTAATAAGATCGATTTTGAATTCACGTTCGATACGTTCCTGTATGATTTCCATATGAAGCAGCCCAAGGAATCCGCAACGGAAACCAAATCCTAAGGCTTGGGATGTCTCCGGTTCGAATTGGAGCGCCGAGTCATTTAATTGCAGCTTCTCTAACGCCTCGCGCAAATCGTTAAAGCGGGCGGAATCGATTGGATATAAGCCGCAATATACCATCGGATTCAGCGTACGGTAACCCGGCAGCGGCTCTGTGGCGCCATTCTTTGCGTTCGTAATAGTATCGCCGACACGTGTATCGCCGACATTTTTGATCGCGGCTGTCAGGAATCCGACATCGCCGACATTCAATTCATCCACTAAGGTTGATTTAGGCGTGAATACGCCAACCTCCGTTACTTCGAATTCTTTGCCTGTAGCCATCATTTTGATTTTATCCCCCGGCTTGATGCTTCCGTCCACTACACGGATATATGCCACAACACCGCGGTATGCATCATATAAAGAGTCGAAGATCAAAGCTTTCAAAGGAGCTTCAGGGTCTCCTTCCGGCGGCGGAACTTGCATCACAACTTGCTCAAGGATATCTTCAATGCCAATTCCCGCTTTCGCTGAAGCGAGGACCGCTTCAGAAGCATCCAAACCGATTACTTCTTCAATTTCATTCCGAACACGTTCCGGATCGGCGCTCGGCAAGTCTATTTTATTAATAACCGGGAGAATTTCCAAATCGTTATCTAACGCCAAATACACGTTTGCCAGCGTTTGAGCTTCAATTCCCTGCGCAGCATCCACGACAAGGACAGCTCCTTCACATGCGGCCAAACTGCGGGATACTTCGTATGTGAAGTCGACATGCCCCGGGGTATCTATTAAATGGAATATATACTCTTCCCCGTCGGAAGCTTTGTATTTCAACTGAACAGCATTCAATTTAATAGTTATTCCACGCTCACGTTCCAAGTCCATAGAATCAAGCAATTGAGCTTTCATTTCACGCTGGGCAAGCGCATTCGTCTTCTCTAGAATACGGTCAGCCAACGTAGATTTCCCATGATCGATATGCGCGATAATGGAAAAGTTACGGATTTTCGATTGTCGTTTTAATTTATCTTCTCTATTCATTTAATCCACTCCTGTAAGTCGACACAAATACACTATTTTTCATTATAGCAAGGGAAAAAGCAACATTCAATATTTATACGAAAAACCGCCCCATTATAAAACAAATAAAGAAGCCATGCAAAGCACGCATGATTTTGCGTCTTGGCACAGCCTTCCTATCAGTGGTTTATCCCGTTCAACAGGCACTAGCCCCCGCTTCAGCACAACAATGAAAATGCAGATGTGTAAGCGGGAGTCCTAGCGCCTGCAACAATCCGATCAGCCATCTAATGATAGGCGACTCAGCCTATCAAAGATTCACTCTATATCTTTCAGTATTCCAATTCATCCATGCTATTCGGGCACAATCAAATCAAACATCTTATTCAAAAAATGCTTGGCGCTTTCTGCGATTTTCTTCCCCATGCCGGAAAAAGCGTTAAAGGCCTTTAATTCTTCCAGCTTCTCCTTTTTCTCTTGCAGATCGTAGGTTCCCATTTCTTTTCCCAAGATGGAAGCATCGATCTCTCCGTTGTTTTCTTCGATTGAAACCGCACTATATAGAGAAGGGTCATCATATCCCCGCATATTCACTATCCCTGTACTGGCTTTTTGCATCCCTAATAGAACCCCCACAAAGAATACGATAAGAACCAATAGACATTTCAATGAAAAGCGAATCATATAATCATCCTCTTTATATTCATTATTTAGCCGGTGCTGCATTCACCTTCTCTGCTTCGTTAAGAGACATATAATACTCGCTGAATACATCGGCGAAGGCATCCATGGAAGCCTTAAGCTCTTCAAAATTGTTATCCACGCCGCCCGCTTCAATCAGCATGGCTTGGTCGGATAAATCTTGATTGTATATACCGTTTTTCCCTTTGCCGCCTTGCTTGAAGACACCTCGCGAAAGACCCGGATATTTCTTCTGGAGCGCCCGGTGCAACTTATCGGCCAGTGCGTAATTCTTCTGATACTGCGCATTGTCTCCGCCCACTATAAAAGCTAGTCTCGCATATGCCCGGCCATTGATTGCCGCTGTTGTGTCCTTCTTGCGTCTTGAATCGCGGTGGATATCGATGATGTACGCCAAGTCTTTATTATTCGCCATCGCCGTTTGCACGACTTGCCTTGATTCCTGATACGATTTAGGATACTTCCATCCCTTGCTCACCAGGCGCTTCATAATATCCGTGTTATCCGCCACCGCCCCGATTCCTTGCGCTTCCAAGCTATTTTGGAGCTGCTTGCCGACTCTGGCGACATTGATTTGGGAATGGCTCGCTTTATCAGGGTCTGTGACACCTTTCAAATAAGGCAAGTATGATTCATAGTTATGGGAGTGATAAATGAAGGCCACTTTTTTCCCAGCGGTCAAACTGCCGCTTGCAGGTGCCTTCGCGTCTTGATCGTTCTCATTTAAATCAGCCACGTTTTGCAGTGCCGCATCTTTCTTCGCCGCCATATGATCATCGGGCGGGGCTGACTCATACGGCATATTCGTATAATCCGTCCCTTCGCCAGCAACCATTATTTCCGAATCGAACTGGGCGAACCCCGGCAATTCACTCCCTAATAAACTTCTGGGATCATCCAGCGAAATATTGGCTGAAAGCTTAAGCAGTTTCTCTTCGAGGGAATCACCCTTCTCTTCCCCTTCAAGCGAAGCTGTGAAGTAGTGATTCTCAAAAGTTAATAAAGAAAATAATATTTTTCCCGAAAAAACGCTTGTTGCATCATTCACCGATTTAGAAGCCGGGCGATATTCAGGCTTCACAGAAGTAAGCAGACCACTTAGCGAAAATACGCAAAGCAAAAGAACGACGATTGCTAGAATAGCTTTTACGATATGAGAACCTTTTATAATCAGGAATTGGTGGTAATGGTAGTTTCTTTTCATCATTTTCCCCTTTCGAAAGCATGTCTAGTAAATACTTATGACTTTGCTAGAGAAGGTAGAACTTGAAAATAAAACATCCACCAATCAAAATTTCATTTCATATTCTTTCTATTATTTCGTATGGTAGCCTGCATTCTCTTGATTGACCGCATCGTGCAGAGCGGCATTTAATCCGTTCGCCAATAAATTCGACATATCTTCCATGAAGATATCCACTTCTTTGGGAGTCACCATCAAATTGTGCCCAAGCGGCGCTAATACTTCATGAATCAGCTTGCGCTTTTCTTCTTCCGGAAGTGTACCGACGATGCCGAGAAAGGTTCTTCTCTCTTCTTCGCCCGGCAGGTCTTCATCGGTCAGTTTCTTCCGCTTTCCGAAGCTCATTCCGGCGGGGGCAAGCGCACGGGACGGACGGTTCCCTTCCTTCAATTCTTTACCAAAATGCTTCAAAATATAATCAATCGTATCACTTGTGATTGTCGCGGCATCCACTACGGTGGGAACACCGATTGCAATCACTGGAATCCCTAATGTTTCCTGGCTTAATTCCTTGCGTTTATTGCCTACTCCCGAACCCGGATGGATGCCTGTATCGGAAATCTGAATGGTCGCATTCACTCTCTCCAACGATCTGGCAGCGAGTGCATCTACGGCAATTACGAAATCAGGATTTGTTTTATCGATTACTCCTGAAATCAGATCGCTTGTCTCTACACCTGTGATGCCCATTACACCCGGGGCAATCGCACTGACAGGCCGATAGCCCTCCTTCACCGTATCCGGCTCCAATTGAAATAGATGGCGCGTCACAATCACATTCTCGACAACCGAAGGGCCAAGCGCATCCGGGGTCACATTCCAATTGCCCAAACCAACAATCAATGCACTTGCATTCTCTTCGATGTTTAGTTTTTTCAAAAAGTACGAAAATTCTTTAGCGAACACTTCCTCGACCCGCTGCTGCGTACCGCTATCCCCTGAACGAATCCCTTGCACTTCGATTGTTACGTAATTCCCTGCTTTCTTGCCTACCTGCTTCTCTCCTTCGGCAGTTATCTCAATCAATGACACTTTTAAATCATGCTCTTTTTTTTCTTTAATGATAACGCCTTCTATCTTCGAAATATTCTTCTCGCCGGCAACAGTCCGCTCTTCAATCAGCATTTCGTTGGCTTCAAGGGCCAAATCAGTCCGAATCGCATATTTTCCATAGTCAATCCTCATATCCATACAACCATTCCTCCCAAACAAAAGTTGTTTTATTTTCCCGTTAAATTCGGTCTTTTATTCCGACGAACAAATAAAATATGGTTTATTTAGAAAAATTCTTTTACAGCAAGCAATAAAATGGTGTACAATGCATATTAGTATTGCAATATAAATGACAGTCTGATAGAATGATTTTTGTTGCTTAAACTAAGAAATTCAAAAGTCGAGTTTATTTTAATATAGATCTCGATTCCTAATATAGGAGGTGACACCGGAATGCCTAACATTAAATCTGCGATTAAACGTGTAAAAACAGCTGAACAAAGAAGAGCTAACAACATCACTGCTAAATCTTCAATGCGTACTGCTGTAAAAAACGCTGAAGCTGCAATTGCTAACAACGACGAGAACTCAAAAGACGCTCTTTTAGCGGCTGTGAGAAAATTGGACAAAGCTGCTTCTAAAGGACTTATCCACAAAAACGCGGCTGCCCGCAAAAAATCTCGCTTAGCTAAAAGACTGAACAGTCTTAACGCATAATTAAAACGATCCTTTGGATCGTTTTTTTTGTCAAAATGCCGCAAGAGGCTGCCCAAACGCAAAAATCGTTTGGGCAGCCTCTTGTTTTTCCCTGACCGGCAAATAACCACTTATGTTTCCTTTATTGCTGATTCGCCTGTCCGCCACTTTGCAGGATGACTAATTCCAGCAATAATGTTTTATCCATCTGGCCTGTCTTCATCTTATAATCGGCTTCCGCGATATTATTCAAGAATGCCATCAATTCCTTTTCCTGAAAGTAGCGAGCTTTTTCGAGCGCCAGCTTTACCCGGAACGGATGTATCTTCAAATGGGACGCTATCTTTTGCTGCCCGTAGCCGTTTTTCGCCAGCCCTTTCGAAACATACATGATGCGCACTTGTGAAGCCATCAAAGCAAGCACTTTAATCGGTTCTTCATTTTGACGCAGCAATGACTGCAATAATTGAATGGCTTGTCCCGTCCTGCGGTTCATAATAAAATCGATCAACGTAAAAATATTCTGCTCCAATGATTTGGATGCAAGATCATTCACTATTTGGACAGTGATGACTTTTTCATCCCACACATACAGCGCCATCTTTTCAATTTCATTCGCCAGCAATAATAAGTTTTGCCCTGCCGTTTCCATTAATGCCTGGATGGCTCCTCTTTCGATTTTCACGCCATGCGCTGCTGCCTGCGCTTCAATCCATTTAGAGAGTTCTTGGTCTTTGAGCTTATTTGCTTCAACTACTGTTGCGTGCTTTTTCAACTGCTTTGTGACTTTTTTACGCTCGTCAAGCTTCTCGTATGGTGCAGCAATTACCACAATAGAAAAAGGGGAAGGGTTCTCTAAATAATCAAGCAACACTTGAACATTGTGCTCTACTTTCTCCTTCACCTTCTCCGCTGTCAGGAAATACGGATTATGTAAAATGACTACCTTTCTTTCTCCCATGAACGGGAACGTCTCCGCTTCTTCCAGCGCTGCATGGACGGGTGTCTCTTCTAAATCGAAATTCGTCACATTAAATTCAATTTCGCTTTCTTCCAGCGCATTCTCCAATAACGTCGAAATGGTCTTCTTTATGATAAATGGTTCAGGCCCATATAATAAATATAAAGGAGCGAATTGCTTCTTCTTCATCTGTTTCCATACTTCCAATGCCAAACTAATCGCCTCATTTGCTTGTATTATCATAATGGTAGCGATGATTGTTTTATTTATCAAGTAGGAATAATAACTTCCCTTTTGGATAAGAGTAAAAAAAGGAACACCAAATAACATAAAGGGGCCATCATAGCCTGTTTTAGAAGATGACCCCCAATCTATATAAACGCAGAAAGCAAAGCCCCGGGATAACTTACTTATTCTGCGGTATACCAAAAACCATCACTAGTAACGTCGGTGTACTATTTATCTTTGCCAGCGGGACTTAAAGTATTTGTGTAAGAGTTTGCCACCGCATAACGGCAGACTTAATGGCACTTGGTATATGAAAGGTGCATAATCCATAAGTTACTATATGTTTTCATGGGCATTTTGGTTCCATCGTTTTTAGCCATTCAACCGCCCTGTATCCTTACAATTCCCCGCCTATATTTTCAAGCGCCTCACTATATGGGAAATAATGTATCATTTTATAGATTTTTCTATAGCTATCGCTTATACTATTTAAGAATAAAGAAGGAGGGATTGAAATGAATACTTTTGAACAGGACGTACAAGCAAAAACCAATGATGCCACAGAGTCGGCAGTAGGATTTATTGTTTCGTTCGGTTTTTTCGCAACCATGTTCATCATCGCTACAGTCATCCAGTTCCTAGCAGGCTAATAGCATTACATAGACCTTCCATTTTGCGATGGAGGTCGTTTTTTTGCTTCAAGGCAATGTTGCAGAGAACTTGCTCATTCCTCCCAGATAGCGATAGCGGATCGATCCTTGCTCATCTGTCCGCAACACCTGTATGCCTCGATTGCGGAATGCTTCCAGCACTTCCGGATGCGGATGGCCATAGCGGTTATTCTTGCCCGCTGAAATAATAGCAAGCTTGGCATCAAGCTGATCCAAGAGCTGCGGCGAACTTGAATGCTTGCTGCCATGGTGCCCGACTTTAATAATGTCTGCGGTAAGCCCAGGATGCCTTCCAAGCAATTCGCTTTCTCCTTCTGCGCCTAAATCTCCTGTAAATAGCCAATCCATACCATTGATAGTGGCTAGCAGCACAAGCGAGCTTTCATTGGAGCTCTCTGTATACTTCACTGGATGCAATATTTTGAATTGATCCTGCCCTATCCGCCATCCCTCTCCTCCTTTTACGAAAGTGACAGCGCACTGTTCTTCAACAGCGCTCGCCCATACAGATGAATCCATAAAATCGTCCTTCAATGCTTGAGGCATGATAAGTTCCTTTACATCAAGCATCTCCATGACAGCCGCAGCCCCGCCGATATGGTCTTGATCATCATGCGTCAGAATTAACTTATCGATACGATGAATACCTTTACTTTTCAAAAAAGGAACGACTATATCTTCTCCAGGTTCAAACGTTCTTCTTCTCTGCTGCCATTCTTCTTGTCCGAATGATAATATACCGCCCGTATCGATCAAATATACACCTTTCCCAAAAGGTCGCTTAATCAGTACGCTATCACCTTGCCCGACATCAATAAAAACTACTTCACCGACCGGAGAAAGTTTCCCTTGATGATAAAACAAAAATAAGCCGGCACATATCGCACTCATACATAGAAGCAGCGGTTTCTTATTTTTCTGCTCCCAAAAATAAAACAGCGTCAGAATCAATACAGCCACGAATAAAATAAAAAGGAAGGACGGCTTTCCGAAAGAAAGCGAGGCATATGGGAGATCCGCCAGCAATAACGCTATTTTATTGCTGATACCAAAGAGCCGCTCCAATAATGCAAAAAACAACGGAGCGAATGGCGCATGAACAATCGAGGCAGCAAATGCCACGACAGTAGCTGGCAATAGAATAACTGTATACAGCGGGATATAGAGAATATTCAATAAAAATCCCCATAAGGAAAACTCGTAAAAATAAAACAATATAATCGGCATGGAGCATATTTGGCAAATCAAAGTGACAACGAAGGATTGCAGAACCTTTCCACGCTTGATGGTTTGCAATATAACAGCGCTCATCAATAAAGCGAATGTTATAAAGAAAGATAGCTGGAAGCCAACTTGTTGCAAATAAAATGGGTTAATAAGTAAGAGAAGGAGAAGGATGCCGCTCAACAAAGAAACAGGAGATATTTTAATTTTCCACAGCGACAATAGAAGAAATGCCATCATCATTACGCATGCCCGGACGACAGACGGAGCCCCTCCCGCCAAAATGCTATAAACAGGAAGCAGAATGATGAGAATGACAGAAGTGGATTCTCTCGTTATGCCGGCCCGCAATAGAAGATAAAAGCACGAAGCTGTGATAACCGCCACATGCATACCTGAAATCGCCAATATATGGACAAGGGATAACGTTTTATATGCATTGTACAACTCTTCGGCGATGCCATCACTCTCACCGAATAATAATGCCGCAGCAAACCCCTTCGCTTGAGGTGGAAAGTATCTATCTATATGCTCCATCCCCCACATCCGTATACTTTTGATTTTCTCCGGCAGACTTTGCTTCATAGATCGGCAAGCTGACAGCGGATTGCTTTCCGCCTTTAATATGTAATGGATATTCTGGCCGCGCAAATATTCGCGATAATTGAAGGCATTTTCATTGCGGTTCGATTCAGCTACTTGCAAATTGCCGACTACAGCACATGTCAAGCCTAAACGGAAGCGGGAAAGAGCCGTATTTTTTTCATGTTCTTCTTTAAATGTATAACGGAGCAATAGCTTCTCTTTAGAAGGGGTAGAAACAATAGCTTGAAGCGAGGAGCCGTCCACATCAGGAATGTCAGTGAATCTGACAACAAACGCCGTGCCGGACGTTGAAAGAGCTGGTTGTTTGAAATAAGCGTGGCAGTGTGCAACAAGGAAAAAAAACGCCATTGCAGCACACATATACACCACCACTCTTCTAGAAGAAGCATATAAAAAGAGGAAGAAAATAAAGGGGATGCTCAGGAAAAGGACTTTCCAAGAATAGAAGGCCGAAGAAACACCTAAAACAGCTGCCACGGCCAGCAATAAGGCCACAAACATTCACCTCTCTTATTGAAAGAGTTTTTTTGCTTGTTCTTTTAACTCACACATTTTTTGTTCATCCACTTTCGCGATTTGGAGCTGTTCGAACATCTCTTCAATGAAATCTTTTTTCTCCGGCAATTTCAAATCCAAAGCCGATTCGGTAAAAGGCACATGTTCCACCCGGACGCCCGCTTGTTCAAAAAGCTCAATCGCATAAGGATGGTTCTTATAATCCTCAGCATAATAAACAGCCTTAATCCCGGCTTGGATAATGGATTTACAGCATTGCAAACAAGGAAAATGTGTCACATAAATTTCCGCGCCGCCTGTCGGCACCCCAAATTTCGCACACTGGAGCAATGCATTCATTTCCGCATGGATAGTTCTTATACAATGGTTGTCAATCACATAGCACCCTTTGTCGATACAATGGTCGCCTCCTGCGATGGAACCGTTATATCCGCCGGCTATAATCCGTTTGTCACGTACAATCGTAGCGCCCACCGTCAAGCGCGTACACGTGCTTCTTAACGCTAACAGATGGCTTTGAGCCATGAAATATTGATGCCAACTAATTCGATGCATATAAATCCCCTCTTTTTTAAATATGTTAGTCACCAATTATTCTACAATGTTTGTGGTGAAATGAATAGCCGTGTCACATTAGATGGTCACTTGATCCTTTAATTTTTCAAATGTTTTCTCACCGATTCCACTGATTTCTTTCAGTTCATCGATGCTGGAAAAAGCTCCTTTCTCTGTTCGGTATTGAATAATTGCTTGAGCTTTCGCAGGGCCGATGCCTGATATGGTTTGCAACTCATCTTCAGTTGCCGAATTGATATTAACCTTTCCTCCCGTTTGCCCGGATGCAGCACTTGCGCCTGCAGCAGCTGGAACAGTCGGCAGATTCACTTGTTCTCCTACAGCCGGTACATAGACCATCATTTGGTCCTCCACACGCTGAGCCAAATTGACGGCATTCTTGTCCGCTTGCGCCGTAAAGCCGCCCGCCTTTCCTATTACATCCAGCACCCGGTCATCCGCTGCGGCAATATATACCCCCGGTCGATTGATAGCCCCCTTTACATCCACTTTCTTTATCGGTTCTTCCTGTTCAATCGTTTCTTCTTCAGGCTCCGCCTCGGCTTCTTTCTCTTCTAATAGCCGGTCTGCCGTTATCAGTTCCTCTTGATTCTTTTCAGGAAAAAACATCACCGCAAGCCCCACTACCAGAGCAACCGCTATGCCGATCAGAGCCAAGGTTTTCTTTTCTACATTCACTTTCACATGATTCACATCCTTCGTTACATGATTATTTCGCATAATTTCAGTTTGCGGCTCATATTGTTTTATGAAGTAAGTGCGGAAGGGAGTGGGAATACATGATAGTAGGAATCATCGGAACGGGGAATATGGGGTCCATTCTTGCGGATGCCTTACTGCAATCACATACAATTAAACCATCGCATCTGAAGGTGTATAATCGCACCAAAGATAAAGCAATCGCCTTACAAAAACAATATCCCGACATCGAAGTCGGTGAAAGCATCCTTCAACTCGCACAAGATTGCCACATCATTTTCGTGTGTGTAAAACCTGGTGATATGCATCCTCTTTTTACAGAAATAGGAAAAACTCTCACAAAAGATAAATGTGTTGTGTCCATCACTAGCCCCATCAGCACCCAACAGATGGAAAGCGTCTTATCCTGCAGCACCGCCCGGTTTATTCCCAGCATTACGAATAAAGTATTGTCAGGCGTTTCATTGCTCTCATTCGGAAATGCTTGCAGCGAAGATTGGAAGCGATATATCCGGGCACTTGCCCAAAATATATCCGAGGGAATTGAAATCAACAATGATATCACACGGGTAGCTTCCGATATTGTAAGCTGCGGCCCCGCATTCTTCAGCTACCTGGCACAAGCCTTCATCGACAGCGCTACAGCCAAAACGGGCATAGATGAAAAAACAGCCACCCTATTAACGGAAAAAATGCTTATAGGCTTTGGGGATTTATTAAAAAGCGGTCACTATTCCTTACCTTCCTTACAGGAAAAAGTGTGTGTAAAAGGAGGTATTACCGGGGAAGGCATAAAGGTTCTTGAAGCGGAATTAGGTAATATATTCGACCATTTATTCGAGGCGACACATCAGAAGTTTAAAGAAGAAATAACAAAAATCGAGCAGCAATTTCAACAGCCTTATTAAAATTTCGACATCCTCCGAATCATTCCTGCTACTTTGAAAAATTTTTATATAAAAGGATTTGTTAAATTTCAATATTGATTTTGAGCTAAATAAAGGCAAAATGAAAATGACGGAGACTCCTGTGAGAAAACAGGCCAGGCGAGCCCCCGCAGCAGCGCGTGAACTCCACCCCAATCTTTGGACACATATTTAAAGATTGGGTATTTTTATGACAAGAATTACAGGAGAGTTAAAAAGACAAACCGTTCTAGCCTATCTAAACGGCAATAAAGGACATCGAATAATCGCTAATCAGGCGCAGATTGATCCTTCTACGCTATTGGATAAAACTCTACGAATATCATGGGGAATAGCATTTTATCCATGAGAAAAACAAAATTATGAGGCGACTTTCAAACTTAATGTACTATTACAATGGCTGTATGATCAAAAGGCATCAATTCGAGAATCTGATTTTTCTACGGTTCGAAAATGAAAATAGAAATTCGAAACAGGCGCTATGCATCGAAAAGCCTCACCGCCTGCCTCGCCGAAAGCGAGCATCCTGAAGCGGAATTCCGTCTATACGCACTACTTGTTCGTAGGCAACAAAGAAACAGCTACATGCCAGATGAACATTTGTCATACATCTTGAAAAGATGTGCTTATTTTTAACATTATTACTTACTTCCAAGAATTGAAAAGAGCTCTATAGAGAAATTTCTCCATAGAGCTCTTCAGATCTTTCTATTATCAAAATGAAAGAATTTAAATTACTACACTGTTTATAATTATTTCACTTCTGCAGTAGTTGTGTATGAAGCACCATCAGCAGTAAATGTTACTTGAACTTTTACTGCTTTTGCTAATTCTTCGCGGTCTGCACGATTTTCATTCCAGCTTTCTTGAACATGATTATAACCTGTTTCAAATAACGTTGTACCCAATACGTAATTTGTTATTCTTGCAGTGTTAGCAACAAGTAGACCCCTTTTGGTAGCTGTATTTTTAGCAATTATGTTACCGTCTTTATCTAATAAAGCAACTTCAAATCCATCTATTGTTTTATCAAATGAATTCTGGAATTGTGTCGTAATGGAAATATAATCGACCACCTTTTCAACGTTTGTTACTTTATTATATTTTGAATCCTGCGCTTTTACGGATACATCTACCTTTAGATCATTTAAATCCAATACAAATGCTCCAGTTGTATTTTTTACTTTTACTGTTACCGTATCCACATAAATAGACGTTTGGCCATTATATTTAGGATTGATAGCAACTGTACCTGCTTTAACTGCATCGTTATCAGCGATAAGATCTTCATTATCAGATACAAAGTCAACATCTGTAACTGTTACATCTGTTGAACCAAAGTCTAATACTGTTCCATCAAATAATGTGTTCAATGCAGTTTCGTCTGTGCTTGTCAATTCGATTTCGTTTGATTTTACTTCGTATGCAGGAGCTTGACGATATACTTGGGAAGTCGTGTATGAAGCGCCGTTAGCAGTAAATGTTACTCGAACTTTTACTGCTTTTGCTAAATCTTCACGGTCTGCACGAACTTCATTCCAGCTTTCTTGAACATGGTTATATCCTGTTTCAAAGAGCGTTGTACCCAATGCGGAATTATTTTTTCTTGCATTGTTAGCATGATTCAGCCCTCTTTGGGTAGCTGTGTTTTTAGCAATAACGTTACCATCTTTATCTAATAAAGCAACTTCGAATCCGTCCACTTCCTGATCAAGTGAATTATGGAATTGTGTCGTAACGGAAACATAATCGTCCATATGTTCGACTTTTGCGATTGTATTATATGTTGAATCTTGCGCCTTTAAGGTGACATTTACCTGTAAATCATTTAAATCTAATTCAAATGTTTCATCTGTACCATCTACATTTACAGTTACCGTATCTACATAAATAGCAGTATTACCATTATATTTAGTATTAATAGCAACTGTTCCTTCTTTAATAGAATCGGTATCAACGATAAGATCTTCATTATCAGATACAAAGTCAACATCTGTAACTGTTACATCTGTTGAACCAAAGTCTAATACAGTTCCATCAAATAAATTGTTGAATACAGAGCTGTCTGTGCTTGTCAATTCGATTTCATTTGATTTTACTTCGTATGCAGGAGCTTTACTGTTATTCGAAGCTTCAAATGCGCTCAATAAAAGAATCGCATAATCTCCACGCTTCGCATTTTGATACGTACCGAACTGTGTTTCAGAAATACCATTTGTAACACCATTATCTACAAGTGCAGCAACCGCTTCTTTATATTGCTTTGCAACATCCGTAAATGGCACTTCATTTTCCCCGATTAAATCAAAACCTCTTTGAATCCATACCGCTAATTCGCCACGAGTGATTAGATCGTGTGCACCGAATTGAGTTGCCGTTTTACCAGAAGTGATACCGGCTGCTTTAAGAGCATTTACTTCTTTTGCAGCACGAGCCGGTACGTCTGTGAAGCCAGAAGCTGGAGCATTTTCTGTATCAAGCCCTAGAACTTTGGCAAGCATTACAGCTGCGTCAGCACGTGTGATGTTTTCGTTTACACCGAATTGTGTTTCAGAGAAACCTTTGACACCTTTTGATACAACGAAATCAACTGCTTCTTTATATTTTGGAGCGACGTCAGTGAAAGACGCTGCAGATGCTAGTGGAGCAACAGCGCCAGCTACTAATGTAGCTGTTGCGGTCATCGCCATAAGTTTCTTATATGATTTTGGTTGATAAGTCATAAGAACTCTCCCTCTCTATTCTATATTGCGCTTAATTATGCATATATGACCAAGCGGCTTTTCTATTATTCTAGAAAAATGTTAAATGATGATTAATACCTAATAAATCATATTTAAAACACTTATCCATTAACCGATTTAATTATATCAGTATAAGGAAAGGATTCAAATTTCTTCAAATGCTTTCACACATTTTTCATATATACCGCACATTTTTCACTAATATATTTCTTAAATAACTCACAAAGAGAAGGGGATTATTTCACGTAAGATTCCATCACTTTTATAGAAACATTACATTGTGGGCTGCACTTACACTAAAATATGAAGTTTAAAATAGACTGCTTTCGCCAATTTGGTTGCCTATGAACAAGTAATACGTATAGATGGAATTCCGCTTCAGGATGCTCGCTTTCCGTTCCAATCAACCAACTTGCCAGTAATTGTTTGTATTCACCGAACTTATTTAAAAACAACAAGCTTTTGAAAACAGCCTTGAAATAAAGGCTGTTTCCAATGTTGATTTTGAGCTAAATAAAAGCAAAGCGAAAATGACGGAGACGCCTGCGGAAAGCGCAGTCATTTTTGCGAATATCAACAGTGGGATATAACAGAGCCATATAAAAAAGGAAAGGGTTCGTCCCCTTTCCTTTATCTTTTGACCGCAACAAACATAATGCGTTCGCTTTGTTCAACGGGTGCTTCATTCTCAAGGTCCGCTATCACTTCTTTCACATCGAACCCGGCTTGCGCCACCCATTGCTGCAACTGTTCAATAGGGTATGTGCGCTGATAATGGTCTTCTTCAAAGCGTTCGTAAAGCCCCATTTCCTCATCTCTCACAAAGAAAGTAAGTTCATGCTCCACGCTATAAGGCTCTTCACCTTCAAATGAATTCCAAATATACGAAACATCTTCTCCTGCATCCGCAAACGTTGCATTCGCAAAAATGTGCTCCATCTTATAAACAGAATGAACATCGAACATAAACAGACCGCCCGGTTTCAAATGATCGTACACTTGCTTGAAGGTAGCTCGCACACCTTCTTCATCCTCTAAATAATTCAGTGAATCACAAAAGATCACAACGCTATCATACGCTTGCCCCATATCGAGTTCCATCATATTCTGATGGAAGAAAGGAATATTCACACGGGATGCTTCCGCTTTGCCGCGTGCGATGGCCAACATATCTTCCGACAAATCAACGCCGGTTACCAGGTAACCCTTCGCCGCTAGACGAACCGAGAATTCGCCGGTGCCGCATGCGACATCCAAAACTTGCTTGCCTTGGACTCCATACGCCTCCATCTTCTCGATAAAACGGTCAATCCATTTGTCATAGGGTACTTCTTGCATCAGAGCATCATAGACGAATGCGAATCTCTCGTAACTCATTGCTGCAACTCTGCTTCAATCGGGAATAACGGAGCATCTCCCCATAAACGTTCAAGATTATAATAGCTTCTCTCGTCACGGTGGAATACATGCGCCACAATATCACCCAAGTCAACAAGTACCCATTTCGCTTCGTCCAAACCTTCCATGCGCTTGATATCGATGCCTTTTTCAGCGGCTTTCTCTTTCATTTCACGCGCGATGGCTTGCACTTGCTTATCCGAATTGCCATGGCAAATCAAAAAATAATCCGCTACAGTTGAAATGCCTTGCATATCTAACACCATAATATCTTCTGCTCTTTTATCATCAGCGGCTTTCGCCACAGTAAGTAACAATTCTTTTTCGTTTAACAAACCTATTCCTCCAATTTCTTTTTCTGCACGAGATCATTATAGGCATGGAACGTATCAGGATAAACAGTAGCGTTCTTCGACATCAAGAAAGCGACCGTATTTCGCAGCGCCGCCACCACAGCCGCATCTAAATCCTGTTCCGCAATTTTGCGTACTTCATCCACACCCGGGAATTTCCTTCCGGGCTCGATATAATCAGCAAGAAAAACAATCTTCTCAAGCTGTGTCATATTTGCCCGTCCTGTCGTATGATACATAATGGCCGATAAAACCTCTTCATCTTCTATTCCCGCTTCTGTTCGGACCAAATAAGCGCCTACGGGAGCATGCCATAATTCATGATGGAAAGATAATAATTCTTTAGGCATCTGTTGTTCGACAATAATGCGTTTCATCTCTTCTTTCGGACGAAACTTAGCGTAATCATGGAATATGCCTGCAAGCTCCGCCTTCCGCACATCGGCGCCGTATTTCTCCGCTAATAAGACTGCAGTATCCGCTACTCCTATTGTATGCACATAACGTTTTTCCGTCAGTTGTTCTTTTACTATGGATAATGCTTGTTCACGTTTCATATAGAGAGTTCTCCTCGATATACTCCTCTACAGATGGCGCAACTAAGTATTTAATAGAAACGCCATGTTTCACTTTATCCCGGATCACTGATGATGATATATACACCAGTGGCGCGTCGATCAATTCAACCGGATAAGGAGTGTTTGTTGTGTAAGGCGGCCTCTGCACCCCTACAAACTGCACCAATTCAATCAGCTCATCGATACGATGCCACTTTGGCAGATATTCAATCATATCAGCACCGATGATAAAATAAAATTCTGTATCAGGTTCTTTTTCTTTTAGTCTTTGCATCGTGTAAAACGTATATGAAGTTTCAGGTGATTCCAATTCAATAAGCTCTAACTTAAACTGCGGGTGGCTATCGATAGACAGCCTTAACATCTCTACCCGTTCACAATTTGTAACACCTTCCGACTTAGCCTTATGAGGGGGGGTGTGATTAGGCATAAACCGAACTTCATCCAATTGCAACGCCGACAATACTTCATTAGCTACGATTAAATGTCCAACATGCGGTGGATCGAATGTCCCGCCTAAAATGCCTACTCTTTTCATTTGCTTACAGGCAGCTCTAATTGCTTATTTTCTTTCGATTCTTTATATAATACCACCGTAAGCCCGATTAGTTGCACAAGTTCTGCTTTTGTACCCTCCGCAAGCTCTTGCGCCACTGTAGCTTTGTCCACATCGCAATTTTGCAAAATGCTCACTTTCAATAATTCCCTAGCTTCCAGCGCCTCTTCGATTTGTCTAATCATATTATCATTTACGCCACCTTTTCCTACCTGAAAAATTGGTGTTAAATGATGCGCTTTAGAGCGTAAAAATCTTTTTTGCTTTCCTGTTAACATGGTTAACCTCCTAATTTTCTTAAAACGATTGCTTTCATTCTTCCCGTATCGGGCTGTATTCCAGTCCAAATATGGAAAGCCAAAGCTCCTTGATGTATAAACATTGGCAAACCATTCTGTATAGAAGCGCCTTTCTTCTTTGCTTCTGTTAACAATTTCGTTTCCAAAGGATTATAAATAATGTCACTGACAAACGTATCCGGCCGTAAATGGTCGAGTCGGACCGGCATTTCATCCACATGGGGTTGCATGCCGATCAATGTCGTATTAATAATGAGATCATAATCCCGCAAGCCCGCTTCCGCGTCCTGAATGGATAAGCTCTTCGACACGGCGCCATAAGGGTTCTCTTCAATGATCCGCTGCGCTTTAGCTACTGTGCGATTCGCGATATCGATTTCACACACGCCTTCTTTTACTAACGAATAGTAAATTCCTCTTGCAGCCCCGCCGGCTCCAATGACTAATGTCTTACACTTCGTTAAATCGCCCGGCAGTTCTGCTTTCAAGCCGGCGACATAGCCCGGACCATCCGTATTATAGCCGATGTATTTCCCGTCTTGATATTTCACTGTATTGACCGCGCCAATTGCTTTGGCCAACGGATCCACTTGGTCGAGAAAAGGCATGATTGCTGTCTTATGCGGCACGGTAACGTTAAAGCCTTTTATTCCTAAAGCTTTCATTCCTTTAACGGCTTCTTCCAGATGCTCAGACAATACGTGAAAAGCATGATAAGATGCATCCAAGCCTTGGTCGGCAAAAGCATCGTTGTGCATATCCGGCGACATGGAGTGCGCAATCGGATCTCCAATCACCCCATATAGTTGTTTCAACTTCCCCACCCACTTATCTCTTTATTTATTGTTGCAGGACGAGTGTTTAAATCAGTGATTTACGAACCATCACCGAAACGCCTTTCGGTACATGGGCGACGACCTTTGCACCCGGTTCGTTGACGGTAACCCAACCTAGTCCAGAGAAAACGATATCCATCTTCCCTTCTTTTAATGAGAAATGATGAGGGACAAGTTCAGGCGCTTCTCCATCTACCCGATCTAAGCTTGGCGAAAGCAGCCCGCCGGCGTGTGTAAGGTAGAGATCATCGGCTTTCTCCAGCTTTGTGCGATGAATGTCCAATTCATTCGACACATAGCAAGTGAATGCTCTTCTTCCGCCGGATAAATAATCGAATCTGGCTAAACCGCCAAAGAATAGCGTCTGGTTTTCATTCAACTGATACACCTTAGGCTTGATTTCCTTTTTAGGCGTAATGACTTTCAGGTCTTTGCCATCGACATAATGAGCCATTTGATGATGATTGATGATACCCGGTGTATCCATCAAGGCATGTCCGTCATCTAAAGGTATCTCGATGATGTCCAGTGTCGTACCCGGGAAATGAGAAGTAGTGATCACATTTCCTTCTCCACTCACTTCTTTTATTATACGATTGATGAATGTGGACTTGCCGACATTTGTACAGCCTACCACATATACATCTTTCCCTTTACGGTATTGCTCAATCGCTTCAACTGCTTCTGTTATGCGCGAGCCCTTAGCGGAACTCACCAACATGACATCGATTGGCTTTAAGCCAAGTTCCTTCGCACTGTACTTCATCCATTGAATCAGCTTGTTCGGTTTCACCGATTTAGGAAGCAAGTCCACCTTATTGCCGATCAGCAGAACTGGGTTATTGCCCACAAAGCGATGCAAGCCCGGAAGCCAGCTGCCGTTGAAATCAAAAATATCCACAATTTTTACAATAAGCGCATCATTTTGGCCGATTTCATGAAGAATCTTCAAGAAATCATCATCTGTTAATGAAATATCTTGCACTTCATTATAATTCTTCAAACGGAAGCAGCGCTGGCAAATAATTTGTTCCTTCTCTAACGCTGATTTAGGGGCATAGCCCATCCCTTTCGGATTTTCTGTTTGAATTTGAATGCCGCAGCCTATGCATGATATATGTTCATGTCCTGTCACTTTCTGTCCTCCCATTGAATCATTCCGTTTTTCTCGAATCTTGAAAGAATCCGTCTTTCCACTTGGCGGTTAAATTTTGTGAAGAAACCATCCGATTGCGCTACAGGGACAACTAAGATTGTATAGAAGCCGCTTCTATTCCCGCCTAGAACATCCGTCAACAGCTGGTCGCCGATGACAACAGCTTCTTCTTTCTTAATGCCCATATTAGCTATGGCCTTTTTGAAGGCTTTCCCCATCGGCTTTCTAGCACGATAGATGAATGGAATCTTAAGCGGGTCCGAGAATGCCCTGACCCTCTTTTCATTATTATTTGAAACAATGGTAACTAAAATGCCATGTGCCTGCATGTCATTAAACCATTCGATTAATTTCGGTGTAGCGGATGGTCGATCCCATTCAACCAATGTATTATCTAAATCTGTGATAATGCCTTTTATTCCTTTATCGATTAAACTTTGAGGGGAAATCTCAAAGATACTTTTCACATGTTCACTTGGTAAAAACAGCTTAAGCATTTTTCTCTACACCTCTTACTTGTTTCATAGAATTCACCGTATTACATCATACCTAATTTTCTCTGTTCTTTCAAAGTAAGCTTTCACAATTTTGTCGAGAACTGCTTAAACTATAATACTTTTCGACAAAATCCTTTTATTCCCATTGTTGTGGATAAAGTTATACACAAATTACACAGCGGCTTCATTCAAATTTTTACAATTATAAACAAATTAACCACAACTTATCCACCAACCCTTGTGGATAACAGAACGATTGTTCCACTCCTATATATTTGGTAAAGTTAACGTGTAGACACCAAAACTATCTAGTATATGGTTTTTATTCATAAATATTCCAAAAAATTCTGATGGAGGTGAATAGCCGGTTGGCTAACTAATATGAAAAAACTATCCGATGATTTATTGATCGAATCTTATCTCAAAGCCCAGCAATTAAAACTTGGCACAGACTTTATTCGATTAATGGAAATTGAAATTCACCGACGCTCCCTATCAAACAAAATTAAAATATCATCCTAACGCATTGAATGAAGCTATCTATAGATCAAGCCTGGTCGGTATTCTACGATCAGGCTTTCATTTTTTCTTGAAAGTACCGAGAACCTCTCCATACTTCACTTGGGAAGGCATCCGCAAGCTTGGATTCAGTTCGAATGTATTCTTTTCGAAAAGAAGCACAATCGTCGAACCAAAACTGAAATAGGCAAATTCTTCTCCTTTTTGTAGCTTATCACTATTGTTTGTTATTTCAATACTATTTACAAACATTGCGCCCACTTTTACAACCGCGATGAAGCCATGCGCATGCTCCATCTCCGTTATCACCCGGAAGTTCTTGGATAGCGGCGCCTTGCCATATTTCATCCCCAGCTTATTGACAGGGTAGGAGCGCTTGCCCAGCGACCATCTTTTCACGACTTTCCCATTAACAGGCGAATGGATGCGATGATAGTGGCTCGGGCTTAAATAGAGAACCATATATTCCCCGCCGATATATTTCTCAAGAGCGGCATCATCGCCCAGCATCTCTTGGATCGAGTATACCTTGCCCTTCACTACAATATTACGGTCGCCTTGAATGGAGCCGTGGTCTTCAAATACCGCATCGACCGGGCTAACCACCGTATCATCGCCTTGGTGGACCTGTCTCGCCCCTTCTTTCAATGTGCGTGTAAACAAATCATGCAGCGTCGCGAAATCCTGTTGCTTACGTTCCACTTCTTCCATATTCAATTTATACATTTTCCCATACGTCCCTATGAACGCCCTGCTCCACTTCGATCGGCTGAACTTCATGATCATCAGTGAAGAAGCCTTATGATTCGTCAAAAAGATAAATAGCCTATACCATAATTTCCTCAATGAAAAAGCCCCCACAATTCAAAATAATCCTATTATCTCTTGCATAACATGCAGAGAATAAAATATTATTATACAATAAGCATATGCTAATTGTCTCATCCCATCCGGTTTAAAAAGGAGTGAGCAGAATGTTCTTATCGGGTGTTTTAGACCAAACGATTAAAAAATTGAAATCTCAAACCGCTAATCTGATGACCTTAATGAATCTATCCCTTGGCGGCTTCGCCATTTTGGCAGGCATTAATGGTCATTTAAATTATAGCTTGTTGTTAATCTTTGTAGCAGCCCTTGCCGACCGTTTCGACGGCATCATTGCAAGGAAGTTCAATATTGAATCCGAGCTTGGTAAACAGCTAGATTCAATGAGTGATATTATCTCGTTCGGGGTTGCTCCGGCACTTCTGATTTATCATGCCGTCCTTGTTCATTTCGGAGCGCCCGGCATGTTCTTTACGGTATTATATATCGGATGCGGTGCATTTCGTCTTGCTAAGTTCAACATCACGGAAAGCAACGGTTATTTCACGGGATTGCCGATTACAGCGGCTGGATGTTTAGCGACTCTAAGTTATTTAGGGCTGGAAGCATTTCCTCCCGTATTTTATTTATTCTTGATGTTTCTACTGGCTCTGTCCATGGTCAGTCCCTTTAAATTGAAAAAGATTTAATAAAA
>JBJEFM010000201.1:0-34185 GCA_051874035.1 Bacillus sp. (in: firmicutes)
CTTTCACTGCTGTGTTGAAGTGGGAGTCTTAGTACCTGTTAAACGGGATAAACAAAGAAGAGGCATTTATTTCTAAACTGTATCTAGAATGCCTCTTCTTATTTACTTACTGATTATTTTATTTCAATTTATAGCCAGCCACGGAATTTGACAGCTTCCGCCATTTTGCGGGCACCAGCCATATAAGCCGCCAAACGCATATTAATCTTGCGAGTTTGTGAAATTTGATAGACATTACCGAAAGCTTTTACAAGAACTTTCTCCAATTTCTCATTCACTTCTTCTTCAGTCCAATAATACCCTTGATTATTCTGTACCCATTCAAAATATGAAACCGTCACTCCGCCTGAGCTTGCTAAAACGTCTGGGACAAGCAAGATTCCTCTTTCAGTTAAAATCTTAGTCGCTTCTAATGTCGTAGGCCCATTTGCCGCTTCCACTACAATGGAAGCTTTGATGTTATGTGCATTGTCAACTGTGATTTGGTTTGTGATTGCTGCCGGAACTAGGATGTCGCATTCTTTCTCCAGTAATTCTTGGTTGCTAATTGTATTATCGAATAATGTTGTTACCGTGCCAAAGCTGTCACGGCGATCTAATAAATAATCAATATCCAAGCCTTCTGAATCATATAACGCGCCGTAAGCATCCGAGATGCCTACAACTTTTGCTCCCGCATCATGCATGAATTTAGCCAGGAAACTTCCTGCATTACCGAAACCTTGTACAATCACTTTCGCTCCGACTACGTCGATGCCTCTCTTCTTCGCAGCTTCGCGGATACAGATTGTCACCCCTTGCGCAGTAGCTTTCTCGCGGCCTTGAGATCCCCCTAATACAAGTGGTTTACCAGTGATGAAGCCTGGAGAATCATACTCGCGGAGCATGCTATATTCATCCATCATCCACGCCATGATCTGTGAATTCGTGTATACATCCGGAGCCGGAATATCCTTCGTCGGTCCAACGATTTGGCTGATTGCGCGCACATATGCACGGCTTAGACGCTCTAATTCTCCCATGGACATTCTACGCGGGTCACAGATGATCCCGCCTTTGCCTCCGCCGTATGGAAGATCCACGATACCACATTTCAAGCTCATCCAGATTGAAAGCGACTTAACTTCATGTTCATTCACATCCGGATGGAAACGCACGCCGCCTTTTGTCGGACCAACAGCATCATTATGCTGGGCGCGATATCCAGTGAAGATCTTCACACTGCCATCATCCATTTTCACCGGCATACGAACTGTTAACATGCGTAAAGGTTCTTTTAACAGCTCATACATTTCATCCGAGAAGCCCAGCTTATTAAGCGCCTCGTGAATTACGACTTGTGTTGAAGCTAATAAGTTTAACGATTCTTGCTCCTGATCACTCTTTTGATTGTTTACCCCAGTTGCTCCCATTGTTTTATTCTTCTCCTTTGTTACGCTAGTGCTTTTTTTCATCTTACCAATCGCCCGCTCCAATACTTCCATTATAACGATCACCAGAAGGCGAACCGAATGATAGCACTATGCTTTTCCTTACTTAAATAGGCCAAGATAATTTCTCTCCGCCAAAACGCTTCAGAAAATATTTTTTCTTCAGAATCTTATCGGCGAACGAATGCAATAACAGTGATGCATACTCTTTTCTTCACAATTATTATAACGCATATAAAGAATATTGCTATTATTTTCTATAAAATTCCATGATTTGTTTTCGTGGGGTGGAATCGCCCGAATCTTCCCTTAAAAAAGCGTTTACATTCACTACAATTCATCGCTTGAGAAATCATACCATAAAGATAACACATGCCACAGAAAAAGAAAGGAAATTTGCTTACTGTTTTTCAATTAATCAAAAAACACCATCCCGCAAAACGAAGATGGTGTAAAAAAGCACATCAATATTATTTTTTGATTAAATCTTGACGATCCGAAGCTTTGATCCACTCTTGCAGTTTATCTTTAAGAGTGTTAAACCCTTCTTCAGGAGCCGCAGTAGTCACAACGGATGCTTGACGTTTCTTAGGAGCTTGTTGTTTAGGACGTTCTGCATTAGCTGGAGCTTCTTCAGTAGCGCGGATAGAAAGGCTGATTTTACCAGCTTTTTCATCAACTGAAAGAACCTTCACTTTTACTTCATCACCGATTTTAAGATAATCGTTAACATCTTTTACGTAACCGTGAGTTACTTCTGAGATGTGAACTAATCCTTGTGTATTTTCATCAAGTGCAACGAACGCACCGTAAGGCTGGATACCTTTTACTGTACCAGTTAAAACTGAACCTACTTCAAATTTTGAAGACATAATAACACTCCTATATAATTAATAATTTTAAGTCATTTTTTCACAATTACATATTATAGCACATTGTGCCATCTTTATCAAAGAAGCTATTTCTACATAGCGCCATCTTTACTATATAGATGTGTCCTAATTTGCCAAATTATACTCATTAACACGAAATGTTCACCTTTTTATGAGAAAATTCAAATAAATGATTGGTATAATATACGTATATCTTATATGTTAAGGAGGATACCATCTATGTCCCAAATCGGTAATAACATAAGAATGTATCGGGAAGACCGCAATATGAGTCTTCAAGATTTGGCACTGAAAATTCGTTGTGGCACAAAAACGCTTGAGAATTATGAAAACGGTACAATGATCCCTAACAATGATACCCTTTTAAAATTATCCACTGCACTGGATGTAGCGGCTTCTGAATTAATAGAAGCACGACTAAAAGATAGAGTCTGAAAGATAGCTATAAAGTGAATCTTTGATAGGTGGGGGTTTTCGTTCATCCCCCCACCTATCATTAGATGAACCAACCTTAGTTGTTACAGGTACTTGATCTTGCCATATAAAAAACGCCCCTTAAAAGTTAGATTTGTGTCTAACTTTTAAGGGGCAGTTCACTTTCCACTGTTGCTTTTTTACTTATGTCAATTCGATTTGCTTCGTTTCTTTTCCTAGGATTAATACCGCAATAGCTCCAATGATGATGGCTATGCAGAATATTGAAAAGATCATCGAGATTGATATGCCCCTCGCCATCAAAGACCCGACAAGCAACGGACCGAATATCCCGCCGAACCGCCCCATGCTCGCAGCCATACCAGATCCCGCTCCCCGCATAACAGCCGGATATTGTTCCGGCGTATAAGCATATAATGCTCCCCATGCCCCTAAATTAAAGAATGAAAGCATTGCTCCCGATGCCACCAATAAACCAAGCGACTCAGCATTTCCGAAGAAATAGGCGCTAATGGCCGTTCCTGTCAAATAGACGACAAGCACGAACTTTCTTCCGACTCTCTCAATCAGCCAAGCAACCGTAAAATATCCCGGCAATTGCGCAAGTGTCATGATCAACACATATTTAAA
Organism: Bacillus sp. (in: firmicutes); assembly: GCA_051874035.1. Classification (GTDB taxonomy): domain Bacteria; phylum Bacillota; class Bacilli; order Bacillales; family DSM-1321; genus Bacillus_AD. Next base: position 3,389 of record JBJEFM010000201.1, read on the forward strand.
GCTATGAATCAAACTGAATCCTTTGGCGGTCATCACACTTGGCAGCCATAAGAACATACCGTAATAAGAGAAAACCACACAGAACCATAAAATCCAAAGCATGATCGTCCGCTTGCGGTAAGGTGCCGCCCATACCTCAGTAATTTGCCGCTTAAACGATTTCTTCACTTCTTTTTTCTTGAATTGCGGCGAATCAGGTAATTTCAGACGCAAGTATAATGCATAGAAAGCGGGCAGAGCGCACAATAACATCGCTGTACGCCAGCCGAAGCCGGGAATAACAAAATATGAAATAAGCGCCGCCAAAATCCAGCCTCCAGCCCAGAAGCTTTCCAATAATACAACGACCCTGCCTCTTTCCTTAGCTGATACCGATTCCGAAACAAGCGTAGAAGCCACCGGAAGTTCCCCTCCAAGACCCATCCCGATAAAGAATCGCAGAACTATGAAAACCGTTAAAGAGGTAGTGAAGGCAGATAATCCGCTGGCGATAGAAAAAAATAATAAGGTAATGATAAAAACATTTTTCCGCCCGATCCTATCTGCCATAAGGCCAAAAGCAAACGCGCCGACCATCATGCCAATCGAATTGATGCTGCCGATCAAGCCCACTTCACTTGAGGTTAAATTCCACTCCGCGGCCAAAGCTGCCAAAACAAACGAAAGAATCCCCACATCCATAGCATCGAACATCCATCCTAAGCCCGCAACGCCCAGTAACTTTTGTTTAGAGATACCTTTTGCATCCATTAAAAATGGCTCCTTTGAAATGTATTGAAATACATTAGTATATATTTTCATAAAACGGGAGATACTTATTACAGAAGGCTTTCTACTAATCCCTTAAGATTAGTTGCGAAAACAAACATCCCTGTTGAAATGCTCCCCCAAACATTTCAAACATGCTTTGTTTTCAAGTATTCCCCCCTTTTTTGAACGGACAAGACAAATTGTTTTGTCCGTTTTTTTTACTTGATTTCATATACTCGGCCTTTTTGTTAAGACAGTAGTCTTGACATCATACGCCAAAAAAATTCTGTTTATAACGAACTCCTCTATTTACCTTGGATAGAGGAGTTCGTTGCACATCACTTGCGTTTCTCCATAAATCTTCCAATTCGCTTCACCGCTTCTTGAAGCTGTTCAATAGAAGATGCGTAAGAAGCGCGGACATGACCTTCCCCACTTTCACCAAACACACTTCCAGGGACAACAGCCACTTTTTCTTCCAGCAGCAATTGTTCAGCGAATTCCTCTGATGTAAGCCCTGTACTCTTGATGGATGGGAACGCATAAAACGCGCCGCCCGGCACATGGCATTCCAATCCTAATTCATTGAATGATTTAACGATATAGTTCCTTCTGGCACGGTAGCTATTGCGCATATCTTCTACATCTTGCATACCATTCTTCAAAGCTTCAAGCGCCGCAAACTGCGCCATCGAAGAAGCGCACATAATGGCGTATTGATGGATCTTCAGCATCGCTTCAGCCAACTCAACCGGTGCGCAAATAAAACCAAGTCTCCATCCGGTCATGGCAAAACCTTTCGAGAATCCATTGATTACGATAGTTCTTTCACGCATTCCTTCAACGGCGCCAAAGCTTGTGAAGGCTTCATCATATGCCAGTTCAGCATAGATTTCGTCGGCTAACACCACCAAGTCATGCTTTTTGATGACTGTGGCTAGCGCATTCAAATCCGCTTCTGTTAACTGTGAGCCAGTCGGATTATTCGGCGAGCAGATCAATACCGCTTTTGTTCTTGGTGTGATTGCCGCTTCCAACTCTTCCGGCATCAATCTGAAGCCGTTCTCTTCTTTTGTTGAAACGATGATAGGTTCACCGCCTGCAAGAGAAACAAGCGGGGCATAAGCCACAAAGCATGGCTCTACAATGATTACTTCATCGCCTGGGTCAACAATCGCGCGCATTGCGATATCAAGCGCTTGGCTAGCACCGACAGTCACAATGATTTCATTGTTTGGATTGTAAGCCAGCCCGAATGAGTTGCTCATATATTTTGAAATTTCTTGTCTTAGTTCAAGCAGACCGGCATTTGCCGTGTAAGATGTATAGCCTTGTTCCAATGATGCAATCGCCGCTTCGCGCGCCGACCAGGATGTGACGAAATCCGGCTCCCCTACACCCAATGACACCACGCCGTCCATCGTAGCCGCAAGGTCAAAGAACTTGCGGATTCCAGACGGCTTCATTTCTCGGGCCGTCTTTGATAAATAACTTGTCTTGATCATGGTGACACCACAATTCTTTTGTCTTCTTCGGCTTGTTCAAATACAATGCCGTCGTGTTTATACTTCTTCAAAATAAAATGGGTTGTTGTAGAAAGCACTGAATCCAGAGTGGATAGTTTCTCTGAAACAAAGCGCGCTATTTCATTCATGGATTTACCTTGAATGGTCACAGATAAGTCATATACGCCTGACATCAAGTAAACGGATTGAACTTCTTTGAAACGGTAAATTCGTTTCGCCACCTCGTCGAAGCCGACGCCTCGCTTCGGCGTTACCTTTACATCAATCATCGCTGTAACACCTTGATGTTCATCCACTTTAGCCCAATCAATGATAGTCATATAACGAACGATAACCTTCATTTCCTCAAGCTTCTTTAAAGTAGCCTCGAGCTCTTCCCCGGATAACTCTGTCATTTTCGCTAAATCCGCTGTATCGATACGCCCGTTCTTCTCGATCAATTGCAATATTTGTATTTCTACCGTATCAAGATGCATAAACATCCTCCTAAGTTAATGATTGAACATGACCTATTATAACAAGTTTCAAAATATATGATAATGGCTTTTTGCGAAGAGCAAAAGGTTTTTGCTCCAATAAAGCGCTAAAATGTTAGAAAATTTATTTTTTTGAACACTATATTCTTAAAGTAAGGTAAAGTGTAAGTAGAATGATTAAAAATTACTGTATATAGAAGGTGACAAAGGTGAGCAATTACAATTTTGACGAACAAATTAACCGGACAAATACTGCATCGCTTAAATGGGACTTTGTTGAAGCGCGTTACGGAGCGGAGGATTTACTTCCAATGTGGGTAGCCGATATGGACTTCGCATCGCCAAAAGAAATCACGGATGCGCTGGTCAAAAGGGCGCAGCATCCCGTATATGGATATACAGGCGTTTCCGATTCCATCTATACGAGCGTCATAAACTGGATGGAAGACCAATACAAGTGGAAGCTGAACAAGGAAGATATTACATTCAGCGCGGGTGTCGTCTCCGGATTTACAACAAGCATCTTAGCGCTCTCAGAACCTGGCGATAAGATCTTAATCCAGACACCTGTTTACACGCCGTTCTTTGACAGTGTACGCAATAATGGCCGGGAATTATTGCTGAATAAGCTGCATTACGCAGACGGCACAATGCAGGTCGATTTTGCCGATTTTGAAGCGCAGCTCCAAAGTGGCGTAAAGCTATTCCTCCTCTGCAGCCCGCACAATCCTGGCGGTAAAGTATGGAGCAAGGAAGATTTGATTAGAATGGGAAAATTGTGCAAGAAATATAATGTCATCATTCTGTCCGATGAAATCCATGCCGATCTATGCCTGCCTGGCTATACACACTATCCGATTGCTTCCCTGAGCGAAGAATTAGCCCAGATTACTGTAACATTCATGGCGCCAAGTAAAACATTCAATGTAGCCGGCATCCAAGCTTCTCTCATTATCAGCGAAAACAAGCAATTGCTTAAGCAAATCCAAACAACCCAGTTCAACCTGGCATTCCATGGCTTAAATTTATTCGCTTTAGAAGTAATCGAAGCGGCTTACAATAACGGAAAACCATGGCTTGAAGAGCTACGCCGCTATTTACAGGCTCATGTTGAAACTGTGCAAGCGTTTGTTGAGGATGAATTGCCGGGTGTTGCCTGCATGGCCCCTGAAGCTTCTTACTTAGTATGGCTTGATTGCCGGGAATTAGGCTTCACAGATGCCGATTTAAAACAAAGAATGATTGAAAAAGGGAAAATCGCCATTTCTCCTGGCGCCATGTACGGACCAGGCGGAGAAGGCTTCATTCGCTTGAATATCGGTTGCACGACTGAAACCCTCCAAGAAGGATTAAAGCGCATTAAGCGCGCTCTTATCGATTAATAGGAAAAGGCTGCCCGGTAAAAAGGCAGCCTTTTTATTTATCTTGCTTGATTACGCCGCATGCAATCCGTTTCCCTGAATCGCCGGCCGGCTGCGACATTCCATTATCGCCTTTCTCATGGATGACGATCGAGGTTCCATCTTTTGTCAGAAGTGTATTCCTTTCCGGTTTCAAGGTGGCATCCGATTGCAATGTCACTTTCACTTTTCCTTTGTCATCAACTTCAATATTAGGAAGATCGCCGACATGGGGACCTTCTGCGTTCATTAAACCATGTTGCTTGCTATCCGGATTGAAGTGATTGCCCGCCGACTTAAAATCCGGCCCTTTGCACGATGCTTTCTCATGGAAATGAATCGCATGATCACCGGGCGGCAATCCTGTCAAATCCAAATCCAGTTCTAATCCCGCCGCTTGTTCAGTTAAATCGATTTTTCCGATACGGTCTCCTGCCGCATCATACATATCGACCTTTAGATTTGTGGGATTTTTATCCGCACAGCCGCTAAGCAGCATAATCGCTCCCGCTACCAACCATTTCTTCATATATGTGCCTCCATACAGACATTTTGCTTTTAGTCTGCCCGCCTGAGGTACTCTCTAATCAGAAAAATTAAGAGCTTATCCCTTTTTATTTCTTTGCATGATTTGCTTCTCCAATTTTTTTAGTTTATCTTCTTCTTTCTTGGAATACTTCATAATCAAGCGCCAAGTAATAAAGGCGGCGGCCAAAAAAATGACAGATGTGATGCCTGCCGGAATATATTCTGTCTTATCCTCTGGAAAGTATAAAAATAAACCGGCTATATAATGATTGAAAAAGTCCATGAAAGTACATCCTTTCTCCACTCTTTATACATCATTATATCAGCCTCAAACCAATATATCTCAACTTTCACATAAATAACCAAAAATAAAATGATTACAAAAAAGCTAACCCATTCATTCTTCCAAACAGGTTAGCTTCCTTCTTATTGAACGACTTTTATAGACGTGATAATAATATCTTCTACAGGTGCATCTTGGGCATCCACTTCCATGCCGGCGATTTTGTCCACAATTTCCATACCTTTCACGACTTGCCCAAACACCGTATGCATGCCATCCAGCCAAGGAGCTCCGCCTGTTTCTTTATAAGCGGCGGCGACAACCGGCTGGTAGTCCTTGAAATCGATTTGATCCATATTTTCGTTATTGGCTTGTACAATGAAAAACTGGCTCCCGTTTGAATCCGGGCCAGCATTCGCCATGGACAGAGCGCCGCGGAAATTGTATAGCTTATCCGAGAATTCATCCTCGAATGGCCTTCCCCATATACTTTCTCCTCCTCTTCCGGTACCTTTAGGGTCACCTCCCTGTATCATGAAATTCTGAATCACCCGATGGAACTTCAAGCCATCGTAATATCCGTCTTTCGCATGTGCAATAAAGTTCTCTACCGCTTTCGGTGCATATGCAGGAAATAGCTTGATTTCTATAGTCCCTTTTGACGTTTTCATCATGACAACCTTCTCATCATCTTGAACAGGCATGAATTGAGGATACTCTTCAATAGTTGTCAATGATTCAGCTTGTTTTCCCTTTAATGATTCATCAGCCGGCTCTTCCATTTTCCCGCAAGCCGCCAACAGCAACATAGACAACAAACCCATTATCTGTATTTTTTTCATAATTACCCCTCCCTCCCAAACTGTACAATAGCCTTCTCCATATCCGCAAGCATCGCCTACCTATCGAAAAAAAGCATAACTATTGCAAGCACCTTTTATCATTCTGTAACATGTAAAGAAAACAGAAGGGAGAAGCACTATGAATCAGAATGAATTATGCATCGGCGATATCGTTAGGGCATTTAATAAAACGGGTACATATATTGGAGAAATCACAGCGGTCCGGGAACAATCGTATGTAGTGAAAGTGTTGGCCGTTTTGCATCACCCTAAGCAAGGAGACCTTCATAATCCGAACCAGGCAGATGTAGCTTTCTTCCATGAACGCAAGGCACTCGCCTACCGCGAACAAACGAATGTCCCTAAGCATATGGTGAAGCCATACAATGGCTCTGTGCCCGAATATCAAGACTCATTGCGGCAAGCGGTGGATCAACTTAAACAGACTTTGTCCGATGAAGATACACCATTCAACAGAAAAAGTCTTGAAGCTCTCCAAGAGCTGGAGAAAGATTACTTCAAACATTAATACAGTCCCCTGAACCATAAAAAAACCAAATCATATAAAAGATTTGGCTTTTTTATGCAAACTTATTTAAGACTTCCGACAAATCAATCAAGTCCCCTATCGTTGTTGGCTCATGTTTCTCCATATATTTCTTATCCTTATCGACAAGCTTATAAATATTATAAGTTGTCAATGCATCATCCAAAGCCCTATGATGCTTGCCGACTCCATCTTTACCGTATTCTTTAACGGCTTTCCAAAGGCCTGTTTGATTCTGGTCGCCGAAGAAACGCTTGTACTCCATGGATAAATCGACAAGTTGTCCTTTAAATGGAAATTTCATGCCGCTCGCCTGACAATTTTGGCGCAATACTTTCATATCCATATTTCCCCATGTCACAACCGTGCTCTTTCCATGTTTTTCAAAAGAAGTTAATCGTTCAATCAACGATTCAAACGAAACGCCCTGGTCTACTTTGGATTGTTCAATGCCTAAGAAATTCTTGCAGCGCTTTGAAAGAATAGGAAACCGTTTTGGTTTAACAAACTCCGAGTATTCCTGCTTTACCTCTTCATTGATTACTACAACAGCGCCCACTTCAATGATTTCCGGATAGAAGCCGTCCATTTTCATCTTTCCTTCAGGCATTGTAAATTCAAAGTCGATGAAGATATATTGATGATCCTTCTCCACACTTTCCACCCTCCTAACATCTTAATCTATTTCTTGCAAAAGTGAAAACTCCCCTGTTTCTGTTACACAAAATTATAGCAGATTCTCTTGATGAATTTTCAATTTTTTCTTATATAAACTTATAAAACCTGATAACAATTTAAAACTTCCCGATTCCGAAGAAAAAAATGCATTTATTACATATAGAAGGCCGGCAGAGTTACCCCGTTCTTATGAAATCGAAAAGCCCTTCAAGACAAAGCGAGTTCCTGAAATGTATACCAGCATGATCCGCTTCAGAAATGGCGCATATCGGATTGCGGCAATCTCATACAATCCAAGCTTGTCCAATCCGTTGAAGCATGTCGAACAAACAAAGGCAAAGCAGGAACAGATCCTAAATCAGCTATTCCAATCACAGAAGCCGTCAACAAACCAAGCAGATAGACAGTCAAGTCAAAGAATTGCAAGAATCAGCAATTACGATTCATAAAGCTCCCGATTCCGGACTTCAAGCACAATTCCCCTCCCCCATCGTAATCAGTATAATCCATACACGGATTTAGAAGATTTTTTAGCCGCTATACAGCATCATACGCATGAGCTTGTCTCTTTGACTGGGGCAAATGATTATAAAAATGTGCTTTTCATTGTGCATATCAAAGTTTCAAGAAGCCCCGCTATCTTGAAATCCCCTTATAGAACACAACAACTAAAAAGCCCCCACGCGGTTACACGCAACAAAACACCTCTTCCATTTTAAACCTTTCTTTTTCATAAAATAACCAGATTAACCAATATAGGTATTTTTCTGCCGCGCTCATTTCAAAAAACTTTCCTCATCTTTATCTAGTTTCTTCTTATTTATAAACACACTTAAATTCATTGTCTTAATCAGGTTTATCATGCAGCAACCCAGTATTTAAGCTATAATTGTAAGATATTATCCTTTGTAAGGAATACCATTTACAAAGAATAGAGAAACTGGTATTTTACTTTTTGAACCTTTCTTTCATGTATTTAACCCAAAACGTAAATGCTAGAAAAAAGGTATTTTTTATAAGGGTGATGGATGCTCCATTTTCGCTTGAAGAGGATTAGATGAATAATCGTTAAAAAACCAGGGTAATTAAAAAGGACATTCATATTTATAATAAAATTCAAGGGGGGATTATATGTCAATATTGCATTGGGCCATTCTTTCGCCTTTTCTGTTGGCTATCATAATACCTATATTGTACAAATCATTCCGCCGTGTGCATACGGGCTGGTTTGTATTAATCTTACCGCTTTTATTGTTCATTTACTTTATTCGGAAAATTCCGGAGATAAAAAGCGGTTCAAGTATTCAAGAAAGCTTCCAATGGATTCCTTCTTTACAGATTAACTTCGATGTAGTGATTGATGGACTTTCTTTATTATTTGCTTTACTCATTACCGGGATTGGAACGTTAGTAGTTCTATATTCCATTTTCTACTTATCCAAAGAGAAAGAAAAACTACATAATTTCTATGTATACCTGCTGATCTTTATGGGTGCCATGCTTGGCGTGGTGCTGTCAGATAACTTAATCGTCCTTTATACCTTCTGGGAATTCACAAGTTTATCTTCCTTCTTACTTATTGGCTATTGGTATCACCGCGAACGTTCACGTTACGGTGCACAGAAATCGATGCTGATCACAGTATTCGGTGGCTTAAGCATGCTTGGAGGAATCGTCCTCCTATATATTATGGGTGGAACATTCAGCGTAAGAGAATTAATCGGGCAAGCGGATATTCTGATTTCCCATCCTCTCTTTACTGCAGCATTGCTGCTCGTATTATTAGGAGCATTTACTAAATCGGCCCAGTTCCCTTTCCATATCTGGCTTCCCGATGCCATGGAGGCACCTACGCCGGTCAGTGCGTATTTGCATTCAGCAACCATGGTTAAAGCCGGCATCTATTTAGTTGCAAGATTAAGCCCGGTATTCGCTGAATCAGGATTATGGCTATGGCTAGTAGGCGGAATCGGTCTATTGACATTGATATGGGGATCTTTCTCAGCTATTAAACAGACTGACTTAAAAGGGATTCTCGCTTATTCAACAGTCAGCCAATTGGGTCTGATCATGTCACTCCTGGGAGTTGGGGCAGCGGCCCTCCACTACACGCAGCTCGATGATAATATTTACATCGCGGCTACAGTAGCTGCTGTTTTCCATTTAATTAACCATGCGACATTTAAAGGCAGCCTGTTCATGGTTGTCGGCATCGTGGACCATGAAACTGGGACACGCGATATACGTAAGCTGGGCGGATTGATGTCACTGATGCCAATTACCTTTACAATCGCCTTGATCGGTACTTTCTCAATGGCCGGCCTGCCGCCGTTCAATGGTTTCTTGAGTAAGGAAATGTTCTTTACAGGCATGGTTTCCGTGCTTTCATTGGACATCTTCAACCTCGAGACATGGGGCATGCTGTTTCCCGCAATCGCTTGGATTGCAAGTGTGTTCACGTTTACGTATAGCATGATTATCTTCTTCAAGACATTCACTGGGAAGTTCCAGCCTGAGAAATTGGAAAGAAAACCGCATGAAGCGCCGATCGGCATGCTCATTTCTCCGATCATTCTAGCTGTGCTTGTTATTACATTCGGGCTATTCCCGAATCTACTATCAGATACATTAATCAAGCCTGCGGCATCCACTATCCTCGGCGATGTAATGCCGGCGGATTATGGCGTGCATATTTCTTTCTGGCATGGATTCACGCCAGAACTGATGATGACGATAGGCGTGGTTGCAGTAGGAATCATCCTGTATCTGACATGGCCGAAATGGAAAGCTGTCTATAAGCTCTTCCCCGCCAAATTATCATTCAATTCATTGTATGATAATGGCCTGCGTTTGATGGAGAAAGCTTCTTTCCGATCCACTAAATTTTTCATGACAGGGTTTATCCGCAATTACCTTGTCTACGCCTTTTTATTCTTTATCATTTCATTAGGCGTGACATTATATTGGAAAGATGCATTGACGGTTAGCTTGAGCGAGGTTGCGCCGATCCGCTTCTATGAAGTAATCCTTGCAGCAATCATTGCAATTGGCGCTGTTTCCATCCTATTTGTGAAATCGCGTTTAACATCCATTATCGTGCTGGGGGCTGTCGGTTATACCGTTTCATTATTCTTCGTCCTATTTAGGGCGCCTGACTTGGCTCTTACCCAACTGGTGGTTGAAACAATCTCTACGGCGCTATTCTTATTGTGCTTTTATCATTTGCCTAAGAAGTTCCGTAAAGAAGAGCGTCTGGCATTTAAATTGAACAACTTCATCATTTCAATTGGTGTAGGGGTTATAGTAACATTGATTGCTTTATCCGCTCATTCTACAAAGCTGATAGACAGCATTTCTCAATTCTATATTGATAAAACATATAAAGAAGCAGGCGGAGAAAACATGGTCAATGTCATCTTAGTTGACTATCGTGGCCTTGATACCATGTTCGAGATTACTGTGCTTGGCATCGCCGCATTAGGAATCTATGCAATGATCAAGCTTCGACTAACAAAAAAAGGAGGAAAGAGAGCGAATGAAAACAAATGATATTATTCTTCAAACGACCACGAAAATAATTGCATTCGTGATCATTCTGTTCTCAATCCGTTTATTCTTCTCCGGCCACTATTATGCCGGAGGAGGCTTCGTCGGCGGTTTGATGACATCGGCTGCGCTTGTGTTGATCATGATCGCCTCCGATATGAAAACGGTGGAACGGATCTTGCCGATCAATTACAGAATTTTAATCGGCATCGGGCTGCTTACAGCTGTATCAACCGGTTTGATCGCTGTATTCAAGGGTGATCCTTTCTTGACACATTACTTCGGTTATTTCGATTTGCCTATACTCGGCAAAACCTCTTTACACACTGCGGCACTATTTGACTTGGGCGTCTACTTCGTAGTTGTCGGTGTCACAATGACCATTATTAAAAGCATAGGGGAGAGTGAATAATGGAAATCTTAATGGCAGTCGTAATCGGTATTTTATTTACATGCGCCGTCTATTTGATGCTCTCTAAGAGCATTCTGCGCATTATCGTCGGTACAGGATTATTAAGTCACGGGGCGCATTTATTAATCTTGACGATGGGCGGCTTAAAGCGCGGAGCCGTTCCACTATTAGGGGAACACGCTAAATCATATGTAGATCCATTGCCGCAGGCGCTGATTTTAACGGCAATTGTAATCAGCTTCGGAGTGACGGCGTACTTTCTTGTATTGGCTTATCGCACCTATCAAGAGCTCGGAACAGATAATATGGATTTATTGAGAGGAAACGAATCAAATGAATAGCCATAACATCGTACTTATGCCTGTATTACTGCCTCTTCTTACAGGCATCATACTTATATTCTTTCGAAATATCAAAGTGCAGAGAACCCTTTCTGTTCTCTCCTTTATAGCAGGAATCGGACTTTCCTTATACTTAGTTATAAATGTCCATGCAAACGGCATACTCGCCCTCGATGTGAGCAGTTGGAAAGCTCCATTCGGCATTACAATCGTAGCGGACATGCTTTCCGTCATTCTTGTATTAACCACCAATCTAATTGGATTCTGCTCATTGATCTATTCTTTCCGCTCCATTGGGACAGGAAGGGAAAGCTTTTATTATTACGCTGTCTTCCAATTCTTGATTGTCGGAGTTAGTGGAGCGTTCTTAACAGGCGATATCTTCAACTTGTTTGTATTCTTTGAAGTGATGCTGATGGCTTCGTATGTCCTTCTTGTATTAGGGGGCACAAAGATCCAACTTCGCGAGACCATTAAGTATATTCTGGTGAATGTTATTTCCTCCGCTATTTTCGTTATAGCGGTCGCTTACCTCTACTCTGTTGTAGGAACATTGAATATGGCGGACCTTTCAAGAAAGATTGCCGAAATCGGCCAACCGGGCATCATCACGGTAATCGCTGTGCTTTTCTTATTCGTATTCGGATTAAAAGGAGCAGTATTTCCATTATTCTTCTGGCTGCCCGGCTCTTATTATGCGGCTCCGGCTCCGGTATTAGCTTTATTCGGCGCACTGCTGACAAAGGTCGGAATTTATTCCATCTTCCGTACGTATACACTGTTATTCACCCACGACATCGGTTATACGCACGGTCTATTAGGCGGAATCGGTTTATTGACAATCATCATCGGTGTAATCGGAGCCATCGCTTACTGGGATGTCAAGAAAATCATTATTTACAATATTATCATTGCTGTCGGTGTACTAGCATTCGGCATTTCATTGAACAATGCGACGGGCACAAATGGAACCATTCTTTACTTGGTGCATGATATGATCATTAAAGCCGCACTCTTCCTGTTAGTAGGGCTGATGGCAAAAATCGCAGGAACGAGCGACTTGCGCAAAATGGGCGGATACATTAAAGACTACCCGATTGTCGGATGGACTTTCTTTATCGCAGCTATCTCGCTTGCAGGTATTCCGCCTCTAAGTGGATTTGCCGGGAAACTGTTAATCATCCAAGGCGCGGTGGAAGCAGAAGCATACTTCGGCATGTTTATTGTTCTGGCATCCAGTCTATTCGTACTATATTCCGTTATGAAAATCTTTATAAACGGTTTCTGGGGAGCACCGATCAAGACTGAAACGGTTTCTTCTAAATCCATGTTCACTTTACTTGGACCAGCGATTGTACTCGTTGCTGTCTCACTCGCATTCGGTTTAGGCTTGGAGAAGATCCTGCCTTATATTAATGAAGCTACTGCGACATTAATGGATCCAGAGATTTATATCAATGCGGTCATAAAGGAGTAATGTGAAATGGCATTTCAAATATTATTAAACGCACTTTTAGCTTTAGTCTGGATGTTTCTGTCCCATTCCTATAATCCCGCGTCGTTTATTATCGGATATTTATTGGGGCTGCTTTTATTATTCGGCTTTCGAAGATTCTTTGATGAAAGTTTTTATATCGTTAAAGTGTTTGCCGTTGTGAAGCTTTTCCTCATTTTCATTAGAGAGTTGATTTTATCCAATTTTGCTGTATTGAAAGTGATCTTGAACCCCAAGCTTGATATAAGACCGGGGATCTTCTCTTTAGAGACCGAGCTGACAAAGCCATGGGAAGTTACAATGCTTGCGAATTTGATTACATTAACGCCCGGTACCTTAGTGATTGAAGTATCGGATGACAATCAAACCTTATACATTCACGCAATGAACTTGAATGAGGATGTTAAAGAGAATGTAGATGGAATTAAAACGACGTTCGAGAAAGCGATTATGGAGGTGAGCCAATAATGTTCCAAACAATTATCACCGTTGCATTACTCTGTGTTTCAATCGCTATGCTCGGCTTAATCTATCGCGTCATTAAAGGGCCTACTATACCAGATCGTGTGGTTGCTTTAGATGCGCTCGGCATCAATCTGATTGCTGTCATCGCTCTGACTTCCATCCTTCTTGATACGTATGCATTCCTTGAAGTCATCTTGCTTATTGGTATATTGGCCTTTATCGGTACAGTTGCGATGGCTAAATATTTAGAGAAAGGAGTGATTATTGAACATGATCGAGATCAGTAAGATAATCATTGCTATTCTCATTTTGATTGGTGCCTTTCTGAGCCTGGTCACTTCTTTCGGTCTGCTTAGGCTGCCGGATGTATATACACGGAACCACGCCGCATCGAAAGCAGCGACACTTGGAGTCATGTCCATTATGCTCGGAACATTCATCTACTTTTATATCGAGCACGGCCATTTCAATTCCCGTGTACTGCTGGGCATCCTTTTCGTTTTCTTTACTGCACCTGTATCAGGTCATTTAATCAGCCGGGCGGCCTATAATTCCGGGGTGGAATTATGGGATAAGAGCGTACGCGATGATTTAAAAACAGCACGCGAATCAGCCAAAAAATAGTGAAAAAGCAGTCGGCATTTGCCTGACTGCTTTTTCTATTTCCTTCCGTTTTACACATCAATTACCGCCATCGTACATCTCGAAGTACAAATAAGCTTCTCCGATTCATCGACAATTTTAATATCCCATACCATTGTCTTTCTGCCTTGATGCAGTATAGTCGCAGTGGCAGTTACAGTCCCATCCTTCTTGCCGCGGATATGATTTGCATTAATCTCAAGCCCGACAACGGCCTGTGTTTCATGATCGACCAAATGATAGGCCCCCAGGCTTGCCGCTGTTTCCGCCAATGCGACAGACGCTCCCCCGTGCAGTAATCCCATCGGCTGCCTTGTGCGGCCATCAACCGGCATCGTTGCGACAACCTTCCCCTCTTCCAATGTCTTAATTTCAATCCCTAATGTTTCAATTAATGTTCCGTTTATGTCCATATTCCGCTTCTCCTTTTCTTTATTAACTGTTCTCCCAAGAAGTACTTGCTCTCAAATAGCATAACCGCGGTATCTGCCGGCAACGAGCAGCTTATGGAAGCATATTTTGCGCACTGCATCATATGATGTTTAATAATCTCACTATTTGAACCGCTTGGCATGTGCATAGGGCGAATATACTCTATCCACAATGCACAAAGAAACGATTAATTAATGAGAAGAAGGTGTTCACACATGTTAAAGCCACCCTATATTACTTATACGCCTTACACCCCCTATATTCCTGTCTACTATACATTTCCGAATCAAAACACAAGCTATTTGCCCCATTTCGAAAACCGTCCCAACTACCCTCCGGTAGATCCGTCCATTTTAATAAAGTCGGCGCAAAAATCGACTGAACTATTGAATGATGCCCAAAAAGTATCCCATGGTTTCACCAATTCCTCCGCCTTCTCCAAACAATTGATAGAAGCGGCACAACAATCAAAGAACGAGGAAGTAAAGCGTCTGCTATCCACTTTGGCCACCAACAGCAAGTCTGAAATCCATTACAACCCTGATGGCATCCATATTACCTTCAAGCCAAAAGAACCCTTCAATAACTGTTGTATAGTTACGTTATCATTGAAATGGGGAAACATTTGATAAAGTGAATCTTTGGTAGGCGGGGAGCCTCCACCCCCGCCTATCATTAGATGAACCAATCGGGTTGTTACAGGTACTTGATTTCCCACTTACTCATCTATGCTTTTACTGTTGCACTGAAGTGGAAATCTTAGTGCCTGTTAAACGGGGTAAAGTGAATCTTTGGTAGGAGGGGAGCCTTCAACCCCACCTATCACTAGATGAACCAATCGGGTTGTTACAGGTACTTGATTTCCCACTTACTCATCTATGTTTTCACTGTTGCACTGAAGTGGAAATCTTAGTGCCTGTTAAACGGGATAAATCACAAAAAACAAGGTGTCCTTCCGCCATAAAGCTGGACACCTTCTTTCTATCTATTTCTTAAGATAATGCACGGAAATCTTGGACAAACTGCGCCAACGTTTTCACCATAACACCTGTGCCCCCGAACGTTTGCAGATTATTCGCTTTCTTCACTGTCGCCGTTCCGGCAATATCCAAGTGGACCCACGGCGTTCCCTCAGCAAATTCACCGATAAATGCGGCTCCCATAATCGCATGGCCATCCCTGCCAGGCGAATTATTCAAATCCGCGATGTGGCTGCTTCTCACTCTTTCACGATCCTTATCTGTAATCGGAAGCTGCCACATCGGCTCCCCACTCAATTCCGACGCTTGCTGGACTTGATTCAACAAGTCTTTGTTATTCGTAAATACACCTGTCATATCATTTCCCAGCGCCACTACAACACCGCCTGTCAAGGTTGCTACATCCACTAAATAGGAGGCTCCATGCTGCTTCGCATAAGTTATCGCATCCGCCAGCACCAAGCGTCCCTCTGCATCCGTATTCAGCACTTCAATCGTTTTTCCACTGAGCGATGTAATCACGTCATCCGGTTTCATTGCCATCGCACTGACCATGTTATCTGTCGCCCCGATTACAGCGACCACATTCTGTTCAGGCTTCATTTCCCCGATAATTTGCATCGCACCTAATACGGCAGCGGCTCCTCCCATATCAGATTTCATTCCGACCATGCTTTCACGCGGCTTCAACGAATAGCCCCCTGTATCGTAAGTAACACCTTTTCCGACTAAGCCAATGACATCTTCCCATTCCGGCTTGCCTTGATATTTCAGCACAATCATCGCAGGCGGCTCAACAGAACCTTGATTAACAGCCAATATAGCCCCCATGCCCAAATTCTGCAATTCCTCTTCACCTAGTACCTCTACTGTAAATCCATACCGATCGCTCATTTCTTCTGCGTAATTCGCCAATGTCGTCGCTGTCAGTAAATTAGGCGGCAAATTCACGAGTGTACGCGCATAGTTAATCGCTTTACCATATATAAAGCCTTTCTTTATATTCTTATGCACTTCTTCTTGATCATAGGCCGAGATCAACTGGAAAGTCTTAATTCGAGTGGATTTGCTGTTGCTTTGTTTGTACCCTTCAAATGAATAGCACGCACTCATATATACTTCACCTAGTAAAGCAGCTGCTCTTTCGATTGTAATGGTGCTTGCCGCCAGTGAATCAACATCGATTGTTACAGATGAAATGTGCAGCTCTTTTAGTTGCCGGAACGCCTTCGCCAACCCAGCCTTCCATACCTCTTCCGTCAACTTTGATTCTCTTCCTAAACCGACGAATAGAATCCGTTTCGTCTTTACTTTACCCAATGTATGTATGGTCGTGATAGTTTTCGCAGCCGTTGAAATATCGCCGCTCTTGATCAATTCCGCGATGTCGCCATCCATCGCCTTATTGCAAGCCGGCACGACTCCTTTCAATATCGTATTATGGTGAAAAACCCCTACAATCAAACACTCTATTTCCGTTTCAGCGCTCCATTGCTTATGCATCGATAACATCCTGATTCCCCCTATTTAAACTATTGGTCCATGATAACAACTTCCTATAGGATCTTTTGCCATTCAGATGTAAAGCTCCTATCAAATATATGCGACGGTTCAACAATCATTGATTTACTTTTTTCTATTTCATCATACCCTTAATGCGGTCAGATTGCGAAGGATGCAAGCCTGCCGTGCCGAAGTGGAAGTCTTAGTACCTGTTAAACGGGATAAAATAATTAAGAATATGTTTAATACAGGGACATAAAGTATATAGATTTATAACAACCCGATTCTATAATACCTTCTATACTATAAATATATGGTTCTCATTATAACGGAAATGAAGGGGTGAAACTTTATGGATACATTATGGAATTTCCCACTCACCGCATCTCTTGCGGCAATTTTTTTCGCACAATTTGTCAAAGTTCCAATCGGCTATATCGCTACACGCCGCTTTGATTGGTCTCTATTGACGAGCACCGGAGGGATGCCCAGCTCTCATTCAGCGGCCGTGACTGCCCTAGCAACAGCTGTCGCGATCGAATTAGGATGGCAATCTCCCGTATTTGCAGTAGCCGTGATCTTTGCTATTATTACCATGTTTGATGCTACCGGCGTCCGCAGACAAGCCGGCGAGCAAGCTGCTGTGCTGAATAAGCTTGTGTCAGACTTCCAAACCATTATACAAGAAGCGAAACATTGGCAGGAACAAGCGGAGAACGAAAAGCAGAAGAAGTTGAAGGAACTTCTTGGCCATAAGCCTATTGAAGTGTTCTTCGGCGCGTTGACCGGCATTTTCATCGCTTTATTGATTTATTACATCCTATATTTATAACAAGGAGGCTGTCATGAAACTCATCTCTTTATGCCCTAGCAATACCGAATTATGTGCGAACTTGCAAATAGAAGATTTACTGGTCGCTGTGGACGATTATTCCGACTATCCTGCTTGTGTCCGGCATCTTCCCAAACTTGGGCCTGATTTATCCATCAATATGGAAGCGGTAGAAGCATTCAAGCCGGATCTCGTCCTAGCATCTTTAAGCGTTCCCGGCATGGAGAAAAATGTTTCAGAATTACAGAAACGGGGCATCCCGCACCTTGTACTAAATCCGAATAGCCTGCAGGAGATCGCTGATGATTTGCTTATCGTGGGAGAAGCTGTAGGAATAGCGGACAGAGCCAAGGAAAAAGCTTCCCTTTTTCTGGAGGAAATCGAGAAATACCGGCAAATCTCCAATACAATCATTGAGAAAAAAACACTATATTGGGAATGGTGGCCGAGTCCTTTATTTACTCCGGGCGGCAAGAACTGGCTGACAGAAGTCAGCAAGCTTGCAGGAGGGCAAAACATCTTCGAAGATGTCGATTTGGCAAGCGTGCAGGTGGAGCAGCAAGATGTCATCAAGCGGAATCCGGACCATATCCTGCTGGCATGGGTGGGTGTAGCCCAACAGAGAATCAAACCAGAGCTTGTCTTAAAGCGCGCAGGTTGGAATAGTATAACTGCTATTCAGCAAAACCAGATCACTGTGATGGAAGAGCATCTATATTGCAGACCTTCCCCGCGCTTGCTGGAAGGAATCAAACAACTCGCCCATCTTCTGCATCCGGAGGCTTATTCTATATAGAGGAAGAAGGCTCACCTGGACGAAACGGCGAGCCTTCTTCCTCTTCATTTCTTGACCTTATGGGTAAACTGCTGGCGAAACACTTGCATTTCTTCATTTTCATTCAGGGCAGCGAGCTCCGCCTCCGTTATCCTGCCGATTCCTTTTTGAACAACGTAGACCTCAAGCTCCTTTTTGCCCCACTCATTATACACATCCGCGACCGTCTCATAATACAAATCCAGTCGATTGCCTTTAATCGCCCCACCCTTATCCGCGACAACACCATAGCCATAGCCTGGAATCCATAGTATGGTTCCAAGGGGATATACGCTCAAATCAGCCGCAATCGTTGAATATAAATCACGCTTCACTTTCACTCCGGAATATGTAACGCCATATGCAGGATGACTTGGAGTCTTTCCTGTAGATTCCGCCCCCGCTGTATAGCCTGTTGCTACCACTTTCACTTTCTCATATTTTCTGATATTCAATTGCATATATTCTTCAAGTGTCGCCGGGGCAAATGAGGCAGCTTGTACATGAGTACCCATATGCCCATGTTCCTGGCTTAAGAATTGTTTAACATATTGAACAAGATTCAGCGCATTCACACCCGAAATGTGATAATACGTCGATTGTAGCGCCAATGCCAACAAAACAATCAATAGGCTTCTTCTAAAAATAATTCTCCAACGCTTCATGAATTATTTTCTTCACTCCTCTCAGAACTAATCGTTTCCTAAAAGAAGCAATCTTATGCACAAATAAAAAGCACAGTAGCTTGCACTGTGCTTGGTCAAAACATCTGATATCCTTTTTTGCGTAAAACTTTCATTGTGACCCCTGCCGCAATGGACCCTAATAAACCGCTTGATAAGATAATAATATCCGCCGGGGCAATGCTTGCTACCCGTTCTCCGATGTGCCCAAAAGTCATTCCCGGGTCCCTGAAGTAATTGATGAGCTTAGCATTATTAACAATATATAGGGCAATAAGCGGAAATAATAAAGCCATAATCCAAGACGTGCGAAATAACATGTTCAATAAAAAACCGATGCCAAAAAACAAAATAAAGAATAAGACGATTGAAATAATAAATGATGGTATGGTTAACGGCATTCTGCATCCTCCTTTAGAACATCATAATTAAGTGTACTGAATCAACAGTTATCAGTCAATTAAGATATTTCCAAAAGAAACCAAATATGTAAAAGTTCAAAAACCAGAAACAAAGTTTCTTCAATGAAAGAAGCTATATGAATAATTTATAAGATAGATATCCAAAATGATCGCCTGGATTAAGACCGTCCGTTACAGCTTTAACTCTCTTCGCATCGAAATACTGAAACTGCTCCATCAATACAGAACGATTTTCATCCATCAACAATTCTTCCGGATGCATAAATCTTGCTTCATATAATTCTTCATATTGAGTGATGATTTCACTTGTTATAGGCTTACAGAAGAACATCAGCATGTTGTCGCTATACCCGCTTGAAAGCACTCCGCTGCGGATGCCGATTAACCCTATCACTTCGATGTCGATTCCCGTCTCTTCTTTCACTTCCCGGATCACTGCTTCATCTACCGTTTCATCGTGATTGACAAAGCCTGCCGGAAACGACCATTTCCCTTTTAACCCCCCATATTTTTTCTTAACGATGAGCCACTCGCCTTCTTCATTAATAACAAGCCCTGAAACAGCCAACCATACATTTTTACACCTTTCTTTCATATTACATCTCCCTTCCATTCCCTTATCGAAAAAAAAAACGCCTTACCTTATGGTATGACGTTTTTCTTCAACAAGCTATATTATAAGAACTTAAATTTTCCTTTTTTCATTACCAGAGACGGACCTCCTACCATGAACAAAGCACGGTTATCAATTACTTTCTTCATGATGGCAGCAGATGTCCCTTTCAAGCGCTTACCGAACACTAGCCCAATCGCATCATCATGTCCTAATGAGCATACACTGCCTTTAAGATTCGGTCTGAACTGTTCAAGATCGCTTTGATTGCGTACAAGCGCTCTTAGATTCTTTGCGCAAGTTTCCGCTTGTTGCATAGCAATTTGGGCAGTCGGCGGATATGGTCGGTTATTCTCTTTATCAATTATCAACGAGCTATCGCCGATAACAAAGATTGCCTCTTCACCCGGCACGCGAAGATCGTCTTTTACTTGTACCCGTCCGCGTTTCGCTTCAATGCCTGCAGCTTCTACAATTGGATTGCCGCGGACCCCGGCAGCCCAAACCACGGTAGCAGCCTTTAATTCCTCAGGCTGGCTTTCACCCGCCTGCATGATGATTCCTTCAGGCGTACATTCTTTAATGGCTGTTCCGATCCGGAAACTCACACCATTTTTCTCCAATTTATCCACAGCATAGTCCACTAATTCTTTATCGAAGCCTGGTAATACAGTAGGAGCGGCTTCTACACATACGATTTTTACTTTTTGTCTATCTATGTGATTTTTTTCACATAAATGCGGTACACGTTTTACTAATTCTCCTAAGAACTCGATTCCTGTAAATCCGGCTCCCCCTACCACGATCGTCAACTGTTCTTCTTTCGGGTTGTCTGCCTGGCCATATAATTTAAATTGCTCTTCGATATGCCCGCGAATTTGAGCGGCTGTTTGTATATTTGTAATAGCAAAAGCATGCTCATCCAGCCCTTTAATTCCAAATGTTTCCGGAACAGCGCCAACAGCGATTACAAGATAATCATATGTTACTTCCCCGTTTGCCAATTTGATTTTTTTGGCATCTTTATCAATTTGGACTACTTCATCTTGAATGAATGTCACTTTATTCGAATCAATAACATCTTTGATTTGATAACATAAACGTTCTTCATTCATTGTACCGGCAGAAGCTTCATGCAGCCAAGTTGTTTCATAGTGGTAATCATTTTTATTAATTAATATGATTTCCGCTTCATTGACACCTAGAAGTTTTTGCAGTCGTACAGTTGTAGTTAAACCGGCATATCCAGCACCTAATATAACAATTCTCTTACTCACGTTAGTTCCACCTTTTCATTGCGATTTTATTTCTACAGTTGCTTTACCTTCCGAATACCGACAATATACTGATAATGTAGCAGCGAAAACATGTGAAATGTTTCACTTATTCGGACAAAAAAATTTAAATGAATAGACACAAAAAATTAACATTATCCTCGAATAGATAATAGCTTTTTTTTAGTGTTTTTTCAAGTAGCTACTTCACAAAAAACCCTCAAGAAAATATCACCGATTACAACTTAGATTTCTTTTTCAAGTAGAAAAACTGCCGGTTTTCCCAAACACTATTCTCAGTAGTGTTTATTATTAGTCTTTTCTGTATATTCTTATGGTAAAATAAAAGCATATTGGATTTAATGCCACAAGGGGGAATTTGATTGAGTACAGAGCAAAAAGTATACGATATTACCATTATCGGAGGAGGTCCGACTGGTTTATTCACCGCTTTCTACGGCGGCATGAGACAAGCTTCCGTTAAAATCATTGAAAGCCTGCCTCAACTAGGAGGACAATTATCCGCTCTTTACCCTGAGAAGTATATCTATGACGTAGCTGGCTTCCCTAAAGTCCGTGCTCAAGAACTGGTTGACAATTTAAAAGAGCAGATGGACAAGTTCGATCCGACAATCGTTTTGGAAGAGGCGGTCGAGAAGCTGGAAAAACAGGCTGACGGTACATTCAAACTGACAACCGACAAAGATGTGCATTACTCGAAAACCATTATTATAACAGCCGGTAATGGAGCATTCCAACCTCGCCGTCTTGAGCTAGAAGGCGCAACAAAATATGAAAAATCCAACCTGCATTACTTCATCAATGATTTAAATCAATTCGCCGGCCAAAAAGTGGTTGTTTGCGGTGGAGGGGACTCTGCAGTAGACTGGGCTTTAATGCTGGAAAATGTTGCGGAAGAAGTATATATCGTACATCGACGCGATAAATTCCGCGCCCACGAACATAGTGTAGAAAATCTGCACAATTCAAAAGTAATCATCAAGACACCTCATATTCCCGCTGAAATTATCGGCGATGGAGAAAAAATCTCAAGCATTGTACTAGAACACGCCGAAGATGGCACGAAAGAAACAATCGATATCGATGCCCTTATTGTTAACTATGGTTTCATCTCTTCATTAGGCCCTATTAAAGATTGGGGACTGGAAATCGAGAAGAATTCCATTATCGTGAACTCTAAAATGGAAACAAATATTCCAGGCATCTATGCAGCAGGCGACATATGTACATATGATGGCAAAGTGAAGCTGATTGCATGCGGATTCGGTGAAGCGCCGACGGCAGTCAACAATGCCAAGTCTTACATGGATCCAAAAGCGAGAGTGCAGCCGATGCATAGTTCCTCTATGTTTAAATAAAAAGCAACCCAAAGAAAGACTGTATCCGATTGTCTGTCATGACTTTCGGATACAGTCTTTCTTCAGTTCTTCTAATCGTTTCAACACTCTTCCGGCTTACCGGCGTTCTTCGCTGTACGGAACGATGAGCCGCAGCCGCATGAAGCGATTGCGTTCGGATTATCGATGGTGAACCCGCCGCCCATCATAGATTGTTTATAATCGATGACCGTTCCTTTCAATACGCCAGCACTTTCCGTATCCACTAAGATATCAATACCATGCTGGCTTAATGTGATGTCTCCTTCTTCAGCCGCAGCCGCAAAGCCCATGCCGTAAGAAAGGCCGCTGCAGCCGCCACCATGCACCGCTACGCGAAGGAAATTCCCTTCTTCATTATTCTTCATCATATCTTTTATTTGTAATGCTGCCGCATCCGTAATTGTTACAATTTGCTCCATTGCTTTACCTCCTAAATTTGACGTGAGGAAATTACTTACTACAAGTATATACAAAAAAGGCAATTCTGCTCAAGCCGAGAGATTCTTTTATCATCTATAAAGGCACACAAGTTTCCGATGTTCGCATCCTTTGTTTACGGGAGAATGCGAACAGAGCAAGGCAATATAATGTAGCTGTAAATTATTTTTCCATAATAACCGGGAAATGAACAAGCCCCGTATTGAAATGGCGGCCGAGCGCCATCGTGAAATAAAGGTAAGCCGAATCTAGCATGGACGCCCATTTCTCCCCCTGCAAAAAAGGGCGCTGCATCTTTTCCTTTGCACACCCTTTTTCCTATCGTAGGATTATCCTTAAAACATTGGATTCTCTTCTAAATAGGCATATATATTTTTCACTAAATCATCAGGATCATCCCCTGTGACAACGTCTCCGTTCACTAAGGCATATAGAGAATGATCACATTTACCGCAATAATTCAAGCACCCGTATTCGATAACATCCAGATCAGGATCGCGTTCCAATTTTTCCAAGGCAAGTTGCGCTCCCTGAGCTAAATTGCTTACACAAAACTCTATTATAGGCTTTATCATCTTTCTCACCTCTCTACCTTCTGTTATGCTAACGCGACTTGCTGCTAATAGTCAAATTTTGAAACTATCTCCTATCAGTAGATGAACCAATCGGGTTGTTACAGGCACTTGATCTCCCACTTGCACATCTGCGCTTTCACTCCTTTGCAGACGTGGGAGTCTTAGTGTCTGTTAAATGGGGTAAAAAAACCCAACGGAGCGAATTTTCCCAATATTGTTGTAGTTTTGACACAATTTCGTTATACTACTTTATGGAGAATAACTATGAAAATGATGAGGATGGGTACGGAATTATATAGCCATCATCCGATTCAAGGGAAAAGCGTATCGGGGTACGCGTCCGCGAATTAATATAGACAACAACTATTACACAACAAACAAGCATAACAACAAAGGGGATATATGGGATGAGAAAATTAGTTATACTTGGCGGTGGCTATGGAGGCATGAAACTTCTGCAGAAGCTTCTACCGAACCAGCTCCCGGAGGATGTTACCATCACTTTAATTGACCGTAATCCATATCACAGTTTAAAAACGGAATTCTATGCATTAGCTGCTGGCACAATCTCAGATCAGCATATTCGCGTATCATTTCCCGAGCATCCGAGATTATCGTATGTAAGCGGAAATGTAAAAGAAATACAACTACAAGAAAATGCTATTTTGCTAGATAATGATGAAACAATTACGTATGACGACCTTGTAATCGGTCTAGGATGCGAAGATAAATATCATAATGTGCCGGGTGCGAAACAATTCACTTACAGCATCCAAACAATCCACAAATCCAGAACCACCTATCAAACCTTAAACGGCTTAGCTAAAGGGGCAACAGTCTCTATCGTTGGCGCTGGATTAAGCGGTGTTGAACTAGCAAGCGAGCTTATTGAAAGCCGCCCCGATTTAAATATCAAACTATTTGACCGGAGCAGTCATATCCTTTCTGCTTTCTCTCCACGTTTAAGCGCATACGTGGAAGGCTGGTTCGATGCCCATAATGTTGAAATCATCAGCAAATCCAATATTACAAAAGTAGAAGAACATGCACTCTACAATCATGATGAGCGGATTGAAAGCGATGTTATTGTTTGGACAGCAGGCATCCAGCCAAGCAAAATTGTACGGGATTTAGATGTGGAAAAGGACCCTCAAAATCGTGTGAAGCTAACTCCTCAACACTTTATACCAAATTATGAGAACGCTTTTGTCGTTGGCGACTGTGCAAGCCTCGACCATGCTCCCAGCGCGCAATTGGCGGAAGCACAAGCTGAACAAATCGCAGTGGTTCTCGCCAAAAAATGGAATAACGAGCCTCTGCCAGAAAGCTTTCCGAAAATGAAACTAAACGGAGTACTTGGTTCTCTCGGCAAAAAACAAGGCTTTGGCTTGGTATCCAATCGTGCCATCACCGGAAGAGTTGCCAGATTGTTAAAATCCGGCGTCCTATGGCTTCATAAATACCATAACGGATAATGCCTCAGGAAAGAGGGCTTGCTAAAGCGAAATTTTAGCAAGCTCTCTTTTTTCGCCTTAATTAGCCTCCACGTAATACCCGTACTTCTCCATCGTTTGCACAATTTTCTTCAGTTGAATGATCCCTTCCCCAACCACTTCATCCTTGATCATCACTATCGGATAAAAGAGATCATCCTCGATTATTTGTTCACACATCGCTTTAATCTCTTTCTCTTCATGCTCTTGAAAAAGATCCACATATACAATCTGGAAAGGCTGCTGCGGAAATTTCCTCGAAAGCGCCGCTTGCAGCCATTCGTATGTATCTTTAGAAGATGGCGCATTCACACAACTGGCGCATATTTGTTCCGCTCCGTATACTACAATCTCGATTTTTTGCTGTTCCATAAAAAACTCCCCCTCTTAAGTGTTCCAGCTTATTACTATCATTGCAGGTTAAACCATTCTTTTCCGAAAGCAAGAATACTCAATGGATTTTTTAGAGCGTTGTGATTATAATATGAGTAGATATGGAAAGGAGTCGATAGAATGTCCGAACAAGCAATGACAGAACAAGTTCAAGAAGTATTAGATAAGTTACGCCCATTTTTATTACGTGATGGCGGAGACTGCGAACTTGTTGATGTGGAAGATGGCATTGTGAAACTTCGTTTATTAGGTGCATGTGGTAGTTGCCCGAGCTCCACTATTACACTTAAAGCAGGCATCGAGCGTGCTCTTCTTGAAGAAGTACCTGGTGTTGTAGAAGTAGAACAAGTTTTCTAATAATGTAAGAGGGTGTCCTAAGAAACTATCGGGGCACCCTCTTTTTCTTATTAATTTTTTACAAGATCAGCCCTGCTTAACACTACACAACCATCGTGGTCCACACTTACATGTTTCACTGTACAATCCTCAAAACGTTCCGCCAGCAGTTCCATCAGCTTAGGCATCTGCCCGCTTTCCGCAAAACAGACAACTGTCGGGCCCGCCCCGCTCAATGCTGTGCCGAAAGCTCCCGCCGCTTCTGCAATTTCCTCCACTTCGGTGAGCAAAGGAACAAGCTTTCTTCGATAAGGCTGATGGAAACGATCGCGCTTCATCATTTTCCCTGCCACCTCATAATTACCAGATAGTAAAGCGGCTAAAAATGTATTAGCGATTGCGCTTGCTTTCACACTCTCTCCATAAGCAAAATTCGCCGGCAGTACTGCTCTTGAATCGCTTGTCAGTAATTCATAACTTGGAATAACCGCTGCCACATCGACATTAGCTAGCGGCAATGAAAGCAGATGCGTCTCGCTCTCTTCATGCTCTCCCACCACCAATCCACCGACTACAGAGGCACCCGCATTATCTGGATGCCCTTCCTCTAATGAAGCAAGATGCACTTTCTCTTCCATTGAAAGTTCTAAACGGCATAGTGTATCAGCCAGCTGAATACCGGCCACAATTGCTGAAGCGCTGCTGCCTAATCCTCTCGCCAACGGAATCTCACTGTGAACAGCCAATTTGCATGGAGGCAAGGTTTTGCCGTATTTTCTTGCTGTTTGTTGAGCAATTTTTACAATATAATGTTTTTCATTCGTGGGGAAAGCTTTCATTTCTTCCGTTAACGGCTCTACTATAAATCGGTCGCTTGGATATACATGAACTGTTAAATACAGAGAAAGCGCAAGTCCGATCGAATCGAATCCCGGCCCCAAGTTAGCCGTACTGGCAGGGACCCGGATCGTGCACATCATATCGTCGCTCATACAGTGCTCACACCTTTAATATGATCAAGAATTTTAGCTTCGTCCGTAGGAAGAACCACTGGCTTGATATCACCATATTCGACTGCAGTTGTTGGATCCTTTAAGCCATTGCCCGTTAGAACCGCAACCACCCTGCTGCCTTGTTTGATTTCTCCTGTTTCTACTTGTTTGATAAGGCCGGCGATGCTTGCGCATGACCCCGGCTCGGCAAAGATCCCTTCTGAACGGGCCAGACGTTTGTATGCCGCAAGAATCTGCTCATCCGTAACTTCATCAATCTTGCCATTCGATTCATTCGCGGCGTTCACAGCAAATTCCCAGCTTGCAGGGTTGCCGATGCGGATGGCTGTCGCAATTGTTTCAGGATTCTTGATTACTTCACCACGCACAATCGCTGCTGCACCTTCCGCTTCAAACCCATGCATTTCAGGAAGATTAGTACCCTTCTTCTCATGATACTCTTTAAAACCTTTCCAATAAGCTGTAATATTGCCTGCGTTGCCGACAGGAATAGCCAATACGTCCGGAGCATCCCCTAATACATCGCAGATTTCAAATGCGGCGGTCTTCTGCCCTTCAATACGATATGGATTCACAGAATTCACCAAGGCGATCGGCGAAGACTCGCTGATGCTTCTAACAATCTCCAACGCATTGTCAAAGTTGCCGTCAATTGCGACAATCTCCGCTCCGTACATAACCGCCTGAGCCAATTTCCCCATCGCAATCTTGCCATCAGGAATTACTACTATGCAACGGATGCCTAAACGCGCTGCATAAGCCGCCGCCGCTGCCGATGTATTGCCTGTGGAAGCGCAGATGATCGTATCGCTTCCTTCTTCCACTGCTTTCGCAACCGCCATTACCATGCCGCGGTCTTTGAATGATCCTGTCGGATTTGCCCCTTCGTATTTCACATATAATTCGACACCTAAGTCTTTAGAAAGATTGTCGCACTTTAATAATGGAGTATTGCCCTCTTGCAATGTTAATAGCGGTGTATTCTCTGTTACTGGCAAAAATGCTTTATATTCTTGTATTAAACCCTTCCAACCCATTATTATTCGTCCCCTTCTACTCGATAATTGCTCTTAATATCATAAACTAAATTATTGTCGCGAAGCTTCTGCAATACTTCCTCCACATTTCGCTTCGATGCTCTATGCGTCACTAGAACTATTTCTGATTGATCTTTATTCTTGATCGGCATTTGCAAAATTTTCTCGAAACTTACCCCATGTTGCGAGAATAGCGTCGTGATGGATGAGAATACGCCTATTTCATCTTTCACATGCAAACGCAGGAAGTACTTCGATACTATTTCATCATCCGTCTTTAAGACTTTCTCATATTGCGGTGCTGCAACGCTTTGGCCGTTAACCCCTAACCGCATATTTTTCATAACAGCCACTAAGTCAGAAACAATGGATGTGGCTGTCGGCAGGCTGCCCGCACCCGGACCATAGAACATGGTTTCCCCGACTGCTTCCCCATATACGTAAATGGCATTATATTCATCATTCACGCTCGCAAGAAGATGCCCGTCCGCAAGTAAAGTGGGTTGCACGCTCACTTCCACTTTATCGTCTACACAATCTGCAATGCCAATTAATTTAATCGTATAGCCAAGCTGTTTGCTATAAGCCAAGTCTTCTTCCGTAATGCCTGTAATGCCTGTTACGTCAACATCTCCCAAATTAATATTCATAGAGAATCCTAGAGTGGCCAGAATCGCCATTTTACGTGCTGCATCCAATCCTTCCACGTCCGCTGTCGGGTCGCTTTCCGCATATCCCAGCTCTTGCGCTTCTTTCAATACTTCCGCATAAGGGCTGCCATGCTTGCTCATTTTAGTCAAAATAAAGTTTGTTGTACCATTCACAATCCCCATCATTTTCGTGATTCGATCGGACGCCAAACCATCTACCAAACCACGTAGAATCGGGATGCCCCCGGCAACACTAGCTTCATAGAATAAATCGCAATTGTGGGCGGTCGCTTCTCTCAATAGCTCCGATCCGTGCAGGGCCATCAAATCTTTATTTGCCGTCACAATATGCTTTTTGTTACGTATGGCTTTCAACAAACAATTGCGTGTTTCTTCCACGCCCCCCATCACTTCAATGACTACGTCGATTTCTGGATCATCCAGAATGTCATCGACGGAATCCGTCAGCATTTCCCTGGTGATGGCGGCTCCTCTATCCTTCTCCAAATCCTTTACAAGAATTTTTTTAATTTTGACAGGACAGCCGATTTGATGCATTAGCTTATCCTGGTGCTTATCAATGATTTTCACAACCCCAGAGCCTACTGTTCCAAGCCCTAATAAACCAATCGAAATAGCTTTCATTTCGCATATCACCCTCCAATGTACTCTCTGAATAAACATCTGTTTCTATATAGAAGACATTATATGCTTTCCAACGGCCGTTTTCAATAGTCGAAAATAACAAAAAACTTATGATGCATTTATTGTAACAAGAAACACATCATAAATAGAAGAAATTATTTGTCATTTTAACGGAAAAGGAGGACCTCTTCACCCGGTCCTCCCTTCTCCTATGCAAATCCATCATAGCCAATCAACTTTCGGAATCCGGAGCCTATTAATGGGCACTTCATTTATTTCATAGAAATAGCGCAGGAAATCCTCGTGGTGATGGGACTGCTTAAGATAGTTTTCCAACTGTTCTTCCAATGCCTTCTGGTCGCTCAGCTTCCCTGACCGGAAATATAATTCGACCGCTTCAAGATAGTGGACAGGAAAGAGAAGGCGGGCATACAATAAACGCCAGGAAAAATTACTGAGCGGCATATAATACTGGTATTCATGCATAAATTGCCTCATTGTCGGCTGGGAGGTGTGCGGAAATCGCTGATAATGCTGCCTGATCCATTCACTGATATCACGGCTTTGATGGTCAAACACCCAATCAAACGGGTTTTTCACCAAATATTCCCCGGCCCACGTATCATTATAGAATCGTTCATGGCAGACAGTCCCGGCATCGATATTGGCCGGCTCCTCATCGATTTCGGAATCCACTAAATATTGGATGGCATTTTCCCCTAATCCCAAATAATAAGGAAATGACTCCACAAACAATATTTCGAATTCATTGGCAGGATGCCCTTGCAGCTTCTCACGCCATACCCCTTCTAATGTATCTATCCTATTCTCCCACAGCTCCTTCCACTTTCCGATCCGGTTCACAACCTTCACCGGCTCTGCGAAGCCATGGCCCCGGTGATGAAACTTAGCCAATTTACTTCCCATCTTACTCTCTCTTGGTTCTTCTAAAAGAGTATTGGCCATCAGAACGAATACATTGCCGTTCTCCTCAGAAAGGTATGTGTTCTCATTAGACATCACAAATGACGACACATAGCGATCCCCTTGCTGCTGCATAAAATGGGACAACTTAAGGCGCTCCATCAGCTCTCCTTCATCCACTTCAGCAAGCGGGACAATCGTATATAAGACATCTCCTGAAAAGAAACGGTGATAATGCCCTTCTGCTTCCTGCCTTTCCATAACCAGCCCGTAGTTTTGATAAATTACATCCTGCAGCATACTCTCCATCTCCTTCCTCCATCCGGATAAAGTGAATCTTTGATAGGCGGAGGCTTCTTTCCCGGCTATCAGTAGCTGAACCAATCGGGTTGTTACAGGTACTTGACCT
>JBJEFM010000202.1:0-1519 GCA_051874035.1 Bacillus sp. (in: firmicutes)
TGATCTCGTTGATATCTCCTTCAAGATTTGTAATAACCGCATAAAAACCATCATACATTTCTTCTTTCTGAATCTGTTCCCTATCAAGGTCATAAACATTTTTTTCTGCAATCTCACCATCCTGAGTGACTGATGTTTTTTTCACAAATCGCATCGGATCATTTTGGTTTTTCCCTTTGCGTTTTCGACCAGGCATTGCAATGAGTTTTTCTGCCCGTTCGATCTGATGGGCACGGATCTTTCTCTGATATGCTTTGTATTTAGGCGAATAGGTAACGATCAGGGTTTCGTCCATTTCGCCTGTCACAATGGGGATTTCTTTATAATAGATTGCATTAAAAACTTCTTCCTCTGTTTCATCCAAGGTACGAAGGTCTATGAAGCGATCGGATCCTGCTTTGCGGAACTGCGTTGGGTTCAGAGCGATATCCCGGTCTTCTTTTTTCAACTTTTTCAGAGAATGCGTAATAATGTAAGAACGGCTTCCCATGCTGTTAAAATGTCGGTTGCTGGCACTTCCAAGTCCGGCATCGGAGCAGAAGATAAATTCACTGCAGTTGAAATCCTGAAGGATCTTTGTTTCTAATGGTCTTAACGTGGTCTGTTCATTCTGGTTTCCTGGAAAGATATCAAAAGCCAAAGGGATCCCATCGGTATCCATGAACAGACCCATGGTCACGATGGGATTAGGGCGATGTTCTTTACTCTTTCCATAACGCTTGGAACCGCTTTCTTCTTCAATCTCAAAGTAATAATTCGTGCAATCATAATAAAGAATACGTTTGTCTCTTGGATGGAGGAAGTTAGAGTTCTTGTAGAGTTCGCTTTGGATAAGATCAGATTCCTCTGCGATCACAGAAAGTGCCCGGTAAACATCCTGTAAGCTGTATTTGGGTGGTTCCAATAGTGTCTGGCAGTAATCATAGCTGCCAAGTTTACTGGCAGGTGACAGGATCCTTGCATAGACCAGATCTGTGAGGATTGCATTCAGGTCATATTTAAATTTATGACGGCTTTTGATTGTTCTGCAGATCTTATCCAAACGGAGCTGTGTGCAAAGGGTTTGGAGAAAAAGATAGCCAACGTTGAAAGAACGGACTTCATTCATAGGGATACATGCAGCTTGAGAAAACGAAACGGTGACTTTTCCGTTACGTTGATTATAAAGTTCCGTTTCTTTTTTTGCCTCTTCCTTTGCCCAAGCCATCATTTTGTCTCGATCACCAGAGAATTGTTCCAGTAGGTCATTCAATTTTCCTAATTTTCTATAAATATGTGAAGATGTTTTGCCGTTTTCTTTTCGATAAGATTGTTTGATATAAACGTCTTGATTATTCTTGCTTCCGGTAATAGATATATACATAATAAAATCTCTCCTCATCTTAATACCTATATTATAACATAAAGAGCACAAAAGAGCACTAATAAAAGCAAGAAATTTGACAAAAAAATAAGCCAAATATGGCTTGTTTAAAAGGCATATTGATTATGCTGTCAAAAAGAAAGTGTCAAACTCCCG
>JBJEFM010000203.1:0-1518 GCA_051874035.1 Bacillus sp. (in: firmicutes)
TCAGTTTCATAATCTGAGCTGCGCCGTATTTTTCGTTGAGTATTTTGTACTGCAGAAGACGTTCGAGAAGGACAGCTGTATAACAGATGAGGAAATGGCCTTTTATGCTGTTCTCTTTCTGAAGGAACACGGGTCTTGCATCGAGTTCGGATTTCATTATCCTGAAGGATTCTTCTATCTTCCACAAATTGTGATAGGCATCATAAATCTGCCGCTCATTCATGCCGGTTTCAGATGTGACAATCATGTTATATCCGGCAAGGGCCTTTGCTTCCTTTATTTTGTCCTCGTTCATGCATACTGCAACTCTGTCATCGGTGACTGAGCCTTCCGAAGTGGATTTGAAGCTGACATACTTTGCAGAATCACCAAACTGACTTTTCTTTGCAGAGGAAAGGCACAGGGCTCTTGCTTTTGCAACTTCTCTGTCGATTTCAAATATCTGCTTTGCGGCAAGCTGAGGGTTATATGTGACCACGCGCTTTTCTTCAATGGTGAAGCTGTGTTTTTTACCCGTGCTGTCTTTGTATTCGTAAGGGAATACGTCCACACATGACTTGTAGCGATATCTTATGTTTCCATCAGAGTCTTTGACATCAGTCCAACTGTTAGGGTCATTTCTATCGCATGAATTGCCGCTGTCGAGAAGCAGCCATTTCTTTTCTGTCTGAGGCAGTGCCTTTACGGATTTGGAGAATATATATCCGTCTCTTCTTTTGATTGCCTCGTGTATGTTTTCTGCGCAGTTAAGTCCTTTGTCTGCAACTTGAATAGTTCTGCCGTTTATGCCGCCTGCAGCTTTCATCTCGCTGATGATCTGCCTAAGCTTAGGCCTTTCGCTTTCGTTGCCCGGGAACACTCTCATACTGATAGGAATCTGGTTTGCATCAAGAAGCAGCCCGAGGCCGACAAGTGGTTCATGCTTGTTTTCTTTTGATGGACCTTTTTTTTGAAAGTCCGTTTCTCTGTCTATTTCGAAGTAAAAATTGGTACAGTCAAAATATGTCTTTGATGTATCGATGCCAAATTTTTCTGCAGTTGCGGCAGTGAGTATCTCTACAATCTTCTCATATTCCGAGCCCATGTAATCGCATATGCTAAGGATCTGGTCGTAGGAGATGTTGTAATCTCCGTAAAGGCATGGCAGTACATCGTGAAATGTAGCATGTTTTGAACATGGCGATACTAACCTTGCGGAAACAAGAGCTTCAAGGCCTTCGTAAAGATTAAACTGAAACTGTCTTACTGACTGCATTAGGTCAAGGTACTTCTTTATGTCGAGGGTGTTGAGTATTGCGACAAAAGGAAAGTGGCCTATATATCGCATTGGCGATTTGCCAATCTGCTTTTCTTTGCTTGCAGCCTTTTCCTTTTTTCTCTCACTGTTAAGTCTGTCAACTTCAGCCTGATAGTAGGAGACAGGATCTTCGATACCTCTATCCTTAAGGGTTTCAACAGAACCATATGAGGCATAGAGCTTCTGGGCAGTCTGCTTCTTTTCAGGATGATAGTAGCTTT
>JBJEFM010000204.1:0-1517 GCA_051874035.1 Bacillus sp. (in: firmicutes)
GGTTCTGTATAAAAACGTGTGTAAATTGATTAAGAGACTTAGGGCTTCTTCCGAGATAATTCCATTAATCTCAAGAAGAAATATTCATCATCTGGATATCCATAACCCTTGCGTCTCTCAGTTTTGATCTTGTTGTTAATACCCTCTAATTTGCCCGTAGATATCCTGTACTTAGCGAATGAATAGATTCCTGACAGGTGGCGCTGTAAGAGTCTGGCAAACCACTTAAAGTGGCTATTCTCAGTCTCGATACAAATATCTATGATGTACTCGAGTTTGACGCACATCTCCACTTCATCATTTGAGCTATATGCCTGATCCAATAGGTCTTTGACGATATCTATTGTGAAGAACAATCTGTTTTCCTCTAGTAGATCGTCATACCAGCTCTCATTATCACCATGAGCTCTAATCTCTGGCTTATTGAAGATTTCGCCAGGCACAGATACTAGCTTGCCCTGTCGAGCATCCTCGTCCTTTTCAACTAGGGTGGATCGTTTAGACATCAAGATATAACGAGAGTTCTTAAGCAATTTGGCCGCTTCTGGAGTACCTTCTTCAGCTAGTCGCTTTTGTTCATCTTTACGGATTTCAGAAACAACTTTATCGTTGAAATTCTTGATGATGTGGAAGCGATCATAGACAATGTCTAGCTTGGGATAACGCTCTTTGAAGGCTTCTTCAAAGTCTGAGTTCATGTCACAAGCAACTGCTTCAACCTTAGACATCCACTCATCGCCAACATGATCCATAAACTCATAAACAACAGCCTTCTTCTTGCCATGGGCTAAGTAAAGAATGTGTCCAGTTTCCCAGTCAATGATCACAGTGGCGTACTTATAACCATCGTGCAGTTTGAATTCATCTATGGCTAAGTATCTTGCCTGTCTTTCAGGTTTAATGAGCGTCTTTCCGTCGGTTGTAAATTTAGATAATAGGAGTTCCTTGTGAATCGACTTAACTGTCATTTTATCAAGGCCAGTAAGCTCAGCGACTTGTTTTAGAGTGCATCCATCGCTTAGTAGGCGCTCAGTGCATTCTTTTAAAGCCTTGGTAATACGATAACCATTGGCTTTAAAGGGAATAGACTGACTTCTGGTATTGAATTTACAATCAGTATTGAGACAACGAAAACGTGCGTAAGATACCTTAATCTTAGTATGTTCTATTCCCAGAGGAATATGCCTAAGGGTAGTGACAAGGGTCCCATTCTTGACTAGCTTCGTTGAGCAGTCGGGGCAGAAACCAGGTTCACACTCGGCTAATTTTCCAACAAAGATTTTTTCACCTTCATTTTGAATTGGCATACCCAATTGAATAAAGTCGGTTAAGCCAGATTCGAAAAATAAGATGCCTTTGTTAGATTCAAAGCCTTGAGTAGAAACTGTCTGTTCTGTATAATTCATAGTAAGAAGGGCCCCTCGTGTTTTTGTGGTTATTAACATTGTAAGGGACAACCCTTCTTTTTTGTTGTCTAATTTTTACTATTTACACACGAATTTATACTGAACCAAAAA
>JBJEFM010000205.1:0-1510 GCA_051874035.1 Bacillus sp. (in: firmicutes)
TAAAATGGTGTTTATTGCTTCCATGTTCATATCTTATAAACCCCTTCCGCCTTCAAAATGTCCTTTCGCTTAGCCTTCCATGTTCTGATCGTGGACGGATGGACTTTCTTTTCTTCTGCAATTGATTTATCGGTCAAACCTTGAATTCTAAGTTTCTTATATTCTTCAATATCCATCACCATAGCAGGAAGCCGCCCTTTTTTATTTATTTTGCCTTCCAGCTCCTTACCCAGCGCCCGCATTTTCTTGTAAGTATCGCAAGCATGACATTCCGGTAATACAATATTTAATCTATTCGTGGTTTCATCGTATTCCGGTATGTTAAATTCGCATCCTTGGCAAATGTCCAACAAATCGCCTACTTGAATCAATTTCTCCCTGTTTCTCATGCCATGCCGCCCCTTAATCCCATTTTTAACTTAGAGAAGAAACCACCCTTGTTAAGTTGCTTTGCTTGCTCCTGGTATAAATCTTCAATTGCCTTGTAAGCCAGGCGCAAATGAATATTATCCTTTTCCAACTTATCGCACTTTGTCCGAACGTCCGTGTATAAAGTGGAAACGCATTTATTTTCTGCTTTCAAATATTCAATATGTGAAGCTTGTACATTCGATTGGATCCGCAACCGTTTGTATTCTTTTTTAAGCTGCCGCTTGTTCATTTTTCATTTCCCCTTTATTTAAAATGGCAGTTCTATCATTCTTTTATCTTTGCTTTTCTCGAATTTGATATAACGATAATTACTAAACATCCTGGAAACTGTCTTTGCGTCGTAAATCTTCTTTATTTGCCCTCCTGTGAGGTTTGAAGTAACTAGGGTAGTCTTACCCTGCCTACCGTTGAAAATGTCCTTTACAACCCTTGTAACGAAGTCTGATGCAGTTGTTTCCGTATCAATGTTCCCGACCTCTGTCCCTATATCGTCCAAGACAACCAAATCTGCATTAATAATCTTCTTCACGATGGATTGTTCCGTTTCTTCCGATTGCTTGCTGAAAGTGCCGCGGATGGTTTTCATTAATTCCGACATATCTATAAAAAGTACCTTATGATTCCCTGTCTCATTGAAAGCATGGGCAAGGGAATAGGCTAGATGGCTTTTGCCGGCCCCTGGTTTGCCTTGTAGCCATAGGGTGAAGGTTTTACCCTCCATATGATCTTCCAACGCTGTACGGGCCAATATGAGGTTATTACGCTCTTCTTCACATTCCGGCTTGAAGTTGCTGAACCTGGCTTTTAAAATCGTGTCATCAGAAACCATGCTTTCATTAAAGAAAATGAACTTGTTGGGATGCTCTATGCGATCCTTATGGATTTCATATACTTCATGTTCAAGCTGCTTTTCTCTTTTCTCGCTTTCGCATAATGGGCATACAATCTCCCCACCTATATTCATAAGCTGAACCTTTTTGATTCGTTCTTCACCGTCTTTAAAGTATCTGTGCTGATCGCATGTATCAGAAAGGAAGGTCATATTCTTCTGAATCGCTATATTGTCTATGTTGATACG
>JBJEFM010000206.1:0-6456 GCA_051874035.1 Bacillus sp. (in: firmicutes)
AA
Organism: Bacillus sp. (in: firmicutes); assembly: GCA_051874035.1. GTDB lineage: Bacteria > Bacillota > Bacilli > Bacillales > DSM-1321 > Bacillus_AD. The sequence goes on from JBJEFM010000206.1 coordinate 3, forward strand.
GAAGTATATGACTATACATCCGACAGTGCTGTGATGAAGTACATACCTGAAGGCGTTTTTAGCGAAGAAGATGCGAAGGCATTTGTGGATGGGAACAGAGGTGGAAATGCCGAGAAATTCTCGGTGGTGTTAAAAGGTGAAGATATTCTGATCGGGCATATTAGTTTTCACAAATACTTCGGGGAGCATACATATGAAATCGGCTGGGTCTTCAATCCGAAGTACTATAATAAAGGTTATGCTTCCGAAGCGGCGCGGGCGATGGTGGAATTCGGCTTTAAGGAAATGAAGCTGCATAGGATCATAGCCACATGCCAACCGGAGAATCCTGCGTCATATCGAGTTATGGAGAAGATTGGAATGAGAAGGGAAGGTTATTTCAAGAAATGCATTCCACAAGGGGATGGATGGTGGGATGAGTATTACTACGCTATATTGGCGGAAGAGTTGCAGCAGCCGAAATATAAGGAATTCGGCTTTTCTGAAGGGACAGCTTGCCGGTTTCGCTAAAGACTGAAAATTTAAAATAATTCTTGTTCCGAAAAGCATGGCGCTGTATAATTCTACAGACATGGGAGGGATGGGGATGAAAAGAGGGATGCGGTTTATCCGGCTGGTGTTCGGGCTGTTTCTGTTTGCTCTCGGGTCTGTGGGTGTGATGAACAGCAATCTGGGCTTCGGGCCGTGGGAGCTGTTCCAGGCGGGGATCGCCAATCATATGCCTTTGTCGATCGGGCAGGCTACTGTATTAGTGAGCGTTATTATAGTTGGAATTATTCTTTTATTGAAGGAAACAATCGGGGTAGGCACGCTCGCCAATATGGCCTTCATCGGCATTTTCATGGATTTGATTATAAAGGCGGGCGTTGTGCCGTCCGGCGCCGGCTTCATCAGCGGTCTGTGCCTGCTCGCGGCGGGGCTGTTTACGACCGCATTCGGGAGCTATTATTATATAAGTTCAGGGTTCGGGGCGGGGCCGCGCGATTCATTGATGGTAGCAATCCGCAGGAGAAGCGGCTTATCAATCGGCATGAGCCGCTGCATTCTTGAATGTTCGGCGGCGGGGGCAGGCTGGCTTCTGGGCGGCCCGCTTGGCGCAGGGACATTCATTACCGCTTTCTGTCTGGGGTGGTGCGTCCAGCTCGTGTTCCGCTTGTTTTCGTTTGAAGCGACGGCGGTTGCGCACGAAAGCTTGATGAGCACATTGCATATTCGAAGAAAAAATAAAGCGGACCTTTGATAGGCGGAAGCGGAGTCTTAGTACCTGTTAAATGGGATAAATCATGAAACAGATTTCTATAACATGTAGGAATCTGTTTTTTTGTGCCTGCTGTATGCCGGCAAAATAATTCAACAGTGAATAATTTATGCGAAAATGAATAATTCCGTGCCTGAATTCTTTGGAGAATCGAGGGAAATCCGCGTTTTTTTATTCGGTACATTTCTTGCATGTCATGTATGTAAGGGAATGAAGGTGTCTTTTACGCCTTATTCAGCGGGTGGGACCGATCCTTCTGGCAGGCATCGCGCCTGCTGCAGCAAGGAGTTGCGGTGTGGTCCATCATGGCGGCTCGAAATGAGTACAATAAAGAAATGGATGGTGAGAAGAATGGCTCAAACGACAGAATTGCACAAAGACCTGAAGACAAGGCATGTCACGATGATTTCGATCGGCGGGGTAATCGGAGCGGGGTTATTCGTGGGAAGTGGCACAATCGTTATGGATTCCGGACCGGGAGCGCTTGTATCTTATATGATTGCCGGATTGATTGTCGTCCTGATTATGCGCATGCTCGGGGAAATGGCGGTAGTCAATCCGGACAGCGGCTCGTTCTCGACTTATGCGAATAATGCGATCGGTCCGTGGGCGGGCTATACGATCGGCTGGCTCTATTGGTTCAACTGGGTCATCATTGTAGCGATCGAAGCGGGGCTGATCGGTGGAATGATCCATATGTGGTTCCCATCCATCCCTGCATGGGCGGCGGGCGTTATATTTCCGGCTTTAATGATGCTGACGAATGTTTTCTCTGTAAAAGCGTATGGGGAATTCGAATATTGGCTGGCGACCATGAAGGTAGCGGCCATCATTGTCTTCCTGATTGTCGGTGCGGTGATGCTGCTTGGCTTCTTTCCCGGCTATGAGCCTCAGGGACTGTCGGTCATCACGGACCATGGCGGCCTGTTTCCGAACGGTTTCCTCCCTGTTTTATTAAGCGTCATTTTCATTACATTCTCCCTCTGCGGAAGTGAAGTAGCCGCAATCGCAGCCGGCGAGTCGGAGAACCCGGAGAAAAATATTATGAGAGCGATCAATGCGGTCGTTTGGCGGTTGATGCTTTTCTTCGTCGGGTCAGTGGCGATCATCGTCATGATCATCCCTTACGATAACGAGAAGCTACTTGCCACCCCTTATGCGAGCGTCTTCAACATCGCCGGATTGCCGGCGGCAGGGACGATCATGAATATCGTAATCTTCGTATCGCTCATGTCTGTATTGAATTCGGGACTCTATACAAGTTCGCGGATGCTGTATTCCTTGTCGTTGAAAGGACAGGCTCCGAAGGCTTTTGCGAAGGTGAACCGCAGCGGGGCCCCGATCGGCGCATTAGTGGTCAGTTTGATTGTCGCATACATATTTACTCTGTTCAGGTTCGTTTCGCCGAACGGCATCTTCAGCTTCTTGGCGAATGCTTCGGGGGGCGTATCTTTATTGATGTATATCATCATCGCCATCTCCCATATTCGCCTGCGCAGAAGGATGGAAGCGGCAAACCCTCAGGGGCTGAAAGTGAAAATGTGGCTGTTCCCTTATTTGACATATGCGACCATCATTGCGATTGCGGGCATTTTTATTGCCCAAGCCTTCATCGATTCCATGCGCATGCAGTTTATCCTGACATCAGCATTGGCAATATGCACCATCATCTCCTACTTTTTATTCATCCGTAAAAAAGAAGAAGTGGAACCGCTTCTAAAAAAAGATGCGTGAAGACGGATTCAAGCATCGGCTTCCGTAGGTTTACAGAAACATTCTACTATAATATAGAAGAACCGTCTCATTCATATGGGCGGTTTTTCTTTTGAAGAGAAACGACCAAAGATTCACTAGATTTCGGCAGGCGGTTTTTTTATCTAGTTTTAGGGTATATAGAACTATGTATTTGGCGTTTTTTCGATATATTACGAGTATTTAGATTTATTTAATGGAAGTTTCGTAGTATGATAAGGTAAATATTGTTAAAATAATGCTATATTAGGCAAAAAAATGTGCATTAGGTTGCTATGAAAAAGATGGGAGGAATCTGAATGAAGAGACTATTATCCTTTGTTTTAGCGATTGCTCTGACAGTTGCACTAGTTCCTGCAAAGGGGCAGGCGGCCACAGCTACGGGGAAGGATGTAGTGAAGATTGCGAATCAATATGTGGGCGTTCCTTATAAGTTTGGGGGGACAACACCGGAAGGCTTCGATTGTTCAGGCTACTTATTGTATGTCTTCAATCAAGTGGGCATTTCCTTGCCGCGCACTTCGGAAGAACAGTATAAAAGCGCAGGTGTAAGCGTTGAAACCGCTGATCTTCAGGTTGGCGATCTGGTTTTCTTCTCGAATACATATAAGCAAGGCATCTCGCATACAGGCATTTACGTGGGGAATAATCAATTCATTTCCGCGACGAGCAGCGGTGTTATGGTAGAGAGTTTAAACAATACATATTGGAAGCCCAAGTATACTGGGGCCAAGCGTGTGCTCGGCGTACAGGATGCACCGGCCGAAAGCGCATTTTTGGACGTGGAGGCCGATCATTACGCGTATGATGCGATTCTGATGCTCAATTCCCAAGGGGTGATTACAGGCTATCAGGATGGCACATTCCGCCCCCATACGAACGTCACAAGAGGACAGGCTGCAGCCATCATCAATCGGGTGCTCAAGCATACAGTGAAGAATCCGGTATCATTTAAGGATGTTTCTTCCAAGCATATCTTTGCGGCCGATATTGCAGCCATTAAAGACCTGGGTATCATCAACGGCTACGTGGACGGTACATTCCGGCCCAATGATATGATGACAAGGGCGCAGATGGCGGCGATTGTGCAGAAAGCTTTCAATTTGAAAAAAGCGAACATTTCCAGTTCAAGCGCAAAAGCGATTTACAACGATGTCGGTCCCAACAACACATTCTTCGATGCGATTGTCATCATGCATACGATCGACCGTACGGAAGGGTTTAAAACGGCTGCCTATCAGCCTTACAAATCCGCTTCAAGAGCGGACTTCGCAGCCGCTATTTACAATGGCATGCATGCGCGTTAAAAGGGTGGTCCAAGCCCGGAAGGCGATTCCTTTGCATAAGCAGGGAATCGCTTTTTTTATGCGGGTGAATCATAAAAAGGTTTATCATCCAGTTATTGGTGAATATATAATCAAAATGAAATTTTTATAAAAAATGTTAAGTGAGCAACCGGGTAATTATTAAGATTTTGTAAATTTTTTTAGATAGGGCTGTATTATTTCATCAATAACGAGTAGACTTGTAAAGTTGATATCGTGCTATAGAACTATGGCTGTATCACATGATTATTGGATTGAGAGGGAAGTAATATGGTTTTTAAATCAAGAAAAGACAAGTTTGCTGTACTTTTATCTAATATCTCAGAGAACCTTAAACATGGGGCGAATTATTTCTGCGATTTTAAATTGCGAAATATAAGCGATTTAAAAACGTTCACAGAAGAGATGAAAGAGTGCGAGCATAAAGGCGACGGCTATATACATGAGGTCATCCAGGAGCTGAACAAGGCATTCATCACACCAATCGAGCGCGAAGACATCCTGCACCTTGCCATGAGCATGGACGACGTACTGGATGGCTTGGAGCAATGCGCGGCTAAGTTCGAGATGTACTCGATCGTCGGGGCGGATGAATATATGGTGAAATTGACGGAACATATCCGCGATGCGGTATATGAAATCGATAAGGCAGTGGAGTTGCTTTCCTCTAAGAAGTTGCTTCAAATCCGCGAACATGCGATTAAGATCAAAGAGCATGAGACGATTTGCGACGGCATACACAGACAAAGCATCAAGAATCTGTTCGTGGTAGAGAAAGACCCGATTCGCATCATTCAATACAAAGAGCTGTATGAGGACCTTGAAGAAGTCGCCGACTACTGTCAAGCGGTTGCGAATACTCTTGAAACCATTATTATGAAGAATGCTTAAGGAGCTAAATGATGGATACATTATTGATCTTAACAATATTGATTGTTGTTGGAGCCCTGGCATTTGATTTCATTAACGGTTTCCACGATACGGCCAATGCCATTGCGACGGCTGTATCGACAAAAGCGCTAAAACCGAGACACGCTATTATAATGGCTGCTGTTATGAACTTCATCGGGGCCATGACATTCACAGGGGTTGCGAAAACGATCACGAAAGATATCGTCGACCCTTTCACATTGGAGAATGGTTCGGTTGTGATCCTGGCAGCCCTGATTTCGGCGATTGCCTGGAACTTGATTACGTGGTATTACGGAATCCCTAGTTCATCTTCGCATGCAATCATCGGCAGTATCGCGGGGGCGGCTGTTGCGGCTGCGGGAATCGGCGCCGTTAAACTGGCCGGTTTCGGGAAAATCATTCTAGCATTGATTCTATCCCCAATACTTGCTTTTACACTGGGTTATATTATTTATAGTATTTTCAAGGTAGTATTTAAGAACAATAACCTACCGAAAACAAATCGGCGCTTCCGTGTTTTCCAGATAGCGACAGCGGCGCTTCAAGCGTACACGCACGGAACGAACGATGCGCAAAAGGCGATGGGGATCATTACGATGGCCCTTATCGCGAATGGCTATGCGACTTCCACTGATATTCCATTCTGGGTACAGTTTGCCTGTGCGACGGCCATGGGACTTGGAACATCAATCGGCGGCTGGAAGATCATCAAGACAGTCGGCGGCAAAATCATGAAGATCCGCCCGGTAAACGGAGTAGCTGCTGATTTGACGGGCGCAAGCTTAATCTTCGGCGCGACGGCAATCGGCCTGCCGGTAAGTACCACACATGTGATTTCTTCTTCTATTCTGGGGGTCGGTTCAGCGCACCGCTTAAAAGGCGTGAAGTGGGGAACGGCTCAAAGAATGCTCGTCACCTGGGTCATTACACTTCCGATTTCCGCTACACTGGCGGCTGCAATCTATTTTATTTTAAATCTATTTTTCTGATGTAATGGAGAGCTTGCTGGGGGGGACACCTCCTGCAAGCTCTTTTGTTTAGTATGTATTAGTGAAAAATGCAATAATGGGAAAGATAGCCTCATGACGCTGCGGGACAAACGCTTTATGATGGAAGGGGCGCTTTTTTTATCCCGTTTAACAGGTACTAAGGCTCCCACTTCAACACAGCAGTGAAAGCGCAGATGTGTAAGTGGGAGATCAAGTAC
>JBJEFM010000207.1:0-6409 GCA_051874035.1 Bacillus sp. (in: firmicutes)
TGTTGCTGCTGTTGCAATGTTTTCTGCTTGCTTTTTTTACTCCATTTAAACACTTTATCTAACAATAAGTAGATTCGTTTCGACTCTTTTGTCAATAATGGCCCCATTATAGCCAATATCAATACATATAGAGCGGCGAACGGCTGGATGATCGGCATTAAGCTCCCCGCGATTGCCAAATTCGCCAGTACGATAGAGAACTCCCCCCGCGATACAATGGTCAGACCGATATTAGAGGAAGCTTTATGCGACAATCCTGCTCTTCTGCCCGCCACCAGACCTGCAGCAAAGTTGCCGGCAATGCTCAATGCTACTGCTCCGAGCGTCAGCCATACTGCATCCCCAAGTGTAAACGGATTGATGCTCAAACCAAAGCTGAAGAAGAAAATCGCACCGAAGAAGTCTCTGAAAGGTACAACCAATTTCTCAATGCGGTCGCTTTGATCTGTCTCCGAGAAAACAAGCCCTAATAATAAAGCTCCGATCGCTTCAGCTACATGGATTGTTTCTGAAAAACCCGAAATAAAGAAAAGTGAGGCAAATATTATAATTATGAATATTTCATCAGATTTAATATTCAGTATTTTGTTGAGGTAAGGCGCTCCTTTTCTCGCTATGACGAAGAAGAGCAAAATGTAGCCAAGTGAAATGGCGATGGATGTGGCCGTTCCCAGCAATGAAGTGGAATCGCCCATAATAAGCCCTGAGACGATAGATAAATAAACAGCCAGGATAATATCCTCAAACATGATGATTCCTAAAATCAGCTCTGTTTCTTTATTCCCTGTTCTCCGTAAATCCACCAATACTTTCGCTACGATGGCACTAGAGGAAAAAGTAGTGATACCTGCGATGATCAAGGTTTCCAATATAGGGAAGCCGTTGATCCATCCATAGAATAATCCTAAACTAAAGTTAATGGCAATATAGATGGTTCCACCCAATACGATATCCGTACCTGACTTCATCAATTTCTTCACCGAGAATTCCAAGCCCAGGTAGAATAATAAGAACAGGATCCCTATGCGCCCTAAGAATTCAATAATCTCGAAGCTTTCAATGAAGCGCAGGTCAATTATGCCGAAATGGGGAGCATGTGGCCCTACAAGCATCCCCATGATGATAAGAAAAGGAATAATCGAAAACTTCAGCTTACCCGCTAAAACGGCTGCAATAGCCACTAATAGTAACGCCGTTCCGACTTCTAATACCATGTGGTCCATTAAGCATCACCTGTTTTCTTCAGCAACTCTTTAATGAATTTCTTTACTTCAGGACGCTCCCCTGAAATAACAAGTGTATCTCCTTCTTGAATTACAGCATCTGATCCCGGGGTATATACTTTCTTCATATTGTTTTTTAGAACAGCCACAATCGTTACATTATAGTAGTTCCGAATTTCCAAGTCCCCGATTGTCTTTTCCGTCACTTTGGCCCCTTTTTCAACTTTATACCATTCAATCACTAAACCGTCGAATGCCATTTCAATCGTTTCCAAAGCTTTCGGTTTATACGCCATGCCGCCCAATACAGATGCGATTTTACGTGCTTCGCTATCATCGAGCGTGATGCTGGAAATGCTTTCTTCATGATCTTCATCGAAATGATAAATTTCACGTCTTCCATCATCATGGATGATAATGGCAATCTTTTCATTTTCCTTTGTGATTGCTTCGAATTTAAAACCGACACCCGGCAATTCACTTTCGCGAATGTTCATTTTCTCATCCTCCCCTATTTGTAGTTATGTAACATGAATGCATGGAAACTCAGCTATAAGTTAACGTCAATTTCTGTCTTAATGACTTCATCTTTTGCAATGCCGATATATTTGAGCGTTTCCGCGCGAGTTGAATGATGGAAATATTTTTGCAACAAAGAGATGGCCACTCCTTTTTTATACGCATGATAACCAAATGTTTTCCGCAAAGAATTAGTACCGATTTTCCCTTCAATTCCTACCTTCTCTGCCGCATCATGGAGAACCCGGTAGGCTTGCTGCCTGCTTATCGGCTGTTTGGTTTTAGGAGAAGCGAATAAATAATCTTCCGAAACAAGCTGCTTCTCTTTCACATAGTGGCGAACCGCCGCTTTCACTTGTTTATTCACATAGATTTCTTTACAAGTGCAGCCCTCTTTCTGTGGAATTTCAATGAAATCCTTCATTTCATCTTGGCTATTCATGAGGTCTTTCACTTGAAGCGGGAGAATTTCTGTTATCTTCAGTCCCGTATTAATCCCTATGACAAAGAGGACATAATCTCTTTCCGAATATTTTTTCAGATATCTCTTCAGACTGGCAATGTCTTTCGTATTGCGCAATGCGTCCACATATTCCATATGCTTAACCCCTCATATTCATGTTACTTAATATAAGTATATACTATCATTATGTAACATAGAAGTAATTTGCTCAATTTTCAATTATTTTTTCTATTGTTATTCATACCCAAGCATCGCTTCAATGAATCAATTAAATTCTTATTCCTTAAGGAAATATGTTAAAGCTTTTCTTTTGCCAAACGACTGATTATAAAATATATAAGTTTTATTCAAAGGTTGCTACAATACTAGTATGAAAGACAAAATTAACAAGAAAGGGTGAACAGTATGACAACTAAACAAATGCAAATCTTATCTGGTCTATTCGGCTTCTGTGTCGGGGACGCGCTTGGTGTGCCGGTTGAATTTCTTCCGCGCCATAGCTTTAAGGAAGTCACCGGCATGCAAGGCTACGGCACGCATAATAAGCCTCCCGGAACTTGGTCCGATGACAGTTCGATGACTTTCTGTACCGTGGAAAGTTTATGTACAGGCTATAATCTGCAAGACATGAAGCAAAGGTTCTGTGACTGGCTATACGAAGGCTATTGGACTCATGACGGTGTTCATGCTTTCGATGTAGGCATTACAACCGCCAATGTGCTTAATAAACTGAAACATTCGAAAGACGCTGCCGGAGAAGACGACGCATACAGCAATGGAAATGGCTCATTGATGCGGATTTTGCCGCTTGCATTCTACCTTGAGAACACCAACCAATCAAACGGCTTCCATATTATCGAAGAAGTTTCAGCTATTACACATGCTCATATTCGATCAAAGATCGCCTGCTCTATTTATGTAGAAACAGCCAGACATTTGCTTCACGGTCTTTCTCCTTCAGAGGCATACAGTAGGATGAAACCGATTATTCTAAACTACTATTTCCATAAACGCAATGAAGAGGAACTATCTCATTTCACCCGTTTATTGCATAGTAATATCGCTTCCTATCCGGAAGAAACCATCAAAAGCAGCGGCTATGTGATTCATACATTAGAAGCGGCATTCTGGTGTTTACTAACGACTTCTTCATATAAAAAAGCGGTCTTAAAGGCTGTCAACTTGGGAGAAGATACAGATACTGTCGGAGCTGTAACAGGCGGGCTTGCAGGCTTATGCTACGGATTTGACATGATTCCTTCCGAATGGATCGACACGATCGCCAGAAGAAAAGATATTGAGGATTTAGCAGCCCGTTTTGCCGGAAGTCTTGAAATATAGAAACAATAAAAGCTTGCTTTGTGATTTTTTAAGTGCGTTTTTATGGTATAGATATCTTTATGATTATTTGGAACATAGTTTTATGAAAACATTATTTCCAACAGAAAATAGATATAAAAAACATCGGATGAGCAGAAGCTTCATCCGATGTTTCTTGTTTTGATTATTTCCCGGCTCTTTTGCGGGCATTATATCTTTCCATCGCTAACTCATATAGCTCTTTTTCTTCTTCCGTTTCCGTAATAAGCGGAGGCACGGGCGATGGGCGTCCATTCTCATCCACTGCAATCATTGTTAAGTAAGCTTGGGATGTCAGCCGCTTCTCACCTGTCAGTAAGTTCTCGGATTGCACTTTAACGAGTACTTCCATCGATGTTCTGTGGGCGCACACAACACACGCCTCCACAAAAATGGCTTCTCCCGCTTTAATGGGAGCATGGAATTCAAACGAATCGCTACGAACCGTCACCACAGGTTGGCGACAATGTCTCATGGCTGAAATAACGGCAATTTTGTCCGCGTATGCCATTACTTTTCCCCCGAAGATTGTTCCGTGTTGGTTCGTGTCAGGCGGTAAAATCAAATCCACTAATTCAGCTCTTGACTCACTCACTTTTTTAGGTTGAAAGTCTTCATTTTGTCGAATCATCTTGCAAAACCCCTTTTTTAGGTATTTACACATTTACATAAATCCCTGATTATTCGTGTTTCTCCTCATTTAATATAAAGTCTTCGTACAAACGGAAGCACATTTATATAAAAATGATGAAAGCCTTCTCTAATTCCTGGCTTCCATCATTCCAATTACAACCCTTTTTCCTTCTTTCTGTTTTCATACCTTGCCATCGCTAATTTATAGTGCCGTTTTTCTTCCTCTGTTTCTGGAATTACAGGCGGCACCGGCGAAGGGCGGCCTTCTTCATCTACCGCAATCATGGTAAGATATGCTTGGGATGTTAATTGTTTCTCGCCTGTCAATAAATTCTCGGATTGAACCTTTACAAACACTTCCATCGATGTTTTATGGGCACAGATTACACTGGCTTCCACATGGATTGCTTCCCCCGCCTTAATGGGAGCATGGAATTCAAATGAATCACTCCGAACTGTGACAACTAGCTGTCTGCAATGCCTCATGGCCGCTATCGCCGCCATCTTATCTGCATAAGCCATCACATTCCCGCCAAAGATTGTTCCATGTTGGTTCGTGTCAGGTGGTAATACTAAATCTGTCAGTTCCGCTTTGGATTCTTTCACTGTCTTCGGCCGGAATATGCCGCTAGTTTGTTCGTAATTTTTCATGTAACTATAATCCCCTCTTCTTAAGTTGCTAATTGATTCTTATTTTAAGCGACAATTGCTTGTACGCCTGTTCTCTCAGTTGCCATAACCACATTTCTTAACGAAACCAATCGTTTCTTCTTTGCTTGTCTTTCATCCACCGTGTGGATTTATCAGCATTTATCACTGAGTATTTCTTTCTATTTATATTGTACAATAATGTTCCTAAATTCTTCAACAGAAGGGCTCGGGAGCCATGAATATCATACAAACCACTGCCCCTTTTCTAATGGTACAGTGTCTCCATACCTTCCTTTACCTCCAGGAATCCCCTCCTTAAACTAGTAGTATGGTGTTTATATGGATGATTTTTTGACTATCAACATATTCCCTAAAGTGACTCACCCTTACCTTGCTGCAAGCCTTACAGAAGCAATCGGATTGAACGAAAAAAGCGAAGATTGCCCTATGAGACAGCCTTCGCCTTTTTCACTTCTTCACTTGCTTATCGATTACTTCTTCATAGAAGTTTGTCTTCAATTGGATAAAACGCTCAATTTCATTCATCAATATCAATAATGCTGCTCTCGTTTCAAACTCTTCCCTTGTTTTCGGAAGCTCCATTTCCACAAATGACGCCTTCAATCCGCGAAGGTCTTCCAACAAGCTGACAGCCGGATTGTCTTTCGCCAATGATAAAGCAATCGTCTCAATAAAGTTCGCTACCATGTCGCTTTGTTCAAAAGTGCTCGGCAAATGAAGAATAGACGGAATCACACGGCGCAGAATAAAAACTTGCTGTGAACGCATCTTAAAATATTGATCATAATAACTTTCTTTGCGTATAAATGAGTTTTCTGCGCTTCTTTTAGCAAGTTGGCGGCCGCTCTTGATGCTATTCTCCGCCTTAATTTCGAATTCATCATTCCATACCGGCTCTTTCTTACGGATAAAACGTGATAGTTGCAACAGCAGCAACTTCATGTTCTCTTCTGTGTCCTTTGCGAGTTCCTGTAGTGTCTTTTCGGTGCTTGGCATATATAAATTCACAAGCAGCGCGACAATGATCCCTATCCCAAAAATGTAAATTTCATTAAGGATTAACCCCACAGTTATAGCTTTCTCAACATATAACTGCATAATAATGACAAACCCCGGCACAATCCCTTCCTGCATCCCCAGCTTTGCCATTAGAGGTATATAAATAAACAAAAGCAGACCAATTGTCAATGGTGTGTAAGCTGTTCCTTCAAACAACAAACAAGCGAGCCCTATGCCTAAAAGACACGCCACAAATCTTCTGATCGCCACGATAACGGATTGCTTCTTTGTACTTTGGACGCTTAATAACGTAATAACAGCCGCCGTGCTCGCATTATCCAATTGCAAAACTTGGGCAATTACCAGAGCAATCATTGCCCCTATAGCCGTCTTGATTGTTCGTGATCCTATTATAAACAACCTTTTAGCTCCTTTCCTTATAAAGTGAATCTTTGATAGGTGGGGGTTTTCCTTCATCCCTACCTAATCATTAGATGAACCAATCGGGTTGTTACAGGTACTCGGGTCTCCCACTTACACA
>JBJEFM010000208.1:0-32424 GCA_051874035.1 Bacillus sp. (in: firmicutes)
GAAGTGGGAGTCTTAGTATCTGTTAAACGGGATAAAAAATCTCTACTATATCTAACGGTTTCTTCATAGTAATAGTAGAAACCAAGCAGATTGGGGAGATTGGATGCTGACAGTCAGACGAGGAGAGATTGAAGATTTACAAACAATCGAGAGGTTCGTTAATCGTTCAGAGGCAATATACGAGAAAGAATCATTGTTTATAGTTGTGGAGGATGAGAGGAAAGAAATCGTAGGAGTGGCGGGAATTCAACTGATCGACCACTTTGGCTGGCTGCGTTCGTTTGTTTTCTCGCCTCGTTTTCCTTCAGAACATTTGCTCATCTTTTTGGAAAGGGTTTTAGTGATTGCAAGTGAACACGATTGCACAGCTGTTTATTTGGCCACCAATAAACAAGCAAGCAGACCATTGTTTGAAGTATTTGGCTTTTCACTAATAACTGCAGAGGAATTGCCTGAACAAATAAAGTTATCAACAGCTCTTGCACCCATTTTGCAGAAAAAAGACATTTCATACATGTGGAAAATGCTATTATAAATCTATATATCCACAAAGTTATCCACTTTTTCTGAGTTATTATCCACAAAATGTGGATAAATCAGAAATTTATACACACTTTTCTTGTTTTAAAGTAAAAATTGTATATAAAGTCGAACTATTTATGTTTATAACTTCTCTTGGGTTATAATAGAATAAAATTTACTTTACTTTTAAAAAATGACGGATTGATCTAATAGAAGGTGTGTATAGTTGAAAACGAATGTATGGAAAATAAATCAGCTGGCGGATGGCTGTTCGCAGCTAGAAGAAGCAGCAGCGTTATTAAAGAAAAACGAGGTAGTGGCTTTCCCGACCGAAACGGTCTACGGATTGGGGGCGAATGCCAAAAGCGATGAAGCGCTTAAGAAAATTTTCACGGCAAAAGGCCGCCCCAGTGATAACCCTCTTATTATTCATATTGCGGAGCGAGCGCAGTTGGATGAGCTAGTGAGGGATGTGCCGGATGTTGCTGTTGCCTTAATGGATGCATTCTGGCCAGGTCCGTTAACATTGGTGCTGCGTAAGAAATCCGGATTATCGGATATAGCAACGGCGGGTCTGGATACAGTGGCGATCCGGATGCCCGACCATCCCATCGCGCTTAAATTGATTCAAGAAGCGAATCTGCCGATTGCCGCGCCAAGCGCCAATCTATCCGGAAAGCCAAGCCCGACAACGGCCAAGCATGTGCAGAAGGATTTAACGGGCCGTATCAGCGGGATCGTCGATGGCGGAGAAACGGGAGTTGGCGTCGAGTCGACTGTCGTGGATTGCACGGAAGCGATTCCGGTCATTCTGCGTCCCGGCGGCGTAACGAAGGAAGAAATTGAGCGGATTGTAGGAGAAATAAAGGAAGATACTGCACTTCACAATAAAGAGGAGGCTCCGAAAGCCCCTGGCATGAAATATACACACTATGCGCCGGAAGCGCCATTTATATTAGTGGATGGAAGCCCCGCGTTCATTCAAAGCTTTGTTGATGAGAAGAAATCGGCTGGAAGAACAGTCGGAGTGTTGACAACAGCTGAAAATGCGGATTTCTACAGGGCGGATTCTGTCATCCCATGTGGCGAGCGGGAACGATTATCCACTGTTGCCGCAGGAATTTATGATGCTCTCCGGGCATTTGATGAAAGTGGTGTTGACATGATATTCGGCGAGGTTTTCCCGAAGGAAGGCATCGGTGAAGCCATCATGAACCGGCTGTTGAAGGCGGCCGGCCATACGCTTATCAAAGAGCGCCAATAGAAATTTAATGGAAAATGATAGAAGGGAAGCCTAGTTGCAATGAAGGCTTCCCTTTTTTTAATATCCTTCCGTGAGAACTGGATTTTTCATTCTATTCAGGCTGGGACGGGCATATGTTTAGATAGCACGTCCTGGGGAGGTAGGATGAATTGGAGACAATGGTGGGTGAATTCTTAACATTGCTGTTGATGGCATTGGCGCTTGGTATGGACTCTTTTTCAGTAGGGTTGGGGATGGGGATGTTCACGCTGCGCTTAAGGCAAATTGTATTGATTTCTGCAACAGTAGGTGTATTCCATATTATCATGCCGCTGGCCGGCATGATGGCAGGTCGCTTTCTTTCAGGCCAGTTCGGTACATATGCAACATATGCGGGCGGATTGCTTTTAATTTTATTGGGGATCGGCATGTTTATATCCGGTTTGAAAGGAGAGAGTGAATCACTGATTGCCCCTGTAGGAATCGGGTTGCTTGTGTTCGCGGTAAGCGTTAGTTTAGATAGTCTTTCGGTCGGGCTGACTCTTGGGATTTATGGGGCCAGAACATTTTTGGCAGTTACACTGTTTGGCATCGTGGCGACGATTCTGACATTATGCGGCTTATTGTTGGGCAGAAAAGTGCAAGGGCTGCTGGGGGTCTATAGTCAAGTGCTTGGAGGCAGTGTATTGCTCGCATTTGGAGTAAAGTTATTTTTGCCTTTATAGCAAGGGGGAAGGGTGTTCGGAATAGAATGTATAAACAAGAATGACTTATAAGTAGAATAGGTCATTTTTTATTTTACGGGCGGAGGCGAGTATGCCGTTGAACCTTATCGCATGGGAGCGGTAAGGTTTTTTGGGATGAAGTAAGAAGGTTTATATGAAAAAAATGTTATCAGTGGTTTATAATGGTATAAAAATGATGTGGTTCATAAGTGGATATGGGAGGGGGAGCGCCTGATTAGAAGCATTCTTCGGAACTTTTGTTTGGCGGGAGCCTTTTTACTGCTATCATTTCTGTGCGCCGAAACAGGCGGTGCGCAAGAGGGTGTTTATAGAATTGCAGGTGCTCCTGCTTTGGCTCCTTTTTCGTATACGAACGAAAAGGGGATTTTGGCGGGAATCAATATCGATTTGATGAAACAAATAGCGGATAACAGTGACTTGCGATTTGAATATCTTCCGATGGAAATCCATGAAGCGGAAAGAGCATTGCAAGAGGGGACGATTGATGCCATTGCGGGAGTATCTTACAGCCTGGAAAAAGAGGCTGTGTTCGACTTTTCAGTTCCTTATTTTACAATGTCGGATTCACTAATCATTCCCAAAGAGAGCGAAGGCCAGATAAAGGATATAACGGATATCAGGAAAGCGCACGTAGTATTGGAAGACGGAACCTCGGCTCTGGATACGATGTTGAACATGAGGAATACGAATCTTACGTTAGCCTCCAATCCATATTCTGCGCTAGTACTATTACTGAATGGCAAAGCGGAAGTATTGATCGGTAATAAGTGGACAGCCGCTTTCTATTTGCAACATTTCAGGAAGCAAGAGCAGTTCATCATTCTTGAAGATGTTATAAACACATCGGATTATGCGATTGCTGTCCGCGATGGAAATGAGGAGCTGCTTACGCGGATTAATGCATCCCTTAGTACGCTGCAGGCGAAAGGCGAAGTGAATAAATTAATAGATGAGTGGACTAGGCCTCAACGCCAAGCACGGATAGCGCGTCTGGAATACTTTATTGTCTTATTAGTGATCGGCATATCAGCAGCGGCCATTGTGGCATTCATCATTTATATGATTAACAAGCGCTTGCAGCGGGCTGTCATTCTCCAAACGAGCAAGCTGACGCAGCTGAATGAAGATCTTCGGCAACAACAGCAAAGCATTGCTGATAGCAATGCTTTTAAAGAGCAAATTTTGAACAATATCGATACGGGCATTGTGACATTCGATAAAGCTATGAGGATGACAACCTGCAACGCTAAAGCACTTGCTATGCTGGAATTGAATGCCCATTATCCATTTGATCTGCAATATTCGCATTTCCTTATGCAAATCCTGCAGCACCACGGACCGGCAAGCGGACAAGAAGGCGAAGCGGGCGCCCGGATGGTAGAAGTGAAACAGAACGGCTCCATTCGAGTAATTTACTATCGGATGCTTGAAATATTTGATTCACAAAACCAGCAGACGGGCTTTCTGCTGTCTATAAATGATGAAACGGAGAAGAAAGATTTAGAGAATAAGTTAATCACACAGGAGAAGCTTAGGGCGCTTGGCCAATTGGTGGCGGGAGTTGCCCATGAAATACGTAATCCCTTAACGTCCATCAAGGCCTTTATTGATATGCTTCCAAGTAAATATGACAGCCCGGCATTCCGTGAAACGATTATGGAACATCTCCCTGCCGAAGTGAATCGGTTGAATATGATTGTAACGGATTTAGTTGATTTCGCACGGCCGAAACCGCCGAATAAACAACCTTTCTCCGCTGTGGAATTAGCGTCTTTATTGTCATTTCTGCAAGTGACAATCGATAAGAAGGATATTCGCTTAGAACAATCATTGCATGATTCGTATATTTTCTACGTGGATCCGCAGCAAGTCCGCCAAGTATTATTGAATTTATTATTGAATGCGATTGATGCGGTTGAAACCTCGGAAGAAAAACGAATCAGCATTACGCTTGCAAAAGCGGATGCTGATAAGGGGGGGATTAGGATTGCCGATACAGGAAAAGGCATGGCGCAAGAAGAACTGGCGCATATCTTTGAACCATTCTATACAAGCAAAGAGAAAGGCGTAGGGCTTGGCTTAACCTTGTCGTATAATCTCGTCAAAGAGAATGATGGAGATATACAAGTAAGTAGTCGATTGCACCAAGGCTCGGTGTTTACCGTCGTATTGCCTTTTTATAAAGGGGATAATAAATGATGAAACCACATGTACTGATTATTGATGATGAACAAGCGATTTGTGCTTCTTTGACTTTTGCTCTAGAAGATGACTACCACGTTGAGGCCGCTACTGATCCGAGTGAGGGAATGAGGATTGTTGAGAAAGGTGCCGTTGATATCGTATTATTGGATCTTCGTATCGGCAATTGTGACGGAATAGAGATCCTCCAAGAAATCAAACAAAAAGCTCCTTACATAACGGTCATTATGATGACGGCCTATGCTTCTATCGAATCCTCGATCGAGGCTATCAAAAAAGGGGCCTATTATTATATTGAGAAACCGATTAATATGGAAGAACTTTATTTATTATTAATGAGGGCAGCCGAGTACAAGCGAATGACTACTGAACTTGAGATGCTGCATGAAGAGTTGGAGCAGAAGAAAGGGTACGATCATTTTCTCGGCAAGAGCAAAGCAATGCAGCAAGTATTCTCCATGATTGATCGAATCAAAGATATTGATTCCAGCGTGCTGATCTTGGGTGAAAGCGGTACAGGGAAAGAGCTTGTGGTCCGCAACATTCACAATAGCGGAAAGCGGCGCGATGGACCGTTGGAGATTGTCAATTGTGGGGCTATTCCCGAAACGCTGTTAGAATCGGAGTTGTTCGGGTATGAAAAAGGTGCCTTTACAGGAGCGACACAACGTAAGAAAGGCAAGTGGGTCGCAGCGAATGGCGGTACCTTGTTCCTGGATGAAGTCAGTGAAATGCCGTTGGCGCTGCAAGTGAAATTACTGCGTGTTTTGCAAGAGCGTGAACTGACCCCGTTAGGTTCAAATACAAAAATCCCGCTGGATGTGCGCATTGTAAGCGCGGCGAACAAAGATTTAGCGCAAATGGTACAGGAAGGGAAGTTTCGCCAAGATTTATATTTTCGGTTGAATGTCATCCCGATTGCTATGCCGCCATTGCGTGAAAGAAAAGAAGACCTGCCATTATTAATTGACTATTTCCTTGATAAGTATTGTAAAGAAATGAATCGGGGAATGCGGTTTTTCTCGAAATCGGCGCAGAAGCTGCTGTTTGATTATACGTATCCGGGGAATGTCCGGGAGCTTGGAAATATTATTGAGTATTCCGTCGCCCTATCAACAGACGATGAAATAATGGATACGGATTTACCGATCTATGTCCAGCAGCAAAAGCAATACAGCATGAAAGAAGAAATAAAAGAAAAATACGGTTATTTCCGTATTCCGATTGGCATGACGATGAAGGAAATAGAGAAAGAAGCTATTGCGGCTACGCTGTATCATTGCGGAAACCATCGGCAGAAGACTGCCCATGTGCTGCAAATATCGGAAAGAAGTTTACGAGATAAAATTAAGCAATACGAAATCGATGAGAAAAAGTAGGAAAAAAAAATAAAGCGGCAAATTTTGCAGAATGAAGCGGCAAAATTTGCCGCTTTATTTTTTGATAAATGAATAATTTGTTAACATTTCAATGAAAACGCCTTCATTCAAGGCTTTTAAAAATATTGGCATGGTTGTTGCAGAAGTAATAGGCAAGAAAGGAGTTTTTGGGTGCTATGCGAAGCAGGTGGCATGTAATAGGAATGCTGTTATTCACCGTTTTTATGGCTGGATGTGCCTCTGGGGCAAGCAATCAAGAAATCCCTTCGATTGCTAACAATTCTCTTCAAGGGATGCCTTCTTCAGAAGACGAGCCATTTAATGATGATGTGCTCATTATTGCGACGGGAGATATGTCGGGGGTGTATTTTCCGATAGGCCAGGCATTGGCGGGGATTTATGAGAGGAAGAAAGGCGTAGCAGTCGGTACGAGGGTGACGGATGCGTCGGTCGAGAATATGGCATTGGTGGGTCGAAAGCAAGCTGATATTGGCTTTTCGACAGCTGATGTGTTAGATGCCGCGGAGCAAGACATCTCCCGATTGCGGGCGCTCACTGGCTTTTATCCGAATTATATGCAAGTGGTAACGACGAAAGAAAGCGGGATTTATTCGTTAGCGGACCTTAAAGGCAAGCGGATCAGTACCGGCAAAGAGGGAAGCGGCACGAAGATTATGGCCGAGAGAGTGCTTCGAGCGGCAGGACTTGCGAAGCAGGACACGTATACATATAACATGTCATTCTCACAAGCGGCTGACGCGCTGCGCAATGGAGCGATTGATGCGGCTTTCTTCTCATCGGGTCTGCCGAATCCTGAAATCACGGAACTCGCAATGGAGATTCCGATTACTCTCTTGCCTATCTCTGGAGAAGTTGCGGATCGGCTTGTTGGAGAATTCAATGTATACACAAACGGTCGGATTCCGCAGGACCTGTATGCGGGTAATACAAAGCCTGTTGAATCGATCACCGTTCCCAACGTATTGTTAGCCCACCAAGATATAACAGATTCAGAAGCCTATCAATTAGTTGAATCGCTGTACTCCAATCTGCCGGAACTTCAAGATATACACCCTGCAGTGAAGACTATTAAACTAACGGATGCAATGGATGATATTCCTGTTGAATATCACCCGGGAGCATTACTGTATTTCAAGAAACAGGGCTTTATTCATTAATCGATTGATGAAAAGAATATAAGGGGGTCATTGAAAGATGAAGAAAGTAATCAGTTTGTTAATCATAATGATGTTGGCTGTGGTTGCTGGTTGTGGGGCGCCTACTCCATCAAAACCAGGTGAAACAACAAGTGAGAAGGCGAATGGGGATACGAAGGAAATCACTGTGGCAGGTAATGGCGGTGTGATTGAACGCGCGGTCCGCGATATTATCGCACCGAAATTCGAGAAGGATACAGGAATTAAAGTAAACTATATCGCTGGTTTATCAGGCGAGATTCTATCAAAAGTAGAATTGCAGAAGAATGCTCCGAAGATTGATGTGGCTTTCTTCGTACCGGTAGATGTAAAACGTGCACAGGATAAAGATTTGATTACCCCGATTAATGAAACGAATGTAGAGAACATGAAGCAAGTGGATCAACGTTTTATCCCATTGGAGAATACGGCTGCCCCGGCTTTTGGATTGGTAATTGCGCCAGCTTATAATACGGAATCATTTAAGAAGAATAATATTAAGCCGATTGAATCATGGAATGATTTAGCTTCCCAAGAGTATAAAGGCAAAACGGCATTTGCGGATATTACGAATGACTGGGGCTTTAATACCTTAAATGCATTAGCGATCGCCAATGGAGGAGATATTGAAAATATCGAACCGGGCTTTGAGAAAGCCAAGGAACTGGCGGGCTATTCAACAACTTTCTATAAAAACTCCACCCAGATGATGCCTGCTGTTCAACAAGGAGCTGCCGATGTAACGGTTATGGGGAGCTATGCAATCGCTGAATTGGCGGCCTCAGGCATCCCGATGAAGATGGCTGTGCCAAAAGAAGGTGTTCCTCTTCAAGCCTTCAGCGCTTCATTGATCAAGGGCACACCGAAAGAAGCGGCGGCAATCGATTTCATAAATTATTTAATTAGCGAAGAAGCACAAACGGCGATTTCAGATAAAGGATTCTATCCGATTGTAGAAGGGTTGGATATTCCGGATAAGTATAAAGAGTCGATTGGCCTGAAGGAAACAGATAAAACATTCACGCCAGATTTCGCGAAGTTCGCGGAAGTACGTGCTGAATATTCTGATCGTTGGGCGAAGGAAGTAACGCCCGAATTGAAAAAATTACTTAAATAAGACAGAGAAGGGGTGGCTACAATCTATGCAGGCAATAGCGAATGACGTACAGATTAAAGGTGCATTTAAACAATTCGGGACGAACGTGGTATTGGATGGAATCGACTTGGACGTGAG
Source organism: Bacillus sp. (in: firmicutes) (assembly GCA_051874035.1). Lineage (GTDB taxonomy): Bacteria > Bacillota > Bacilli > Bacillales > DSM-1321 > Bacillus_AD. The sequence continues at coordinate 8,523 of JBJEFM010000208.1, forward strand.
GCAAGGAGAGCTGCTCACTTTGCTCGGTCCTTCCGGATGCGGAAAGACAACGACATTAAACTTAATAGCGGGATTTCTGGAAGCGGATTCCGGAGAAGTGTTTATTAAGGGGAAAAATGTAACAAAAACCCCGCCTTATAAAAGAGATTTAGGGATGGTCTTTCAAACGTATTCCTTATTCCCACATATGACTGTTTATGACAACCTGAGCTTTGGCTTGAAGTTGCGCAAAGTGCCGAAAGCCGAACAAGAGAAAAAAATCTCCCGTGCCCTTGAATTAGTGAAGATGTTAGGGCTTGAAGAGCGCTATCCACGTGAATTATCAGGCGGACAACGGCAGCGCGTGGCGATTGCGCGCGCCCTTGTTGTAGAGCCGGAGTTGCTGTTGCTGGATGAGCCGCTTTCCAATCTGGATGCGAAACTGCGCCATGAACTTCGAACAGAAATCAAACGCCTTCAGAAAGAAATCGGCGTTACCACGATATTCGTGACACATGACCAGGAAGAAGCGTTGTCCATGTCTGATCGTGTTGTTGTCATGAATGGCGGCAAAATTGAACAGATCAGTTCACCGACAGATATCTATAACCATCCGAAAACAGAGTTTGTGTTCAACTTTATTGGTAAATCGAATTCATTTGAAGGCCGGATTATAGCAATCGACAATCGAAAAATCTCGGTGCGGATAGCGGATGATGTTTTCCATGTGGATATAGATAATATTTTGGGGGCAAACCGTACGTGCTGTGTGGATGATGAGGTGAAGCTGTATATCAGGCCGGAGAAAATTCGGCTGTCATCGCGAAAAGAAGCAATAAATCCCTCAATCCAAATGCATAAAGCGACTATTACACAAATGAATTATCTAGGGACATCCTGGGAAATCGATGTAGCCATGCTAGGCAAGTCACTGCAGGTGTTATCATCTGCCTATGAGCCGGCATGGCAGATAGGAAGCGAGGTGCAGGTGGGATGGAGCCCCTCAGACATCATGTTAATGAAGAAGTGAAGATTCCGGAGCCCGGGAAGCAAGTGAAGAGGAAGAAGCGTAAAAGCTGGACGCCGGGATTGCTGCTCCTGACGCCGATTCTGTTATTTCTCTTTGGCTTCTTCATTGTACCGATGCTCTATATCTTGTATTTGAGTTTTATTTCGACGGATAACATCGGTGCGGAAGATGCGGTTTACAGCTTAAAGAATTATACGCAGTTCTTCACCGATCCTTACTACTTGCATTCATTGTGGGTCACCGTGAAAATCAGCTTATATACGGTTATTGTATCGCTTCTGCTTGCGTATCCTGTAGCGCTGACAATGGCGAAAAGCTCACCGCGCGTGCGCGGATATATCGCATTGTTGATCGCATCACCGCTTCTGGTAAGCATTGTTGTGCGTAACTTCGGATGGTACTTGTTATTGCTGCCGAACGGCACTATCAATAGTTTCTTGCTTGATATCGGCGTGATCAATGCGCCACTTGAGTTATTGTTCTCCGAGCTAGGTGTTGTGATCGGCCTTTCGAATGCTTATCTGCCATTTATGATTCTGGCTATTTCAACAAGTCTTTACAATATCGACCCATCATTGGAGAAAGCGAGCGCGATTCTTGGGGCAAGCCCGATGCGCAACTTCTTCTCTGTGACATTGCCGTTAAGCCTGCCGGGCATCGTATCGGGCTGCGTGCTTGTGTTCAGCCTATCCATGAGCGCATATGTAACACCTGCCCTTATGGGGGGAGCGAACATACCGATGATGCCGGTGGTTGCTTACGACCAGATCAATAATTTGTTGCGCTGGACATTTGGCTCGGCAATCTCATATGTGTTATTGGCAACAACGCTCATCATTGTAATGGCCTTTACACGCGGCTTTGAATTAAGCAAGTTTAAGGAGGTGTTCCGATGATGAAGACATTGGGCAGGCTGCGCTTGCTTGCGGCGATCATCAGCATCATCTATATTTTAATCCCACTCATTGTGGTTATTCCGGCTTCTTTCACAAGTGCCAGCTATCCGAGCTTTCCGCCTGAAGGCTTCTCGGTTCAATGGTACACAGCATTATTAGACCGGCCGGAGTTTACAGAAGCACTATGGAATAGTGTGAAATTCGCTTTATTGGCTGCACTCTTCTCAGTATTGTTCGGAACGCTCGGGGCATTGGCGATTGCGAAGTACGATATTCCCGGTAAATCCTATATCACGTCATTATTGACAGCGCCGTTAAGTGTTCCGCAATTGGTGCTTGGGATTGCGCTATTAATCTATTTCACGCCGATGATGCTTGCTGGAACGGGCATGGGTTTCCTGCTCGCGCATATTGTAATCTGCATCCCATACGTCATCCGTCTTGTATTAACAGGCCTCAGTGGCTTTGACTATAATTTGGAACGCGCCGCGGCCATTCTTGGGGCAAGTCCCTTTACGGTATTTTGGAAAGTGACATTGCCATTGATCCGTCCGGCTATTATTTCGGGAGCATTGTTTGCCTTTTTGACATCGTTTGATAATGTAACGATTTCGCTGTTCATGGTGTCAGCCGATATGAGGACATTGCCGATTGAAATCTTCTCGCAGATGCAGGATTCGTATAATCCGATTGTCGCGTCTGTTTCCAGTGTCGTCATCTTTATCTCGATTATATTGATTGTGATTCTAGAGAAACTGCAAGGAGTGGGAAAGGCATTCGGAGGTTCTCATTAAGCTGTATAGAAGTTGAATGCATTGCTCCGTGGTATAGATGGATTCCGCTGCGGAGCATTCGTTTTGTCAGTGCAGCATGCTTCATTCATTATTACGGTCCATTTTGGAGTTTTGCGGAGAAATGATAGAGAAGGATGTGAGGAGATGGAACAAGAGATAATTGCGGAGATTGAAGGAATTATCCCGAAGGAACGGTTTTTCCTTGATTTAAGCGAGCGATACTCATACAGCTACGATGCATCATTTGGGCAATACTTGCCTGATATCGTGATTCAGCCGAAGAATGCAATGGAAATCAGCAGATTAGTCCGGCTGGCGAATAAATATAGAATCCCTGTTTATCCGCGCGGGTCGGGCACATCGCTCAGCGGCGGGCCGCTTCCTGTGAAGGGCGGCATGGTGCTGGATTTGTCCCGGATGAAGGAGAAGCTGGCAATTGACCGGGAGAATATGCTCGCAATCGTTTCGCCCGGTGTGATTACAGCATCGATTCATAAGAAAGCGGAAGAAGCCGGCCTTTTCTATCCGCCGGATCCAAGCAGTTCGAATGTAGCGACGATCGGCGGCAATCTTTTAGAGAATTCCAGTGGTCCGAAAGGGCTGAAATACGGCACAACGAAAGAATATGTAATTGGCTTGGAAGTTGTGACACCAACAGGAGATATTATCCGGACAGGCGGCAAGACGGTCAAGAATGTGACCGGCTATGACCTGACAAGATTGATTGTAGGATCGGAAGGAACGTTGGGCATTGTCACGGAAGCCATCCTGCGGCTTATCCCGAAACCGCTCGCCCGTAAGACGATGCTCGCCCATTTCGATAGATTGGTCGATTCAGGCCACGCCATTACCAATATCTTGTCGGAAGGCATACTGCCGAGCGCCATCGAATTGATGGATAATGCCTGTATACGAGCAGTAGAGAATTTTAAGCCGTCCGGACTTCCTCTACAGGCGGAGGCTTTATTGATCATAGAAGTTGACGGGCATCCGGCAGCCATTGATGAGGAAATCAAACGATGTGCCGAATCATGCAAGGAAGCCGGTGCCACCCATGTTAGTGTGGCTAGGAACGAGGAAGAACGGACGAAAATCTGGCATGCGCGCCAAATGGTATCGCCGGCCATTACTCAAATGGGACCTACAAAAATTTCCGAAGATGCCACGGTTCCAAGAAGCCGGATTCCCGCCATGATGGAAAGGTTGAAGAGGATACGCGAGAAATATCAGTTGAATCTTGTGGTATTTGGCCATGCCGGCGATGGCAACTTGCATCCGAATATCATTACCGACAAACGGAATATTGAGGAGATGAAGAGGGTGGAAGCGGCTGTCGGCGAGATCTTCGAGGCGGCTGTGGAACTTGGAGGCACTTTATCCGGAGAGCACGGAATCGGAACGCTGAAATCTCCCTATATGGAAATGGAGCTTGGTGAGGCTGGTTTATCCATGATGAAGAAAATCAAACAAGCTTGGGACCCTCATAATATTTTGAATCCCGGAAAGATTTTTCCGGAGCCGGGGCAAACAAAGGTGGTGCTCGTATAAATGATGAAATCAGCCAAGCACGTGTGCGGACAGCCGGATGAAAAAGTTCAACAACTGTTGAACGAAACCTATGAATGGACTAATCAGTGCGTACAGTGCGGCTATTGTCTGCCCGCTTGCCCTACATACTCGTCGATGGGCAAAGAATCGGCTTCCCCGAGAGGACGCATTAATTTAGTGAAAATGGCGACAGAAGGAAAAATTGATGTGGAGCAGCACTTGATGGAACCGATCAATCTATGTTTAGGGTGCCGCGCTTGTGAAGTGGCCTGCCCTGTTGGTGTTCCATATGGCCATATGCTGGAAGTAGCCAAAGAAGCGATTGCCGCCTCGCAAGTGCAGCAATCGAATTCTGCCGGCGGCAATCTTAAGAAAGCGGCATTACAGCATCTATTTCCTTACCCGCGACGTATAAGAGCAATGGGTAGCATCGTTTGGATGTATCAGAAAACAGGATTGCATAAATTGATGCAGCGGACGAAGTTGATGAATGCCATATCAGAGCCTTTAGCGCAGATGGAACGAATTCTGCCGGCTGTGGAGTCCCCAAGATACCGTTTACCCAGAGGGGCGATCTTTCCCGTCCAAGGTGCGAAGAAAGCGCGGGTCGCGATGTTTGTGGGCTGTATTATGGATGCAGTAATGTCACGCACGAACCGTCTAACGGTTGAATTGTTGACAGCGACAGGCTGTGAAGTGGTCATTCCAGAGGGACAGAATTGCTGTGGCGCTCTGCATGCCCATCAAGGAGATATGGATCGAGCACGGGAGCTGGCTAAGATCAATATTCGTGCCTTTCGGGATAGCGGAGCGGATTTCTATGTAAATAACGCTGGTGGCTGTGGAGCGGCTTTGGGCGAATATAGCTATTTGTTGGCAGATGATGAAGAGTGGGCTGCCGAAGCGGAGGATTTTGCGACGAAATCGAAGGATATTAGCCAGCTGCTATACCAATACGGACCGCTTCCTTTTCTGAGACAATGGGACGGGGTGATTGTTTATCAAGATTCTTGCCATTTGCGCAATGTGCAGCAAGTTTCCCAAGAACCACGGCTATTGTTGCAATCAATTCCGGGAGCGGACTATGTGGAGATGGAAGGGGCCGATAGCTGCTGTGCGTCAGGAGGCATTTATAATCTCTTGCACTTTGATGAATCAATGAAGATTCTTGATGAGAAGATGGAAAAAGTGAAGGAAGCGAAAGCGACCACGGTGGTAACAGCCAATCCCGGCTGTCAGTTGCAGATGAGTTTAGGTATAGAGCGCCATGGAAGCGCAGCTCGCATCCGTAGCTTGCATCTTGTGGAAGTATTGGCGGAAGTTTGCGGGTTGGCATAAGAGGTTCATGGAATCCCGCACCGCTTTTGAATAGCCCTTATCAAATAAGAATTGAATCACCTCTTGTGGATAAATTTGTAATTTTTTGGACCTGTTGTTAATATACTGATTGACGAGATACTGCAGTAAACGGTATATGGAATGACGGAAGAAGCATCCTCGCGAATAGTAAAAGAAATGGGGGTGTGTAGAAGAGTCTTTTTGGAGGGATATAATTGAACGTGCCATTAACGGATATTAAAGTGCTGGATTTATCACGGATTTATGCGGCGCCCGTCGGAACGATGATCTTGGCGGATTTAGGGGCGGATGTAATCCGCGTTGAATCTCCGAAGGGAACCGACAGCATGCGCAAATGGCCTCCGCATGTTGGAGGTGAAAGCACATACTACTTTACAGCTAACCGTAATAAGCGCTCGGTTACATTGGATTTGAAGCATGAAGAAGGCAAGGCTTTGTTTCTTCAGTTAGCCAAGAAAGCGGATGTAGTCGTCGAGAATTTTAAAACGGGGACGCTTGAACGCTTGGGGCTGGGATATGCAGCGCTTGCAGAAGCCAATCCTTCTATTATTCTCTGCTCTGTTACAGGCTATGGACAGACAGGGCCTTATCGGGAAGAGCCTGGCTTTGACCCGGTGATACAAGCCATTGGCGGATTGATGGATATTACTGGCGAACGGGATGGCGAGCCTATGCGAGTGGGTGTTCCCGTTGTAGACATGTTAAGTTCGCTTTATGTTGCCATCGGCATTCTGGCTGCAATCAGGCAAAGAGAGCAGACGGGAGAGGGGCAGCATATTGATATTTCCTTATTGGATGTGCAGATGAGTTCCCTTGCTAATATTGCCAGTGTGTATTTAATTGCCAATCAAGTGACCACCAGGATTGGCAATCAGCATAATAATGTGGCGCCCTATCAAGTTTTTGGATGCAGTGATCGGCCGTTGATGATTGCGGTAGGGAACGACGCGCATTTCAGTAAATTGTGCGACCTCGTACAAAGGCCGGAATGGAAGACGGATGACAGATATCGAACGAATGAAGCGCGGGTGGCCAATCGAACGTCATTGACAGAAGAACTTCAGAGCATTTTCAGCCATAAGAGCGCGGAAGAGTGGTTCCAGCTCCTTTCCGGACACGGCATCCCATCAGGGCCGGTGAATAATGTAGAACAAGCATTTAATCATCCTCAAGTGCAAGCAAGGGAAATGGTGCAAAAGATACATCACCCTACACTAGGAGAAATAAAATTGGTGCGTAATCCGATTCTTTTTTCGAAAACACCGATTACAACACACAAACATCCTCCGCTTCTCGGCGAACATACGGATTCATTTTTTCAAGAAGAACTAGGCTTGCGTTTGGAAGAGATCGACAGACTGCGAACGGAAGGAATCATCTAGTAATGAAAGGATACGATTCTTCACTTACTCTCAAGCAACATCCCTCATACAATTAATTACTCGAACAATTAGAAATGACCTATAGGAACGAACAAATGATTCTTAAGTGTGATTCAGGAGAATTAGCGGAAATGCATTGATTGCGTGGCGAGTCATCATGAATGATGGTGCCTTACATACATCGAGCCATATTCGTCATTGTATGCCGGTATATCCGCGAAATGTCTGATGGTCGTTCTTTCCGATGAAGAATTAACACAGCTCTTGGACTCTTTAGACCTACAGTCTATTACAGGGGAGACAACCATCGATCGCGGGCACTTGCGGGGGGATTGATGATAATCCTTGAACAAGGCCATGCCATAAGCAAAGGAGAACGTGTGATAGGTACGTTTTCCATCAGTGCTCCCATACAAGATCATTTCCGGCAAGTGATTGCCGCTATTTCATTGATGATTCCGGCTGTCCGTGTCGACGAATCAAAAATAGATGCTTATATTTCCTATGTGAAACATGCCGCTAGGATGATTTCGCAAGATTGATCTTAATGAATCGAGTTTCTTCTATATAAATAGTAGCCAGAAAAAATCCATTAGTCTGGAAGTGAAACCGTGAAAGATTTGCTTTTTGAAGTGAAAGATGGAATAGCGACAATTACTTTGAACCGACCTGAAGCCCGAAATGCATTCAGTGTGGAAATGATTGAATTATGGATTAAGAGCCTGGAAGAAGTGCGCGATAACGATGAGATACGTGTACTTGTCTTGACGGGGAGCGGGAAAGCGTTCTGTGCGGGCGGAGATATTAAATCCATGCAGCAAGGACATGGTTTTCTTGATTTAAACGGCAGTGGAGCGGATTTCTCATCGACAGGGTTAGCGAGAAAGAACAGTCTATGGAAATATGTGCAGCGCATCCCTTTATTAATGGAAGAAATCGATAAGCCGACTATTGCAGCCATGAATGGAGATGCGATTGGAGCAGGGCTTGATATGGCCTTGCAATGCGATTTGCGCATTGCTTCAGGGCAAGCGCGCTTTGGGGAAGGCTATGTGAAAGCCGGCATCGTTCCGGGGGATGGAGGAGGGTATTATTTGCCTCGGATCATCGGAGTAGATAAAGCGCTCGAACTATTATGGACAGGAAGAATCATCGATGTATATGAGGCGAGTCAATTAGGTTTGATTACGAGATATGTCGCACACGATCATTTGCTTGACGAAGTTTATAAATTGGCACGAACCTTTGCTGAAGGGCCTCAGCAAGCCATTCGCCTGATTAAGCGGACGGTTTATCAAGGGCAGAGAAGTGATTTGCGTACCTCGCTTGATATGGTCTCCTCTTTCATGGGATTAGTCACGGAGCATCCTGATTACGAGGAAGGCATGAATGCCATGAAGGAGAAGCGGAAGCCCAAATTTCAATAAAGTCTTGGAGGTGGACCGGATTGATAAAAGGATTGGAATTGCATTTAGTGCAATTGGAGGGGGAGGCAGAAAAAGTAAGGAGCGATGTGCGCGCTTTTCTGAAGGAAGAATTAGCGGCAGGCTCTTATAGGCCGGCCTGCGACGCGTGGCTCAGCAAAGCCGATCCCGATTTCAGCCGAAAATTGGGAGAACGCGGATGGCTTGGCATGACGTGGCCGAAGAAATATGGGGGGAAAGAACGCTCAGCCTTGGAGCGATATGTTGTAACAGAAGAACTATTGGCAAGCGGCGCACCGGTCGCGGCGCATTGGTTCGCCGACCGGCAATCGGGGCCGCTTCTTCTCCGTTACGGCACGGAAGAGCAAAAGCGTGATATTTTGCCCGGAATTATACGAGGTGAAACGTATTTCGCTATTGGGCTGAGCGAACCTAATACAGGTTCTGATTTAGCTTCCATTTCGACTTCAGCACAGAAGGTGGAAGGGGGGTGGCTATTAAACGGCAGTAAAGTATGGACCAGTGGAGCGCATTACGCCCATTATATGGTCACGTTGTGCCGGACCGCTCCGAAGACCGGCAAGAAGCATGACGGTTTAAGCCAATTGTTAGTCGATTTGTCGGCGGAAGGAGTAATCGTGCGTCCTATCCGGCTAATGACAGGCGAGCATCATTTCAATGAGGTCATCCTAGAAGATGTGTTTATACCGGATCATATGGTCATCGGTACAATCGGAGCCGGATGGGAGCAGAGTATGGCCGAGTTGGCATATGAACGGAGCGGCCCGGAACGATTCTTAAGCACTTTTCCATTGTTTGCAGAGCTTATACGCGTATTGAAGAAGAATCCGGCTAACGAAGTGTCAAGCATCACAATCGGCAGGCTTGTCGCGAGGCTGACAGCATTGCGGGAAATGTCCTTAGGGGTCGCCAATCTATTGGAACAGGGCGTTACTCCTGATATAACAGCTGCATTGGTGAAAGATCTGGGCACCCAGTTTGAAAGTCAAATCGGGGAGGCGGCACGCTTGCTCATATCATTCGGGTCGGGTGTCCCCGAGAATTACAAAGCGATGCTGGCAACAGCCATCCTCCATTCGCCTGGCTTCACGCTGCGCGGCGGAACAACGGAAATATTACGCGGCATCATTGCGAAGGGAGTGGGTATCCGATGAATGATATGAGCGTGATCATTAAGGATACAACGGAGAAAATCATGCAGGACTTGTGCACGAAAGAAGTGATTGAACGCGCCGAGCGCGGAGTATACCCTATGGAGTTGTGGTCTGCGCTTGTGGAAACAGGCTTGACGGCCATAGGGATTGAAGAAGAGTCAGGCGGCGCAGGAGGGAGTTTGACGGATGCATTAGCAGTTTTGCGGATTGCCGGTAAGTATTCGGCTCCTGTGCCCTTAGCTGAAACTATCATGGCGAATTGGATGATGGCGCGGGCGGGATTGCCGCTTTTGGAGAAGCGGGCGGCCGTCGTTTTTGAAGAACGTAATGTAACGTTCACTGAATCCTCTGAAGGCTGGTCGGTTTCAGGAACGGCCAATCAGGTCCCATGGGCAAGTTGTGCGGATTCATTGGTGGTGATGGGCCAATCAACAGAAGGAAGAATGCTGGCTGTCATTGATGCCGATCGTTGCCGGATCCAAACGGGGGCGAATTATGCGGGTGAGCCGAGAAATGAAGTCACTTTTACGAATGTCGGCGTACCGGCCCCGGAAGCTTGGATGGTGGAAGATATGGAGGAAGATCGCTGGCTATTGGCGGGCGCTTTAGTGCGTGCCGCGCAAATGACAGGAGCGCTTGAACGCTTGCTGCATTTGACAGTGCAATATTCAAAGGAACGCAGTCAATTCGGTCGCCCTATTGCCAGATTTCAAGCGGTTCAGCAACAGATAGCGGTCTTGGCGGGCGAGGTTGCCGCCGCAAGCGCCTGTACGGATTTGGCTGTGCGCTCATTCGAAGCGGGCCGCGGCGGTCGACAGATTATGGCGGCGAAGATCCGGGCGGGGGAAGCGGCAAGTTGCGGGGTGCCGATTGCCCACCAAGTACATGGAGCGATTGGTTTCACGGATGAGCATGTCCTGCAGCAGAGCACAAGGCGATTATGGTCGTGGCGGGATGAATTCAAAACGGAAAGTTATTGGGCTAAACGGCTGGGCGAGGAAGTGCTTGGTGGGGGAGCGGATGGATTATGGCCGTTTGTCACCGCATTGAATCAAGCATAGCTGTAGTTTTATGATGATAAGCAACCCTCTTCAGTAATGAATGAAAGAGGGTTTTTAATCAGCCTAAACGGTTAAAGAACAAATAGTCAGTCAACTTTGTTATGATACAAACAAATACATATGGATGGAGGACATTTACAAATGGATTTAGGACTGAAGGGGAAAGTGGCATTAATTACAGGAGCGAGTAAGGGAATAGGATTAGCGGCAGCAATTCAACTGGCTAAGGAAGGAGCGCATGTTGCCATCTGTGCTAGAGGGGAAGAGTCTTTGCGGCAAGCGGTCGGACAGATACGTGAATTAACAGGTATAAAAGCCCTGCCTGTTATTGCCGATGTAACGGAGGAAGAGGATTGCAAGCGCGCCGTTGTCCAGACAGCCGAGCATTTTGGCCGTTTGGATATTGTCATTAACAATGCGGGGACTTCCTCAGCGCATCCATTTGACGCCGTGGGGACACGTTCATGGCAGCAAGACTTCGATTTGAAAGTGTTCGGGGCGATTCACTGTTCGAAATATGCGTTGCCTTATATGCGGACAGCCGGACAGGGAGCGATTGTGAATGTGACGGCGGCGATCGCCAAAACGCCATCCGAATCTTCATTGCCCACTACTGTCAGCCGGGCGGCGGGCATGGCATTGACGAAAGCGATGAGCAAGGATTTAGGAAAGGACAATATCCGGGTGAACACCGTATGCATCGGTTTAATCAGAAGCAATCAAATCGAGAAGCTATGGAAGAAACAAGCGCCGGATGTTTCGTTTGAAACGTTCAGCAGCGACCCAAGCCATCAAATCCCCCTCGGAAGAATTGGCGAGGCGGAAGAAGCCGCTAAAGTCATTGCCTTCCTTGTATCCGAAGCGGCATCCTACGTTACGGGGACCGCTGTCAATATAGATGGGGGCAAAGCGGGTGTTTTATAAAGTAGGTCTTCAATAGGTGGATGTTTTCCTTCATCCGTCTAACATGGATGAACCAATCGGGTTGTTGCAGGTACTTGATTTTCCACTTGCACATCTATGCTTCCGCTACTGTGCCGTAGTGAAAGTCTTAGTGCCTGTTAAATGGGATAAAACAGAAGGATAGCATGTACTGATGGAGGGGATGCATCTATTGTTGAACAGCATTGCCCTTCCGTGATAATAAGCGTTGCTTACCCCTTGACCAGATTCAAGGGGTTATTCAGGCTAAAGACCCTTTCATTGATTCTAACTGAAAAAATGGGTAGATAGTCCTGGTGATAGTATATGTTAAGAAAGAGACAAAATTATATGTATGGTGTAGCAGGAAAATAATTTATACTACTAATAAAGGGAGGAATTTCCATGGAACATATCCTGTTTGTATGTACAGGCAATACGTGCAGAAGTCCTATGGCGGAAGCCATATTAAAGAACAGTCGATTGGCTCATGTGGAAGTGAAATCAGCGGGTATTTACGCTACCGACGGCCAGGATGCCTCGCAATATGCCAAAGCGGTTTTACTGGAGAACAACATCCAGCATCAGCATTCTTCAAGAATGTTATCGCTTGAAGACGTGGAATGGGCCACGCACATACTGACTATGACGAATGCTCATGCTTCGCTTATTAAGCAGCTGTATCCGGAATACAGTGCCAAAGTCTTCACGTTGAAGGGATTCATTCAAGGGGGGCAAGGCGAGGATGTCATCGATCCGTATGGCGGCACTAAAACGCAGTATGCCGATACTTATCGGGAGCTTGAGCGATTAATCGAAGGATTGGTCCGGAAGCTGGACGGTCAATAGGATTAACTGCTCGTTATATAAGCGCTTATGTGCGCGGGATTAACCATACGATAGGGGAGGAAATATGGAGGGGAAAAAAGTTTTTCAATTTGGGTTGAGCAAGAAGCTTACCGTTTTTATTACAGTTGTCGCGCTTGTGACGTACTCTACCAGCGGATTATTCATTTATATTCTATATCCTATGTTCTTCAGTGGAATGAATGAATTTCTGTTCACGATTATAACATTGACATTGGGCATTGTTTGGTCGGGCATCCTCGCATTTTTCGCAGCAGGATTCATAACTAAACCGTTGCAGCGATTAGAGCAAGTGGCCATCAATGCGGCAGATGGAAACATCAAGGAGGATTTAGAAGTTTCAAAGTCGGATGATGAAATCCGCTCATTAGGAATCACCTTCAACCATATGCTTTCCAACTTGCGTATGATGGTCCAAAGCATAGAGGAGAATTTCCGGGAAACAAATAATAAAGTAATCGATATTTCACGCGAATCTTCCATGGCGACCAATCAAGCGGAAAGCATAGGCTGTACAATCGGGGACATTTCACAGGGCGCTGATACATCCGCGGTCTCTATCCAAGAAACAGCCGAATTGGTGGAAGAAATTAATTCTATTGCGCAAACTGTTCAAGAGAAGGCTTATTCATCTGCCGCCTTATCCCGGGAAATGGTGGAGGAATTGGTGCATAATAAAGAAATCATTTATTCCCTTATTACAGGAATCCAGCGTTTGGCGAAAGAAAATAAGGAATCGCTGCTTGCCGTTAAACGATTGGAAGAGAACGCGAAACAGGTGGAATCCATTATTCAATTAGTAGGGGATATTGCAAAACAGACCAACCTGCTTGCATTGAATGCTTCAATTGAAGCTGCCAGGGCGGGGGAGCACGGCAAAGGCTTTGCGGTAGTGGCTGAAGAAGTGCGTCTTCTGGCGGATGAAAGTGCGGAAGCGGTGCAAGGGATTGCATCGCTGGTCCAAAGCATCCAATATGAGGTGGAAGATGTAGTGAAGCGGATTCGCGAGCAAGTGGAAATGGCCGGCGTCGAAGCTGAAAAAGGCGCCGCAACAAACGCCAGTATCGAAGAAATGATGAAAACAGTGCATAAAGTGGTCGAATCGGTTAAAGACATTACAGAGTTAGTGGAAAGACAAATGGCCAGCGTTGAAAAAACATCGATTAAATCTCAGGAAGTCGCGACGATTGCGGAAGAGACATCCGCAGGGGCGGCTGAAGTGGCGGCTGCGGCTGGCGAACAGGCCGTTGTAATTGAAAATGTGGAGAAGCTTACAATTGACTTACAGGCTCAAGCTGATAAGCTAAAGAAAACAATTACTCGCTTTCATATGTGAGGAGTAAGAAGGAACCATATAGTAGATTCCTTTTCAATAAACTTAAGTAATAGGAGACGATTAAGATGAAAGTAGCAATCGCATCAGACCACGGCGGCATCCATATTCGTGAAGAGATCAAGAAATTATTGGAGGAAATGGGCATCCAATATGAAGATTTCGGTTGTGAATGCTCCACTTCGGTAGATTACCCGGATTATGCTTTGCCGGTAGCAAAGAAAGTGGCAAACGGAGAATTTGATAGGGGCATTTTAATTTGCGGAACAGGCATTGGCATGAGTATTGCAGCCAATAAAGTGCAAGGCATCCGTTGCGCATTGGCCCATGATACGTTCAGTGCACGCGCGACCCGCCAGCATAACGATACGAACATGCTGGCTATGGGAGAGCGTGTGATCGGCCCGGGGCTTGCGAGAGATATCGCACAGATTTGGCTGACTACTGAGTTCGAAGGCGGACGCCATGCGAACCGTGTGAACAAAATTACAGAATATGAGAATGCGAATCCATCTCGTTCTAAGTAACGCAATGGTTTTCGTTTCATACTAAAAGCGGAAAGAAAGCGCTCATACTCGATGGGAGGTCTTGACGACGATGAAGCAGAGAATAGAAGAAGCAGAATTAGAGATGATTCGCCGACAATTGAAACAAGCGCTTTCTGATTTGCAAGCCCACCCGAATTTCGTGCGCTGCAAACAGTTTGTAGTAGGCTGCAGCACAAGTGAAGTAGTGGGCGAGCGAATCGGAACCGCCGGTACAATTGAGGTAGCGGAAACGATTTTCCGCACAATGTCACAATTTGCCGATCAGCATAATATAGCGATCGCGTTTCAGTGCTGTGAGCATTTGAACCGGGCGCTTGTCGTGGAAAGAGCGACAATGGAGCGCTTCGGTTATGAGGAGATATCTGCCGTGCCGGTCCGTTCCGCCGGCGGCGCATTGGCAACAGTTGCTTATCAGCATTTAAATGAAGCGGTCTTAGTAGAACAGATTCGAGCGGATGGCGGTATTGACATCGGTGATACATTCATCGGTATGCATTTAAAGCCTGTAGCCGTTCCTGTGCGTTCTTCTGTTAGACAAGTAGGCGGGGCGCATCTGACAATGGCGCTTTCACGTCCGAAATTGATCGGCGGCGCAAGGGCGGTTTATGGCGAGGATATAAGATAATAGGGAATGTTAATGGAGAAAACCTCCGATCAGTGAAAAGTTCACGATCGGAGGTTTTTAAAATGCGAATAATTGTTATTTTTAAAAAATTAATGTTCGTTATTGAATCATATTATTTTTCTTTTGAAAGAAAAATTTTGATACTATTCATTAGAAGACGAACATGTTAAAATGAAGTTGAATTTTCAAAAAAGTTACGTGAAGAAGAAAGATTCATCAACATGGATAAAGCAAAGATACTAGGAGGATGGCAATGAAACATTTAATGGAACAAGACAAACAGGTATATGGCGTAATCCAAAATGAACTGAAACGTCAAAGAACAAAGATCGAATTGATCGCTTCAGAGAATTTCGTCAGTGAAGCGGTTATGGAAGCTCAAGGTTCTGTCTTAACGAATAAGTATGCGGAAGGTTATCCGGGCAAACGCTATTATGGCGGCTGCGAGCATGTGGACGTGGTAGAAGATTTAGCGAGAGATCGTGCGAAAGAAATTTTTGGTGCAGAGTATGTCAATGTGCAGCCGCACTCAGGTGCTCAAGCGAATATGGCTGTTTACTTCACTGTTCTGAAGCCTGGCGATACGGTTCTTGGTATGAATTTATCCCATGGAGGGCATTTGACACACGGAAGCCATGTGAACTTCAGCGGTATTCTATACAATTTCGTGGAATATGGTGTAGATGAGGTAACAAACGTAATTGATTATGAAGATGTACGTGCGAAAGCATTGGAACATAAACCTAAGTTAATCGTAGCGGGCGCCAGCGCTTATCCTCGCGCAATCGATTTTAAGAAGTTTAAAGAAATTGCGGATGAAGTAGGGGCATTATTTATGGTGGATATGGCCCATATTGCAGGATTGGTAGCGGCAGGATTGCATGAAAGCCCGGTGCCGTATGCGGACTTTGTGACAACTACTACGCATAAAACGTTGCGCGGACCCCGCGGCGGGATGATTCTATGTAAAGAAGAGTACGGCAAGAAAATCGACAAAACGGTATTCCCTGGCGTTCAAGGCGGTCCTCTAATGCATGTGATCGCCGGCAAGGCGGTTGCGCTTGGAGAAGTTCTTCAGGATTCATTCAAAGAGTATGCGGCGAACATCATTAAGAATGCCAAGCGCTTGGCGACAGCACTGAAGAACGAAGGCTTCCGCCTAGTATCGGATGGAACGGACAATCATCTTGTATTAGTGGATGTGAGTTCTTTCAACCTTACTGGTAAAGTGGCGGAGCACGTACTTGATGAGATTGGCATCACAGTCAACAAGAATGCCATTCCATTCGATAAAGAAAAACCATTCGTAACAAGCGGTATCCGTATCGGGACAGCGGCTGTCACAACTCGCGGCTTTGTGGAGGAAGATATGGATGAAATCGCAAGCATCATCGGGCTTGCTCTTAAAAATCATGAAGATGAAGAGAAGCTTGCTCAAGCGGCGAAGCGTGTAGAGGCTTTATCAGGCAAGTATGAGCTTTATCCTTCTTTATAAGAGAAATAAAAAAACTGCTAAGCATCCACGTGCTTAGCAGTTTTTTGCACGGAAAGAGAATTCTAATGCTAAAAAACAACCGTTATTTCCTGTTTCATGCTCTTTCTATGCTTGCCGTCCGGTTTGGGAGAGTGAAGTTTTTCTAACATATGAGGAAGATGGATTGCTACAACTGCTTTTTTTATGTAGAATTAACAGAAGTGTGTTCTGGCAAGAAAAATATTTTCAATATAGAAATGGAGAGACCCCTACCATGGCAAAAGTTTATGTATTTGACCATCCATTAATTCAACACAAGCTAACATATATTCGTGATAAGTCAACGGGTACAAAAGAGTTCCGTGAGCTTGTAGACGAAGTGGCGACTCTTATGGCGTTTGAAATCACACGCGATATGCCGCTTGAAGAAGTGCAAGTTGAAACTCCTGTAGAAGTATCTACTTCTAAAGTGCTATCAGGCAAGAAGTTGGGCATTGTTCCGATCCTGCGTGCGGGAATTGGAATGGTTGACGGTATCCTTAAATTGATTCCGGCTGCTAAAGTGGGACATATCGGGCTTTATAGAGATCCTAAAACATTAATGCCGGTAGAATATTATGTGAAATTGCCTAGCGATGTGGAGGAGAGGGATTTCATCGTTGTCGATCCGATGCTTGCGACAGGCGGATCTGCAATTGAAGCGATCAACTCACTTAAGAAGCGCGGCGGCAAAAATATCAAATTCATGTGTTTGATTGCGGCTCCTGAAGGGGTAGAAGCATTGAAGAAGGCGCATGAAGATGTTGATATCTACATTGCGGCACTTGACGAGAAATTAAATGAAAAAGGTTATATTGTTCCGGGTCTAGGAGATGCCGGAGACCGTTTATTCGGAACAAAATAAGAAAAGGTGATTATATGACCCAGCGTATTAAGGTAATGACAATCTTCGGGACAAGACCTGAAGCTATTAAGATGGCTCCGTTAGTTTTAGAACTTCAAAAGCAGTCCGAGCATTTTGAATCGATTGTGACCGTAACTGCTCAACACCGTCAAATGCTGGATCAAGTCCTGGAAATTTTCAATGTTGAGCCCGACCATGATTTGAACATCATGAAAGACAGACAGACGCTTATTGACGTGACAACACGCGGCCTTGAAGGTTTGGACCAGGTCATGAAAGAAGAGAAGCCGGATATTGTCTTGGTTCACGGAGATACAACAACGACATTTGTGGCGGCTTTAGCTGCGTTCTATAATAAAATCACTGTCGGACATGTGGAAGCGGGACTTAGAACGTGGAATAAATACTCCCCGTTCCCAGAGGAAATGAACCGCCAATTAACAGGTGTAATGGCAGATCTGCATTTCGCTCCGACTCCTAAATCGGCTGAGAACTTAGTGAATGAGAATAAACAGGAAGATACAATCTTCATCACAGGAAATACAGCCATCGACGCTCTATCTACAACAGTGAAGGACGAATACAGCCATCCTGTATTGGACAAGTTGGGCGATGACCGCCTAATCTTATTGACAGCCCATCGACGCGAGAATTTGGGCCAGCCGATGAGAAACATGTTCAAAGCGGTAAAACGCCTAGTGGAAGAACACGATGACGTTCAAGTGGTTTATCCCGTTCACTTGAATCCGGTAGTCCGCGAGATTGCCGATGAAGTACTGGGCAACGATCCGCGCATTCAGCTGATTGAACCATTGGATGTGTATGATTTCCATAACTTTGCTTCTCGTGCGCACTTGATTCTGACAGATTCAGGCGGAGTCCAAGAAGAAGCGCCATCACTGGGAGTTCCGGTATTGGTGCTTCGCGATACGACAGAACGTCCTGAAGGGATCGAGGCTGGCACATTGAAGCTTGCGGGAACGGAAGAAGAAACCATTTACAATATGGCGAAGGAGCTGCTGACGAATCAGGAAGCGTATGAGAAAATGGCGAAAGCCGCTAATCCATACGGCGACGGAAAAGCTTCTGAACGTATTGCGGAGGCGATTCGTTATTATTTCAAAAAGACGGAAGAAGCGCCTAAGCCTTACAATCCTTTGCAACAATAATAGATAAGAAATGAAGAGAAAGCGCACCGGATATTCCGGTGTGCTTTTTTTATGGAGTTACAGTAAGTAAAATATATTACATGTTTTTCTTCTGAAAAGCGGCCTCTCATTCTTGCGGAAAATCTGCATACATATGAAGCGGCGACTAACAATAAGAAGAGGAGGAATGTTAGATGAAAAAATATTTTCTTCTTATAATAATATATGCACTTGTTAGTGTGCAGCCGGTTCTGGCTGCTTCATCAGAAGAAAACAGCGAAAGTGCAAACGAATGGATCATCGCCATTATTACCGCCGATGATCAAAGCTCCCTGCATGAAAAATTGAAACTGGCCGGGAGCAGCCGGGGAATCAAGGTAAGGGAAATATTCCGCTATGCGCTCACTGGTTTTTCCATACAAGGAAAGCGAAAAGATATAACAGCATTTAAACGCGCAATAGGTGACGGTTACTTTGAAGCGGCCACTTATACAATGACCATCGACCGCAGTGTTCCTTTTATAGGAGGAAGAGCAATCAGGGGCTGGTTCGATGGGCAAGGAAATCGGCTGACAGGAAAAGGTGTGAAGGTAGGGATTATCGATACAGGAATTGATTATACACACCAGGATTTGAGGCGTTCTTATAAAGGAGGAAGAGATTTAGTGGATGGAGATGACGATCCGATGGAAACGCGTTTCCCATCTTTCTTTGCCACCTTGCATGGTACGCACGTAGCGGGAATCATCGGAGCCAACGGTAAAATGAAGGGGGTGGCCCCGGAGGCCGAACTATATGCTTACCGGGCGCTGGGACCCGGTGGTTCGGGGAATTCAGAGGGCATCATCATGGCCATTGAAGCAGCCATCAAAGACCGGATGGATGTCATTAATCTATCTTTGGGCAATACGATCAACGGTCCGGACCTGCCAATCACATTAGCGCTTAATAAAGCGGTCGAGAAAGGGATTACCGCAGTTGTCTCAAGCGGTAATTCAGGCCCTCATCCCTGGACGGTCGGATCGCCGGGAACGTCGGCCAAAGCCATTTCTGTAGGAGCTTCTTATCCCCCTGTCAAACTTCCTTTCCTGCAGGTGGGAATAGGAAAGGGAAGGAAAAGAATGCTATTACAGCAAATTTACGGCGCACGGAAATGGAGTTAT
The DNA here is from genome assembly GCA_051874035.1 of Bacillus sp. (in: firmicutes). Taxonomy (GTDB): domain Bacteria; phylum Bacillota; class Bacilli; order Bacillales; family DSM-1321; genus Bacillus_AD. The sequence goes on from JBJEFM010000208.1 coordinate 28,154, forward strand.
TCCACTACTCAATTATTGATGGATGGGAAAGGCGGCAGCAAGGAAGAACTTAAGAAGGTGGAGGGGCGGATCGTCCTCATCAAGAAAGGGAAGCAATCTTTGCAAGCAATCTTACGGAATGCGGAAAAGCAGGGGGCTTCAGGAGCCATTATTTATATGGATGCCGGTGAAGAGTTGATAGGCAGCATAAAGGGAAGCGTAAATATCCCGGCCGTTCTTATCCCGCATAGCGAGGGTGCCTACCTGCACAATCTATTAAAAGAACAAACGCCTCAGCAAATCGGGACTATTCTGTTAGAAGAGAATGATCATTTAGCCGCCTTTAGTTCGCGAGGGCCTGTCACGATCAGCTGGGAAATCAAGCCCGATCTTGTTGCGCCGGGAGTAGCAATCGACAGTACAGTGCCGGGGGGATATCTGTCTCTGCAAGGAACGAGCATGGCGGCTCCTCATGTTGCCGGGGCCGCGGCTCTAATGAAACAGGCGCATCCCGAGTGGACACCTGATGAAGTGAAATCGGCGCTCATGTCCACCGCCAAACAACTGGTGAATCCGGATGGGACATATTATAAGACATATGAACAAGGAGCCGGGCGCATCCAAATGGAAAAAGCGGTTCAAGCGGATACGTTTTTCTCGCCGAGTTCCATCACTTTCGGCTTATATGGCAATGGAAATGGCGAGGACCAGCATGTCAAGACACTGACCATCGAGAATAAAAGCGATACAAGTAAGCATTATTCTTTTCGCCTGCCTAAAGACGATGTGGGTTTACTATGGAAGGTGCCCTTGTCTTTCACTTTGAAGCCGAAGGAGAAAAAACAAATCGATGTTTCTTTATCTGTGAATACGAATAAACTTGTCAAAGGGGTCTATGACGGCTATTTATCCTTGAAAGAAGGAACCAAGGATTTGCATATACCGTACCTATATATGAAAGAGGAGCCTGACTACCCGCGGATCATGGGTTTCTCCTTTGGTACAGGTGATGCTCCGGATACCTATCAATATGAGGTTTACGTGCCGGGGGGCGGCGATGAGCTCACCATCGACCTTTATGATTATGATACGTATCGCTACGTGGGGTTCCTTGATCAAACGCATCCTGTTCCGAGGGGACTCGTCAAAAAAAGTATACAATGTGCCAAGCTGCCGCCGGCCGGTCTCTATCACGCCATAGTGACTGTGAAAAAAGGAGATAAGAGCGAAGAATTTCACAAACTGATAAGAATTATTGGATAAATTGAAAAGAATTATAAAACTGTGAACATCTGGCTAAAATATCTTAGCCTGGCGCAATTTACACTATACGTTCATTGACAACCTGCATAGGCTATTGTATTATAACAAAGGATGTAAATTGATAGGGTTTTCTAAAAATTTCGTTTAATGCAGTTTACAACCTAATAACGTTGTTAAAGGCAGTAATTCCGCGTGCACTGTAATCCCTTCTGAAAAATAAGAATGCACTTGCTTCTTGCGGGGAATTTCCTTTAGGAGCTATTTTGTAGCGAGATATTGATTCATATGAATAACTCGGGATAATGGTTTGTTAGAGCATTGTGCGGGGTTCTTTTAACATGTGAATCAATAGACGAAAGAAAGACATGAATTTAGGAGATTTTTCAAAAGATGCAAGAATTACAGTTATTGATGAAGGCTCAGCTGAAATATGTACTGTATATGTTGGCTCTGTTTGTGCTGGGGTGGGGTTTTACGGATTATAAATCTGTGTTTGCAGGCCTTATTCTTGGAGCAGTTGTCGGCTTATTCAACGCATGGGTATTGGCTAAGAGATCGATGAGGATTGGCCAAGCCGCAGTAGAAGGCAAGAAGGCTCGGTCCGCAGGAAGCATCACTAGGTATGCTTCAGCTATATTAGCGGCCATGATTGCTTTAGAGTTCCCGGAACATTTTAGCATCATCGGCACTGTATTGGGATTAGTGGCGACTACGGTTGTCATAACTATAGTTTTTATTATCCAAAAATATAACGTCAATAACGAGGAAGAGAGGTGAATACTCTTGAATCACGGTGCTCCTATTGTTGAGTTTGCGGGATTACAGTTTAACCTGGCAAATGACTTGATGATTGTGGTGGCTTGTGTAATAACATTCATTATTGCTTTTGTCGCTACTCGTAACTTACAACTTAAACCTACAGGTAAGCAAAATCTTATCGAGTGGGTGTTGGATTTCGTTAAGAATATTATTAACAGTGCAATGGATTGGAAATCTGGCGCTCCTTTCTTAATGCTTGGCATGACCTTAATTATGTATATCTTCATTTCAAACATGTTGGGTCTGCCGTTTAGTGTTGTGTTAGGGCCTGAGCATGAGCTATGGTGGAAATCACCGACGGCCGATCCAGCAGTAACACTGTCATTATCACTGATGATCTTAGCTTTAACACACTATTACGGTGTGAAAATGAAAGGGATGGGCAACTATGCTAGAAGCTATTTCCAGCCGGTTGGTTTCTTATTCCCAATTAAAATCATCGAAGAATTTGCGAATACATTAACGTTGGGCCTGCGGCTTTACGGTAACATTTTCGCTGGTGAAATTCTTTTATCATTATTAGCAGGCTTAGGTGCCGGCAGTTTCCTTGGCTTCCTTGGTGCGGTCGTTCCTATGGTTGCATGGCAAGGTTTCTCCATTTTCGTTGGGGGAGTCCAAGCGTTTATCTTTACAATGTTAACAATGGTTTACTTAGCTCATAAAGTGGCTGATGACCATTAATTATAAAAAGTAACAACCAAATACAAATAATTATTTTTTTAGGAGGATATTTAACATGGGTCTTATAGCAGCTGCAATCGCAATCGGGTTAGGTGCAGTAGGTGCAGGTATTGGTAATGGTTTGCTTATCTCTCGTACAATCGAAGGGATCGCTCGTCAACCAGAATTAAAAGGTACTTTACAAACTGTAATGTTCATCGGTGTTGGTCTAGTAGAGGTACTTCCAATCATCGCTACAGTTATTGCGTTCATGGTTATCGGTAGATAATTTTCTTAGAAAAGGTAAAAATGGCGAAGATCACTACCATAGACCTTCGCCTTTACTTTATATTTCATAAACATGCAGTTGAATGTATTAAATAAATGAATGTTTTTCTTTAGATTATCATTTTCGAATTACTCTTTGAAAGGAGTGAACCAATCGTGTTAACGAATAGTTTTGTATTGGGTGCCAGTGCCGGGTTTAACGGCGGAGACATCCTTGTCCAATTGGTATGTTTCATCATTTTGTTGGCATTGCTAAGAAAGTTCGCGTGGGGACCGCTTGTTAATATGATGAAACAACGTGAAGAACACGTTGCGAATGAGATTGATGCAGCAGAGAAAACACGTGCTGAAGCGAAGAAATATCTTGAAGAGCAACGTGCTCTAGTTAAACAATCACGTGAAGAAGCACAAACATTAATCGAAAATGCGAAGAAGCAAGGTGAAGCGCAACGTGAAGAAATCGTTGTGGCTGCACGTGCGGAAGCAGATCGACTTAAAGAAAATGCGAAACGTGAAATCGTTACTGAGAAAGAAAAAGCTGTTGCGGCATTGCGTGAGCAAGTTGCATCATTATCAGTTCTTATTGCTTCTAAAGTAATTGAGAAAGAGCTTACAGTAGCGGATCAAGATAAGTTAATCAATGAGTATCTTGAAAAGGCAGGAGAAGAGCGATGAGCAATACTATTGTAGCAGAACGTTATGCAATGGCTCTTTTAGAAATTGCCAAGGAAAAGAATATTCTTGACCAACTAGCTGAAGAAGCACGCGCTGTAAATGAAGTATTCGCTTCAAATGCAGATATCACTTCTTTCTTGAAGCATCCAAAAGTATCATCGCAGCAAAAGCAGCAATTCATCACAGAAGCGTTCGCTGGTGTTTCTCAAGAAATGAAAAACACGCTGATGCTGATGATAGAACGTCAACGAATCGATGAAATCGGGCCAATGGCTGCCGGTTTGGTCAATTTGATCAATGATGTGAAATCAGTAGCAGAAGCGCAAGTTTACACAACGAGACCACTTACAGATGCAGAACGTGAAGCAATTTCAACCGTTTTTGCGGCAAAAATAGGAAAACAATCTTTAAAAATAGATAATATTGTTGATCGTGATTTAATCGGCGGAATCAAGCTTCGCATCGGAAACCGTATTTTTGATGGAAGTGTGAGCGGTAAACTGCAACGATTAGAACGTCAACTGTTAGCTTAAACAATCGTAGATAGGGGTGAATTTCATGGGCATTAAAGCTGAAGAAATCAGTGC
>JBJEFM010000209.1:0-6263 GCA_051874035.1 Bacillus sp. (in: firmicutes)
TTAAGTTAGCCATGTCCGTTCTCCTTTTTTATTCAAAATTAAAAGACCAGGAATTTCTCCTGGCCTTCTTCCTTATTTAATAATTAAGTTTCTGCCAATAACGGCTTCCCCGATAGGAGCCGGGGAATCAGGGAGTTTCTGTGCCCGGATACTCTTTACCGAATAAAGCTAGGAATAGCGCATCCCTTACTTTAGTGGTGCCTTTAGGATCTTTGCCAAAGATAACGGATTTTTCATCTGAAAATCCTGTTACTGTCCTGTCCATAAATTCCGCTGTGATTTCTTCATTACTAAAATCTACTCCGTCCTCTTTCGTTGTACCGCCGATGTTTGGACGAAGGAACATTCCTTTAGGTAGTCCAACCCATTCCTTGGAGCCATCTTCATATGTCCTAGCAAATACAGCCGCTGTATAAGGTGGCGCATCAGAGGAACCAAAAGACATTAATCCGTCTGTTGTTCTTTCGATGCCGAATAGTTTTTCTTTGTCCTCTTCCGGCAACTTATGGAATCGTGATGTAACAGATACATTCCCGTTTGATACGGCTAGTTCTGCGGTTTTATTATCCCCGTATGCACGAGTAATTTCCTGTGGCATTTCTACTGTAATCTCTTGTAGGAATTTCACACGTTCGACACTACCCTCTACAACATCGCTTTCATTCAAAATACCATAATAAAACTCATCAACACCTGTTGATGCTCTATAATTTTTTTCTTCTGCCAATGTAATCACTCCTTATATAAAATAAAAAGACACCTATGTGTCTAAATCGTTCCTGTATGCTTTTCCTCTGTACCTTCTGGCATCTCGATAAGTGTTTGTATCCTTATCCCACTCTGGCTTCATGCTGCTTGCTTGATGAAACCCGAACTTGTCCCACATCACTTGGCGAATACGGGCAGCGATGGCATCTCTTTTCTTTCGTCCTCCACTACCTTTTACCCAAACCTCAATATGCACATAGAAATCATCTGTCAACCATTGATTGTCTGCATAATCACCCGGTCTAGGTGCATCGACTTCTTCAAGCACAATGGTTGGTCCCGATATATCGCCAGTGGCAGGATACTCATAATACTTAATTCGGTTGCCTACTTCTGTATTGATGAATGAATCAGATTTCAAGGCATTGTATACAGTCTCTAATACATCCATTACAATCCATCCTTTAGAGCCTTCTTAATGGTTTCTCGATATGCATTTTCAGCATTTCGCATAGCCCTAGCGACAGCCCCTTTTCCTCTAGGGTTTGGGTTTTTTACTGTACCCCACTCATTCAAGTGAATGATTCTATAACGACCTTTTGGGCCTTTCCAGTGAATGCGGACAGTACGGTTACCATTTAATGTAACCGGGTCAGCTATAGTAATTTCTTCTTTAGATGCACCTGTTTTCTTGAATCTTTCAAATTGTTGTTCCAATTCCCTTTTGAATACTTGAGCACCCTTTAGTAACGCTCGGTCACTTATACGCTGCACATGCATAGGACCAAATCTTCTTTCTAATTCAGCAAGTAATTGTCTGTCTCCTTTGATGGATACGCTCATGATGTTAACCCCGCTACGATCGTAATAAACTTTTTATCTTGTAAATCAGGGCGAACATGCTTAATGTTATACCGATTACCTTGATACTCAGGCGCATTGATAGACAAATAGTGTTTGCTATCTGGGATGTAATCCGTTTGTGGGTCCCGGATGGTAATAGTTAAGTCTGACAACGTACCGTTTGACTTTGCTAGTTCCAAATCCTTTAACCAAACCTCGTCTATCTTGGCCCATGCTTCATAAAGGACACTTTTCTCGGATTCACCCGGCTCTGGTCCTTCATTTGCAGCAAACTCATAAAAGGTAACAGGCGTTCGCAAGTCACCCGATTTCGCTCGTGGCTTTTTATATTCAAATTTAATCATTCACTTCACCCACAATCTCAGGCAACAGGGAGAAGGAGAAACTATGAAGCTCGCTAAGGAAGTTAGTTTGAAAGAATTCCAGAGCATCGTTATAGGTGTACCTAGCACGCTCGAAAACTAATTCCCTTCCCATTGCGTTAGATGTAATATCAAAGCCTCCACAATCCCTTTTAATCGCCTCATAAGAAGAGGATAATAACCGTTTCAAGTTACTATCCTCCATTGAGTGTGTTATGTGCATTCGTTCTTTAAATTCTTCTACTAATTCTGGTGTGATTTCTTGCATATCATCACCCCTTACGCTGTTGTAATTGTAATTGGAGCCGTTGAATTATCTGTTTTAGTTAACGTACCGCCTGTCACAGCCCCCTCAGGACTAACGGTAAGGGCAATTGATTTAACTCCTACACCGGCTGTGCCTGTATCACCCTTATCTCCCTTGTCTCCTTTAGGACCAACCGCACCAGTATCGCCTTTATCACCTTTAGGCCCGGCAGGACCAGCCGCTCCGGTAGCTCCTTTATCTCCTTTGGGACCTACAACACCCTCGATCAATTCACCAAAATCGGCACCGGTTGGTTTTTTACCAGTGTTAAACATTGCTTTCAACTCTTCTTTTGTAGCCATTTATATATCACTCCTTACTTGATAATTAAATTCCTCCCGATAACGGCTTCCCCAATTGGAGCCGGGGAATCAGGGAGTCTCTGTGCCAAATTTGATGTCTAAATCATAAACAAGAGCTGTTTTGTTGTCTTTTGGCTTACCATTAGCAAATTGTTTGATAGTGTAAAGAGTGGCATCATCCATCGCAAGTGTTTGGTCGAATTTTTTCAATTTGTAGCCACCAGCAATAACGGCAATGTATTCACCTTTCACGAAGAATAGTGCTTTTTTGCTTGGGATTTCTTCAGATTCTACAACTTGGATGTTGTAAGGTAATGCAGTTACCCATTGGCCGTTAGCGGTTTGGATTGTATTACGGAATTGAACCGCAATTGCATCCATTGGATTTACAACCATTACGATTTTACCAGCAACCTTACGTTGTTTACCTTCTGCATTTGTAGATAGAGCATTTACAACATTATAAAGTTCTCCAGCAACAACTTCTCCTCTTTCAGATGGAGCAAATGTTAATTTACCGGATGACTTTTTATTTGTAACTGCCCCATTATCAGCAACATCTTTCATCAATCCGACAGGTTCGTCTTGTGCGGTACCACGGCCATTAACAAAACCGTATTCCAAACCAGTAGAATAAGATTCTACAAGCAATGTACGAACATAACGTTCAATCCAAACCGGACCTAATTCCAACATATCATTTGGAATAACAGCAAATGCAGTTAGCTTCAATTGACCGACTTTTTCTGATCTAAAAGCTGCGTTAACTTGTCCAGAAATACCGCTAAATAGTTCTTTCCAAGCGAATGCCTTTGTTGCATCTGAATAAATGAAACGAGTTACTGCTCCAAGATCTTGCAAACCAAGAGCCTCGAGTAAAGGATGCTCATTTACTAAATCTTCAAACACTCTTTCTTGTGTAGTTTCAGGCAGGATGGAATCATCAGTAAAGCCACCTTCTTGAACAACAGCATTAAAGAAATTCGTTTCCGCAGAAGTTAAAACGTTTTGTCCACGATTTTGAAGAATAGAACGATCAAGCATTTCATCATTTACTTGTTTGCGTACTGAATCAGCTACATCAGTACGAAGTGCTTCCATGTAATTAGATAACGCTTCGTTTTGTTCTTTCTCGCTAGCCTCCGGGTTGTTCAATACAGCACTGAATTTCTTTTTCGCCTCGTTAAAAGCCTCTGATTTGTTAAATTTAATAGTCATTATTTTATTCCTCCAATTAATTTAAATTTAAAAAGAGCTTGCTCAAATTCCGTTTGTTTGCAGGAACTTGTTCAGGCTCTTTAGGTTTATTTGTTAATTCAGCTTTCAAACTTTCAATTGCTTGGTTAAATGTTTCTAAGGTGATGTATTGTTGCGTATTATCTTCTGGTTGTTTTAACTTACCTTTACGTATTCCGTCAATCACCTCTTGCGGGATGATATTAGATACAGTACTTGCTGCTACCTTAATGCCTGGGTTATCAAACATGATTTCATCAACCAAATTGTATTCAAGGGCCATTTGTGGAGTAATCCATGTTTCTTGGTCCATCAAGGACAACAAATCAGATTCTTCCATGCCACACTTCATTTTGTAAGCATTAGCGATAGTCTGGTTAATCCCTTGTAACATGTTGGCTGCGTGAGTCATATCTTTATGATCGCCCATGGTTACCATAGAAGCATTATGAATCATCATCTGTCCTGTAGGAGCAATAACTGTTTTATCGGCTGCTAGGGCAATGAATGAAGCTGCACTTGCTGCTAAGCCAACAATCTGAGCCTCTGTGTTTCCTTCGTAATTCTTAATGCTTGTATAGATTTCAGAAGCATCGAATACTGAACCGCCACCGCTGTTAATAGCAATTATGACATCTTCACCATTTGCCTCGTTCAATGCATCCTCAACCGATTGCGGACTCGTTGCCTCTACACCAAACATATCGTAAATCCATTTCTCGTCATTGGAGACGATAGCGCCTTTTACGTTAATTTTCCTTTTCATCGTTCTCACCTCCTCCAGCGTTGTTCATGCCTGTATAGTTTTTCGTGATGTAAAATTGATTTAAAGCAGGGTCATCAGATACTTCATAACCTACTTCCGCCCTCATTTCGTTTGGCATAAAGGCACCAGATGAAACGAGTTTGTCAATTGCCTCTGCCAAGTCGAATATTGTACGGTAGGATACAGCCTTCGCTTCAATTCTCTGTCCTTCTAGGTATTCCTCTTTCTCAAAGAATTTCGCATTAATTTCATCACAAATCTTCTTCAATAGAGGGTTAACCGTAAACATCAAGAAGTTTTTCGTCTGTTTCTCCACATCTGCCATTTCACCATAGATTAAACTCTTAGGAATACCTAAAGCCATAGCCACCTGATCTAAAAAGCCATTAGTTACTTTGTTTATTTCATCTACGCTTTGATTGACATTTGCACCACCCCCTGACACTTCGTTATATTCGAATCCTTCTTGTTGCGGGATAATCGCAATATCCTTTTCTTCAAAAGCTTTGTACATCTTGTTTATAGTGGATTGGACTTTATTTTGTCCTTCCTCGCCTTTGTTAAATATCGCTTTAATGCCAACTGTGCCCCGGATTTGATTCTTCCTTTTCTGTGAAGATAGGATACGACCAAACAACTCACCGTAATCAGTGAATAATCCGTCTATTAAAGGGATTAATTCTTCATTGCGATATCGTAGATGTACAACATCACTCTGATAGAAGACTCTCTTAAATTCGTAATCTTTGACTATTACTTTTGTGAATGTATCCTCATATACGGCATATTCATTATGTTCAAAGTCATCCGCTATAAGCAAATCTCCATCATCTGATTGGATAACCAAACATTCGTTGTCGTAGATTAATTTAGTCGCCACTTCATTCCAGAAGGTGCTTGCTGTCATGTTTTTGTTCGGCCTGACATTCAACCTGTAATAAATCTCGCCTTTTTCATATTCAGTCCCATTTCTTATTCGAAACTCTGATTGGCTAATGGTTCTCCCTAAGAATGATGCGCATATCTCGATTGCTAACCGCTTCATGTGTACACGGTTCTTTGTATTCTGGAGTAATTCTGCATCATAGATAAATCCTAGTTCGCTATTCCTTTTGAATATTGCATCCAAGAAACCCAAGTTTTTCTCACCCCCTTTTAGAAGTCAATGTCTGCAAGCATAAATTCCATTTCTTCCGTCAGAATGTTATCTGCTTGCCATAGGGCATGTATGAACGCTTGGAAACCGTCTGTCTTCCTTCTAAATTCATCCTTTTTCAAATACTCTTTGTTTCCATCTTTTTTGATGTGTACATATACGTTATTCGTATACCAGCGCATCAGAGGGTTATCATCGAAAATAATGTTATGGTTTGCAAACAACGTTTCCACCCTTGGAGCCAGTAAAGAATGAATGGCTTTAGGGTTACGTATATATAACAATTGAAACCCTTCTGCTTCTAATGCCGATTTAACGAGATCCAAACGGAAGGTATCCGCTACTATGGTGTTCACTCCATATATCAATCGCATTTCTACAAACCAATTAACAATATGAGCGATATCAATGACAGGCTCATCAACGATTGTAAGCAATCCCTGCTGCTCCCATTCCTTAATAGGTACTTTTAACTTAACGTTGTTTAAAAAGCCCTGACGGACAAAACTATGCGTTTTCCAGACATAATCCTTACCCACCTTAAATAGCAAGCCCACCGCGG
>JBJEFM010000210.1:0-32091 GCA_051874035.1 Bacillus sp. (in: firmicutes)
ATTTTAAACTGATTTATCATGTAAAGATCTTATTCCGTCACAGCTACTTCTTTACTTATGAAAGTGAATATGTATCCAAGCACCGCTCCTGCAATTGCCGGAACAACCCAGCCTAATCCCATTTCATAAAGAGGCAAGACAGATAGCATATTATTAACTGCTTCAACCTGCAAGCCGGCAGCGTTCAATCCATCAAACAGGCTGACGAAGAAAGTCAATGCCAAACTTGCGATATACACCGCAGGTCTTCCGTGGAAGAAATGGTGTAAGAATGTCAATATAATCAGACAGATAGCAAGTGGATAAATCGCTGTCAGTACAGGCACCGAAATAGCAATCAAATTCGATAATCCTACGTTGGCGAAAATTGTACTGAATACAGATAGAACAATAACCATCGTTTTATAGGAAACATTCGGCATTAATTTATTAAAATACGTAGCACAGGCGGTCACTAGACCGATACTTGTCGTCAAACAAGCGCCAAGTACAATTAAACCGAGAACCAAGCTTCCGTAAGACCCGAAGTAATGGCTTGATGACGCCGCAAGGATAGCCCCGCCATTTTCTAATAATCCCACTTCCTTCACACTTGCCGCACCTAAATAAGCAAGTCCGCCATAAATTAAAGCGAGTAAAGCAGCGGCAATGATAGCTGACTTAAAGCAGCTTGAAAGAATTTGGCTCTTTGTTTTTGCCCCTCTTTCTTTAACCGCATTGATCACGATAATCCCGAATACGAACGAAGCCAACGTATCCATTGTCAAATAGCCTTCTTGGAACCCTTTAACAAAAGACAAATCCGCATATTTTTCATTCGGGGCAGTGAAATCCCCCATCGGATTAAAGATAGCTGTTCCAATTAAAACGGCGATGAAGATTAATAGAATCGGTGTCAATACTTTCCCTACGATATCAACGATCTTACCTGGCTTTAATGAGAAAATGCAAGTTACTAAAAAGAAAAGAACTGTGAAAATCAATAAAGGCCACATGCTGTTTGTTTCTCCCAAAAGCGGTTTAATCCCTACTTCATAAGAAACACTTCCTGTTCTCGGAATAGCGAATAACGGCCCGATCGCTAAATAAAGAACTGTTGTGAAGATTAGGCCGAACATCGGATGTACACGGCTGGCCATTGTATATAAATCGCTTTTGCCTGAGAATCCAATTGCCAATACACCCAGTAATGGCAGCCCTACTCCTGTTACGATAAAGCCAGCCGTTGCTGTCCATACGTTTGTCCCCGACATTTGCCCCATTAATACAGGAAATATGAGATTCCCTGCTCCGAAAAATAGCGCGAATAACATAAATCCTATTGCAATAGTTGATGAAAGATTACTTTTTTGCTGACCCAAGATTTGTTCCCCCTAGATATGAATCAAAACTTTATAATTTCACTTTTTAATTCAGTATTTTTGAATTGTTATAATAATCAATTGCTATATTAACACAAAATATTATTATTTTAAAATTTTCTGAATTATTTTTTAATTATTTTTTGATATAAAACGACAATTTTTATACCCTTTTACCTATTTACCTCAGAAAAGGTATAATATATAAATAAAATCCCCATATTAATCTACAAATTCAATTGCTATACAGCTAGTTTCTTCTATTACCTATTCGCTTCCATCCTTTCCATAGCAAGCCATAAATAAAAAAGCAACGCACGATTGGCTGCGTCGCTTTTATCTTATAATATAACTGTCACTACTTAACCAACTAAATCCTCACTTGGATTGTTGTCTTCAACAACTATCATAATAAATGCTACCAAAGCAACCATCCCAACAAAGAAAGAACTAAATGTCACAATCATGCTGTCAACAGGGTATGCCACTGTATAGCCAAAAGCCACAAGTACCATTAGAAACCAAAATAACCCTTTAAAGAAACTCACGTTCATTCTTTCCACTCCTAGTCCGTGTTGAAAAAATCGAATAATTAATTTCTATCCTTAATTATAAACTAAATAAAGCTAAATGTTAAACTTTTGTGACTATTACGTGAAATTTCATTGAACATTTTTTGCTATTTGTATCTTCTGTCATCTTCAGAAAATATAAAGTGAATCTTTGATAGGTGGGGGTTTTCCTTCACCCCACCTATCATTAGATGAACCAACCTTAGTACCTGTTAAACGGGATAAAAAAGCAGTCTCTTATTTCCAAAGAGACTGCCTTCATCTTATTCCTTGGGCTTTCTGCCGATTAAAATAGTCGGATCTACCGTTATGTCCATTAATTCATTATCTAAAAACAATTTTATACTCTCTTCGGACGCCCTCCACGCTAAAGGTGTCATAAGCACCAAATGCCTCATAAAAATGTTGGCAAGGTTCATCTTATAGTATACCTTTATACTTTCTACTTCGCGATAGTGCCTTTGAAACCTTGCAACTGTGTCTTCATTCGAGTACGATTGCTGTTCCTTCCTATTAAAAAGGCTTTCCCGTAATTCTTTTAAATATCCGCTTCCGGGAACAACTTTGATCACCACGCCATCCGTCTTTAACACCGTATTAAATTCCTTATAATTGGAAGGGGACAAGATATTGAGAATTATATCGAATTGCTGGTGTTTGAACGGAGTATTCGCCAGGTCGGCTACACACCAGATATGTCCTTCATAATATTTAGCAGCTGCCAATACTCCTTCTTTCGCTGCATCCAGCCCTACGCCTACTGCCGACGCCCCCGTTTCAGAGCCGAATCCAAGGCATATGCTGGCCAAATGTGAGCCTTCCCCACAGCCTATATCAAGAATTTTGACTGTTTCTTTACCTTCCATATCTCTTACAGCCTCAATAATGGCTGCAACTAATGGTTCAAAGAAACCTCCATCCACGATAAGCTTCCGCCTTGCCTCGAAAAGCTCCCTGCCATATTTCGTCTTTAATTGATGCGTCAATAAATTAATGTAGCCTTGCTTTGCAAAATCAAACGTATGATTGTTGGAGCATATTAAACTCCTTGCACCCTCCACTTTCATAGATGCATGGCAAATAGGGCACTTGAATATATCTTCAAACTCGCTTACATATTTTGCGCTTTTTGTTTTTTTAGTCAGTTTATCCAAAGAAGACACCTCATTCATTCGTTTTATAGATCAATGAAAAAGGCATAGACCAATAAACCTTCCTCAAGTTCATCGAAAAAATGCGGTCCGGATGGTATATAGTTTATACCTATAATGATCTGTAACGAATGAACTGAATAATCATGAAGCTGCCTCCTCAAAACAGAATAGGATAATCTGTATGAGAATACCCTTTCATTTATTATAGCTTTTTTTCATAACATTCTTAAAGCTCCTTTCGCAAAAAACCACTATCTTCCAACAACTTGATTATCTAGCATCTCTTGCATTGCGCAAATAAAGTCAACGATTCATTGACCTATATAAAAAGCGATTTATAATAATCATACATGGATTGTAAGAATAGCGGCAGCTTCTAAGAAAAAACTAATCTTGAGCATTCTCCGCATTTCTGTATCGATTGCCAGGATCCGGTCGATCAAAAGAAAAAATCGCTGCGAAAATGCGGCAGCACTACTACATAAGGGGGAAACAATGAATACTTATCAACGTAAAATCACGGCAGCCCTTCTAATCGCTACCTTTCTTTCCGCCATAGAAGGCACGATCATCAGCACGGCTATGCCCGCCATCGCCGCTAAACTTGGCGGACTGGAGCTGATCAGCTGGGTGTTCGCCGTCTACTTGCTGACTTCGGCAGTGGCGACGCCGATATTCGGCAAGCTCGCCGATCTTTTCGGAAGAAAAAAAGTCTTTTTAGCCGGAACATCTCTTTTCGTGATAGGCTCCATGCTATGCGGTCTAGCACAAAATATGGAACAGCTCATCTTGTGCCGCGCGTTGCAAGGGGTTGGGGCAGGCGCTGTCGTCCCTATCACCTTCACAATCATCGGCGATATCTTCACATTCGAACAGCGCGCGAAAGTACAGGGATTATTCAGCTCCGTATGGGGCATCGCCGGGATATTCGGCCCGTTGGTCGGCGGTTTCTTCGTGGACTACATCAGCTGGCACTGGATCTTCTTCTTCAATGTTCCATTCGGGCTGCTATCCATTTGGCTTATCGCAAAGAATCTGGATGAAAAACTGGATAAAAGAAAGCCGAAAATCGATTATGGCGGAGCGTTCACTTTCACAATCGGGACGACCGCTTTATTGCTGGTCCTCTTGACCGGCGGCAATGAAATCCCTTGGAGTTCTGTGGTGATGTATATTCTGCTGGCGATTTCAGCTATATTCCTTGCACTATTCATCTTTATCCAAGTGAGCCACCCGGAACCTTTGATACCGGTTAAGCTTTTCCGCTATCGTGAAGTCTCGGTTTCTAATTTGGTTTCATTTCTAGCAAGCGGCATTCTGATTGGCATCACTGCTTACATTCCTTTATGGGTTCAAGGCGTATTAGGAAAAGGCGCCATGTTCTCGGGTATGGTGCTGATGCCGATGTCCCTTGGCTGGCCCCTCGGTGCGACCTTTGGCAGCCGTTTATTAATCCGTCATGGCCCGAAGGCTGTATCGTTCACAGGAATTGTCTGCCTAGCCATTGGCTCATTCGCCCTAACCGCGATTACCATGTCAACACCGGCCTGGGTCATTCTATTTATCATTTTCATTCTTGGCCTTGGTTTCGGTTTAGCCATGACCGTCTTTACGATCATCGTGCAGTCGGCTGTAAAGTGGAATCTGCGCGGTGCGGCGACATCTTCGAATACGTTCTTCCGTACATTGGGACAAACTCTCGGAGTTGCTGTTCTCGGTACATTCTTAAACAGGCAGATCGGCAGCTATACAAATGCAGGAAGTGAAATACCTCCCTCTGCCCTCGCCTCCGGGCTTCACAGTATATTCATCATTCTGGCCGGCCTTTCGCTCGCGTGCATCTTCATTTCTTTTTGGATTCCCAAGCATAATCCGAAGCAGGAAGACACGGCGGCACAAAATTAAAACAAAAAGCATGGAGCTTCGCTCATCCGGCGAAGCCCCATGCTTTTTCTGTTCTTCGAAAAAATTGTTCAATTTATGTGTTATTTTTAAATAATCCATAAAAGTTAAACCGTAACATCGGTATAAACTGCAAATAAACGTATAATTAGGGAAGAAACATCTATGTGTATTCTTTATTGTCCTTGAGGAATAGTAACTTACAAACTACAGAAATGAGGCATGCACCATGGAAAATGTTATTTTAAGCTATTTCAAGATTGAAAGTGAAGCTTTCCAAGCATTATCGGAACTAAAGAAGCTAAGTACATATGATGATAAAATCATCTTATCGCAAGTGGCGGTAATTAAGAAAATTGATGGGCAAATATACTTGAAAGACAGTTTTGATACGGGCAGAAAAACACTTAACGATACATTAAAAGGCGGCTTGATCGGCTCACTGGTCGGCATACTGGGCGGC
This sequence comes from Bacillus sp. (in: firmicutes), assembly GCA_051874035.1. Taxonomy (GTDB): domain Bacteria; phylum Bacillota; class Bacilli; order Bacillales; family DSM-1321; genus Bacillus_AD. Next base: position 5,453 of record JBJEFM010000210.1, read on the forward strand.
CCGATCGGCATCTTATTGGGCGCCGGCTTCGGAACGGCAGTAGGGGCGGTAGTAGATTTGGATGACACTGAAGAAGAACAAAGCCTTGTTGCTTCCGTGACGTCCCGCCTGCAAGACGGCGATGTTGCGATTGTTGCAGTCGCCCAAGAAGAAACAGAAGCATCTTATGACCGCGTTCTTGAACCGTTCGATGCCATCACCATCCGCTATGATGCCGCTGTCATCCAAGAAGAGGTGAATCATGCACGCGAGGTGCAAGAATATCTTGAAAAACAAACCACAGAAAAGATGAGAGAAAAACGTTCAGAAGCAAGACATGCGAAAATAGCGGAATATAAATCGAAAATCAAGGCAGAATTCCATGAGCTAAAAGAAAATTTAACACCGAAAAAATAGAACTCAAAAAAGCAGAAGATGACATTCCTCGCCATCTTCTGCTTTTTTTGGATATACATCCTTACCATTCATCCATATACCCTTTATAGCCGGAATCCCACTCCTTATTTTCTATATTCGTAAATTCGATACAGACAAACGCCGAAAATGGTGCCGATCAGCGACATGATCGATACGGCAAGGTAAAACATCTGGCCGGATAATGCGCTGTACATCAAACCGCCTGCATATGAGGCGATGATCCCTGAAATACCGAAGAATAACAGCGCAAGCACGGTCTGCCCGGTCGCCCTCCATTCGGCAGGTACGATTCGATATAAATATTGGATAGCCGCTGTATAGAAAATCGGGAACGTCAACATCTGCAGAACTTGTATAACCGCAAGCTGTGTTGGATCGGTAACCCATGCCGATACAAAGAAACGGACAAAAAAGAAAAATGCGGCAATTGTAATGATCAATAGCTCTTTTCCCTTACGCAGCCACCAAAAGCTTAATGAGAAGACAAGAATTTCACTGCCTGCCGATAAGAAGAAAGCCAAGCCGACTAATGATGTATCTCCCCCCAACTCCCCTATATGGACACCCAAGAACGTGTCATTCATACGAGCCGGAACAGAACAAAGAAACACCAATAATAGAAACATCTGCGTTTGGCGATTACTCAAGAACTGCTTCAACCCTTCTTTCGTTACGGGCGCAGAAGAAGCCCTGACATCGGACATGAACCAGCATATCCCGAAGCTCAGCACGCCTAATCCCACGAATAAGAGCGCTACGCTATTCTGTCCGAAAGCAGACATAATATAACCAGTGACCAGTGATAACACCGCATAACCTAAAGCCCCGTATGTCCGGATGGAGCCATAACTAATGCGAGCCGCTTCAGCCACCGTGAAATTCAGGCTTTCAGTCAACGGATCGATTGGCATTAAAAAGAAGTAAACGAGCATAGCGAATACTATTAATAAAATATATTCATTAGTGCCGAACAATAAATATCCAAACAAACTCGCTAATACAAATAAAAGCAATAATACTTTGCGGGTCGTCTTTGTTTTATCGCTGATGAAGCCCCATAACGGCTGAGCGATGATTGTCACAAAACCGCCTGTTCCTACAATGAATCCGATTTGGCTCGGCGTCAGGCCTTGTTCCGCCAAATACACAGGCAGAAACGGAATAAAAAGCGCCAGCATCCCAAAGTATAAAAAGTTCAATCCTTTAAGCAAATGATGTTCTTTCAATAGATAGACCTCTTTTCTTTACATTACACACAAATCTCATCTGATTCTATCAAATATGAATCCACCGAACAACCACTGAACGCCTTCCAATCTACCAAATAAACGAAGATAAGCCGTTCCCTTATTCAAAAAGGGAACGGCTTATCTTATTGTTGACAACCGCTGATATAATCTTCAAACGCGATTCCTCATTGGCTTTGCTTTTTCCTCTATGATTTCATCGCATTCAACAATCTCAATCCGTTCAAGATAACAAGAATCGTGCTTCCTTCGTGTCCGATGACGCCAAATGGCAAACTGATGGCTTGCAGGAAGTTTGAGCAAATCAAGATCGTGATGACCGCTATCGAAAAAACAACATTTTGTTTAATGATCCGATTCATCTTTCTTGAAAGCAGGACGGCGTCGGCAATCAATGATAGATTGTTCTTCATCAATACAACATCTGCTGTCTCAAGTGCCACATCCGTTCCTTCCCCCATCGCAATACCGATCGATGCTGTCGCTAAGGCAGGGGCATCGTTAATGCCGTCCCCCACCATCGCTACTGTGCCATATGTTTCTTTCAATTTCTTGATTTCATCCACTTTTGTCTCCGGCAAGCATTCTGCCACAAAACCATCCACATGGCTTTCTTCCGCTATGGCATGGGCTGTCGCTTTGCCGTCGCCTGTCAGCATGAACGTATAGACGCCTACTGATTTCAGCTTCTCGATGGCAGCGATTGTTTCTTCACGTACTGTATCTTTCAACGTGATTAAACCGGCAATCCCTTTTTCATCACGGGCGAATACAATCGTTTTTCCTTCTGCAGCCAATTGTGCAGCGATTCCGTTTTGGAAAGCATTCGCTTCTTCTACTCCTACGAAGTCTGCTTTACCTACTTTCCATTCTACGCCTGAGAACGACGCTTTCGCTCCAAAACCGGATATATCCTCTGATGATGCAGGCTTAATGACCGGCAATCCACTATGTTCCGCAGCATATTTCACAATCGATTGAGCTAGCGGATGATTCGAGTATTTCTCTACAGATGCTATATATTGAAGAAATGTTTCTTTCGATAAGTCTTCTCTGAATAAGACATCCGTCACTTCTGGTTTGCCTTTTGTCAATGTACCTGTTTTATCGAGCGCGATCGCTTTCAAGTTCCCCAAGTTTTCTAAATGAACGCCGCCCTTGAACAAAATCCCTCTTTTGGCGCCATTTGAAATGGCAGAAAGCGTCGCAGGCATAATGGAAGCGGCAAGCGCACACGGCGATGCAACGACCAATAATACCATCGCGCGATAAATCGTTTCATTCCAGCTCCACCCCAGCACAAAATGAGGCAGGAACATCATTAGCGCTACAATGATCAGTACAACATTCACATATGTCCCTTCGAACTTCTCAATGAATAATTGCGAAGGCGACTTCTCACTTTGCGCCGATTGAACAAGCTGAATGATTTTTTGGAATAAGGTCTCTTCCTGTGCCTTAGTAATTTCGACTGTAATCGTTCCTCTTAGGTTGACTGTTCCGGCAAAGACTTCATCGCCTACCTTCTTGCCGACAGGAATAGACTCGCCTGTGATGGCTGCTTCATCAATATTGGTCGCACCATGGGCAATCATCCCATCCGAAGGGACACGTTCACCCGCTTTAATCAAAATATGGTCGCCAATCTTCAAGTCCGCTACAGCTATCTTCCGTTCCTCTCCGTCAGCATCAATCAGCATCGCTTCCTCAGGCTGCAGATCCATCAAAGCGGATATTTCCTTTTGGCTCTTGTTCATCGTATATGTCTCAAGCGCACCGCTTAAAGAGAAAATGAAAATAAGAATAGAACCCTCAGCCCAATAGCCGATTATAGCCGAACCGACCGCCGCGATGATCATCAATATTTCGACATTCAATTTCTTATCTTCAATTGTTTCCATAATCCCTTCTTTTGCTTTAGCGAAACCGCCAATTACAAAAGCTAGAATATAAACAGCTATAGATAAAGAACCGAAATCATTCTTCGATAATAGCCATGCCATTAAGATAAGTACACCGCTCGTTAAAGCCGCTATTAATTCAATATGTTCACGAAGCTTGGCCCGCATATTTCCTTGTTGTATGCTTGCTGTTCCCATATAATATCCCCCTCTAATACACAACCTTTATTTTAAGATAAAACACCCAAATTATAATTATTATAATCTGACTGAATTAAATATAACAAAATTACACTTTATAGTCAAGTTAATTGAGAAAATAATATTCTAATTGAGAAATGATATCAATTATCACAATAAACGACCCCAATTAATAATAATAATTATTTAATTATAATAATTATTATTTATAAAAAAGCAACTAATTATATTATCACTCTTTCACATTAAAGCTATATTTTAAACATAATCGGCATCCAGAAATAATGAATACAAAAATCGCCAGTGTGATGAAGCTGGACGTAAAGCCTCTTAGTCTTCGCTTCGTTTTCTGTTTATGCTAAGCAGAATTCCTCCGCTTGCCTTCTATGCTATACAAACGGTATTATTTTCTACTGCACGAAGTGAAAAGTATCTATGTAACTTTCTTGAAAAACAAGAAAATGCACCGCTACATCATTAGCGGCGCATTCTTTGATCATAATTTTATAATGCTTCTCCCTCTCGCTTCTCCTTTAAGCAATGTAGGAAGAATATCAGGAAGCTCTTGCAACGCGATTTCCCTTTGAATAAACGCTTCCAGGTTTGATGGTTTAAAGTCCGCAGCCAGGCAAGCCCATATTTTCAAACGTGTTTCCATCGGGCAATAGACAGAGTCGATGCCAAGCAAGTTGACGCCCCTTAAAATGAATGGAAAAACATTCGTTGGCAGCTTTGTTCCCGCTGTTAATCCGCTGACAGCCACCGAGCCGCCGTATTGGATTTGACTTAGCAGTGATGCGAGCGGTTCACCGCCCACCGGGTCGACAGCAGCCGCCCATTTTTGCTTCCCTAATGCTCTGATTTTACCGTCGTATACTTCTTCGCGCGGAACGACCGCCGCGGCTCCGAGCTGCTTCAAGTATTCATGCTCGGATTCTTTTCCTGTACTTGCTTCCACCTCATATCCAAGATTAGAAAGGATCGAAACAGCAAAGCTGCCGACGCCGCCTGTTGCTCCAGTGACAAGAACTTTTCCTTTCTCAGGAGAGACGCCATTCTCTTTTAGGCGCTGGACGGATAATGCCGCTGTAAAGCCGGCTGTTCCGATGACCATCGCTTCTTTTAATGTAAGGCCTTTCGGAAGAGGAACAATCCACTTAGCCGGAATACGGGCATATTCGCTGTAGCCTCCAAAATGGGAAACACCAATCTCATAGCTGGTCGCGATCACCTCGTCGCCTTCTTGAAAACTTGGATCATCAGATGAGACGACAACTCCCGCTAAATCTATTCCGGGCACAAAGGGATATGCGTTGACTATATTGCCATCAGGGATGCTTGCAAGACTATCTTTGTAGTTCACACCCGAATAATGGACGCGGATCAATACTTCCCCTTCCGGCAAATCAGTAAGCGCCAGCTTTTGAACTTCCACAGAAAATTGTTCATCTTGTTTATTAACAACCAAAGCATCGAACGATTGTGTCATTGTTACTCCTCCTTTTACTTGCAAGCGAAACCAGAAATGGGTATACGCTACATAATATATCTATTTTACCATTCTTTCCTTGTGGCAAACGGAGAAAGCTTCACAATCTTTTTCGTATCCACTTATAGCTTGGCATACTTTTTAGCCTTTCTATGTTCAAAAAAAGAGCGTATTTCATAAAACAAAATACGCTCTTGCTTATATGGACGGAATGTCCTTTTTCCTTTAAATGAAACTTACAATCTCATTCACCGGCAGACGGGATGAGCCGTAAGCAGGCGCAGCCGCTTTGCCGATCGCAATCAGCACAATCGGGAAAATATTCTCCGGCAGTTCGAATCTTTGGGCGAATTTCTCTTTATTGAATCCTCCCATTGTGACTGTATCATAGCCTTTTTCCTTCGCGATCAACATCAGTTGCATAGAAATAAGTCCGGCATCAAAAGTAGCGATGTTTTTTCTAACCTCGATAGGCGCGTGAGGATACGTACGATTTGTGCTATCGATCATGACATTTTTGATAGCTTCATCCATATGCCCTTCCTCGACATTCTGTGTATAGACTCTTTCAACTTTTTTGTGCATATCATAGTCGCCCAATACAGCGATGACCGCTGAAGCCGTTTCAACCTGCTGTTGGTTATTGGCGATTTCTTTTACTTCTTTTTTCACGTTTTCATCTTGAATGACAAGGAACTTCCATGGCTGCAGATTACTGGATGATGGCGCGCTCGCTGCTTCTTTTATGATTTCTTCGATTTCTTCATTGGATATTTTGAAAGTTGGATCATATACCCTTACAGACTTTCTGGCATGCATGACTGTATATAAATTCGAATCAGTTGTCGTTTTCATTGTATTCCCTCCTGTTTCAACTAACTTTTAGTAAGTTTGCTTATACAACTTATCATTAGTAAGTTAATAGGTCAATAAAAATACTTATGGTAAAATAAAAGAAAAAGAAACGAACTAGAATACGGAGGGTTATATATGAAACAACCCGATTGCAGCCATACATGCCATAATTTCCACAGTACGATCGAATTTATCGGACGAAGATGGATGGGAATGATTATTTATACATTAATGCCCGGGCCCAAGCGTTACCATGAAATCCTCGCCAATATTCCCGGCATCTCGGACCGCCTGCTGACAGAGCGACTGAATGAGTTGGTGAAAGCCGGATTGGTGAATAAGAAATTAATCGATTCTTCTGTTAAAAAGGTGGAATATGAACTGACGCCGAGCGGAAGCGCATTGAAGGAAGTCATTCTATCCATCCAAAAGTGGATTGAAATCTGTGAAGCGGAGCGAATAAAAAACGGGCAATCGAACTAGACTTTCTGCAGTTAAACAGGAAAAAGCCAATGGATAAACCGTTGGCTTTTTTGATTGCACATTATGCTTTTTTAATTTTCTTTTTGAACTTCCTGTATTCACGTACGTATTGTCTTACGAAATAGTAGCCCATTGCCAAGCTGATGACAATGGCACTGAGAATGAAGAATAATCCGATGTATTCAATGCTGGAAAAATGGAGAACCTTGTCCCAATCCCAGCCATTCTTCACATCATCGACTACAAGGTTCATCCCCAATACCCCGGAGATTACAGAATAGATGGTAAGGACCTGCAGCAAATAATTGCTGCGCTTAGAAACAAGCTTTTCATGATTTTGATATAGCGTTTCCAGCGTATTCAACAAATGGCTTTGCAAACGCTCAGTCTGGAATACGTTCATCGCAATTTCGAACATATTCCTGCCGAACGTACTGGTATTCACTTCCGGGAAAAAGTAATTGGATGAAAACTCGGTAATATCGACAATTAGATCCTCGATTTGTTCCGCATCCTGGTTTATATTCGTATCCGACTGAATATGCATCAGCTTCATCAGTACAATTTTATAAAAAAAGCAAAGAAAAATTAAATAGTACTGTGTTCCATACATTTCATTGACCATCATTTCCCGCAGATCGGCATCATCCGATTTAGTCAAACAGTAGCAATTATAAGCGGTAACCCCATAATAAGTGTCATCCGCCCACGCATCATACACCGAATTGTCATAATAACGTTCCAAAAAGGCAGGATTCGGCGGTCCGGTTCGTTCCTCCCCTTTTCTATTGTATCCGTACAAATGTCCGGTGCGATATAAATCCGTATGAGTAATTTCATGATCAGAATCCAACGAAACATAGCTGATCACATACATCTTCTCATCCATGAAGAAAGGCAAACTGCCAAAATAAGAAGCCTGTTCATCCTGGTATGCTACAAAGTGGCGAAGACTGGGGACCAACTCTTCAAACACAAAATCCCTCATCCGACTGTATTCATGGTCGCCGCTCAAGATTTTAGCGGCATCCTCTTTTTCAAGCGGCTCCAATGTCCGGAAGACATCGGCGAACTCCAAAGAATCCGTGAAAGATAGATCATCCGGAAGCTTCACACGGATTGTCATAATCCCGATCTGAAACGGACAAATGACAATATCGATAGACGGAATATGAAACGGCATAGTAAGAAATTCCGAAGACAACTCTCCGGAATAATCAGTCACCTTGGTGAAACGCCTGATATTCTTTTGCTCTTCCATCGATTCCGGGAACATCATCTGTTCAATATTCGGAAGGAAGAACTTCTCGAGCTTTCTGTGTCTAATATGCTGTTCGCCATAGAAGCGCTCCCCCTGGCTCTCTTCCCTTAACTTAAAAAACTCAAAGCCTTCCCGCAATAGAGTAAGCTTCAAGTCGTCGATCAACTTCTCCTTTAACAAAAAAGGAAACATAAACTGATAATGCGAAGCCCGCACATTCATTTCTTTCACCCCTTATGCTTCCTGAATGCAATAAACTTTCCGAATAAAAGCAAGCACTCCTAAAAATTTACCCTTGTCTCCTTCTTTCAAAACAAGAGCATTCTTGACATTTCTGTAGATTTTTGAAACCAACAAAAAAGCCAATGGGCAATCCATCGGCTTTTTTTGCACAATCACTTTGCTTTCTCTTATGAGTTTTCATTCACTTGCCCGATTTCCTTAGAAGCAAGCCATATGTTGGACTCCTCCTGCACGCGCAATTCATCGATAGAATCCCCGGCATGCTTCAAATCATTCTTCACAAGCTCTTCGTCTATAGATTTGTTCGTTTTCTTCATTCCATCCGCTCCTTTTCCTTTATTTAAAGCCTCATTTTATACTGTTCGACTTTTGGCAAGCATTTATTCCATTCATATCGCTTCACCACATCAATATCCAATACTTTTTCTTGTTATCGTAATCAGCAGAATTGCCGGTACTGCGGACACAGCCACTCCCCCAAACCGCAAGTTGCACTGAAATTCCACATCACATATTAAAATATGATTACCCGACACTTTCATATAACACGGACAAAATTGGCATTTGAGAAACTAGGTTCGATGATGTATATTCAGCGCATGCAGAAATCTTCGGACTTAGAGACCTTTATTCAATCATAGGGGCATTGCCTGCTTATTATAAAGTGAATCTTTGATAGGTGGGGGTTTTCCTTCATCCCCCACCTATCATTAGATGAACCAATCGGGTTGTTACAGGTACTCGGGTCTCCCACTTACACATCTGCGCTTTCACTGCTGTGTTGAAGTGGGAATCTTAGTACCTGTTAAACGGGATAAATCCATGTTTACATGAAATGTTTTTCATCCGCTATGATTCAAAGACCAGCTCATCCACCTTCTTATTTTGCCAGTTCGTCGCCTACGACAAAATGCTTGGCTTTAGAGGGCATTGCAATTGAGATAAAAAGAACCAGGGCGAATACGATTCCGACAACTGAGAATAGGAGGCAAACAGTCTGCAAGGAGAACCATTCAGCGAACAAACCAAGAAGAAGCGTGAATGCGATTTGAGCCATTCCCTGCGCCATATCCGCTATGCTTCCGAATCTCCCCATAATCGCAACCGGTACATGACTCTGGAAGAAAGTCGCATAGCCCGCGTTGGCGAATGCCATGAAAAAACCTAAAAAGACAAAAGCGGCGGTTGCTGTCATAAAGCCATACGATGAATAAAACAGGAGGTATCCGATGGAAGTCAGCAACATCCCGGCGCCTATATACATTTTTAGTGATACTTTTTTAGCGGCGGCGGCAGCTAAAAATGCGCCCGCCAAAGCTCCCATGCCGGTAATACTAACGATGAAGCCGTACTCTTGATTGGATAGTTCCAAGTGCCGTTTAATAAACGTGACTTCCTGTGAATCAAGGGCAAACCCGATTAGCATCGCACCTTGGAACAATACATAAATGAACATGAAAAATTTCGCGTTGGCAACAAATGCTCCCACCGCCTTCCAATCATCAACCAGCGTTTTCCATTTCAACGGTTCCCGTACGTTCTCTATCTTCTCCTCAACACTAGGAAGAAGATAAATGCAGAACGCGCAAATGAGGAAAGTCGCCGCATTAATCATAATGCATACATCTGTCCCTACATACATGATCAGAACTCCCGCGATAGCCGGTCCTAGTAAAAAGGCTCCTGAGTTTGCCATGCTCATCATCGAATTAAACCTTTGGCGATTATCAGCCGACACCAGCTTTGTTATATACACCGATGAACTCGGACCGAAAAATGCACCGACCATATTGGTCAATAATAAGATGGCATAAATAAGCCAAAGCGAATCTATAAACGGAAGGAAGAATACGAGAACTCCCCTTATGCCATCAATTCCTATCATAAGCTTCCTCTTGTCCACCCTATCGATGATGCTTCCCGACCACGTATTAGTAAGTAAAACCGCAATCGGCCTGATAATATAAAGACCGGCGACAGCTGCCGCAGATCCTGTCAAATCCAAAATGGAGATATTGAGCGCAATCAAGTAAATCCAATTCCCCAAATATGAAATGCCTATTCCCGACAATAAAAGAATAGGCTGCCTCCAAGTTGTCATGTGCCCGCCCCCTTTTTACTCAATATTACCATTTCGGGAGCGTTAAGATAATTTATGGAAGTTTTACTCATTTGCCCCTTTATCATTTTTGGCCCGCCGGCTACAAAAAAAGAAGCCTGATTTAGCATCAAGCTCCTTGTCTATTACTATCAACCTACTAGCACCGCCAATCCAATGTATCCAAAAAGGCGCGCACGTCTTCATATACTGTTTCACGCTCTTGGCCCAACGTAATGATATGGCCGGATTGTTCATACCATTTAAGCTGTTTATCTTCCGCCTTCACCGTATCGTAGATGATTTGGGCGCTCTCTTTGTAGAGCGGCGCATCCAAGCAGCCTTGGAAAATGCGGATGGGCGCGGTGATTGAACCAAGCTTTCCCCTTGTATCAAGGATTATTTGTTGAAGATCTTTCAAGGAAGGCATTCGCTTCTGTTCAAACTCTTTCAGCTCGGCGCGGATTTGTTCTTCGCCCTTCCCTTCAAACTGCTTATATGCTTTGGCATAATTGTGCACACGCCCATAGAAATCTTCGATCGCTTTCTCCTGGACGGGGGCGCACATAGAAACAATCCCCTTTACCAGCAGCTCTGCTCCGGCTTTAAGCGAGAATACACCGCCTAAAGAAACACCTGCCACAACGACTTCCTTATAGCCTTCTGCTTTAAGGAAATCATATCCATTTATAACATCTTTCCACCAATCCGTGGGACCTGTTTGAATCAATTCATCCGGTTCCAGCCCATGTCCTTTGTACAACGGAGCATGGCACGTATAGCCGTGCTGCTGCAGATGCTTCCCTAGCTTCTTGACATCCACCGTGCTGCCCGTAAACCCGTGGAGCAAAAGAACAGCCCTCTCTCCCCCTCGATATGTGAATGGCTTAGGTGCGATTACTTTCATGATTTTAACCCCTTTGTTTAACATAGTATGCTTATCATCAATATAGCCATTTTCCCAAACGGCGATTGGATAGTAAAATTATTTACACTTTTATTCCGATATAGCAAAACGGTACAATCCATACCGTAATCCGAGAGAGGGTATTTTCGGTGCCGCAGCCCTATACAATAAAGTGAATCTTTGATAGGTGGGGGTTTTCCTTCATCTCCCACCTATCATTAGATGAACCAACCTTAGTTGTTACAGGTACTCGGGTCTCCCACTTACACATCTGCGCTTTCACTGTTGCGTGGAAGTGGGAGTCTTAGTACCTGTTAAACGGGATAAAAAAAGCGCATTCTCCCTGGGAAGAATACGCTTTTCTTGCTTAATATGCCTCATTTTTAAGATGAGCCGGCTTTTTCCAAGCGAGCGTCAGCGCAATGCCGACCACCAGTACAATTGTTGCGAAATAGAATGGGTAATTCAGGTCAATATCGAACAAAATCCCGCCGATGATTGGTCCGATGACGTTGCCGATACTTGTGAACATCGAGTTCATTCCACCGACAAATCCTTGTTCATTGCCGGCTATTTTCGATAAGTACGTCGTCACCGCAGGCCGCATCAAATCGAAACCAACGAACACTGTAACAGTAACCAACAAAATGGCAAAATATGAATTCACCACCGTCAGCAAGAATACCAGCACCGTCGAAAGAATCAGGCTGTAGCGAATCAAGCGGATTTCACCGAACCATCTCGTCAAGCGATCGAACAATACTACCTGCACGATTGCCCCGAGAAGGGCACCTCCAGTGATCATGACGGCGATATCCTTAGGTGTGTAGCTGAATTTATGATCGACGAATAAAGCAAACAATGATTCAAACGCCGCCAAACCGAACGATGCAATCAGGATAATCATGAAAGCGATGAAATACATCGGTGCAAAAATACGCGCAATTCCTGTTTTTTGCCCTTCCGCCTCTTTATTCTCAACATTCCGCTCCGGCTCTCTAAGTGTGAGCATAGATAGAACAGCAGCAAGCAGTGCGAAAGCCGCCGCAAAGAAGAACGGCAGGCGGGTGCTGATATCAGCCAAGAAACCGCCGATGCCAGGGCCGATAATAAAGCCTGTCGAAATGGCCGCGGACATATAGCCAAGTGCCTTCGAACGCGTCTTGAGCGTTGTGATATCCGCGATGAACGCCGTAACGGCGGGCATGATGAAGGCTGCGCTCACGCCTCCCAGCATGCGTGAAACAAACAGCACCGCTACATTCTTACCTATCCCGAATAAAAACTCCGAAGCGCTAAAAATAAATAAACCGATCACAATCATCCTTTTACGGCCGAACCGGTCCACCCAACGACCCGCAACCGGGGATACAAGCAGCTGGGTGACAGCGAAAGCGGCGACCATATAGCCGACGACAGAACCAGACAAATTCAATTCATTCATGATTGTAGGCGTTACCGGGATGACAAGCCCGATTCCTAAAAAAGCAATGAATAAATTCATCAACAATATAGCTAATGTCATATTTTGTTTTTTCATGCTGCCTCTCCTTTCCGTTGCAAACACATCCATTATCGGATCAATAAAAATCGTTTATAATCTCTCGATAATTCTATACCCTTCCTGCAGTCATATAAATGTGTGATTTCCTGCACATTCTTTCATTCTATTACTTTATTATTAGCATATATCCTCATTGGAGAAAAGGGATTTTTAAAAGCAATGAATGAAAGAAGCAGCATCCTGCGGTAAACAGTTATATGCAGTATAAAACGACTCTTCAGATAAGAAGAATCGTTTTATACTGTGCATTTTATCCCGTTTAACAGGCACTTGCAGCACCCCGATTGGTTCAACTAATGATAGGTGGGAGATAAAGCCCCCACCTATCATTGATTTACTTTATTTATCCTGGTTTTTCGTTTCCATATGAAGCGGTGGAGGAACGAGCCAGCCTTTTTCCTTCATCATCTTCAACAACACCGCTCCATCTTTAAGTCTTTTAGCGCTTTGCTGCGCCAGCATAAGAGCGATATCTTCCCTGATGCATTGGCTGATTAGGGCGCTCATCGCTGTCAGACCGGCCGCAATGTCTCTGGAAATCGCATAAGCCACTTGGACATCCTGCAACCTTGCTCCCACAGGAATCTGTTCAATATCAACGCTCGGCCTTTCCGCGGGAGTAGGAGGTACCACAATATCATTAGCCAGCAGGATTTTTTCCACTTCTTCGATTTCCGGCTTAATGCTGTTAGTGATGAGCCCTTTGATAAATTCTTTCAGGTCTTTGTCACCCGTGTGGTTGTAGTAGACTTGATATCCATCAAGCGCCGCTTTCGCTGCGGCTACTTGCGTATATAATCCATATACCTCTCCATAATGCAACGGTTCATTTTGTGGATTGCCGCTTAAAATACCCATTATGTCACTCCATTTCGTTTAGTAATATAGGTTTTTTAAACCTTTATTAGTATGCGGTAATACAATCCATCTTATTTACTCAAAACCGCACTTTTAATTAGCGGCATAATCCTTCAATAACTTCTTGAGTTCGCTTTCTATAAAATCTCTTCCTCTTATGACAGGCCCATGCCCCGTCACACAATATTCACTAGGAAACTGAAGCAATTGGACAATCGAGTCCTTCGCCGCTTTTCGGTCAGGCGTGAAATAGGATGGTGGGCCATTTAAACTGTACTGTTGCGCTAGGACAGCGAACAACGCTTCCTGTTTGACGGTGACGACAGCATCTCCCGCAATCAAAACGCGTGTTTTCTTATTATAAAAGGATACATGCCCCGGTGTATGACCCGGCGTTGCGAACCATTCCCACCCCTCCAAGTATGGAAGCGAACCGTTATCCGGCAATGGAAACAAGCGCTTCCCAATATTGATGCCATGATTCGGAAATGTCTTTGACAACATCGCCACCAACCCCTTCCAACTGAACTTCCCTTTCGGATAGTCCTTCATTCCTGTTAGATAAGGAACTTCTTCTTTACTAGAAAAGACGGGAATGTCCCATTCGGCGATCAATTGCGCGAGCGAGCCGACATGATCGAAGTGCCCATGCGTTAGAAGAATGGCAATTGGCTTCCTTCCATTAAACTTTTCCTGAATATCGGCCATGATTATTTTGTGGTCTTTCGGCATCCCTGCGTCCACCATAATCAATTCTTTGTCTTCATTTTCGATAAAACAAATATTCACAATCCGATTCGTATACACCCACACATCTTTCGTGACCATCTCCCATTTCCTGTTTTTCATCGATGTATACGGTAAAAAGGAATCCGCAAACATATTCTCTTTCGTTAGTATATTTTCTGGTTCCATCAATGCTTCACCCTCTTCTCCTGTGCATAAAATCCTAGGTAGTACGAATTCTAATTATGTGAAGTATCTATAGAAAAGGGGTTTTTTATGTATTTTTATAAAGAAGATTTAATCAATGTCATCGTTCCCGGCAGCCGGCGGCAATCCTTGGAACGGATCATAGGTGTATAGCCACGGCAACCTCATCGCCGATCTTTTCAATAATTTGATCTTAGAATCAACAGGCGTTCTGGAGAAATCAAGGATTTATGAAGTGAGCTTCTGCGCGCATCTTGCTGCGCTGCACACTTTTCCCGGGGCGAATCACCGACTATTCGAAGGTATTACATTAGGGATTATGGAGAGACTGTGCTATACTAAGTCTACCATTTTCACTATTATTACTTTTGTTATTGTTTGTTGTACGAGCCCTATTCGATGAATAGGGCTTTCCTTTTTTTGTGTACTATCTAAATGGAAACAAAAAAAACAGACCCTACATCGTAGAGTCTGCCATCTGCTTATTATTAAGCTTTTTGAACGTTCGTAGCTTGTGGTCCGCGTTGTCCTTGTTCCACTTCAAAAGTTACGCTTTGACCTTCGTCTAAAGTTTTGAAACCTTCGCTTTGGATCGCTGAGAAATGAACGAATACGTCTTCTCCGCCCTCACGCTCGATGAATCCAAAACCTTTGTCTGCATTAAACCATTTTACTTTACCTTGTTCCATAATTGTTGCCTCCTCGTGTGATTCTCCACACAATGTGTTACTATCCTTGCTCAAAAACCTTAGACGAAAATCAAAATCTCTTCTCAATCGGAAACCGAACAAAAATAATTCTTCTTTAGAATAACAGATAGGTTGGGATATAGCAAATTATAAGTCTTCCCTCTTCACAGAATGCCTGTACACCTTTATATTGGCTAATCTCCTTTCACCTGCACTTTAGTTGACGAGAACTTATAATAAGCATAAACTTAGCTAGGCAACTATTTGAAAAGGAGCTGCTATTCTTGGAAAAAAAACAAAACGTGATTCCCTTACTTAATCAGGCCGCCAGGCAACTTTCTAAATCATTCAATGAAAAAATGGCGCCGTCCGGACTTTATGTTGCTCAATGGACTGTCATCCGCTTTCTTATAAATAATGGGCCATCCACCCAAATCAAAATGAGTTCCTACTTAAACATAGAAGCGCCGTCGATGACAAGAACGATCACCCGTATGGAGAAAGCGGGTCTCCTTGTACGAAGAGAAGGACAGGACCGCCGCGAAAAAGTGATTTACCTAACCGAGTCGGCGAAAGAAAAGATTCCGGAATGGGAGCGGGAAGTAAATCAATTTGAAGAACCGCTCTTTGAGCATCTATCCCAGCAAGAAATAGATGCCGCAAGAAAAGTTCTTCAAACGCTCATTTCCCAACTAAAACAACAAGACAAAACAGGAGGTCATCCATTTGAAGAAAGACACACTTTGGACTAAAGATTTTATTTTCGTTTCAGTGAATAGTTTTTTCATTTTCATG
Source organism: Bacillus sp. (in: firmicutes) (assembly GCA_051874035.1). Classification (GTDB taxonomy): domain Bacteria; phylum Bacillota; class Bacilli; order Bacillales; family DSM-1321; genus Bacillus_AD. The sequence goes on from JBJEFM010000210.1 coordinate 21,394, forward strand.
ATCTTCTATTCATTGATGACAGCACTGCCCTTTTATGTATTGGATGATCTTCGCCAGCCGCAGGAATCTGTCGGCTTAGTGGTATCGATCTTTCTATTGGCATCTGTTCTGATAAGACCGTTCGCCGGCAGATGGCTTGATTCGATCGGCAGAAGGAAGATTCTATTACTGGCCCTTACTATTTTTCTAATTTCCACAGGTTTGTATTTACTATCTGAATCCTATGGATTTCTATTGATACTCCGTTTCTTCCAAGGACTCGGCTTTGGGCTGGCGACAACAGCCACAGGGGCGATTGCCGCTGATGTCGTGCCCGAAAGCCGCAGAGGGCAAGGGATCGGCTACTATGGCATGTTTATGAGCATCGCAATGGTTATCGGTCCTTATATCGGATTGACGATTATTCAACAATTCTCTTTCACTGCCCTCTTCCTATTATGTACAGTATTTGCCCTTATTTCTTTTACACTAGGCATATTCGGAAAACCCACTGCCCAAAAGCAAGAATCACCGAAACCCGGCAATACGCCAAAAGCTGCGTTTTCCTTGGGGGAGCTCTTTGAAAAGAGCGCTATTCCGATTTCCCTAGCCGGAGGGATTTTCGCTTTTTCTTACAGCGGCATTTCTTCTTACGTTTCTTTGTTCGCCGCAGAACTCGGACTTGAGGCGATCGCCGGTGTATTCTTTATTGTTTTCGGACTCGTGATTGTGCTGTCCAGGCCCTTCACCGGCAAATGGTATGACCTCTATGGAGCGAACAAAGTCCTGTACCCGGCATTCGTTTTATATATGATCGGCATGATTTTACTTAGCTTCACCCAGAATGGCTTCTTCTACTTACTGACAGCGGCCATCATCGGTTTAGGCTACGGCGTCATCGTCCCGAGCTTCCAGACGATTTCTGTGCAATACGCTCCGGACCATCGCCGCGGTGCCGCAACTGCCACATACTTTTTCTTTTTCGATTCCGGATTCGGGATTGGCGCCTACGTAAACGGTCTGGTTCAAGCTAAAACGGACTTTAACCTGATGTTTCTTATGGGCGGCTTGATCGTAATTATATCGATGCTCATTTATTACTTTCTCCATCATAAAAAACAACAGCGGGAAGAGCGATATTTATCCGTTTCATAATATAAGCAGGTGAGAAGCAATGAATTGTTTTTCACCTGTTTTTTATGTATCTAAGTTCAATGTGTAATGATAAAACATCCGATATGCATTAAACAAGCGCGGGATGCCGTCCATATCATTCAGATTTGCTTGGTATAATTTCATTTTGCTTTCTCCAATATGACTCCACTGAAACTGCCTTTCAACACTTCTTTCTCATCCTGATTTCTACATAAGAAAGAGGCGATGATTGCTGTTCTCTTAGCTTGCTTTTCAAGCTGGTCTATGATCACTTCGCAACTGATCGTATCTCCCGTGAATACCGGTCTTATAAACTCGAAGTTCATTGTTCGGGCAAGGACATTGTGGTCTCCCCCTATTTTGGTCGGCAGTGTAGCCGTCAGCAATCCTTGGATGATCAGCCTTCCTTCTTCATCAGGAGTAATATGGTGCCTCCCCTCATCCCCTGAAATCTTTGTGAATAATTCAACTTCTTCTACTGTGAAAGTCCGTTCGAACACAATCACATCTCCTACTTGTAAAGCCACATTCATCCCCTCCTCGTGTTATTGATTCTATCCGGATATTGCATTCTCCTTCCCGCCGCTAACTATTCATTCACTTTTTTATGCTCCCTTATGTTCTCTGGTTATTGCGCATGCAGACAAAAAAAGATTCCAATAAACCGGAATCGATTTCATGAATCATTTTTCTACCCGAAAGATAGTTGTTGATCTTATCGCGAGGCACAATCGCTTTCAGCAAGCGAACCACGAAAGCAATGGCTACGAAAAGGGCTGTTCGTTCTAATGCGATAATAAAGAGTTCGCTTATGATTGCTGTAATCATATAATCACTTCTTACTTACTTGCATTTCGCAAACATTACATCCATTTAGTTGCAATATGCAAATATCCAACAAGGTTGTATTACCCCAATAGGGTCGTACAACACTTATCGGTTTTCTCCATGCTCTTATTCAGGAGTTGAATAGAGCGTATAACCATTTCTTTTTCTCCTTGGGTCATATTCGAGAACACATCATCCAAATATCGATTCATTTGCCGATCGACATTATCAGCCACTTCTTTTCCTTCTACTGTAAGGGTTAGAATGGTGATTCTTCGATCCGTAGAATCCGTTATTTTTGAAACAAGCCCCTTTTTAACGAGCGATTGGACTTGCCTGCTAAACGTGGTAATATCTGTTCCTAATGTTTCAGCAACCTGTTGGATAGAAGGGCGATGTTGATGATCGATTTCATAAAGAATATGGCTTTGGACCAGAGAAATATCATGGCCGCCCACCTGGCAGCAACCTTTATTCAAAAAGCCAAAGCGTCGACTAAATACCTGGAATAACTCCCTTACATTTTGTTCCATTACAATCACCTCTTATATTAATATGCTGTGTACTCCTTGTACGTTGCAATTAATGATTAGAATATAAAACACATATTTGCAACTTGCAAGTAATCATCTATAATATAAGTATCTTCTTATATAATCATTATTATATATTACACTTTTCAGGGGAACATATATGAAAAAAATTGATTTAACTTCCGGAAAGGAACTTTCGGTTATCTCTCTGCTTTCTTTACCGTTGATTGGAAGTTCCTTGCTTCAATTCCTATATAACTTTATAGATATGCTCTTTGTTGGAGGACTTGGTCCTGATGCTATTGCATCTGTGGGATCTGCAAGCTTTTTTATTAACTTAGGCTATTCCATTCAAGCCATGATTGTAGTTGGTGGAGCTATAAAAATCGCTCATGCAATGGGTAGCAAAAACGAAACGGAAAGTACATCCTATATCGGAATTTCCTTGCTATTGAACTTTCTAATAGGAGTTATCACGATACTCGGATTACTATTCTTCGGAAATCAACTGTTGGATTTTTTGGATTTAAATAATGAAGCCGTTCAAACCAATGCCTATCAATACTTAGCAGTATCTGGTTTTATGTTGTTTTTTTCTTATTTCAATACATTCTTCATCCGGATGTTCAGCAGTTTCGGAAATAATAAACAAAGCTTCTATATCAGCGCTTTTGGACTTTTACTAAATATCATTCTTGATCCCATCTTTATCTATACATTTGAATGGGGAGTAATCGGTGCTGCAATTGCCACACTGGTCGCCCAGATACTCATGTTCGTTTTATTTGTATATCTGGCAAGAAATGTTTTATTCAGCAGGCATATTATCCAAACAGATTTCGGCAAGGCTTTAGAAATTATCAAGCTGGGCATTCCGATGTCGACACAGCGAGTTCTTTTTACTGTCATCAATATTATTTTAGCCAACTTTATTGCTTCGTACGGGACAGACGCTGTTGCCGCTCAAAAAATCGGTCTGCAAATTGAATCTGTCACTTTCATTGTAATGGGGAGCTTAAATGGTGCTGTAAGTAGCTTTATCGGACAGAATTTTGGAGCGGAAAAGTTTAAAAGAATCCTAAAAGGCTATCATGTAAGTCTGCTTTTAGGAATTTCATATGCTCTTCTAACCAGCATAGTCTTTATCTTCTTCTCTGAGGAACTAGTTCAACTCTTCACCCAAGATATTGAGACTATTGTAATCACATCAGCTTATTTAAAAATTATAGGTTTATCTCAAATATTTATGGCTATGGAGATGATTGGAACGGGCGTTTATACAGGTATCGGTTTACCTAAAATACCATCAGCCATTTCCATTATCTTTACGTTTATGCGGATACCTTTAGCTATATTCCTTACCCCTATATTCGGATTAAATGGAATTTGGCTGAGCATCGCAATATCATCTTTCGTAAAAGGAATGTTATCAGTAACCATATTCAACGTTATATACAGGAGGAAATACCAAAATGCGATTTAATATGTTTTCTAACCTTTCAAATAAACAAATATTAAATGCTAACTTTGGAATAGAACGGGAAGGATTGCGTGTTACCGATAGTGGAACGCTTTCTTTAACTCCCCACCCTCGAGTTTTCGGAGATAAAAAAGAAAATCCTTATATCACTACGGATTTTTCCGAAAGTCAATTGGAGCTTGTCACGCCAGTATTTCATAATACTAGTGATGCTATTGATTTTTTAGATTCTTTATATAACATCGCCGCATTGGAACTGGATCATGAATATATTTGGCCGCAATCTATGCCAGCTATCACACCAGATGAACAAGATATTCCAATCGCGAAGTTCCCTAATCAAGGAAAAGATCAAAGTTATAGAGAGTACTTAGAACACAAATACGGAGGGAAAAAACAATTAATTTCAGGTATTCATATCAATTTCTCTCTGGGGGAAAAGTTACTGCACTCTTTATATGATAAATCTAAAAAACAAATGTCACTACAAGACTTTAAAGACAACCTATATTTAAAGCTTGCACGCAACTATTTGCGACATCATTGGCTTTTAGTCTATGTTCTTGGTGCCGCTAACACCATTCATAAAACATATGAACAACAATGTGTAGAAGCACTTAATGAAATATCAGATGAAACATACTCTAATGAAAAAGCAATATCATATAGAAATAGTCTTTGTGGTTATCAAAACAAAGAATTCCTAAAGCTAAATTATTCTTCTATTGATAAATATGTCGATTCAATCGCCTCATATATTGATAAGGGTGTAATCGAAGATATAAGGGAATTATATTCACAGATACGCTTGAAAAGTAAAGGAACGCTCTACTCAACTGAAAATTTATTGAAAAATGGTATTGAGTATATAGAAATCCGCACGATCGATATCAATCCATTTGTAAAGAGTGGGTTATCTGTTGAGGATATGAACTTTATTCATCTATTTTTATTATATTGCCTGGAGAAAGAAGAGCCGTTGTATGATAATTGGCAACTAGAGAGTGAACATAATAGCAAAAAAGTAGCGATTGAAGGACAAAATCTTCAATTAGAGCTTCTTAAAAATGGATCAGCTATTTCATTACAAAGTTGGGGAATGGAGATTTTACATGACCTTCTAGAAATGAATCAACAGTATGGTCTGCCTTTTTATACGCTTCTCAAAGAAAAAGAAGAATTATTAAAAAATTATCAAAAGACATATTCATATCGTCTTGCTAATCTGTGCAAAGAAAAAGGTTATATAAAAGTTCATATGGAACTAGCAGAAAAATACAAAAAAGAAGCTTTCTCAGAACGTTTCAAGTTAAAGCCTTATACAGATATGGAGCTTTCTACTCAAATACTGCTGAAGGAAAGCATTAAAAGAGGCATATCTTTCGAAATACTGGATAGAAAAGAAAATTTCATCGAGTTAACTAAAGGGGAAAATACCCAATACATTAAACAAGCAACCAAAACAAGTAAAGATCAATATGTATCGGTTTTAATAATGGAAAACAAAAGTGTAACTAAACAGATTCTTACAAGAAAGAACATCGTTGTACCTGAAGGAGAAGAATTTTTTGATATTCCTTCTGCCAAAGAGTCTCTTGACCATTGGATCGATATTCCGTTAGTTATAAAACCTAAATCAACAAATTTTGGTTTAGGCATATCGATCTTTCCTAATGGAGCAAAGGAAGAAGATTTAATCAAAGGTTTAGAAATTGCTTTTGATGAAGATACTACAATCCTTATTGAGCCTTTTATTAAAGGGAAAGAATATCGCTTCATGGTAATTGGAGATGAAACAGTTGCCGTCTTGCATAGAGTCCCTGCCAATGTTACTGGAGATGGAATATCTACGATTCAACAACTAATCAACAAAAAAAACCTAGATCCATTACGAGGTAAAGGCTACAAAACTCCTTTGGAGAAAATTGAGACAGATGAAAACATGAAGCTCTTCTTGCAACAAGAAGGCTTGACAATCGATACCGTGCTTCTGGAAGGTGAATTACAGTATTTACGTGAGAATTCAAACATCTCAACTGGCGGAGACAGTATAGATGTAACAGATCAAGTACCAAAAGCATTTAAAGACATTGCGGTTGAAGCATCACAAGCAGTGGGAGCAAAAATTTGTGGAGTGGATATGATGATTGAAGATTTAGAAGATGAACACTCGCCTTATGCCATTATTGAATTAAATTTCAATCCTGCAATCCATATACATTCTTACCCATACCAAGGAACAGAAAGAAATGTAGCCGTAAAAATTCTTGAGCTTGTAGAATTAATTAAAAATTGATTGTCTGACATTATATAGAAACCCTACAACTATCTGTGATTAGCAGAGAAGATCAATAGTAAAGCTGTAATGGCAGCTGCGAAAGATAACCTTTCTGATGCTTGAGTAAGTATTGGAACAGCAGTTGGTATTTTGGGTTCTCAATTGCATATGGCTTGATACTGTCGCAGCTTTAATTGTAGGATTTTTAATCTGTAAAACAGCTTGGGACATTTTCAAACACGTATCTCATGAACTTACTGACGAATTTGATGAAAATATTCTTCAAGAGTACAAATATGAAGTCAATGTACACGTTGAATCAACTTAATCCTTTAATAAAGCATAAAAATCTCAAACTTATCAAAAGAATTTAGATAAGTTTGAGATTTTTATTTACTGTTCTTGTTTTATTTTTTCATTTAACCGTCCTTCTAATATTTGTATCATGTATAAGAAATGACCTGCTTCTCTTAATACATGATCTGCAAGTAGTGGATTAATTACACTCTTAACTTGGCACGATTGAATAAGTTCCAAGCCAGCTTTTTTGAAGCTTTGAAGCTCGGTAGTTGCATTTTCACTATCCTTATTCATTTTACCGATAATTGGATATGTAGGCTGTTTACGGTATAGCATGGATTCTACATCTCTTGCTTGATTTAAGAGTGTTTCAAAATCATCTCCAAATTTGAGAGAAACTTTTACTAAATTTCTTTCGGATTGATCGAGTAATGATCCAATAAATCTCGAGTGTTCCATCATAATTCGTAGCCAAAAGACGTTTTCATTGATAATCGCATCTTGAATGGGTTCTAAAATCCCTTTATTAAATTTTTTAAGTGTTCTCATGAAATACTCCGCTTCACGAGCAATATGATCAACTAACAAAGGAAAATTAAAACCACTTACCTTACAATTGATAATAAGGATAAGAAGATTTCGTTTAAAGTTACGGAAACCATAGACTAGTTCTATGCTCTCCTCGTTTAACTTTCTGACTAATTCTACATTGTTAGGAACTTGATATGCTTTCTTTTCCTGCTGCTCAAAATAATGATAAAATCGCTGAGTTTGTCTAATTAGATTTGTATCTTTGTAGTTAAAGCCGTCCGTTAAGAAAAAAGCGTGTTCTTTCATGATCCTAAGCCAAAATTTATTTTCTGTAAGAGAGCGCTCTACAAATAATTGTTCTGTAAGTGATTCTGGTTTAGCAGCAAATGTTTCTGGAGGAACCAACATTTGGTTATACTCTTGTTCCGTTATATGACCAGGAATTTGGTTTTTGTTTTGCACAATACTCCTCCTTTATTCAATATAAATCTATATACATCTTATTCCTCAGCTTTATATTTGAGACCTACTTACAATAAGTCTCTAAGATTAAGGAGAAAAGAGGATAAAACATGACATTTATACTCACTCACACCAATTAACCATTCTTTCTGTTAAACCTCAACTTACATTGAATCCAAATTAAAATAAGACATTCCTTGCGAATTGCGAAGTACATAGTAGATGAAAAAATCTACCTAATAAATAAAAAGCCAAGAGTTTTACCTCTTGGCTATACAGTCGTCAATTATTCTCCTGTTTCAGCGAAACGCTTGATTCTTGCTTCAATTTCATCACGAACACGCTGGAAGAATGCCCATTTTTCCTCTACTGTTCCTTCTGCTTTCGCTGGATCATCAAATCCCCAATGGACGCGTTTAATATGCGGCGGCGTAACTGGGCAATGATCTGCTGCATGGCCACATAATGTAACAACTAACTCAGCGTTGTTTAGAATAGCAGGGTCAATGATATCGGATGTTTGATTCGTAATGTCAATACCCACTTCCTTCATGGCTTTCACGGCATTGGGATTTAAACCATGTGCTTCAAGTCCGGCACTCTTAACATCCCATTCATCGCTCAAATGCTTCTTCGCCCATCCTTCTGCCATTTGGCTGCGGCACGAGTTACCTGTACATAAAAAGTAAATCGTCTTTTTATTATTCATATAGTCTTCCTCCTGATCGTTCCATGACAAGTTTTATAGTTTAATCGTTCTAAAGTATTTCTTTTCCCAACGCAGTGCGACATGTACAAGTGCGATTAAAACAGGCACTTCCACCAACGGTCCGATAACAGCCGCAAAAGCTTCGCCGCTATTGATGCCGAATACAGCGATGGCAACCGCAATGGCTAACTCAAAGTTATTACTTGCAGCTGTGAAGGAAAGTGATGCTGTAACGGGATAGGATGCGCCTGCTTTTCGAGATGCGAAGAAAGAAACGGCAAACATAATTAAGAAATAAATTAAAAGCGGTATTGCAATGCGAATCACGTCTAATGGCAATTCAATAATTTTGTCTCCTTTTAAAGAGAACATCATAAAAATCGTAAAGAGCAAGGCTACCAGTGTAAGAGGTGAAATTTTCGGTAAGAACTTCGTTTCATACCATTCTTTCCCCTTCACCTTTAATCCAATGTAACGAGTTAACATCCCTGCAAAGAATGGAATACCAAGGTAAATCAATACACTCTTCGCAATGTCCCACATGGAAATGAACACCGATAAATTCTCTAACCCAAATACGCCTGGTAATACATTTAAGAAAAAGTACGCAAATACGGAATAAAACAAAATTTGAAAAATCGAGTTAAACGCCACCAATCCCGCCACATACTCTCTGTCACCGCGTGCTAAATCATTCCATACAATAACCATGGCGATACAACGCGCCAAGCCGATCATAATTAAACCTGCCATATATTCCGGATAATCATGCAGAAAAATAATGGCCAGGAAAAACATCAAAACAGGTCCTAATAACCAGTTCTGAATAAGAGAAAGGAGTAATACCTTCCAATCTTTAAAGACACGCCACATCTCTTCATATTTCACTTTCGCAAGCGGTGGATACATCATAATAATCAAACCTATCGCAATCGGAATCGATGTCGTGCCTACCGAAAAAGTATCTAATACATTCTTAAAACTTGGTGCAATTACACCAATCAACACACCTAAAGCCATTGCGACAAATATCCAGACTGTCAAATAACGGTCCAAAAAGGATAATTTTTTGGTTAAGCTTTTCTCTGGCATCTCCTCTTCCCCCCAACTAGTCATTTCTTGAACAATCCGAAGGACAATTTATCGTCGGCACTTCATCCAATTCATCAATGATGGCCTGTATATAAGGTTGTTGCGCCTCATTCAATCGATAATGCTTCCATGTTCCTTTACGTCTTTCTAAAATGATGCCCGCATCTTTCAACTTTCTCAGTTGTTGACTCACAGCAGGCTGTGAAATATTGAGTAGGTCTACAAATTCACAGACACATATTTCGCCTTTCTTCAAATAAGCTAAAAGCTTTAATCGATTCGGATCACTTACTGCTTTTAATTGAACAGCCATCGCTTCAATATTCCCCATAACACCCCCACCTTTCCATCTACAAGTTCATTATATAAGCACCTTATTATATAACTATTCACTTATATTATAATTCTATGCATCTTTTTGGCAAGTGTTACTCTAAAGAAAATAATCTTATTAAAGTGATGTTGTATAGCCAATCGCTCAATATCTTTTGGCACCTTTCCCCCGAAAATCACGTCTCCTATAAATGGATAAATCGGCTACACCATCATACTCACTACGTTATTGAATCTTTCTAATTCGTTTCTAGCACAGCAATACGCTCTTAAACCCGTTAATATTTGCCTCTCATACAATAGGAGAGACGAATTCGATCATTTTCATTTTATTACAGGAGGGCTATCTCACTTGTTAAATAAGAAAAAGGCTCCTCTAAAAGAAGAACCATAATTACTCATCTATCTTGTAGGAAATATGGTGAATGAATCAATTACAAATATTTCTTATAAATCCCCTTACTATCATACGTATACAAGACCGGCTTCTCTTCCACCATCGTCTCCATATGGACGCCGCGTCCCCATAACTGATAAATATACGGCATCACTTTCTCCAAATATTTCGTATCGAGTTCGACGCCTTCATACCAATGCTTCAGATACAGCTCCCCGTTTCGGAGATAGTCGCCGTCATTGACAGTGATGTACGGGAACCCTCCGTTCACACGCATATTCACAAGCTGATCTCGCACGCCTTTCCACTCTTTATCAACGATTTTATAATCCTTCCCTTGCTTCTGGAACAAATACATATCCTCCCGCATCACAAGATCCTTCGTTAAGTAATTGCGCAAGAAGGATATATCGGATTCGACTTCACGCACTTCAAACATCTGCTCGCGGCCTGAGTTCGGCTTTACGCCTCGACGAACCATTTCATCGGTCGGATTGTTGTAACGCTCCTCGATGTCTTCGAAGATTTTCAAGCCTAAGTAATAAGGGTTGATGCTTGTGCGCGATGGCTGCACGACTCCTGCGTTGAGCTTGGCGAATTCCAAAGACTCGCTTGATGTCA
>JBJEFM010000211.1:0-32071 GCA_051874035.1 Bacillus sp. (in: firmicutes)
CCCTGTCATTTGTTCCAGTTGGTTATGCATATATGCTTTTCAAGAATGCCATCCCTTATAGAAAAGTTAGTAATTTATGTTTCATTTGTAAAATCAATGATTCTTATGGGGTTCTCATCATGATCTTGATATATGGCATAGCGCCCTGGGGGAATATCTACAGGCTCTTTCACAAACTTTAGCACGTTTTTCTTTTCATGATAAAAGTCGTCAACGCTATCTACCAGAAAAATCCCACCAGCTGATAAATCTTGTTCATCATCCTCTATTAATAGACGAATATCAGTGTTTGGTAAACGTAGTGCTATTGTATGGTCTCCTTCACGCCATGCTTCTTCAAATCCCAATTCTTCTCTGTAAAACAAAAGCGAATCCTTTACGTTTTTAACTGGATGATACAAAAACACTAATTTCATTTTTATCAATCCTCTCTTATGAATGTAACAAATTAAGTATGTATGACATAAGATGGTTACTTTTATTGTAACCGATTTATGGATATGAAAAAGCAACAATCATTCTGAACCTATCAAAGTACATGAAGATTTCAGCGAATTAACCAAATTAGAGCAAATGGCGTTATTTAATGCTATGAAACAAGACTTGTTTCCAAATGAACCAGATAAAATTACAAAACTACTCAAAAGCATTCGTGAAGCCCGATTTGCTTCTGGTTTGGGTTGTGTTCATTGTGGAAGTACATCTGTGAAGCGGAACGGTAAGTACCGTTCAAGACAACGCTATCTATGCAATGATTGCGGAAAATCTTTCAATGATATGACGAATACACCATTTTCAGGCTCTCGTTACCCTGAAAAATAGGTGAAATACATTGAACTAATGGTAGAGGGATATACCCTACCAAAAATCGCTGAAAAACTTCAAATACACATTTCTACTGCCTTTTATCGGAGACATAAAATCTTGAACGCATTAGGAAGTCTTAGTTTTAATCAACTACAAGGTATCGTGGAGAGTGACGAAACCTTCTTTCGTGAGTCTATGAAAGGGAGAGAAATTACTCATAGAAAAGCCAAGAAGTGTGGAGAAAAAGACGAAAAGAGAGGGATTTCTAACTTCAAAATTGCTGTTGTAGTTGCACAAGACCGTAACGGTAGTGTAATCGCTCGGAAAGCAGGAACAGGGAGTGTGAAAGCCGAAGAAATTGACACTTTGATAGATGAGTCTATTCACCCGTCTGCTTTGTTATGCACTGATACAGCCACCAACTACAAGAAGTTTGCAAAAATCAAGGGATTACAACACGAAACTGTAAATGAACGGCAAAAACAACGAGTGAAGAAAGGGATTTACCACGTTCAACACATCAATAACTTTCATAATCGCTTAAAGAAATGGATGGAGCATTTTCAAGGAGTAGCAACAAAATATCTTGATAACTACCTGTACTGGTTCCGGTGGCTGGACATTGGCAAAAACGTAGCATTTGAAAACCGAGTGAAGCAAATGCTTATTTCAGCTTGTCAAAAATCCAATAACACTACCGTTAAAATGCTAAGAAGTGCATAAAAAAAAGACTTTACTCGAAGTCTTAATTAAAACGGGATTTAACTAATTCAATCAATTTATCTGTCATATCACTTGAAACAGTATAGATGGTATTTGTATCTTCTGTTTTCATAAATGTGCTTCTTTGCCCCTTTTCGCCTATCCATAAGAATAAACTTTGTTGACTGACTTTATCGTAAACAACATCCATATAGAATTCAGGACCAGCCATATCAACTATGCCATCCTCTTTTACTGCACTTGAGAAGATGTCCTGAAAGGCTTTAAGCGATTCTTTATCATCAAAAGTAATTTTATTGAATCCTTTTGGTTTTGAAATGCTTACGCTTGTAAAATGATTGTCTATTGAAAGTTGTTTATTGTTTTCTAATAAAGATGGTGAATTTACATTTGTTTCGGTAGAGATATTCTCTTTCGATTGACAACCAAAAAGAAACAAAAACATAAAAGCTAAAGATAAAGCCACAAGTATGATTTTTTTCAAATCTATTACCTCCTAATATTCATTACTATTATTCTTATTAGACGAGTAATTGCTTCTTGTAGTTTCTAATTTAGCAAAGAAAACATAATAATCAAAAACAACAATCCTTACGAAAACAGCCTTTATTAATATCTTATAATCAAATTCCATTAACTATAGGTAAATTCGATTTATTTTCCAATTCACTTCGCCCACAGCTCTTTCCTTTGTTTTTGAGGTAATTCGAGTATGATCTCTACGTTCCCTTGCAAAGATCAAAACATACTTCAACAGATGCTTTAATAAACTGATAATGCTCAATAACAGGCATTTCATAGTCTCCTTATACAATCCTGAGAAAATGAACCTTTGATAATCGGGTTGTTGCCGGTACTTGCTCTCCCGCTTTCACGGCTACGTTTTCACTGCTGGGCTGAAGGGGGCTTAGCACCCGTACGGCAGCCAAAAAATATCCCTTTCTCTTAACATAAAGTAAACAGTAAATTCACAAATTTACAGTAATATTTAAATTATACTACTTGTAAAAATGCGCTTTAATGAAAGGGGGAAAAATATGATCTACGGCATAATTGATGTGGGCTCCAATACGATCCGGCTCAATATTTACAGCTATGAAAAGAAACAATTGCGCTCGCTCCTCCACAAGAAAACAACAGCAGGCCTTGCCGGCTATGTGAAAGACGGCTACCTGACCGCCAAAGGCATTGATACGGCATGCGGCATTTTACGGGACTACAAGAATATTGTCGATAACTTCCATATAAAGAACGTTTCGGTCTTTGCGACAGCTTCTTTGCGCAATATCGTCAATACCGATGAAGTCGTGCGCCATATTAGTGTACGCACCGGCTTCAAAGTGGATGTCATTTCCGGCGAAGAAGAAGCCACCCTTGATTTTATCGGAGCGACGCATGCTCTGGATATGGATGACGGCTTGATGGTCGATATCGGAGGCGGCTCCACTGAACTGGCTTTTTACGAGAATGCTCAAGTGAAAACGGCCCTTTCCCTGCCAATAGGCTCTTTAAGCTTGTTCTCCAAACATGTTTCGAAGCTCTTCCCTAAAAGAAAAGAAAAGCAGGCTATGCAAGAGGAAATTCTGAACGAGTTGGAGAAGCTTGGACTGGATGGCTTCCCTCCTCATCAAGTGATTTGCGGTGTCGGCGGAACCATCCGGGCAGCGAAGAAATTGAAAAACGAGTTATACAGTGCGAAGCCCAACAGCACGCTGGAAACGGCTTATATTCCGGAGATTCTGTCACTGTTGCATAAGCCTGATAAAAGCATGTTGCGAAAGATATTGCAGACCGTGCCCGACCGTATCCATACCATCACTCCCGGCCTGCTTATCCTGAATACGATCGCCGATTATTTCGGCAGCGAAACCATTCACGTCAGCGATTACGGCGTCCGTGAAGGTTACTTATATGAAAAAGTTCTCAAAGAAGGTGACATCGATGCCTAAGACAAAAACACGCCATGACCTCAGCTATACACAGAACAGAGAGCTGTCTTGGCTGACATTCAATCAACGCGTGCTTGAAGAAGCTTGCGATAAGAACGTGCCCCTGTACGAACGTTTGAAATTCGTATCCATCTTCGAAAGCAACTTGGATGAATTCTTCATGATCCGTGTCGGCAGCCTGCTGGATCTGACATTACTTAAAGGCAACCGGGTCGATAATAAGAGTGGGTGGACCCCGGCCGAGCAATTGAAGAAAATCTTCAAGGCTGTCGCGCCTCTCTATAAACAGCGCGACCAAGCATTCGCCGAAATTACGGACCAAATGCGCAAAAATGATATTTACCATCTTGACATGAAAGATTTGAGCGGCCATGAACGGAAGTATGCCGAACAGTATTTCGACAGCTATATCATGCCTGTCCTGTCGCCGCAAATCGTGGATTTCCATCATCCATTCCCGCATTTGGCCAACAAATCTTTATATATTGCCGTCATGATTAAAAGAGAAGATACAACATCATTCGGGTTCATTCCCGTACCGCAATCCGTCCCGAATGTGCTCTTCTTTCCCGGCGATAATGTCCGTTACATACTGACGGAGAAGATTATCCTTGAATACTGCGATAAAGTATTCGATATGTTCGAAATCACAGACAAAGCGATTATTTCCGTCACACGCAATGCCGATATCAGCCCCGAAGACGAGGTATTCGCCGATGACGACGACTATCGCCACCATATGAAGAAAATCTTGAAGAAGCGCAGACGCCTGGCGCCTGTCCGCCTGGAAGTCCAGCCGGATGCTGATTCCGCATTGCTTCGATACTTACAAAACCGGCTCAAAATTGGAAAAGATCAAATATTCAAAAGTAAAGCGCCGCTCCGTATGTCATATGTTTTCTCGCTGGCTGACAAATTCCCGCTGGATACGGCCCGTAAACTTTCGTACCCGGCATTCGAACCTCAGCCGCCGGCGATGCTGAATAAGCGTGAAAGCATCATCAAGCAAGTGCGGAAGCGGGATGTGGTCCTTCATTATCCGTATGAGCAGATGGAGCCATTCCTGCGCCTTGTGAAAGAAGCGGCTTATGATGAATCTGTCATCTCCATTAAAATAACAATCTACCGGCTGGCGAACAATTCCAAGCTGGTGGAGTACCTGACAGAAGCGGCCGAAAACAATAAAGAAGTAACCGTGCTGATGGAGCTTCGCGCGCGCTTCGACGAGCAGAACAATATCGACTGGGCCGAGCGTCTGGAAGAAGCGGGCTGCAATGTCATCTACGGCTTCGAAAGCTTCAAGGTACATTCGAAGATTTGCCTTATCACGCACTGGCATGATGATAAGGTGCAATATATCACCCAGATCGGTACAGGGAATTACAACGAGAAATCAGCCAAACTCTACACCGATCTGAGTTTGATTACAGCGAATGCCGAAATCGGCAATGATGCGTCCAACTTTTTCAAAAACATGGCGATATCGAATTTGGACGGCCAGTACCAACAGCTGCTTGTGGCTCCGACCAGCCTGAAACAGGGGATCGTCAAACTGATTGATGAAGAGATCGCCAAAGCCTGGCGCGGCGAGGACGGCTATATCCTGATGAAGATGAATTCACTGACCGACCGCGAAATCATCACGAAGCTTTCCGAGGCTTCCTGTGCGGGCGTTAAAATCAACCTGATCGTCCGGGGAATCTGCTGCCTTGTTCCGGGCATAAAAGATAAAACGGAAAATATCACCGTAGTGAGCATCGTCGGCCGGTTCCTGGAGCATTCCCGTGTCTATTGCTTCGGTAAAAACGATGATATGCGCATATATATCAGTTCGGCGGACATCATGACGCGCAACACGGAAAAACGCGTGGAGATTGCTTGCCCGATCTTGGACGAAGCGGTGAAGCGACGCATTTTCGACATACTGCAAGTCCAGCTGCACGACAATGTTAAAGCGCGCCTGCTGCAATCGGATGCCACCTACGCAAAGCGCTCAGGCGCTGAGTATACGGCTGTGGATTCCCAAGCTTATTTCATGGAAGAAGCAGTGAAGGCTGCCCACGTGCAGGACATCGAAGAAGAATTGGAAGACAAAGAAAAAGCAGCTGCCGAAAAACAGCGCAACCGGACATTGGACCGCTTCTTCAGGATATTCGGCAAGAAAGCATAATACACAAGAAAGGAGAAACCAAAACGATTTCTCCTTTCTTTATCTGGGCGCAGCCGACATTTACCGGCGACCGCCCTTTTTCACTTGCGTCATTACAGAACAACAGCTTCGATCCTCTTCTTCTGCCTTAGATGGTGGCGAAAATGGGACTCGATATGCTTATACCATTCCTCCGCATTCAGGAAGCCGAAGTAAGGATGTTCCACTTTTTTATCGGCAGGGATGCGTTTAACGGCCGGTTCCTCTTCCTTCATCCGTTCGATGAACACTTCCAGCCGCTCGCGGACTTCATCGATGCTCTCCGGCTGTTTCACCAGCTCCAGCAAATCTCCAGGCGCTTTCGCTTTTACCGGCGGAATCCTATTGAAGGCGAACACAATCATGCCGGCTGCTGTCTTCTTCTTATAAGGGTCGGCAGGATGGTACAAGCATTCTTTGGCCGCTGCCTGTAGCCGGTGTCGATCACATGATTATACATTTCTCCCAATGACCATGCATCCGGTGCGGGCTTTTGCGTAAATTGTTCGTACGTATATTGGTCCAGCTCACGTAAATACGTTTGAGCGACTTTATTAAATTTCAGGAAATCATTCATATCTATCTACCTTTCCACTAATTATTCCCACCAAGATATCATATCTCCATCTATTAGGATAACAATACGCCCTTACATCTTTTAAACGGATGCATAGTTCTTTCCAGGTACAGCAAAATATAACCAATCAAGTTGTTGCCGGCACTTGACCCCTGCTTTTACATCCGCGTTTTCACTACTGTGCCGGAGCGAGAGTCTTAGTACCTGTTAAACGGGATAAAGTGAATCTTTGAGAGGCGGGATTTTCCCTCGCCTCTCAGTAGATGAACCAATCGGGTTGTTACAGGTACTTGACCCCCGCTTTCACATCCGCGTTTTCACTACTGTGCCGGAGCGAGGATCTTAGTACCTGTTAAACGGGATAAAAGGAGCGATCACCATGAAAAAATTCTCGATAATGTACCTGTTGCTTTTACTCATCTTCTCATCGACCGGAGAGACGAAAGCGATGGCTTCCGCTATATGGCCCGCCAAACAGAGCTCGGAGCAATGGTCCGTAGAAATCGATAAAAGCAAACAAACCGAAAATAGCATACAAGGACATTCCCCGACCTACTCGCTGCAAGTAACGAATATCGGTGATGATGTCGTATTTGCAAAGGTCCATATGTTCAGGAATGCCCCCGGCTCCGCAACAAAATATGCCTTATTTGACCATCCTCGCCCCGCGAAAAAAGAACATGCCAAAGAAGACCATAAGAAACACTTTGCCAAAAGAAAAGCGATGATGGAACAACTAAATAGCGGAAAGCCGCTGCAATTCCCGAATTTCAGCATCACAGGCACAGCGACAGAAGTGGAAGTCGAAATCATTTGGGCGCAAAAAGGCAGCGAGGGCAAATTGATGAAGGAACGATTTATCTTCCCCGCAAAATGAAAGAAGACCGGGATTGCCCGGTCTTCTCGTTTGCCTATATTATTTCTCGGCGATATACATCGCTTGGCTTCCCATCTGTGTCCATGCCGCCTCGAAATCGGCACGGTCCAGCGCGACGTTCTTCTCCGATTTCAATGGATCGTTTACGTATACAGTATCTTCGTCGTAGCCTGTAATCACGACACTATGCTGGCGATATGTTATTTGCATGTCGCCGTCAGCCGTTTTCCATGTCCGGAAATGATCGTCTGTCAGCTCTTTGAAGCGGGCATTGGTAATCACCCAGACCGGGTAGCCTTGGCTGACCGCCCGATACATTTCATCAGCGGATTCTCCCGTGATATTCTTCACTTTGCGGTTCGGCGCATATTCTTTGGCCAGCTCCACAATCGGTTCCACATATACACCGATGCCATCGCGGTCAAGCGTATCCATCGCTCCCACAAAGCCCTTATGCATATTCCCTTTTAAACCGCCGCTTTCAAACGGCTCCTTCGCAATCTTATCAGCAAGCTCCATTTTATCCACATCATAGCCGCTATATTGCAGCGCCATCGCCAAACTTGTCACTTCACAGCCCCTTGGCAATTCCGGATATTGCAATACTAAAGGCACATCCATCGGCGCCACTTCCGATTTCACTTCTCCCTTATTAAAAAACGAACAGCCGCCAAGTATGGCTATTGCCACTGCAGCCAATATGATTAGTTTCTTCATCACTATTATTCCTTCAATCTCCCTTTGATTAAATTTATTACCGTCATTGTAACAAATTGTCGATAAGGAAGCACATAAATGTAACCAAATCGTAAATTTCAAAAGCAAAAGCGCACATTAAGCGAAAAAAGAACCATGCCGCATCCGAAAATCATGCGTACGATTCTTCTTAGGCTTTTAACTAATCAGCGATTGATCGTCACGGGCTGCCTCTTCCTCTTTATCTTTCATTCTACTAAAGATTGTCGCCAAAATCGGCCCGGAAATATTATGCCACACACTGAAGATCGCGCTTGGGACGGCTGCGAGCGGCGAGAAATGGGCGGAAGCAAGAGCGGCCCCAAGACCCGAGTTCTGCATCCCCACTTCAATGGCGATCGCTTTCTTCTTGGAAAGATTCATGCCGAATAATTTACCGAACAAATAGCCGATCGCATATCCTAATAGATTATGCAGAATAACGACTGCGAAAATCGCTAAGCCCGTTTTGGCGATTTGCTCTTGGTTTCCGGCCACGACTGCCGCAACAATCGCGACAATTGCCGAAACCGATACAAGCGGCAGCACTTTCACACTTGCCTGCGCCTGGCGATTAAATAGCTTCTTCACGATCAGCCCTAATGCAATCGGGATGATGACTACCTTTACAATGGAAAGCATCAGATCGGAAGGATTTACGTTCAGCCACTGGCTGGCAAGCAATAAGATCAGTGCCGGTGTAATAATCGGCGCCAATAAAGTAGTGACGGACGTGACAGCTACCGATAAGGCCACATCTCCTTTAGACAGGAATGTCATCACATTGGAAGCCGTTCCCCCGGGGCAGCAGCCAACAAGAATGACGCCGACCGCAATTTCCGGAGGCAGATTCAGCCCTTTCGCCAAGAGGAAAGCAAGCGACGGCATAATCAAGAATTGGCCTAGCACCCCGACCAACACATCTTTAGGACGATTGAACACCTCTTTAAAATCATTCGCGGACAGCGTCAAGCCCATTCCGAACATAACGATTCCCAGTAATGTTACAATATAAGGCCCAATCCATACGAATGTACCGGGAAAGAAAAAAGCGAGCACCGCAAATAATAATACCCAAATAGCAAACGTGCTGCTTACAAATTGACTGATACGCTCTAAAACCCTCATTAACCCCGCCTCTTTTCAAGAATAAACAATGATAGAATAACCAATAGTATAGATTAATTTCTGAATAAAAACAATATTCAGAAATTAATGCTAAAAATCAAGGCACTACCTTCTTAGGTACTGCCTTGTTCAGTTTATGCTTCCAATTCGCTTGTTATTTCATTGATTTCCAATAAGTAAGGGCTAATTTTACCTTCTGTTTCATTATATTTATCAAGAAATGCCGGATCGTTCTCACATAATGCCTCTATGGCATAGCTGATGAATGCATCGATTTCCGCGATGCAATTGCCGACCACATCATGCAGCCTTTCTAATTCCTCATTCGGCGCATCTCCCATGCTCTCAAATCCTTCCACAGCATCGTCAATCCCGGCAAGATCCTTCTCCACCTCTTCAAGTGAACCGATGTCATTCTGCTGCTTCATATAATAGCTGCTGTATAGTGTAGCCGTAGCCAGATTCAGATTCTTCATCAGCTCGGTTTCATATTGGTTCGCAGTCGCCTGGCTGTCCTTCTTTTGTTCCGCTCCGCTGCTCGCTGAACATGCGGCAAGCAATAAGCTCAATGCAACCAGCCATATGCATTTCTTCATCATCGTGCATCAGCTCCTTTTTTCATACCAATCTTTTTTGTGAAATCATGAGCAAGATTTCTTAATAGATAAACGCTGCCGAATTCATTCTCAATTTATTATATAAGAAAAATTTAGTCTCTTTCAAACACAAAAAAATTCTGCTATCGGCAAATTTCCCCAAACACAAAAAGTGACTATACAAAGTCACTTTCCGATTCAAAAATTATTCATCTAAATGCGCGATAATGAATCACGCCATTTCTTACGTCTGTTTCCACTTCTCCTCTTGCCATCAATACATCCAGCAGGCTCACTAAATCGGATGTGAACAATTCCAGGCCCAGCGTATATTTATCCGGATACAGCTCTTGAATAATCGCGAGGCCGCTCTTCCAATCACCAAGCAGCATGTTCTTGATTTTCTGCGTGCGCCGGTCAATCTTCCGCAATGTTCCCTCTAGATGCGGCTTAAGCTCTTCAATCGGCTCGCCATGGCCTGATAAAGCCGTTGAAACTGGAATATCCATGCATTTCGCCACATTTTCGATGTATTGCATCAGCGGCTTGGCGCGTTCTGTCCCTGCCACAAGCGGCGGTTCTAAGAAAATGCCCGCCGGCGAATGCTTGATAACATGGTCGCCGCAGATAAGCACCTGATCGGTTGTACGGTACAGCGAGATATGGCTTTGCGCATGCCCCTTCGTTTCAATAACCTGCCAATCGGGCAGCCCCGGCACTGCCATGCCCTCTTCAAGAAATGATGCGAACTCCACAGGATTCGTGAGGCCTTCATGCCAATCCTTCTCATCCGCAAGCATCCTGATCCACCGATCGGGCAGCCCGAACTCTTTATAGAATTGCTTGAAGAAAGCGTTACCGCGCGCAATAAAGGCTTGGTCCTGAGAGAGGTAAGGAGCGCAATTCGCATGTGCATAAACGGGAATGGGATGCTCCCGCAGAATGAAATCCAGAAACCCGACATGATCACAATGATGGTGCGTCAACACAATCTGTTCAATATCTGTAAACTTCAAACCAAGCTTCCTCAACTCTTCATTAAAATGGTGCCACGCCGATGCTTCGTTCATGCCGCAATCGACCAGCGTAAGCCTCTCCCCGCGGATGAGATATACATTCACATTTCCGATTGGCCAAGGAGAAGGCATTTCAATCTTCTCGATGCCCTTGGCGGTATGGGATATTTTTGTCATACAATACTTCCTTCCTGCTCATTGATAATAGGTCATCTTATGCTGTTTCCTTTCGCTCCTCAAGTACGCTCTGAGGCCCGATCTTGCTTCAGGCATTTAACAAATCCGGCGAACCGCTATAAAAAACGCAGCCGCCCGGCAAAGGACCGATGACTCGTCCAAGCTCCCCACGGACTGATCCGCCTCTTTGCAAGCCCTTCCCTATCCAGGGTGAAACCAATGGAAATATTTCACTTAACCGTTTGTATTCAGAATAATAACATATTTATTTCGGGAGCAAAAGTATTATTACTAACATTTACCATGCTCCTGCAAGCAAAAAGGCAGCGGAAATCCCCGCTGCCTCTTGATTCCATTTAACAAGCACTAAACCTCCCTCTCCCATACGGCAGTGAAAGCGCAGTATGTATAAATGGTAGGTCAAGTACCTGTTAACGACCTGATTGGTTCAATTATTTTCTTCTCTTTCTCGGTAATTCCGGCGCTTTCCTCAACATATCCACCATGTGCATTACGGCGAAATATGGAGATTTGAAGATCATCTTAGGCCCGCTCTTTCTCATAACCTCCTTGACATGCTCTTTCATATCCGGCTTATAGCAATGAATGGTACAATTCTGGCAAGCTGGCTTCTTCTCTTGAAAAGGGCACTTTGATAAACGAAAATAGGCGTACTCTTCCAACTTTCGGCATTCGTCGCACAATGTGTCCTGTTTATGTTCTTGTTTACAATACATGCTGATCATCATACTGATGGTCTTCTCTTCACGTTCCATCCGCTTCAGTGCAAACCACTCCCTATTGTGCAATCTTTGCTATGATTGTACCTTTTTTCTATAATGGACACTTCATTATTTCCTGGCAGTTTTGGAAATGAATTCTTCTCTATCATGCAATGGATTGGCGGACAATTCCCGCCGAATAACTGCAATCCCCCCATCCTCAAAATACCCATTTCATCCAAAAAACCTATTTCAATCAAACTGTTCAAAAATTCTAAATGTATTTTCTGTATTTTCACACAAATTCATCCAGCACGTATTGCTTTTCGGAATCAGAAAAATAAAAAAGACGGGCTGCCAGCGCGTCTTCCTGTACATAAGAAGGCTCCTGCTCCTCCTTCTATTGCCATTTATGTAGATTTGCTCTTCCATCTATGGTACTCCTGCCACCGCCCTATGCGGCGGATAACTCTCGCATTCTCTCTTTGACAGGGGCTATGCTCTTCATACAGGATATAAAAACTTCCAACAAGCTTACTTGATTCCTGCACATCGGCACGCTATTCCCATTCAAACAGCCGTGTGCTTCTTTACTGATTGGATACGGCATCTAGTTCTTCATACGGTTGGAATAAACGGTAGATGCTGACTGCCTTAGCGCGTTCTTTGTTGCGTGAACAGCAAATTCCGACTGTTTTCTTCTCTGGTGTGCTTGCTATGCAATACCAATAATTACAACGATGATTTTTTCGCACTCGTAAATCCACTAAATATCCTTTATAAACCATTCGATATTTTTCAGTCATCCGAACTCCCTCCTACATCTACGATATACTATTTCAGAAAAATAAACCCCTATTATTCCAAATGTTCTAAAAATGTATATCAATTGTTCAAAAAGATTTTACATTATTGAAAAAACGTTAAGATCATGTTTATACGGCAATCACGATGCTTCCTTCTGCAAAAAGAAACGCACACCAAAACAGCGGTTTAAATGCCGGTTCCGGTGTGCGTCAAAGACATATGCAAATAGATTCGTATATAAGGTGGGATTCCGCTCGGATTCTTACTTCATTTTTGCATCAGCAGGCAATGTGTTGTGTGTTTTTAACGGGGCAGGTTTCAATTCCGGCTTCGTTCCTTCTGGCACTGGTTGTTGAACATATCTATATTCGCCTTGGCCGTCTAAAGCAGGTCCTTGAGCCCAGCGTCCTGTGCTGCTTTCTTCACCCGCTGAGAAATTATAGAAGTCATAGGCGATATCCATGCGCTCTTTTTCTCTTGGGAATGTGCTTGGCACAAGAAGCCCTTCTTGTTCTTCTAATTCAGCGATAGCTGTCGCCCATAGGTTTTGGTGGTATGAATCGCGCGCAATCAATACAGACAGAAGATCTTTCACTCCGCGGTCATCCGTCATTTCATACAAGCGGACCGCTTGAAGGCGCCCTTGTGATTCCGCATTCAGGTTTGCTCTGAAATCGGCCAATAAGTTGCCGCTTGCTGCGATATAGCTTCCCATCCATGGATTGCCCACGCTATCCGACGGTCTTGCACCCAGTCCGGATACGATCGCATGCTGTGGATTCATCCCTGATAAGATCGCACCGACGGCCGGATCCTTCATGGCCGCTTCTTGATCTTCGACCGGACAATCATCCAATAATCTCGCAACCAGCGTAGCAAGCATTTCAATGTGCCCAAGCTCTTCTGTTCCGATATCCAGAAGCATATCTTTGTATTTATTATTTCCGCGTGCGCCCCAGCCTTGGAAAAGGTACTGCATGGCGACACTCATTTCCCCATATTGGCCGCCGATTAATTCTTGGATTTTTTTCGCCAATAATGGATTCGGTTGATCGGGTTTTGCTTCGAATTGTAATTCTTTAATGTGGTAAAACATTCTCATTCCTCCTATGTTGTATGTGGTATTCTACCCTCTGTAATACCACCTATCTCCCTTTATAAACTTGCCGACATTATTTACTTGCCGCCGCCCGCTTCTTTCAAAGGATAGAAAAACACCCTTCTTCTTCGGGAATAATGGCAGAATGCCGGCTGGCAGTGTTCAAGAAAAGATAGCATGGAATTCGAGCGCAGCTGTATGTCCGACCTTGTCACTTTCCATTTATCATGGTGGATATCCCCGCGCATCAGCTTGCCATTCCAGAAAGAATAGAGGCAATATCTTTCCAGCAGCCAGTAATCCAATGAATCCGGCGATGCCTCGTATAGAACATCTCCCGGGCGGTATGACACATCAAGCGTGGGAGATGCTCCATCGAACCTTCTTCTGCTTCGGAAATGACAGCTAGCCTGGTCGCGCCTGAATTTCATTTTCGCGTAGCGGTAAGGAAGCCCGGTTCCGACCCTGGCCCCTGCGACAGCCAATAATTCATCCGCATCCAGGCTGAAGAAATAAATGCCCGGTACACCGTCCCGGACTACATACGTCCTTACATTCAATTCAAGATAAGAGCTAAATACCGGAACAAGGGGAGCAAAGCGCGCACGCATCCCGGTCACTTCAAAGGGAATGATGGTAATCCACGCCATATCGCTATACATGTCTATTTCAAGTTCCCGTGGAACCAGCGCCCTTATAACGCCGGGCTCGACAGGAAAATGCATAAACAACAGGTCCTTCCACACCTGTGTCATTACCCAAGGGGCATCCGGCAAAGGATAAGGACGATGGCTGACTTCCAGAAACTCTTTGTACATGATTACCACTCCTTTTTGTAATGAAAAAAATCAAAAGCGCCATCTTGAGAAAGACGGCGCTTTTGGCTTTCGATGACTCTGTTTTACCACAGTGTTGTGTATAAACAGAGAGACGACACTATATCAATGTCTGCAGTTGCTTATTGCCTTCCGGCCAAAGTCATCTTCTATTCATGCTTTTGAAAATCAAGCTTAGGATAAATACGAGAATAACGGCTCCAATCAAGGCCGGTATGATGGCGAAATCCGCCACAGTAGGACCCCAATCCCCTAATAGTAAAGAACCTAGCCAAGCTCCGATGAAGCCGGCGATAATGTTACCTATGATGCCGAACGGCACATCTTTCCCTAAAATCATCCCTGCGATCCAGCCGATGATGCCTCCGACAATAAGTGACCATAGAAAACTCATAACCCTTACCTCCTTGTTCATATAAATGTAAAATTGCTGTTTTTTCAGGATATCTGTGTTTCATTGTTCTACAAATCCCTGTTATATATATTTAGATACCCTTTTTTGAAAAAACAAACCATATTTCCAAGAAGTTGTAATAATCAGTTTTTACAAATGCCGGCTTCTTTCTTCCATCCATGCTTTCAATTCCCGCCGCAACCCCTTGGCACGGCTCGGGTCGCTGCCTCTCGTCGACACCGCAAGCATGTATTCTTCCCCCTCTACGACCGCCATGTTGTGAAAGTCCGATAGCTCTTTTTCACTTGTGACATTTACAAGCTGGCGGGAAGAAGCATCACGGCGCACACTTCGATTGACTTCCATATTGTCAGTACAGGCAAAGACAAGAAAAGCGCCATGCAAATCGCCCGCTTCATATGCCTTCTGTTTCCATGCAACAGGTAGTTCCGAGAAGCCGCCATCCAATTCAGGGCTCACGACCGTGACGAGCGCCCCTTCCTTGACAAGCGCTTTCGCCTTGCGCAATGCGATCCGGCCGCCGCCGACAATCACTACCGGCTTCCCTGTAATATCAAGCATAATCGGGTACATCCAACCGCCCCTTTTTCTAGTAATCGAATTGCAGATCCGGTAAATCAAATCAATGCATGACTTGATACTAACACTCTTTTGCCATGAGAAGCCACGTTTTGAATCATTTCTCCGCGCCCTTCCGGATCAAGTGTAAAACTTAGCCGCACACCGATTTCTCCTTCTCCATTGCACGGAAAATGCGTTTGACGAACTCTGTTTGGATTGCCGGGTTTTCCCCCAAGCCTTGCGAATAGCAAGTTGTTTCAAAGCCGGCACGCTGCAATTGTGAATTCCAGGATTCCTTATCCTCTGAAGCCATATCATGAATCACATGCTCGTCCGCCACAAGCATGAACGGCATTAAATGAACTTTCTTCTTATCTTTCTCTTCCAGCTCGCCGATGATAATATCCAATTCCGGATAGCTTTCCATGCACGCCAGGAACATGGGTGTGTCGCGCAGCATATGATCTAAGCACGCATATGCGCTGAATGAATAATGCCCTGATCCTTGACCCATGAAAACAACCGCCTCATCCTTCTCAAGCACAGGTATTTGCGAGAATAAAGCCGCAATTACGATTTCATAATCTTGGCGGTCTGTTAACAACGGTTCGCCGATTATCAAACGGTCAAACTGATTATGGAATGCGCTTGCTTGTTCTTTGACTTTGTCATGTTCATCTCCATTGATGATATGCAGCGATTGCACAATGACTTCGCTATAGCCTTGGTCTTTCAGCTTCCCAAGCGCTTCTTCCACTGTATCCACATGGATGTTGTCCCGTTTCTCCAATTTACCGATGGCCGTATTCGATGTAAAGGCGCGGCGTACATCATAATCCGAAAACGCCTCGCGGATCCTATTCTCGCAGCCGCCGATGGCTCTTTCCAATGTCTTCTCATAACTTGTTCCACAACTAACAACTACAATTGCTTTCTTCATGTCAATACGGCTCCTTTCACGTCTTGTACAATTACTTGCAAAACTGCTTCAACGCTTAGTGCATCCGCTTGTTCATATACTGGCAGCCCATTGCTTTCAATTGTCTCGCTTGCCATTCTTCCAACCGGGAACAGCTTCTTGACGGTGGGCTTGTTCCGTTCTTCTTCCGAAAGCCCAGATGTGCAAGCGGGAGATCAAGCGCCTGCAACAACCCGATCGGTTTAGCTATTGATATAGGCGGGGTTGAAGAAAAACCACCGCCTATCAAAGATTCACTTTATGAATCACTCATATGGTGATATAGATAGGCAGCGAGCTCCTGTATAGTCGATACCTTATGCGGATAATCCAACTTAGGGCGCCGGATGACGATACACGGGATTCCGAGCTCGAGGCACGCCTCGACTTTCTCCTTGAAGCCGCCGTTGTGCCCCGCTTCCTTCGTGATAACAGCATCCGCCTCTGTCGCCCGAAAAATCGCTTTATTCAATTCCGTCGAAAACGGGCCCTTCATCGCGACAATTTGATCGGCGATAAGCCCCAACCGCTCACAATGATGGATGACTTCTGCGACCGGCAGAACACGCGCAATCACATGCTTATCGGGCAGCCTCTTTAGATAATCGGCCAGATCTTTGCTGCCGGTCGTCAGGAAAATGCGCATCCCCAAAGCATCCGCTTCCCGGCAAGCAGCATCCATGTCGTCCACTACATGAAGAAGCGGCGAACAGCTGCCGGTATTTTCCCTTTCAAAACGCACATAATCAATATTCAATTCCTCGCATGCCGCTATTGCACTAAGCGATACTTCTGCCTCAAAAAAATATGATGCATCAATGACCAAACGGATATGGAATGCTTTCATATAAGCGACCATCCCATCTGAATCCATCTGTTTCCGAATCACATGCGCAGCGTGTTTCTCCGCCAATGCGCCGTCATATTCCGCCGTAACCGAAACAATGAACGGAAAGGAATGCTCCTCTAAATAATCGCAGATTTCCAGACTGTCCGATGTGCCGCCGAATACTAGAATCATAGCGGATAACCACGCGGTGCAATCATTTTATCCCCCAAGGGACACTCCTCTTTATTTCCGGCGATCACCGTTGTTGCCATAATTCCGTATAACATCCGCTCACCCTCTTCTTTTTACTAGTTATTCGCATAGCACATTGCCGAACACACGCATCTCGGGAAAGTCCGATCTAAGATCATACAGGATATCGCCGATTACTACAAACGCGCCCAAGCGCCCCCCTGCAATCACTCCAGCCTCTCCATTTGCCTAATGCTCTCATATCAACCCATATTTGGTATCAACCGCTTCCTCCTGATTGGTCTATAGAAACGCTTCCACGACTAAACGAACCGCTGCAAAACAGAAGATAGCCAGAAAAGATGATACATATAATAGCTTGTTCGTAAGCAGGATATCGCTCGTGGTAATCCCTCTTGTTTCATCACCGATATACGGCTTCTCCACCGGCTCCCCGAAATACTGGTGCGTTCCGCCAAACTGCAGTCCCAAAGCGCCCGCCACTGCTCCTTCCGGGAATGCGCAATTCGGGCTTTTATGCTGCTTGCGGTCGCGCCAGCCGATACGGAAAGCGTCCTGCCATGATAATTGCAGAAACATGCTTGCCAGCGAGATGAAAATCCACGAAAGGCGCGCCGGGATATAGTTGGCTATATCATCGATCTTCGCCGGGAAATAACCGATTGAACGGTACTTCTCATTTTGATAGCCGACCATGGAATCAAGTGTATTGACCGCTTTGTACGCCATCGCAAGCGGCGGGCCGCCGATGAATAAGAAGAAAAGCGGTGCTATTACGCCGTCGCTCGTGTTCTCCGCCACTGTTTCCACTGTCGCTTTCGCGATCTGGTCACGCGATAACTCTGTTGTATCGCGCCCGACAATCATCGAAAGCTGTCTGCGCGCTTTCTCGATCGGGCTGTGCAGCAAAGCATTCCATACTTTGCGCGCTTCGTCCCCCAGGCATCTAGCGGCGATTGTCGTATATGCCAGATACACAGTGACAACACCATATAAGAAGCCGTTGAACGATGCCAGGCGCATGATTCCCCACGTAATGAAATACGTACCGCCTACAATGATGATCCACAGAAATAAGCCGGCTATCTTCAATTGCCGCTCCGTCCTGCAAATCTTCCGGAAACCTTTCACCAAGCCATTGATCGCGCTGCCGATGATTCGGACGGGATGGGGCCAAGAGGAAGGGTCGCCGATGATTAAATCAATTATGTAAGCGATACTATAGAAGATGACTGTCATCTGTTTGCTCTTCCTTTCTCCGAAAAATGGTATAGTAGTCCTGGATTTTGATAGAAACGCACATGCAGGCCCCGCTTCATCAATGCCCGCAATAAACCGTGCGTAATCATTGTCTTTCCCGGACCGCTCGAAGCGGCTCCAATCATTATTCTTTTCATTCTTTCATCCTCACGCCTCTTTTCCTGCCTTTATATATCGTTCGATTCATATGTATTTTTATTATAGAAGGAGAGTCTACCCGGCACAAGGAGCCCCAAAGAGCCGATGGCAATATAATGTCATCGCGGCAATCCTGC
Organism: Bacillus sp. (in: firmicutes); assembly: GCA_051874035.1. Classification (GTDB taxonomy): domain Bacteria; phylum Bacillota; class Bacilli; order Bacillales; family DSM-1321; genus Bacillus_AD. Next base: position 18,749 of record JBJEFM010000211.1, read on the forward strand.
TCCTTGGCCGCGATGAACGCCATCACTTGCATGCGCCCTCCCCCATCTCCATTCCATTGAAGAACAACACAATATAATACTATCAAAAAATTTTTCCCAGCTTATAGAATCGTCACTCCGCCCCGCACCGCCCGCCGGAAATGATGGCGCGGATACGCTTTGGTTATTCCTTTTTCCTCGATCCGCCGCAGCAGATCCCCGCCGCTTACCACTTCTTCATCGTACATGATGCCGACAACCGTACCGCTATGGGCGACATTCACTCCCCATACTTCCCCTGTTTCCACAAGCTTCCTGAATGCCGAGAAGCATGGCTTAGGCAAAATTTCTTGATTAGCCATCGCACTGATTGTCGCCGCTTCCCCAAGCTTCCTGAGCGAACGCTCAGCCAGCGCTTGGCGATAATAAGCATATGCCTCTTCCAATAACGGCGCTTGCTTTCGTTGCAGCGCTTGTCGGCCTTGGCGGCGGAATTCTTCTGTGACGAGCATCGAAAGCGGCTCCAGCACAAGGACATGAAAGGACGGAGCCCATCCGGATTGCTCCATCGCTTTCCCGCGCAAATGATCGAACAAGGTCAATGTCGGGAAAATGGTGCTGTCCGTCGCTTCCAATGATAAACAGATGCGGGCAAGGTCCCCGCCAGTTAGTTCGAAGCCCAGTAAATGAGCGGTCGCCGCAGCCGTTGCCGCAATATCGGCCGTACTGCTTGCCATTCCTTTCGCTATAGGGATCGTGGACCTGACCGTCAATGAAACGGGCGGTATTTCGCCTGCCGGTATCCGATAATGCCGGCATGTTTGATAAAAAGCGCGCCAAGCTTTCCGATGGCGCGGATGATGCCCGCAAGCCCGGCCCGCTTCCAATGTCACTTCGCTGTACCAATCAATCGGATAGGATATGAGCTTCTCGCCTCCCGCTATCCAGCCTTGCAATAGTTCCCCGCATGATGCAGGGCAAATTGCCTTCACTTTCACTGCCCTCAACTCCACCTGTGATAACTGCTTCCGTCCCGCTTATTCCGCCATACAGCGGATTTCCCTCTTCATGCACCAAGAAGGAGGCGCCCAACAGGCAGCTCCTCCTTTTCACAACCATGCATAACCATTTTTCTTTAAAATATTGCTATTTCGGAATAAAAAAGACGGAAAAATGGCCTCACGCACATTCTTGTTGTCCTTTTTCATCAGATATTCAAACAATTCCCTAAACATCCACATTCTTTTCTGTTACTATTATTTCTGAAATATACAAAAATATTGTGTTTCAACAGACTTTCACTTTCAGCAAAAACGAAAATATTGCTATATCAAAATACAACGAAGCGAGGAGATTGACAGATGCTTACATCCACTTTATCTACTCCATTACTGAATAAGGTGATGGATAAGTTTTCCCAGGCTACCCATCTTGCTTGCGTCGCGGTCGATATTAATGGAACAGAAATATCCGAACACTGCAACTTCACGCCCTTCTGCCAAAAAATGCGATCAATTCCAAAATATCGCACCCTATGCCAGAAATGCGGCCAATGCGGAGGATTAGAAGCGGCCAAAACAGGAAAACCGTTCATCTATCGCTGCCATGCCGGCCTGATCGACTTCTCCGTCCCGCTAGTCCTTGAGAATCAATTAGTCGGGTTCTTATCGAGCGGCCAAGTAATCAGCGAAGACCAAAGCGATATCAGCTATGTCCAAGATACGATTTCGTCCTGGCACCAAGATCAGGAGTTGATGGCGGCGTATCGTTCTGTCCCATCCTTCTCATTGAAGAAGATTCTCGCTGCCGCTGAATTATTGATGATTATTTCCGACTATTATCTGAAAGCGGAGTTCGAACAGAAGCAAGAGCCGCAAAGGATTTCGACATCCGAAAGCGAACCCGCAGAAGGAAATAAGGATATCAAGAAAGCCATTAAATACATCCATAAGAATCTGAATCGCCAAATCACGCTGGAAGAAGTTTCACAGCATGTCTATTTAAGCCCTTATTACTTCAGCAAGCTATTCAAGCAAGAAATGGGCGTCAATTTCATTAACTATGTCAACCGGAAGAAGATGGAGCGCGCCAAAGAACTGCTCCGAAATCCGAATTGGTCCATCGACAATATCGCCAAGAGTCTCGGATATTCCCAGACCAGCTACTTCTGCAAGGTATTTCGTAAAGAATTCCATACAACGCCTAGGAACTACCGCAACTTGTACATACGATAGAGCGAATCTTTGATAGGTGGAAGTTTTCCTCATCCCGCCTATCAATAGCTGAACCAATCGGACTCCAAGGGGCAGTTAACGATATTAGCAGTGTTTCACAAGTTCGCCGAGCAAGTACGCTTCCGGATAGCGTTCCACGAAGGCATCCGCCGCTTCCCGCCGGATGGCAACGACCAATGCCGTCGCGGGTCCGGCCGACTTATGCAGCCAATCAGGATTGCAAGCGGCACGCTCTCTAAAACTATGGCTGTTCAATTCCGCCAAATGAGCGGCTTCATAACGAATGCCTTTGGAACCGACCGGAACGATCTCCAACACATCGGAAGAGGCCGCCAAATGACGGACCAAATCGTACGTCACCTCTAAATCAGGCTTTTGAAGCAGCTCCTGCCCCATTCTTGGCTCTCCGTACCCGAACAGCACCGCGCCGCCTTGGATCCGATTCACCTTCAAATCCGCAGGCGTTGCCGTTCCGACAACCATCACGCCTACGCTCGTTTGGGTTGTCGCCATATTCTCTTCCGTGCTGCCGTTCAGTTCGATCTCTGCAAGGCCCGCTTGCTGCAATTCCTCTTGAATGCCTGCAATGACCCTTTTGCCTGTCGGCTCCATTTCCGCGCCGACCACATCGCTGACAGCTACGATTTGAGCGCCGCTGGCCATCACTTCCAACAGCGCGACGCGCGCGGTCAACCTGCCCGTCAACTCCGGAGGGACGCACAAGGCATCATGCGTTTTCTCGCCGATCGCCGCACTTATATCCACCGCGGTTACGAGATGCCCGCCGCTCGGCAACTCTATAATCGTTAAATCGCGTATTTGCGCCATACCTTTTACCTCTCATTCCATTCGTACACTCACACTTCATATTATTTCCGTTTGTTTGCATCATCCATCATTTCATTGCTTTCGCCAATCCGTGCCATATGCTCGTCACCCCAGCCGCCTGCTTGACAGCTTCCTGTTGGACCCAGCCGACCACATCGCGCAAACGGCGGTGATGCTCTTCCACCGGGACAATGCCTCTGCCGATTTCCAGCATGATGAGAATAACTTGCGACCGACCGGATAACTCGCTGAACCATTCCCGGTATAAGTCTACGATTTCCCGGTCGGTCTTTCCTTCTTCAAGCAACCGGCCGACCCACACTTCAAATCCTTCCAACACCACTACATCGCCGTGCAGTTTTTCATCCATGCCCATACCATCGTATGCGGAAATCCATTGATCCACTTTCCACTCCGACTTTACGAATGCCCGTTTTCCGCTGTAGGCGCCACCGATGACGACATGCATAGCCATTTCCCTCCTTTTTCCGCCACTTCCAGAACGATTGCTTGTCCAAAATCAACCGAGACATCCCAATACGCCACATCTTCACATAATGAAGAAACAATGTGCCGAATGACGCCTCCATGCGAAACGATGGCGAGAGACTTCCCGACCTGCCCGCGGACCAGGACGACTTGCTCCAGAAAAGCGAGCACCCGCTTATGGAAGTCCGCATTGCCCTCTCCATTCGGGATGGCAGCGGTCTCCCAATTGGATAGCCAATCGCAATACACCGGGTCCTCCTTCAGTTCTTCATACGTCTTCCCTTCCCAATCGCCGAAATGGATTTCGCGCAAGCGCGAATCTAAACCGCATGCCTTGTCTCCGAACAAATAGTTTGCTGTTTGCCGGCAGCGCAGCAAGTCGCTGCTATAGACCGCATCAATCCGCTCATGCATAAGCGCCGCGCGGAGCGGCCTGTAATCGGCAAGCTTGCCGGCAAGCACCGGTTCGTCCGTATAGCCCATATATTTCTTCTCTTTATTAAACGCCGTCATCCCGTGACGAATAAGAATAAGACGTATAGAATTAGTAGATTCCATAGCTCCGCTCCTTCAATCGAGGTTCCGATCAAGTCTCCATTGATTCCATTGAAATTCTTCACTGCCCATTTTCCGTAAGCAAACGTAAATAGCCCTTGGCCGATCAGCAAGACGGCAAGCGGATAGTGAATGATAAGGAAAACAGCAATCGGGATGAACGCAACGGCAATATCGCTCCATGATAAATACTTCCGCCATTCATGGGCAAGGCCCTTATTCTGGATTGTGGGAAAGCACATAAGCTGCAATAATGCCTGAAAGCGCGTCAGCATCGGAACAAACAGCAAGGCGATAACAAGCTGCTTCCGCTCCGCACTTCCTAAAAGTTCATACAACAATCCGGCTTTCCAAATAAATAAGAAAATGACTGCCAGCACCGCGAAACTGCCAATGCGCGAATCCTTCATAATTTCATATTTCTTCTCCAGCGAACCATTCGAGCCGACCGCATCAGCAACATCCATCCATCCGTCCAAATGCAGACCGCCTGTCGCATAAACCCAAGCCGACAAAATCGCCAACGTCAGCAGCGTAGCGGGCAAGAAAGGCTGCAATAACAGGAAGACCAAACTGATGAAACAACCGATGGCAAGCCCGGCGAGCGGAAAACAGCGCAGCGCCCATTTCATCGTCGACCGATTGATCTCGCATGCTATCGGCAGCGGGAACCGCGTAAGGAATTGCAGGGACAGAACCGCGCCATTTATTATATTCTTCATCTTATCCCCCCTTATTTCCACTCGGCCGGGCAGCCGGCCACCACTTGAATGGCTCTGTCAGCTTGGGCCGCCACATATTTATGCACAGCTTCCAAACTGGCCACATAGCGCTGCACGCCTTCATCCTCGATCGGCAGCTCTTCATTCAAATCATTGGAAACCACCACAACCGCCAAGCTTTTCGCATCCGCTATTTCCTTGACCGCCGCTAAACGTCCGACCATCGTTTCGGCATTTTTCTTTTCCGAGAACAGCACGTTGCTGCTCCATACCGTTAAACAATCAATCAATACGACCGCGGAATCCGGCAAGGAAACAAGCGCTTCATCGATCCGGTATGGCTCTTCGATTGTTGTCCAAAGGGATGAACGGGACGCCCGGTGAAGCTTGATCCGCTCCGCCATTTCCTCATCATCGCTGCGCTTTGTGGTCGCTACATAATAAAGCCCCGGCGATTGCCGCTGTTCATAATACTCGATCGCCATGCGCTCCGCCAATGAACTTTTCCCTGAACGGACGCCTCCTGAAATAAAAATGATCACTGCCGTTCTCTCCATTCCGTTAAAGCGTGAACAGCCGCTTCATTCTCTTTGCGTGTCCGGACCGCAAGCCTCAGCGCCGTGCCGGAAAGCCCTTCGAAATTATAGGTATGCCTTGCGAGAATCCCTTTGCCCGCAAGGAACAAAAATAACGGCTCATGGTCTTCGAGGAGCGGATCGCGCAATAAATAAAAGTTGGCGCACGTACGCGACATCTGCAATCCCAATATGTTATATTGCGCCCGCAGCCACTCTTGTTCCTCAATCATATATGTAACCGTACGCGAAATGAACTCTTCGCATTTCGGAAGGCATTCAATCAAGCTGAGCGCAACGCCATTGACGCTCCAAGGCACTTGAAGGCTTGCAGCCCGTTCAATCACCTCGGGCCCGGCAATCATATAGCCGAGACGGATGCCCGGCACCGCGAAAATCTTTGTCAAAGAGCGCAGCACAATTACATATCCGGAGCTGATCAGCGGCACAGCACTATGGACATACGGGGCGAAATGGATGAACGCTTCATCTACAATCACATATGTCTGATGCTTCTTTGCGAGCGCAATCAATGATTCCATTTCTTCATATGAAACGCACGTCCCCGATGGATTATTCGGACGGCACACATAGATTGCGTCATATGCTTGCAGGATTTCCTCCAAATTCGCCGGCAGCCGGCAGCCGTCCCATACCTCTTCGTATAAAAAAACATCATACGCCACATCATGCGCCTTGCAAGCCGCTTCATATTCACTGAAAGAAGGTGCGAACAATGCCGCTTTCTTTCCTTTAAACAGCGCCGCACTCAGGTGGATCGCTTCCGCTCCGCCATTTGTCAACAGCACTTGTCCGCTCTCCACGCCTTCATAGCGGGCCACCTTCTCTCTGTGCTCACGGTACGCCAAATCCGGATAGCAGCCGCTTCTCTCCTTGAGCGCCGCTTGCATCGCTTCCGTCATAGCAGCAGGAATGCCGAGTGGATTAATATTCGCGCTGAAGTCCTGCACATCTTTCGCCTGCAACCCTTTCTCCCTGAGCACGTCTGCGATGGCACTAGTCTTCCCGCCATGCTCCGGCCAAGCTGTCTTCATATGTCATCCCTCCCTTTTCTAGTTAGAAGAACGGGCACCGCCCTTCTATATTTCCTGTATACTCTTCACCATACAAAAGAATGGTTCCGAAGTGTTCATCTACCGATAGCAGGGTGAAGGAACTATCCGCCTATCAAAGATTCACTTTATCTTACACAAACCAAAGAAACGGCTTTTCCCAAAGAACACCAGGGTTGGACAGAAAGACGGTCTTGATGACCGCCTTTTGCTTCTAGCATTCCATTGTTTGATTGGTTATTGTTTCCCTTGAAATCTGTGCCCCGTCAAAAGTCGCCATTTCCTTCACCATTTTTGTCGCCGCTTCTACAAGCGGATAAGCAAGCACGGCGCCGCTTCCTTCTCCCAGGCGCAATTCGAGTGTAAGCAAAGGCTTCTTGCCAAGCGCCAAGAGCGCCGCCGTATGGCCCGGCTCCACGGAATGGTGCCCGGCAATCATATAATCCTTCACATGCTCCGAGAATTTCGCAGCGACTAACGCACTCGCTGTACAAATGAAGCCGTCCAGCAAAATCGGAACGCGCCGTGAAGCCGCATATAGCATTGCACCAGCCATCGCGCCGATTTCAAAGCCTCCGACTTTCTCCAGCAAATCAAGCGGGTCTTCGCTGTCCGGTTGCAGCAGCTTCAAAGCGCCCTCAATTACAACAGCTTTATAATCCAATGCAGAAGCTTGCAGCCCGGTTCCTTGCCCGACAAGCGAACGAATATTTGCGCCTGTGATGCTTGCCACAATCGCAGAGCTTGGCGTTGTATTGGCAATGCCCATTTCGCCTACAATCAATAGCTTCGCCCCTTTTTCAATCATCACTTCCGCCCGTTTCATCCCCGCCTCAATAGCGCGGACGGCTTCTTCTCTTGTCATTGCAGGGCCTTTGGCGAAGTTCTTCGTCCCATAAGCAACTTTCTCGACAATCAGGCCATCGGCATCGATATCCGATTTCACGCCTACATCGACGATTTCAATGAAGCCATTGACGCTTCTTGTAAAGACATTGATAGCCGCGCCTTCTTGCAGGAAGTTATGGACCATCTGCGCCGTTACCTCCTGCGGATAAGCTGATACCCCTTCTTCCGCAATGCCATGGTCGGCCGCGAATACAATGACGCCCGGCGGAAACACATCAGACAGCGGATTTCCCGTTATTTCAGCCAATTGAATGGCTATTTTTTCGAGTTCCCCTAAACTGCCCACAGGCTTCGTCAAATTATTAATATGCGTTGACGCCGCTTGTCCGGCCGCTCGGTCAACAGGTTGTATAGTGCTTACAATGCTTCGTATTCTTTCGCTCATGATCACAATCCCCTTTTTGTTTGTTCATAATGCTGTATATTTTGTTCATATCCACATGCTTACGGACATGTTCGGCAAGCCGCTTATATTCCCGCTCTTTCAACTCTGCCATATGGAGCGTGCGCTCAAGTGCGGGCAGCCCTTTCGACAAGCGTACCATATTCAAATAATCGCCCCTGAATCCATCATTATGGAACACATTATGCAGATATGTGCCGATTATTTTCCCTTCATCTTTGCAGCATCCTTCCGCTTCCCCGTTCAAAATGGCGAACGGAGCGACCTGCTTATGCGCCGCCGTTTGTCCCATGTGCACTTCGTAGCCTTTCAAGGCCCTTTTCTTGATCCCTGCACAACCGGTGAAGCCTGCTGAAACGATGGTTTTCTTATCAGCTTGCATTTCCGTCGCCACAGGAAGAAGCTTTAAGCCTTCCATCCTCGCCACTTCCGATTCCACTTGCTTCGGATCACGGATTTCTTCTCCAAGCATCTGGAACCCGCCGCATATACCGAATACATAGGTACCTTCGGCCGCCAATCGGGCGATTTCCTTCTCTAAGCCCGTATCCTTGATGAATTGCATCGCATACGCGGTATTCTTCGTACCCGGAAGAATGATAATATCAGGAGTGCCGAGCTGCGCGGCTTTCTTCACGAACCTGATATTGCAATCACTTTCCAAGCGCAGCGGATCGATATCCGTGAAGTTGCTGAATGTGGGATGCGCGATGACAGCAATATCAAGATTGGCGTCATCATTCGTCCCGCCGCTTTTATACTGGTCGAGGATCAAACTGTCTTCTCCATCTATTTCAAGGTCCGGAATAAACGGAATGACCCCGAGCACCGGCACGCCCGTATACTCCTCAAACCAATCAAGACCGGACTGCAATAAAGCGATATCGCCGCGGAACTTATTGATGACAACGCCTTTCACACGCGCCCGGTCTTCTTTCGGAAGCAATTGCAGGGTGCCCACTAAACTGGCGAACACGCCGCCCCGGTCAATATCGCCGACTAGAATGACAGGCGCATCCACCAATCGCGCCACCCTCATATTCACAAGCTCGCGGTCATTCAAATTGATTTCAGCCGGAGAGCCTGCGCCTTCTATCACAATCGTATCATAGGCATCAGCAAGAATCGCATACGAATCGCGGATCGCCCGCAGACCCGTCTCATAGAAATCCTGACGGTAAGCGCTCGCCTGCATATCCAGGTAAGGCTTTCCGTGCAGCACAATCTGCGACTTCATATCGCCGGAGGGCTTGATGAGAATCGGATTCATATGGACAGAAGCAGCCACACCGGCCGCTTCCGCCTGAATGCCCTGCGCCCTGCCGATTTCATGGCCATCATTTGTGATGTATGAATTCAGCGCCATATTCTGCGATTTGAACGGTGCGACCGCCTGTCCATCCTCCGCGAAAATACGGCAAAGAGCCGTGACGAGTATACTTTTTCCCGAATCCGAATGCGTGCCTTGGACCATTAACGGTTTTGCCTCTCCAATTGCCATTAGTATCCTGCTCCCTTGATTAAATATAGTTGAAACATGCATAAGGCGCCAAGCTTCAGGTAGCTTGGCGCCTTATATTTCGATTATCGCGCTTTAACAAGAGCAGCGCAAACTTCTACATATAGACAACACGCTCCCTGAAAAGCAAGTGTTGCGAAAACGCTGTCTAAAGGAGGTATCCTGACTTGGCTTCCTCCTACTCTCCCTTCTTCCCGGACCATGGAGGCCAGTGATCTTATTGGGATTTCGTCCACCTTACAGTAGTTAGGGACTGTAGAGGACTCGCACCTCTTTCCCTGCACTTTACACAGTTATATTTACATAGTGCGGGCGGATTGATACTTCTGTCTCCACTTCACCGGCAGAGCCGCATATAGAAGTTCCGCAATGACCAGATTGCATAATGTCGCAGCCGCAAGCGCCGGGAATAAAGCCCATACCATCTTTTGCAGCAGCGGATACAGCGCCAAAAGGGAGAGTGGGCAATTGAACAGAAACATTACAATGCCCGAGCCGATTATAGCCGCCATTCGATTGAATTTCTTCTCCAGCCACTTTCTCGATATACTATATGATACCATAGTCAGCGCCATCATGACCGCCACAATGATATGCACAGGAAATGACAGAGGAAAGCCCGCAAGCAATGATGAAATGATATGCCCGAAGAAACCGAGCGCCATTCCGTAAACAGGTCCGAGCAGCAATGTCCCAATCAGAGCGGGAGCCGCATCCAAAGCAATCGATCCCACGAACTTAATGTTGGCTCCGATAAAGCACATCGCTATAAATAACGCACAGATTGTCATTTTTTGAATCTTCACTTTTAAACTCCTCGTTATATATGTTGTATTATTACCTTCTATTATAAAAGTGCCCTGTCATTTCGGACAAGACTTTTTACCCACCATAAGCGAAGGGCGGCAGATACAAAGCCTCCGTCCTTCTTGCCCCGTGAACGAACGGCTGCCGGCCCATCCCTCTTGGACCCGCTGCAAAAAAGATACTATCATAACTGCCGCTCCTTCTCTTTTCCCACCGGCACCGTAAATATGTTACAGTAGGGATACGGAAAGAAATGGAGTTGATTTATATGCCGCACACAAGAAGAAGTAATCTGGCGCCTGGAATGACAGTCGACATCGTCTTAAAGAAAGACCAGCGGACAGGCGCATTGACGAGAGGAACCATTAAACGGCTACTCACCAATTCGAGCGTCCACCCCCACGGAATCAAAGTGGAGCTGACAGACGGACAAGTCGGCAGGGTCAAACATATTATCAAAGAAGCATAACCTTAGCCAGTGAAGAGCATTTGACGGAATGCTCTTTCTTCATCTATATAATAGAAAAAACGAATCGCAGGGCACTATGTTCCATTGCCCATCAATAAGAATAGTATTATTTTTTAGAAAATTCAATATTTTTAATTGAGATTTCGATCTAGAGTATGGAGAATGTAAATAAATAGGAGGACTGCAAGATTCTTGAACGCACAAACAAATAAGCCTTCCTATAATGAGACTTTTTTTAGCTACAACATGCTTTTTGGGGAAAAATACGTTGTACGATGCTATTACTGACTAAGTTCCTTCGCTCCCATCTGTTTTATCCTCTTTCCATGTTGCCATGGAAATGCAAACGGCAGATGATCTTCACTACTACGAACTCGCCGCCACTCTACTAGCCTCACCGGCGCTAACCCGCCTCTTCTACTAGAGCTTCAAACGTTCCATTGTTTATATCCCTTCTTTTGATTGCCTTAGGCCTCCACTATTCAGGTATGAGAAAGACTGCTTTAATAGTCAATTGTCGCAATCCCTGCTGCACCATCCAAGATGCAGAGATGGATACTGAACTCCTAGCGTTTCGCAGCATCCACTACCTCAACCTGCCTACACATGGATTCGTCTCCTAGCCATAGCCACCTTTTAAGGAGCCCCGCGAGGTTATCCCCTCTACGTCTTCACCTGACTTCATCCCTTCAAGCCTGTTAGATCTTTCACTGGATGCAGGAGGATTAGGCACCTGTTCTCCGACTATTGAACAAGTATAGGAATTTCACCTATCCATTCTAAACAACAGTTAGAGTTTTTTTGTTTCAAGCGCACACAAGCCGATCCGGCTATCAGCTTCATACTCTCGCCTATCAACTGAAAAAACTCCACTTATTTCGCTAGATTACTAGCTTATAAAGTAACGTTTCGTTTATTTTTATTGAGGAGTCACTTGACTAGCTTTATGTAAGAAAATTGCATAATCACCGCGTTTTGCAGGATTGTTTGTACCGAATTGAGTTTGGTTTATACCATTTGTGATCTTGTTGCTCACTAATGCCGAAACAGCTTCTTTATATTGGGAAGCTACATCTGTAAATTTAACGTCTTCCGACCCTTGCAGTTTGAAACCTCTTTGAATCCAGATTGCCAGTTCACCGCGAGTGATCAAGTCATTCACACCGAAGCGGGTAGCTGTTTTACCGCTTGTAATGCCCGCTTTTTTAAGAGCATTCACATACGGCGCAATGTGTTTAGGTACGTCAGTAAATACAGATGTTGTCTGCGTTGTGTCAACGTCCAATTCCAGCACTTTAGCCAGAAGAACCGCCGCGTCCTGACGCTTGATGTTTTCGTTCACACCGAATTTCGTTTCGCTAAAACCTTGTGCGCCTTTAGACACAACGAAATCAACGGCTTCTTTGTACTTCGGGGCAACATCAGTGAAACTTGCAGCAGATGCGAGCGGCGCCACTGCTGAAGCGACTAAAGTTGCGGTTGCTGCGGTAGCAACGAACTTACGATAAGACTTTGTTTCTTGGGTCATGCAATAAATCCTCCTCATTAGTATTAATCAAAAAATATGACAATATTCCCTACTAATCCTTCAAAATAGTTTTTTGATATAATATATAACCTATTCAAGACAGTAGAGATTTAGTAAACAACTAAAGAATAACCCCCTAAAACCAAAAAAATCAACCTATTTCTAAAAAAATCACACACTTTTTTCACAAAAAGAGCATCACTTTCAAAGACCACTCTACTCATTCTTATTTTTCCCATTATCTTCAAATAATATATTTACACCCTGTTCATCTTAGGTTAACATCCGTACCTTCATGGAAGCGCACGGACGCACAAACGACCATGATCGATCCTGTTCTGATTTAAACTAAATTAGCGCAATAATAGTAACGAAAAAAGGAGAAGCAGATTACTTCTCCTTTTTTCTTTTACAAATCCAAGTCAAAGAAACATTTGAAGTTTTGCATTAAATCCACTTTACTCTTTCGTTATATTGAGATAATATTTGAGCCGTAAACTATTTTTGGGGAAAAATTTGTTTTACAAAATTCTATTATTGATAGCACGCCGTATGCGCTGAAAGGCGCCCGTACGGTGTAGGCCTAGTGCGAGCTAGGAATAGCGAAGAAAATTTCACATTATCATTAATGCATACAAATGACACACATGCTCATTTGGACACTGTAGCGAAACGCGTGACCGCTGTAAAAGAAGTTCGTGCAAGCAAGCCGAATGCACTTCTTATAGATGCGGGAGACGCTTTCTCAGGAACATTGTATTTCAATGAATTCAAAGGGCAAGCGGATCTCGAATTCATGAACTTAATGGAATATGACATGATGACATTTGGTAATCATGAATTTGACTTAGGATCCAGCAGCGAAGGGCATAAAGCATTGGCAGACTTTGTTAAAGGCGCCAAGTTCCCTTTCGTAAGCTCGAACGTTAACTTTGATAAAGATGAGAACTTAAAGGATTTATTCTCGGGCACCATTACTGACGCACCGGAAAACGGGAATATCTACGAAGGAATCATTAAGGAAGTGGAAGGCGAGAAAATTGGTTTCTTTGGCTTAACAACCGAAGAAACAGCTGATATTGCCAGCCCAGTTGATGTTACATTCTCTAATTATATCGAGGAAGCAGAAAAAGCAGTTTCTGCACTAGAGGCACAAGGAGTTAATAAAATCGTTGCTGTATCACATCTAGGTTTCGATGATAATCCTGCCTATGACAACGATTTAACATTAGC
>JBJEFM010000212.1:0-6028 GCA_051874035.1 Bacillus sp. (in: firmicutes)
TTTCTATAAAAAAATAAAGGCGCAACCTATAGCGGTATGCGCCTTTATGCAGACAAGTTATTCAGTGATAATGACCGGTCCTTTTTTTGTTACAATTAATGTATGTTCGATTTGAACGACATAGCTTTTATCTTCTGTTGTAAATGTCCAGCCGTCTTCTGCCGTAAATACCTCTTCCGCTTTTGTTGAAACGAACGGTTCATATGCGATTACCATTCCGTCTTTGAATAATGCATTGTCCTGCGGGTCGTAATAGTTCAGAATATGATCCGGAGCTTCGTGTAAAGCTGTCCCAACGCCATGTCCTGTCAGGTTTTTGATGACTGTGAAGCCTTTTTGTCTTGCAGTATTATAAACCGCTTTACCTACACCGTTCATTTTGGAGCCTACTTTGAATTTCTTCAAGCCGGCATCGAATACCTCTTGAGCCGCTTCAAGCAATTCATGTACGATCGGCTCACCTTGCCCAATAACAATGGAGATTCCTGTATCTGCAAAATAACCGTTCTTCGAAGCTGATACATCTATATTAACCAAGTCGCCTTCTTTCAACTTGCGTTTCCCTGGAATACCATGAGCCACTTCTTCATTTACACAAATACACGTGAAACCCGGAAAATCCACTTCGTTTTTCGGAGCTGAAATAGCGCCATACTGTTCGAATAATTCGCCTGCTAAATTATCCAACTCTAATGTTGTTACACCAGGCTTTGCTTTCTGCACCATTTCATCTCGGATGGCAGCTACAATTTTCCCGATTTCTTTAAGACCGTTAAGATCTTCTTCTGTTCTTACTATCAATTTTTATCCACCTCTGTTTGAATTCCATACTTCTATCTAAAAAATAATTTTAGTATACAATTTATCATACCAAAACTCATTTTTATTTGCTACACTATAAACTTCCGAGATACACTATACTTATTATGAAATATATGCAGGGGGGTTGCAAATGAATAACGAATTAGAGAAACAAATTATTAACAACTTCCAAAGAGATGAAAATATGATGATCTTGGTTTTCGCACAATGGTGCGTCAATCATGATTTAAATCCGGAAGAAATATATTTGCGCGCTTATCCGCATCAATCCCGAAATGCCGCCTTGCAACAAGCACTCGAGCTCACAGTGCCAAAAGAGGAAGCCGGAGAGATCCCCGATGAAACCGTATTGGGCGTACTATCATTATTCGGGAATGACGATTTAGCATATGTGGTAGCGGAAGAAATGAAGCTGGCTCGTAAATCTTAGCCAATAGATTATATTGTTTATTTCCACAAAAAAAGGCGGGATATACAACTGATATATACCGCCTTTTTACATTTGCGTTTCTCATTATTGACTTTTATATAAGTTACATTCTTTTTTACGCCAAGATATACTTTCTTCCAATAATGAATATAATAATCAAATTATAGACACCTTAATTAATATTTTAATAACTTTGCAACTATATTACAGCTATATATTCTAGCTTGTAAAGGCGCTTGATTATCCGTCAGCCGTCTATCGGATAACCTTATCCTCCTTTTCTGCTGCCTGGGTCAGCTAATTTCACCGTCAGTACATCCTTGCCGCTTATTGCACTTCCCGGTTCTATACTTTGCGTTTCAACATAACCGTTTCCCTTATAATTAAATTCGATGCCCAACAGTAAAGCCAACCTCCACGCATCCCGCAGTGACCAGCCGTGTATATCCGGCATTTCAATTTTGCCATTTGTTTTAAGGATCAGCATTTCAGAGGTCAGCATTTTGCTTCCCGCTGCCGGCGACTGATGTGTAACCACGTCCCCGTCCCCTAGTATGAGCACTTTTATTCCATCGGGGAGGGCGCTATTTACCGTATCCGAAATATCTCCTACATATGATTGGACGCTTAGTTCCTTTTCTTTCTCTGAATTTCGCTTTTCGTTCCAATCAAACTCCACACCTAAATGCTGTAAACTTTTTTCTGTTGTGGAATTAATAATATCAGCCAATAAATCAGCTCCTGTATATGTACCATTTAAAGTGGGCTGTTGAATGGCAACGTAGATAATTAATTTTGGATCATTCGCAGGGGCCAATCCCATAAATGAATAAATATTATCCCCTGTGCCATGAAGCAATCTCCCGTCTTCATAAATTTGTGCCGTTCCTGTTTTTCCCGCCATCTGGTAGTGATCGAGACGGAATGCTTTCCCGGTGCCGTTCTTGGATGAAACGACACTTTCTAATAAATCCAATGTCTTATGGGCGGTATCCTTAGAAATAGGTTGTCCGACAACTTGAGGTTTATTGTTTACAAGCGTCTTTGCTGTGGAAGGGTCAATGATGCGTTCTACAATATATGGTTTCATCATATTGCCTCCATTGGCTATCGCGCTAACGGCTTGAATCTGCTGAATCGGGGTAAAAGCCGACCCCTGGCCAAAGGAGGTGGCGATTTGATCTCTTTTAGAAACAAAATTGATTCTACTGCCAGTTTCATTCGGCAAATCAATCCCCGTTTTTTTTGCAAGTCCGAATTTTTCAATATAGCCGTAAAAGGTCTCTTCTCCCATTTTACGTGTCAACAAAGCCATCGCTACATTAGAAGACCTTTGCACACCCTCATCAAATGTGATTTTCCCCCAGCCGTTCCCCTTATTATGATCCCTGATTCTTTCTTTGCCGATTTGGAAGGACCCTGATTGAAACATTTCATTGCCATTATAAACACCCTCTTCAATAGCGGAGGCGACGGTAAAAATTTTCATTGTCGATCCTGGTTCAAAGGCATAAGAAATAGCGTCATTATTAAAATATGTAATATTCTTCTTGTTCGGATCGAAGCTTGGCTTAGAGCTCATCGCCAATATTTTTCCGGTTTTCGGATCTGAGATAATGGCGACGATTTTCTTCGGACTGCTTTTCTTTACCACGCGTTCGATAGAGGATTCCAAATAATATTGAATTTTGCTGTCCAGGGTCAATTGAACAATAGAGCCATTTCGAGGTGCGGTCGTCTCTGCCGTCTTACCCGGCAGCAGATAACCGTAGCGGCTTTCTTGCCGTACAATCTCTCCTTCACGTTCTGTCAGATATTGATTTTGTGTCTTCTCAGTACCGCTCATTCCTATATTTTTCTCTGTGTAACCAAGTACATGTGAAGCAAAATCGCCATTCGGATAAATCCGTTGCGTACTTGGCCTGAAAGCTATACCAGGTAATCGCATCTTTTCTATTTTATTTTTAGTGGAAGCGTTCAGATGAAGCCCTTTTGGGCCGAATTCAACCTGTTTTTTATTTTTAGTCAATAGGGCTTCCATCTCCTCAACGTCCATTTTAAGAATAGGCGCTAATTTCTGAGCTGTTTTTTTAGGGTCGACTACATGGAGAGGCTGCTCTTTATTTTCTGTCATTTCTTCATCTAATATGGCGATTATGTCAAAGGACCCGGCTTCTTTCGCAAGAATATTGCCCTCCGAATCAACTATGCTGCCTCTAAGTGCAGGAATTGTTCTTTTAGAGGTATATTTTTCTTCAGCCATATTGGCCAAAACTCTCCCATCCACTTGCCCTATTGCCTGTATATACAACATCCTGATTGAAATGATAATAAAAATGAGCAAGGTGGCGATGGATAAAAGACCTGCTCCTATGTTCATATTTCTCTTTCTTTTCTTCAAACTAGCTGCACCCCACAACTCATCGGCCTGCCGGCACTTCATACAATCCCGAAGAGGAACTTCTGACCAAAGAGAATTTTACCAATTATTAACCAAATATAACCATAATTGCGATATTAACATTTTACTAAATATTTTGTATATTGTCCATTTCCACTCCGGACCAGCTCTCAAGCAATCATTTTAAAAATGAATGATATGATATATGCATAAGAGGAAGGAATTGCAGACATGATAAAAGACCCCCTGTAATTAGAAGGTCTTTCTCCTTTTAAAGACTGTCTTGCGTGATGGATGTTAAACGATCGGCAGATAAAGCAACTTGCTCAGACGCTCTGCCCACTTCATTTATTACATTCACAAATGAGGCCAGTTCTTTTCTTATTTTTTTGTTTTGTAAATTTGTTTCGCTCATTGTATGTAATATATCTTCAAAATAGTCTTTTGTTTCTTTCATGCTATCATTGCCTGCCTGCTGTTACAGCCGCCATGATTTGTTGAAGCGAATTCGTTAATTTATCCACTTGCTTATTCGTATTAGTGATCAAATCCGCTACATTTGACACCGAATTCTTAGTGTCCTCCGAAAGCTTTCGCACTTCTTCCGCAACAACTATTTTTTCCAACCTTCACAAAAAAAGAAGCCGCCATTACTACTCATTAGCCGCTTCGTTACTTACTATTTTACTATCTATGTCTGTCGTATCGATATGGGCGCCAAACCATTCTGTCAGCTTATGTTTCGCTTTCGATCTGACATCGCCATCGATATAAATCGCCACTTGCAGCAAAGCGATGCCGAGCGCCCCCAAATCATCCGTGAAACCGATGCCTGCTGCGAAATCCGGAATCAAATCGATAGGCAGGATAAAGTAGCCTAATGCCCCAATAATAACCGCTTTGGTTTTTGCCGGCACTTCCGGCTTCTGCAATGTATAATAAAGCAACAGGACAGCATATACAACAGAGGTGCCCGCTTTCTCGCCATATTTCTTCAGCTTATCCCAAAATCTCTCTTCCGAGTAATTCTTCTCTGCCTTCTTCATCTTGTCCAGCATTTCCATTTCTTTTTCCGTATCCACTTTGCACCCTCCCATCGTAAAAAGAGCCTTCATACGTGTAACACTATTATATAGAAGCATACGGTCTTCGTAAATCATTGTGTTCCACCTCATGAAAAAGACTTCCTGAAAAATCATTTTTAAGGAAGTCTCTCACTATCATTTTTTATGTCGCTTCGCATAACCGCAGCGTTTGCATAATTCCTCAACCGCACATCTCCGGGAGAACCCATCATACATGTTTCTTGCCCGCTCACTCATGATAATATCCTCCAATGACGACTTGAAAATATTGCCAAGCGGGATATTACCTTCACTGTCCAAGCAGCATGGCACAACCGTCCCGTCGACAAGAATGCCGATTTGGTCGCGCAGGCCGTAACAAAATACATTCTCATCGATGATGTCTCGGTCCATATCAGGCCATTCGAATTTCTCGGCCATATTCAAATACACACGGTCCCTCAGTTTCAAATTATGTTTATGCTGAAGTTCATCACTCAGACGAACATCAAGTTCTAATTGTTCCTCCAACATGCTTAGTATATCATCGTTCAGCGCATTGCTTGCTTTCAATTCGTCCGTATCCATGTTCCATAAACGTATGGCGCAGATCATATCGCTCTTCTGCGTTGCTTCATTGATAAAGCCCGCAATATCGCTAACATATGCGTGCAAATCTTTATTAATATCATTCGCTTCAAAACTATGAAGTGATATATTGATTTGGCGGAGCGCCTTCTTCGGCAACAATTTCTCCTTTACCTTATTGATCAGTGTTCCATTGGTTGTGATATTCACCTTTATGCCAGCCTCATATGCCATATCTAAAAATGTACCGACATTTTTATTCAGGAAAGGCTCGCCCATCAAATGGAAATAAATATGGTCCGTATATGGCTTGATTTCTTTCAGAATATGTTCAAATGCTTCAGGCACCATCAATTTCTTTGTTCTGCTCAAGCTGGAACTTGGGCAAAAATTACACTTCAAGTTGCATATATTCGTTATTTCAACATAAATTTTTTTAAACTTCCTCATTATGAATAGCTCCTGTTTTTCATTACAAACTTTTTCAATCCGCTTTCTACTATACTCATTGTCCCCGATAAAAAGCAACAAAAAAAGAAAAAGGATAGGATTATGTACCGGCTGCCACTTCCCTTCCATGAAGGATTCTTCACTAGCAGATAAATGATGAAAACTGTTTTGGTCTTCCATTGACTTGTAATCGCCATTCCCCCTTTATATTTTTATGCAATAAATATTAGAGATAAAGTGGTTACCCGTCTATTTTTAGCTAAACTGTAAAAA
>JBJEFM010000213.1:0-6016 GCA_051874035.1 Bacillus sp. (in: firmicutes)
TGATATTTTTTGATAATTTAGAATTTTACTTTTTTGGAAATAAAAACCCGATGGCGAAGCATTCGGGAAGCCTGAACCTATAGATATTATCTAATTGTACTATGTACTAAAAACACATATAAGCGTGAGCTAAGCACTTATAAATAGCATTTATAGGTTTTTTCTTTTTTTGGATTAGTATTCTTTTTCTATTTCGTTAGTTTCTTCTTTTTTTGCTGAATTGGCAGCTAATTTTTCTAAGAATTTTATAGCAAAGTCTATATCCTCATCATTTAAAACTTTACCGTCAATATGAACCCCAGACTTTAATATCTTTTTGAGGTCTTTTGATGATTTGATCGGATCGGGATTATCTGTAATACCGATTAAATAATCAGCAGAGGTATTCAATTCCTCGGCCAATTTTTCCATCGTTTCAAAGCGTGGACGTCTTACACCACTTTCATATCCTGCCAATGTGCTTTTCGGGATTCCCACTTTCAAAGCGAGATCTTGTTGTGTCATATCAAATTTTTTTCTAAGGATTTTGAGCCGGTTTCCGAATTCTTCAGAATGTCTTTCTAGTGTCACAATGCCACCCCTTCACTATGTATACAATTTAAGAATGCCATATTAAATTCGCATTTTGAAATCTTTTTAATTAAATTCTTTTTTCTTTTTTTGAAATCTCCATTTTATTGTAAAGCTATCCTGCTTAATTACAATACTTTAACAATACTTTACCCACCAAAACCAACAAAATTCCCAAAATGTATTTTTTTTGCGAAATGAAAATATATTACTTGATTAGTTCCCGAAAAGAGTTAATATGTCATTAGGAAGGTTTCTTTTCGAGACTTTTTAAGGAGGGAAAACAATGTCAAAGCAAAGAATCTGGCTGAGAGATATCAGAAAAACAGCCGGTTACAAACAGTATGAATTAGCTTCAGTTGTCGGTATTAGTCCAGGGTATTATTCAACCATCGAAAATGGAGAAAGAAAAACCCCTGGTGATCTCGCATTGAAAATCTCATTGATTTTAGATTTTCCGTTGGAATGGTTCTACCTTGATGATATTCAAGAATGGATCGATGAAAATCGTGATCTCATTTTGAAGGAGGTGAAACCGAATGCCTAACCTTGATCGATTCAGCCAAGTGATGCCTTGGGAATGGATCGAACCGATAGAATCATCTAATGAAGCCCAGGTTCAAGAGCCTATACGGTGTGCATGTGGATGCGAAACCGAATTATGGCTCGAAGATGAAGAAACATATATCGTATCTGAATTTTGGGAAGATGAATATATCCAAAATGATCCTAAATGTATTAAAAAATACAATGCTAAACAAAAAAATGACCAGCTTGTGGCGAGCCAGTCGTTTTAATGTCCAGACCGTAGGTGTTTGACTGAACGTTTTCATTTTGCGAACTTTAAATAAAATATAACACGTTTAGTCCACCTACACAATACAAAAAGAGCAAAAATATGTAGGGGGGTTCTCGAAATGAGAATAAATGCTAAAAAGTTAGTACACACAAAAGAATTGACTAGAGAAGATTGGTTGCGTTGGCGCCAGAAAGGGATCGGCGGCAGTGATGTGGCCGGAATCCTTAACATGAATCCGAAGTACACATCTCCATTAAAAGTATATCTATCAAAAGTAGAAGAGGTCGAAGCCGGAGAAACAAGTGAAGCTGCAGAATGGGGAACGATTATGGAGCCTGTTATAAGAGACCAATTCAAAAAACGGCATCGGGAGCTTAGGGTGCGTCAAAGCCATTTCATGTGGCAGCATCCTGATTATCCTTTCATGTTAGCGAATGTGGATGGTTTTCTATATGACCCTGATAAGGGATGGGGTGTATTGGAGATCAAAACGGCTTCTGAATATCTTCTTGGCAAATGGAGTGAAGAAGATGGACAAGTGCCGGAAGAGTATTTGCTTCAAGCTCAACACTATCTGGCGACATTGGGATTGGATTATGGCTATTTCGCGGTGTTGATCGGTGGGAATAAATACAGAGAGTTCTATTTTGAAAGAGATCAAGATTTGATTGATTCCTTAATCGTTTTGGAATCCGATTTCTGGAACAATCATGTTATTCCTCAAATCCCACCAGAACTAGATGGATCGGAAGCGAGCAAAGAATTGGTTTCTAATATGTTCCCTGCTGAATCGGCCAGGGATCAAGAAGAGATCTTAGCATTGCCGAAAGAGGTTGGAAGTCTTTTGGAAGTATTGGATGAAACAAAAGAAGCAATCAAAGGATTGAAGGAAAGACAGACGGAGATTGAAAACAAGTTAAAACGTTCATTGGGTGAATATCAAAAGGCTTCATTCTTAGATCGAGAAATCAAGTGGACGGTCGTAAACGGTACAAATTTTGATAAGAAATCATTGAAAGAGGATCATCCAGAAATCTATTCAAAATATGTAAAACCTAATCCATATAGAAAGTTGACGGTGTAATGAAATCAAATGGCAGGATTGAAGAGTTACGCTCAAAAATGATTCATGTTGGGATGTCAAAAGGGTTACATTCTCCGGAGGTCCTAGCGATCTCCGAAGAATTGGATCAATTAATCTATAAAACTATGGGGGATGACGAAAATGGCGGTAAATAATGTGAATACAAAATCAATGAGTGCAAAGTTGAAGGAACAGGCGGCTAAAAAGGGTGAGATTCAACAGGTTAATCAAACGGTACAAGCACCGCAAAAACAGGGGCAAACCTTTGCACAGTTTCTTCAAAGGGATGCGGTACAAGGCCGGTTCAAGGAGATATTGGATGCAAAGGCCCCGCAATTTCTTACATCGGTTCTTTCTTTGTACAACAATGATAAGGCATTGAAGGAGGTAGATCCAATGTCCATTGTTCAATCGGCTATGGTAGCGGCGACTTTGGATCTTCCGATTGAGAAAAATTTTGGGTATGCATGGATCATTCCTTATTTTGATAGACACAGCAACAGTAAGCGGGCGCAATTCATCTTAGGATATAAAGGTTACGTCCAATTGGCTTTACGTTCTGGGCAGTATCAAAAAATCAATGTAATACCTGTTTATGAAGGAGAATTGGTTACCTGGAATGCCTTAACAGAAGATCTTGTATATGAACCTGCTGAAAGAGTATCGGATCAAGTGATTGGATATGCGGCGTATTTCCGTCTGACAAATGGATTCACAAAGACCGTTTATTGGACAAAGGATCAAGTGGAGCGTCACCGGGTTAAATTCAATAAGGCAAAAGATAAAACGGCTTTAACAGGAGTTTGGAGAGATGAATACGATTCTATGGCAATGAAAGTGGTATTAACAGCTTTGTTGAAGAAATGGGGCATCCTTTCGGTTGAATTGCAACGAGCCATCATTGAAGAAGAGGAACCGGAAAGACAAGAGATCAATCCGGAATTCATGGATAACGAATATGGCTTTATGGATGAATAAATCTAATCGAATAACAGGAGGGGGAGCTTTCCCCCTTTCTTGTTATAAGGGGTGTAGTTATGAATAACGATTTCTTTAAAATGAACAGGTCGATATTTGAACATCCGATATGGCATGATCCGGTCCAGTTTCGTCTTTTCTTCTTTTTGGTTGGAAAGGCGGTATGGAAAGAAGAAGGGGTTTTGAAAGGAAATGTGCTTGTGAAGCGTGGACAATGGCTTGTTTCTTATAGAATGCTCCAAAGGGAATTAGAGTTCATTGAAAATAATGCCATTAAACAATATCCAATTTCACGAATTAAGCGGGCCATAGACAAATTAGTGGCTTCTGAAATGGTCCAGAAGCTCGAAACGGAGCTTGGAACACTATTCACGATTGTAAATTATGAGAAGTATCAAGGGAAGAAGCAGGATGAATCGGAAAAAGAAAATGGAGCTTGGAACGGTACTTGGAACAAGGATGGAACAGCATCGGAACAGCATCGGAACAATAAGAAGAAAGAAAAGAATATAAAGAATAATAACAATATACAACATACAGCAGATCCAGAGCAGAATTGGTTCATGGCTTATGAGGTTCATTACGGACAATGCCCAACCCCAATCATCATTCAAACCATGAATTCATTCCTGGATGATGGAATGGAAGAGAAGCTGTTAGCTCATGCCATTAAAAAAGCTGCTGAAAACGGACAACGGTTTAATTATGCAAAGGGGATTTTGAATAATTGGATTAATAAAAATGTATTCACGTTAGAGCAAGCGTTTGAAGAAGAAGAAAATTACAACAAACGAAGGGAAGGAAAAACGTATGGAAAACGATCTACAGGCGGTTACCCAACTCCTAAAGTCAAAGGAACAGATCCGCGGCTCCTTGACTTCTCCAACAGAAGAAATAGTTTGTGAAGAGTGCGGACAGAAAGTGAAGATTATGAAAATGCCGATCCTGGGCGGGCCGAATAAAGGAAAAGTGGAAGAATTCCGTTCTCGGTGTATCTGTACTGATAAACCATTAGCCAAAGAAGTAAAGGAAGATCGTATAAGGAAAATGCAACTGCGGGCAATCGAACACTTCGACAAGTTTTCCATCATCCCTCCCGATTTGGAGAAGGCGACATTTTTAAATTATAAGCGAAAAAATGAAAGCATGGATTTCGCCTTTAGGCTTTGTTATAAATACGCACAAGTTTTTTCAAAGGACGAGCCCAGAAATATATTGATGTATGGCAGCTATGGAACAGGCAAAAGTCATTTATGTGTTTCAATCCAAAAGGAATTATTAAAAAAGGGGATATCCTGCATTTTCATTTACTTTCCTGATTTGTTGGAAAAGTTCCGAAGCACTTATAACAATAAATCGGAATTGACGGAAGGAGATATTATGCATGCTGTCAAAACGGTTGACCTTTTGGTGATAGATGATGTTGGGGCAGAAGGGACCACCGAACGATTCGGGCGTGATAAATTGTCCTCTATCGTTAATGGCCGGCAGGGAAAGCACACGATTTGCACATCCAATTTCGGGCCGGATGAAATCCTGGATATATTCGGGGAAAGGATCTTTTCACGAATCATGAATCAAGATACCGAAACAGCGGAAGTGGACGGGGAAAACCATAGATTAATCAAACATTTAAAAAAAGGGGAGTAGCTTATGAGAGTTGATGGCAAAAGATTGAGAATGGCAAGAGCAGAAATGGATTTATCTCTTACCGACTTAGAAGATTTAAGTGGAGTGACAAGAAGAACAATCCGGTCTATTGAAAAAGGTGAGAAAGATACCTATCGTGCTACAACCATCATGAAAATAGCGGAAACATTGAATAAGCCGTTGGAGTATTTTGAAGAGGTTGAAAAGGTCAGGGCGTCCAGTCCCTGTCCTGAAAGAACCTCACAGGTTTTACAGGATATTTTAGAAGAGCGTATGCGCCAGAATGAGTTGCATGGAGATCAGAACCTTTCGCCGGGGCAATGGCTGGCAGTGATCGGGGAAGAGTTCGGGGAGATTTGCCAAGCATTGCAGGAGAATGAAGCGTGGGCGAAGGATTCCGATGCTTCCGATTTATATCAATCTCTTATTCTCACAAGTTTGCGATTGGTTGAATGGGCTGAAACCTTTTCTAAACAGGATAGCCAAACGTATAAAGAGATCATTCAATGCAGTGCTGTGATCGCGAAGTGGGCCGAGAAGGTGAGAGAGGATTCTGTATAGCTCTATTTCTTTCAGAAACGGGGCAAATTGAAGAGATTAAAAGAAGCGAGGGGAATTTATCGTGGAACTGATAAAAGACGAATTTGGCGACCACAAGGGGAAAATAATCGACTCCGATGTTTATCTGGCTTTGGATAATTTGAAAGATACGGATTTTCTATGGACACATGGAATGGTTAGGGAATTTGACCGCATGTATAAAGCGGATATACCTCTTGAAGAGATAGCAATGCATTTCAACAGGTCCAAACAGTCCGTTATCTTTTTGACATTTGACCGATTTTTAAAAGGGAAGGTTCAGCCGAGAGAAGGTTGGGTTATGTGGTAAAAAGGGGGATTGGATGAATATCGAGATAAAAGAAATTGAAATGATC
>JBJEFM010000214.1:0-5810 GCA_051874035.1 Bacillus sp. (in: firmicutes)
CTTAGTTGTTACAGGTACTTGATCTCCCACTTACACATCTGCTCTTTCACTGCTGTGTTGAAGTGGGAGTCTTAGTACCTGTTAAACGGGATAAAAAATATTTGAAAGAAGGGTTCCCATGAATTCGGAAGCTACTCAAACGATCAAGCCGGAAAAAGCGCCAACCGGCATTTTCGTTAATCGACAGTTTTTGTTTGTATGGATGGCCAGCATTTTCAGCGGACTGGCGTTAAGCATCTACATCCTGACAGAAACATGGTACATTTTAAAAGAATTGAAGCAGCCGGCAGCACTCGGAATCATTATGATGCTGACAACCATACCAAGATTGCTTCTCATGTCCGTCGGCGGCGTACTGGCCGACCGGATGAAACGCTCGACCATCATGTTCCTATCCAACAGTGTAAGAAGCTCGCTTATATTCATATTAGTAGGCTTATTGCTG
Source organism: Bacillus sp. (in: firmicutes) (assembly GCA_051874035.1). Taxonomy (GTDB): domain Bacteria; phylum Bacillota; class Bacilli; order Bacillales; family DSM-1321; genus Bacillus_AD. The sequence continues at coordinate 446 of JBJEFM010000214.1, forward strand.
ATAGACGCAATGAATATTTGGCTGCTTGGCGTATTCGCTCTTCTCTATGGAATCCTGGATGCCTTCTTTTGGCCGGCAGCTTCATCCATGCTCCCGCAGATTGTCGGCAAAGAACAATTAGTGAAAGGCAACTCTGTCCTGCAAACAACCAATCAGCTCACACTGCTTCTCGGACCAATCATCGCAGGCTTCATCATTGAATTAGGCAGCTTTCCCGGCGTTTTCGCCTTCACTGCCATTATGCTCCTGATCAGCACCATTCTTATTCGTTTGATCAACGAAAAAATACATGTTAAACCATCCACCAAAGAAAACACAACTACTTTTTTTGATGAATTTAAAGAAGGCATCCAGTATGTCAAGGCTATTCCGTTTCTCGTTTTATTGATGGGAACATCATTATGCGTCAATTTCTTCTTAGTCGGGCCTCTAAATATCGGTCTGCCTTTAATCGTCGACCAGAAATTAAACGGCAACGTGCTGAACTTAAGTTATTTAGAAAGCTCCCTTGCCCTTGGCATGATTGCCGGCGCCATCTTGATTGGAGTGCTAAATATCAAGAAGAAGCGGGCATTCATCTGCATCTCAACGATCGGATTATTGGGAATCTGTTCCGTTTTATTCAGCCGGATTGAAGATTTATGGCAAGGAATAGCGGTATTACTTCTTTCAGGCATATGCTTGGCACTCACTAATATATTATCAACTTCCCTTGTTCAAGAAGTGACGGACCCCGCTATGATTGGTAGAATTCAGAGTCTTCTTAGCACAGCGGCGATGGGATTCATTCCGGTTTCCTTAGGCATTGTATCTTTATTCGTAAGTATGGGCCTTTCCATTACGACTATCATTTTGCACGCCGGCAGCATATTGACTGTCTTCATTATCATCCTACTGGCAGGCAATAAACTCATTTGGTCGCACAACTAACATTTCTGCCTTAATGAACCGGCATATAATAAAGAACAAAAACTATTTAATATAGGTGGGATTATCTGTTATGGCAAGAATGAAAGATCAATCGCTCAAATTAATGAAGCTTCTGTCCGATGCCAGAAGGGTCCGTATCCTTCATCTTGCATCGGATGAACCAATAACGGTGAAGCAAATGGCTGAGAAACTGAACGAACAGCCATCTCGCCTATATTATCACGTCAAGAAACTTGAAGATGCCGAGCTGCTGCAAGTAACGGAAATAAAGACACTTGGCAACCTAGTGGAAAAGTATTATCAAGCAATCGATTTGAAGAACAAACAAATTACAGGCGATATCCAAAAACAAGCCGAACAAATTGATCTGACAATTTCTTTATTGTACCGGCAAATCGAACCTGCCCTGAAATTATTGCAAAAGAGCTTAGAGGTTGTACGCGACGAAAAGGCAAAAGGAATTGAACTCACTAAGATTCCTTACCAAGTTATGTTTACGATGATGAGCGATGTTATGACAGCGGAAGACTGGCGCATATCTATGCTGGATTTCATGAGAAGCAGGAAAAATCAACAAGAAATAGCCGAAGACCACATTCTGTCTACATTGACGGAAGAAGAACGAAAACAGGAAGGAACCTATCAATATATGCTCCTGAGCTATCGGTTGGAAGATGCGGAAAAAGCGGGAATCACTCCCCTCTTATCGCTTGATGAAGAAGTATAAGAGAATGGGCGGCCATTCTCTTATTTGAAGCTTACCAGGGCAGCATGATTGAATAGGCTTCCATCTTTCAATAAAGTGAATCTTTGATAGGTGGGGGTTTTCCTTCATCCCCCACCCATCATTAGATGAACCAACCTTAGTTGTTACAGGTACTTGATCTCCCACTTACACATCTGCGCTTTCACTGCTGTGTTGAAGTGGGAGTCTTAGTACCTGTTAAACGGGATAAACACATGCCTTCTACTGGTGCCAATCAACAAAAAAACTCCTAAAACTAGGAGTTCATTCATCACTCTATGATTTTAATGACCGCCAAGATAAGCGCTCTTAATATCTTCACTGGCAATCAAGTCACGGGCATCGCCGGAAAGCACGATCCGCCCCGTTTCCACCACATAGGCCCGGTCGGCGATGGACAGCGCCAGATTGGCATTCTGCTCAACAAGAAGCACCGTAGTGCCTGATTTATTAATCTCTTCAATGATCTGGAAGATTTGCTTGACCAACAGCGGCGCCAAGCCCATGGAGGGCTCATCCAATAATAATAGCTTAGGCTTCGCCATCAACGCCCTTCCCATCGCAAGCATTTGCTGCTCGCCGCCGGACAGCGTGCCTGACAACTGTTTCTGCCGTTCTAACAATCTCGGAAAAAGCTCATATACCCGCTTCATCTCTTGCTTGATTCCCGCTTTGTCTTTACGTAGATAAGCCCCTAACTCAAGGTTTTCCTCCACTGTCATATTCGCGAATACACGACGGCCTTCGGGCACATGGGAAATCCCCATTTTCACGATGGATTGCACAGGCTTGCCGCCAATCAATTTCCCTTCATACGACAGCATTCCCCGTTTCGGCTTAAGAAGTCCCGAGATGGTTTTAAGCAGTGTGCTTTTACCTGCGCCATTCGCTCCGATCAGCGTTACAATTTCCCCTTGGTTCACTTCCATTGATACACCTTTGAGCGCTTGGATATTGCCATAATACACATTGATGTCATCAATCTTCAACATTATGATGTAACCTCCTCACCGAGATACGCTTCAATTACCTTTGGATTGTTGCGGATTTCTTCCGGCTTGCCATGCGCGATCAATTGGCCATGGTCAAGCACATAAATCCGTTCACAAACACCCATGACAAGCGGCATGTCATGCTCGATCAACAAGACGGTCAGGTTGAATTTCCCGCGGATGAAGCTGATTAACTTCATTAATTCATGTGTTTCCTGGGGATTCATGCCGGCAGCAGGCTCATCGAGCAGCAGCAATTTAGGGTTCGCCGCCAAGGCGCGGGCGATCTCCAAACGGCGCTGCTGCCCGTATGGCAGGTTCTTCGCCAATTCATCTTTATAAATATCCAAATTGAAAATCTTTAAGAATTCAATCGCTTTCTCCTCCATCTCACGTTCACCGCTAAAGTAAGATGGCAAGCGTAAAATGGAGCTTATCATGCCATGCTTCGACAAGGAATGATAAGCTACTTTAACATTGTCGATAACGGATAAATCACCGAACAAGCGGATATTTTGGAAGGTGCGGCTAATTCCTTTTTGATTGATTTTATAAGGGGGTAGCTTCCGTAAATCCTCTCCGCCTAAAGAAATACTGCCTTCTGTAGGTACATATACGCCTGTCAGCAAGTTAAAGAATGTCGTCTTCCCAGCTCCGTTCGGACCGATCAGCCCAACCAATTCGCCGAAGTACAATTCCATATCCACACCGGATACAGCCTTCAATCCCCCGAACTGGATGCCCGCCCCATCCACTTTAAGCAGTGGTTTGTTTGTTGTCATGTTTATGCCCTCCTTTACGCTTGAAGAGACTGGTGAGTTCCTTCGTTCCCATTAGTCCTTGCGGGCGATAAATCATCATGACAATCAAGACAAGACTATAAATAATCATTCTTGTATCCGGATAATCCTGAAGGAATGTCGTCACCAATGTCAAAAGAATCGCTGCCAACACAGAACCGGATAAACTGCCAAGCCCACCAAGCACCACGAAAATGAGAATATCAAACGACTTCAAGAAACCGAAATTGCCGGGTTGGATAATATAGAAGTTATGCGAATACAAGCCGCCGGCCAGCCCTGCGAAGAATGCGCCGATTGCAAACGCCGCAACTTTATAATAAGTTGTATTGATCCCCATTGAGTCCGCAGCCGTTTCATCTTCACGGACAGAAATGCACGCACGCCCATGTGTAGAGTTCGTAAAATTACGGATCACCAAAATGGTCAGTAGCACGGAGCCGAACACCCAAGGCCAAGTAGTGAGATGGGATACCTGCATGCCGCTTGCTCCGCCGACATAATCCATATTCAATAAGAAAATCCTTACGATTTCCCCGAATCCAAGTGTTGCGATCGCTAAATAGTCCCCTTTCAGCCGCAAGCTCGGAATGCCGATCAGCAAGCCGGCGAGCGCTGCCGCAATCCCCCCGGCAAGCAGCGAAACAGTGAAAGGCATCGCAAGCTTCATTGTCATAATGGCGGAGACATATGCGCCTACCGCCAAAAAACCTGCATGTCCTATGGAGAACTGGCCTGTTATACCGATAATCAGATGAAGGCTTACCGCCAACATAATATTGATACCGATAAACATTAATGTATTTACGTAAAAAGGATTTAACGCTCCGCCGCCGATCATCATTTGGATGACGGCGAATAGAATGGCTGCAAGTAAAATCGAGAGCCAAAATCCCTTTGCCCGCATAAATGTCATCATACTTTTGTCTCCCCTATACTTTTTCTTTTTTATTCTTTCCGAACAAGCCTTGAGGCCTGAATATCAGGATTAAAATCAAAACGATGAATGCCACACCATCACGCCATAATGAGAAACCGGCCGCACTGACCAATGCTTCGATGACGCCGAGGAGCAAGCCACCGACCATCGCTCCCGGAATAATGCCGATTCCGCCCAGAACAGCCGCCACAAACGCCTTTAAACCAGGCAAAATGCCCATTAAAGGTTCGATTTTTATATAATAAAGGCCAAAAATCACACCGGCTGCCCCCGCCAATGCCGAACCAATCGCAAATGTAGCTGAAATCGTATTATCAACATTGATTCCCATCAGTTTCGCAGCATCTGCATCAAAGGATACAGCGCGCATTGCTTTTCCGATTTTTGTTCGGTGTACAATAACGGTCAAGATAATCATAAGTAATAATGAAATGCCGAATATCAACAATGATTGGCTGTTGATTGTCACGCCGAAAATATCCAGATTCCTAGAAGCCAGCACATCCTTGGGATAAGCTTCAGGCTGTGCTCCGCGGAAGTAAATAAAACCGTATTCAATCAGCAATGAAACACCGATCGCTGTAATCAAAGCGGCGATTCTCGTCGCATTCCTAAGCGGCTTGTATGCGATCCGTTCAATAAGTACGCCGAATACCGCACACACCGCCATAGCCAATACAAGAGCAGGCAGGAATGGCAAATCTAATATAGTAATAGAATAAAAACCAACAAATGCACCGACCATGAACACATCGCCGTGAGCAAAATTGATGAGTTTGACAATTCCATATACCATGGTATAACCGAGTGCAATAAGGGCATAAATACTACCAAGTGAAAGCCCGTTTACGAGCTGTTGAATCAGTTCCATGTTCTACTCTCCTTGCTATCATCATTCAACTCTCTTTAATAAAGTGAATCTTTGATAGGTGGGGGTTTTCCTTCATCCCCCACCTAT
>JBJEFM010000215.1:0-5739 GCA_051874035.1 Bacillus sp. (in: firmicutes)
TATCACATCTAGGTTTCGATGATAATCCTGCCTATGACAACGATTTAACATTAGCCTCTGCAGTGGACGGCATCGATCTTATCATCGGAGGCCACAGTCATAATGAACTGCAGGAACCGGTGGTCGTAACTGAAGATGAAAACGGGAATGAAAAAGACCCGACTGTCATTGTCCAAGCTTATCAATACGGCGACTTCTTAGGAACTGTCGATGTTGAATTTGATAAAGACGGTAAAGTTGTCGGCCAAGCAGGTCAATTGATCAAAGTAGCAGACAAAGAAGAAGATGCTGAAGCTGCTGAAATGCTAAAGAAATATTCTTCTAAAATTGAAGAACTAAAGAATACGCCATCCGGCGGAACAGCTGTTGAAGCATTGGATAACCCGCGTGACGGCGGAGATGCAACAAAACCAAGTGTGCGTAAAAACGAAACAAAGCTTGGAAACTTGATTACGGACGGCATGCTTGATAAAGCAAAAGAATACAACAAAGATACTGTCATTGCGTTCCAAAACGGCGGCGGAATCCGTGACGGAATCGACCAAGGTGAAATCACACTGGGAGAAATCTTGGCAGTGCTTCCATTCGGAAACACATTGGCAACGATGAAACTGACAGGTGCAGAAATAATCGAAGCATTGGAGCATAGCGTACGCTTAGCGCCTGCTGAAAACGGCGGTTTCTTGCACGTTTCCGGATTGAAATACACGTATGATAGCTCAAAACCAGCAGGAGAACGTGTTCAAAAAGTCCAAGTGAAAGAAGCAGACGGATTCGTTGACCTGCAGCCATCAAAAACATATGTAGTAGCTACAAATGCTTTCACTGCAAAAGGCGGAGACGGATACACTGTTTTCCAGAAAGCATATGAAGAAGGAAGAGTAACAGATTTAGGTCTAAGTGATTGGGAAAACTTAAGAGATCATGTTAAGAACTTAGGAACAGTTGATCCACAAATCGAAGGCCGTGTTGTGGACATTGCTGGAGAGGCTTCTGAACAACCGACAACTCTTACAGCAGACCAATTTAATGGAACAGCAGACAGCCCTAAAACCCATACAGGGGATATTGTAGTTAATATCGAGAACGGCGACACTCTGGAACACGCTGTTGTTAACGGTAATTTGACGATTAAAGGAACTTCAAACGAAGAATTGACGATTTCAAACATCACAGTTACAGGAGACTTGGATTTAACCGGCTTCACAGGTTCAGAGTTCAACCTCAATGCTGTAGAAGTTTCAGGCGAAACCCTGCTTTAATACGTACAAATACCAAGAAACAACATAACGGAGTGTGTTAAATGAAGAAATCCCACCGTTCCATATTGAGTATGGTTCTAGTTTTCACCCTTTTATTGAGTTTAATATCGCCAGCCTTCCCGGCTAATCAAGTTACGGCCGCAACGGTTGAATCTGCATTGACAGTTGAGGAAGCCATTGCAAACAATTCAGGTACAGCAACAGTTGAAGGCTATATTGTCGGCTATACTATAGCTACCAATAATTACACGGATGATCCTAGTAAAATTAAGGACGATAACAATTTAGCAATCGCTAGTTCAATGGATGAGACAGACCCTGGCAAAATCATGCCTGTTCAGCTTCCTTCCAAGTTCCGCACTGAATTTGGTTTAGCGACAAATCCAACGAACATCGGCAAAAAAATCCGAGTTACTGGTACCCTTCAGGCTTACTTCAGTACGCCTGGAATTAAATCGCCTACTGCCATCGCATTCGTGGAAGATTCTGCAGAAAACCCGAATAAAGCAGCAGCGGTTGAAGCGAACGTAACCGGCAGAGTAGAAGCTGGCACGGAGGTTACACTATCTACTTCGACTTCCGGTGCAGCTATTTACTATACGACTAACGGAGAAAATCCTACTGCCGCAAGTACATTGTACACAGGGCCAATTACAATTAAGGAAGCAACAACCATTAAAGCCATCGCCATTGCGGATGGTTTAGAAAACAGTGATGTTGCAACATTCGAATATACCCTATTATCATCCATGCCGATTAAAGAAGTAAGACAATTAGCTCTTAATGAAACGGCAATGACGACCGGGGTCGTAACAGCAACATTCGGTTCACCAACTAACACGGTTTATATCCAGGACGACGACGCCGGGATCGTATTATACGGAGCCGGCCAGGAAGTTGAAATCGGTGACCGTGTTCAAGCTAAAGGAAAGTTAACGCAATACCAAAACCTATTGGAACTGGAAGTAAAGAAATCCGACGTAACTGTCATTGAGAAAACAACCGTTCCAGCACCTCAAATTGTAACGCCTGGCCAATTGCAAGAAGATAAAGAAGCCATGCTGCTTACTTTAGAAAAGGTAACGATCGAATCAACTGACGGTAAGAACTTTACCGCTTCTACTCCGGATGGGGCAACATTCGTGATCCGTCCAGATGATGCTGCCCTTCTGACAGTCGGTGCAACATACGATACAATCACGGGTGTATTAGGGCAATACAAAGAAACCTATCAGCTGATTCCTAGAAATGCGGCCGACATTGTCGCAGACGCTTCTAAAGTACAGCCGGTTGTCGCAACTCCAGGCTCGGGTTTCATAAAAGCCGGCGAAGAAATCACTCTAACAACGAATACAAGCGGTGCAACGATTTACTACACAGTGAACGGCGAAGAACCGACAACAGCCAGCACTGTATATAACGCACCTATTACGCTTACTGAAGATGCAACCATTAAAGCGATCGCTGTAAAAGATGGCTTAACAAGCTCATCGGTTGCTACTTTCACTTATACAATCATGACAGGCGAAATGAGAATCCACCATATCCAAGGTGCCGGACACTATTCTCAATTCGAAAATCAAAATGTAAGCGACATTGAAGGGATTGTTACGTTCGTAAAAGACGGAAGCAATTTCTACATGCAAGATTTACAGCCTGACAACGACGATAAAACATCTGAAGGTATTCTAGTGAACAAAGCTTCACACGGACTTCAAGTCGGAGATGTTGTTTCCGTAACAGGAACCGTTGAAGAATACCTAAACGAAGGCTATTCTGACCGAAATACGACAGATCTGCCTGTTACAAGAATCAAAGCATCCTCTTTCACAAAGAAAGAAAGCGGACATGAATTGCCTGCACCAATCGTAATCGGCAAGGACCGCATCGCTCCAACTGAAATCATTGACAATGATTCTTTTGCAGAATTTGATCCGGAAGAAGACGGAATCGACTTCTACGAAAGCTTGGAAGGCATGTATGTCGAGATCGAGAATCCAAAGGTTGTCGCTCCGCAAAGCTACGGAGATCTAGTTGTCGTTCCCGGCAGCGTTGAGACAAACACAAACGCAGGCGGATTGAAATTCACTCTCGAAGATGCGAACCCTGAACGCATTACCATCGACTTGAATAACAACTCTTTCGTTGCGAAAGCAGGCGACTCATTCAATGGTTCCTTTAAAGGTGTTGTTAGCTATGGCTACAGCAACTATATGGTGATCCCAAATAAAAATGAACTGCCTACTTTAGTAGAAGGAACAACAGCACGTGAAGTAACAGCAATCGAAAAAAATGAGGAAAAATTAACAATCGCAACCTATAACGTTGAGAATTTCTCAGCGGTAACAGAAGATGCGAGAGTAACAAAGATTGCACAAGCCATCATCACGAACTTGAAAACGCCTGATATCATTCAATTAACAGAGATTCAGGATAATGATGGAGAAACAGACTCAGGCAACTCAAGTGCAGATCAAACGTACAAAGTTCTGATTGACAAAATCGCTGCGCTTGGCGGACCAACATACTCATTCACAGATATCGCTCCTGTAAACAATCAGGACGGCGGAGCTGCCGGCGGAAACATCCGTGTAGGTTTCTTGTATAACCCTGAACGCGTCATGTTATCAGAAGGAACAAAGGGTACAGCCACTCAGGCTGTCGGTTATGAAAATAACAGTCTTACTTTAAACCCGGGCCGCATCGACCCAACGAATGAAGCCTTTAAATCAAGCCGCAAGCCATTAGCTGCACAATTTGAATTCAAAGGCGAAAAAGTGGTTGTAATCGCTAATCACACAAACTCTAAACGCGGCGACATGCCGTTATTCGGTAAAACACAGCCGGTCGTTCTAAAAAGTGAAGTACAACGCAATAAGATCGCAACAGTTGTCAATAATTTCGTTAAAGAAATTAAAGCAGAAAATCCGGATGCGAACGTTGTCTTGCTTGGGGACTTCAATGACTTTGAATTCTCTAATCCATTGCAAATTGTAAAAGGCAATGAATTGATCAACATGATTGACCAAGTGCCTTTTGAAAAACGTTACTCTTACTCTTATCAAGGTAACTCGCAAGTATTAGACCATATCTTGGTATCCAATAACATGGCTGCCGACACTGAAGTGGACATCGTCCATATCAACTCTTCGTTCATGGAAGAGCATGGCCGCGCAAGTGACCATGACCCGGTATTGATCCAAACAACGCTTCAAAAACAAAAAGAAGAAACATTTGCGAAAACATATAACTTATCAAAATTCAAATCAAACAAGTTATCCGTTAATACCGAGAATTCATTGGTTACTATGAGTGCGGATTCTTCTATTGCAGAAGGTATTACCGTTAAAGCCTCCGCAACGCTGAAAGGTGAAGGATTGGCATCAACGAAAGTCATCCTTAACGCTGCCGAAGCAAATTCATCTGTAGATTTCAAAGGCGCGGCCGTTCAGGAAGTTGTGATTGAAAATGCCAACATCAATAAGATTAAAGGCGCAGAAAACGTTCAAAAGTGGACCGTTAAAGATGGTGTAGATGCAAGCAATATCAAATTCTACAACAGTGCAGGACCGGGGATCCCCTCTCCTGTACTGCCATCCGCTCCTGAAACTGATGTAGACGGCTATTACGCTAATGCAGAAGGAAAAACGGGCGAAGAATTAAAAACAGCGCTGCATAACATCATTAAGGGACATACAGAATTAACGTATGACGAAGTAAAATATGCTTTAAGAGATACGGATGAAGATCCGAACAATCCAGATAACGTGCTTCTGCTGTATACTGGGCGCTCACAAGCGAAGGATACATTCGGCCCTAATGTGAATGATTGGAACCGCGAGCATGTTTGGGCAAAATCCCATGGCCAATTCGGAACAGCCAAAGGACCGGGGACAGATCTTCATCATTTACGCGCAGCGGATGCTTCTGTGAATAGTGACAGAGGACATTTAGACTTTGATAACGGCGGAACGCCCCACAAAGAAGCAACCGACAATAAATACGACTCTGATTCATGGGAGCCGGCTGACCGTGTAAAAGGCGACATTGCGAGAATGCTATTCTATATGGCAGTCCGCTATGAAGGAACTGACGGCGAAGTCGACTTGGAGCTTGCAGACCGTGTAAGCACATATCCGGAACCTCTTCATGGAAAATTATCCGTTCTATTAGAATGGAATGAGCTTGACCCAGTAGATGACTTTGAAAGAAATCGCAATGAAGTCATCTACAACGATTACCAACATAACCGCAACCCATTCATCGATCACCCGGAATGGGTAAATGAAATTTGGGGAGACGCTGCATAATCCCTTCCTTTCATAATGGAGAAAAGCCAAGCAATCTATACGATCCGTATAGCCTGCTTGGCTTTCTTTGTCTTCTGTAATCGCCCCTGCATTGCCGCATAATCACGTCAGGGATATAAAGTGAATCTTTGATAGGTGGGGGTTTTCCTTCATCCCCCACCTATCAT